>CALKBP010000060.1:0-65729 GCA_937989885.1 uncultured Collinsella sp.
GTGCGGCACTCAAAAGTGCAGGTCAGAACCCTATCAGCCTACTCCCACTCGATGGTCGCGGGCGGCTTGGACGTGATGTCGTAGCACACGCGGTTGGCGCCGGGAACCTCGGCAACGATGCGGCCGGAGATGCGGGCCAGCACGTCGTAGGGAAGCTTGGCCCAGTCGGCGGTCATGGCATCACTGGACTCGACGGCGCGCAGGATGATCGGGCGCTGATAGGTGCGCTCGTCGCCCATAACGCCGACGGACTTAATGTCGGGCAGAACCGCGAAATACTGCCAGCAGCTGTGCTCGGAGTTGCGCTCGCCGGTCTGCTCAAACAGACGCTGGTTGTAAGCGTCGAGCTCCTCGCGCACGATAGCGTCGGCGTTCTTGAGGATCTCGAGCTTCTCCTTGTCGACCGCACCGATGATGCGGATGGCAAGACCCGGGCCCGGGAAAGGCTGGCGAAACACGATGTGACCCGGCAGGCCCAGCGCCAGACCAAGCGCGCGGACCTCGTCCTTAAAGAAGTGGTCGAGCGGCTCAATGAGGTCAAAGTGCACGCCCTCGGGGAACGGGATCAGGTTGTGGTGGCTCTTGATGGTGGCCGTCTTGCCGCCCGTCTTGCGAGCTCCGGACTCGATGATGTCGGGGTAGATAGTGCCCTGAGCCAGGTACTTGACCGGCTTGCCATCGGTCTCGAGCTGCTGCGCCACGGCGAAGAACTCTTTCCAGAACTGCGTACCGATGATGCGGCGCTTCTCCTCGGGCTCGGTCACGCCGGCCAGAAGCTCGGCATAACGGTCCTCGGCGTGGACGTGAATAAAGTCGACGTCAAACTGCTTGGTGAAGACCTCCTCCACTTGCTCGGGCTCGCCCTTGCGCAGCAGGCCGTGGTTGATGAACACGCAGGTCATCTGCTTGCCCACGGCGCGGGCGCCCAGCGCAGCCACGACGGAGGAGTCGACGCCACCGGACAGAGCCAGAATCACGCGGTCGTCGCCGACCTTCTCGCGAAACTCGGCCGTCATGGTCTCGACCAGGTTGTCCATGCTCCAGTTGGGCTCCAGGCCGCAGATCTCAAACAGGAAGTTGCTCAGCAGCTGCTGACCGTACTCGGAATGCTTGACCTCGGGGTGAAACTGCGTGGTGAAGATCTTGCGCTCGACGCACTCCATGGCGGCAACCGGGCACACGTCGGTGCTGGCGGTAACGGTAAAGCCCTCGGGTACCTCGGACACGGCGTCGCGGTGGCTCATCCACACAGTCTGCTCCATGGGCGTGGAGTTAAAGAGCTTGGCGCCGGCCGTGCGCGTGATGGTGGCGCGGCCGTACTCGCCCACCTCGGAGTGGCCGACCTTGCCGCCAAGCGTCACGGCCGTGATCTGATGGCCATAGCAAAAGCCCAGGACGGGAAGACCCAGGTCAAAGATGGCAGGATCGATGGACGGAGCGTCCTCGGCATACACAGAAGCCGGGCCGCCGGAAAGGATGAGCGCAGAGGCGTTCATCTCGCGAATCTCGTCGGCCGAGATGTCGCAGGGGACAATCTCGGAATACACGTTGAGGTCGCGGACGCGACGGGCAATGAGCTGACCGTACTGCGCACCAAAGTCGAGTACGAGGACCTTTGCGGAAGCCTTTTGATCCATGGTTCCCCCTCTTGTTGGCGGGGAGCCGGTGCCCACCCGCGTGAATGAACGAAAATAGCCTTCATAGTGTACACGTTATATGGGGTTTCTCGCCCCTCGCAGCCATCAGCGCACGGCAAACGCACGACCTAGGCCCCTATTTGACGGCAATTGAAGTGTTACCAAACGTTACAGATGATGTAATACGTTTGAACATTGGACGCCCTGTGCCACAATACTGCCGAACGACTCCGCCCTTGCGGCGGCAAATACGATAGGAATACCAGCATGAAGCGCATCCTTCTCATCGCCACGGGCGGCACCATCGCATCGACCGAGGACGGCAACGGCCTCTCCCCCGCCCTGACCGGTGAGGAGCTCGCCCAGAGCGTCCCCGAGATCTCGGGCCTCTGCGAGCTCGACGTAGTGCAGCCCATGAACATCGACAGCACCAATATGCGCCCCAGTGACTGGATGCGTATCCGCGACGTCATCGTCGAGGGTTATGCCGACCACGACGGCTTCGTGATTCTGCACGGCACCGACACCATGAGTTACACCGCGGCAGCGCTTTCCTACCTGATTCAGGACAGCCCCAAGCCCATCGTGCTCACTGGCTCGCAAAAGCCCATGGGCAACCCCTTCACCGACGCCAAGCTCAACCTGTACCAAAGCCTGCTCTATGCACTCGATGAGCACTCGCACGACGTCTCGATCGTGTTTGGCGGCGTCGCCATTGCCGGCACGCGCGCCCGCAAGCAGCGCACCATGAGCTTTAACGCGTTCATTAGCGTCAACTATCCGCCCATCGCCTATATCCGCAACGGCCGCATCGTGCGCAACGGGCTTCACGGTACGCATCAGGGCGAAAACCCGGTGCATTTCTACGACAGCATCGACCCGCGCGTATTTGTACTCAAGCTTACGCCCGGCGTAAACCCGGGCATCCTCGACGCCCTAGCCGATAGCTACGACGCCGTGATTCTAGAGACCTTTGGCATTGGCGGTATCCCCGAGTTTGGTGAGTCGGGCGAGTCGTTCCAAGAGGCAATTTTCCGCTGGGTCGATTCGGGCCGCACCGTCGTTATGACCACGCAGGTCCCCGAAGAGGGCCTCGATCTGGGCGTTTATGAGGTTGGCCGTGCTTACGCCGATCATCCGGGCATTCTGCGCGGCGATGACATGACCACCGAGACGCTCGTGGCCAAAACCATGTGGGCGCTCGGCCAGTCACGCGATGCGGCTGAGATTCAGCGTCTGTTCTACAGCCAAGTCAACCACGACCGCATCCCGATGGCGTAATTCAGCTGTCGGCGGGTATCCCCTATTAGATACCCTCAAGAAGCTCTGACACCGTCATACCGAGTGCGGGTGCGATCTTAAATAGAACCTTGAGCGTGAAATTTGCCGTCCCATCTTCGATTCGGTCGAGGTAGGGTCGGCTGATTCCTGTCGCCACACAAAAATCAACCTTGGAGATACCAAGGTCCCTGCGTGTCTCTTCGACCCGCCTGCCAAGAATCTGTTTCGCACGTTCGTCCATGCAGCCGAGTTTGAAATGGAGCCGAACATAAACGTAAACTATAGTTTACGTTTTCCCGAATACACAGGAGTTTTCTATGTCGGGTTCTTCGGTCCGCATGTACCGAGCCACGCTTCGCACAAACAGCGCGCCGCCCAAGCTCGTCGTCGTTGAAGCTGAATGCCTTTCGCCCGATGAGCGCACAGCATTTACATTGCTATCAAGTCGCGTCGCCGCCGTTCTGGCCCCTTGCCCGGCGCAAGGTGAACTTGCCATTCAATGCCAAACGCACGGCTGCTCGCTCAATCAGGTTGCCGTAATCGCAACCAGCCAACGCGGCCTGCCGCTCCTTTTAGAAGCCGGCATAGCACTCGCCCTTCGCGGCGCCGGATACGAAAACGAGGCCGCCGCCGATGTAGTCTTTCAACCACGGTCGAGCGGCGGCCTCGCAGCAGCCATTGAATATGCGTGCAGGCTCGTTGCCTAGAAGGACAAGCTAGAAACCAAAGCCAAAGCCCGTTCCGGTAATCGCCGAGTACATAAAGTAAACGTTGATCACGTTGAGGAACACACCCGTGATGCAACCGTTGCGCAGGTAGCGCTCGCACACGATGCGCGCCATGGCGGCGGAGTCATCATTATTTTTTGCCTGGCGTCCCGCCGTAAAGTACGTCGCCACGCTCAGCAGCAGATTGAGTACCGGCAGCGCCAACAGCTCGTAGCTCTTACCCCAGCGCGTCACCTCGCCGGCTGCGTTAAACTTCGTTGCCACCTCGGGGCCAATGTTGGGGATAACAAACGCTGCAACCACCAGCGGAATCACCGCAAGTACGAGCAGCGCAATACCCATGTAGCCAGCTTTTTTGCCATATTTAAACATGCGCGTCGTCCTTACACATTAAAGCGGAAGTGCACGACGTCGCCATCGGCCATAACATAGTCCTTGCCCTCAATACGCAGTTTGCCGGCGGCCTTGGCGCCCTGCTCACCGCCGAGCTCGATGTAGTCGTCATAGCCAATGACCTCGGCCTTAATAAAGCCGCGCTCAAAATCGGTGTGGATGACGCCGGCGGCCTGCGGGGCGGTCGCGCCCTGACGAACCGTCCAGGCCTTGACCTCCATCTCGCCGGCCGTAAAGAACGACTGCAGACCGAGCAGCTTATAGGCCGCCTGCGCGAGCACGTCCAGACCGGGCTGTTCCAGGCCCAGGCTCTCCAGGTAGTCGGCGGCGTCCTCGGGATCGAGCTCGGAAAGCTCGGCCTCAATCTTGGCGCAGATGGGCAACGGCTTGACGCCATCGATGGGCGCCAGGTCGTCGTTGAGCATATCCTCGTCCACGTTGGCCACATACAGGATGGGCTTCATGGTGAGCAGGAACAGCCCCTTGGCGGCGGCACGCTCCTCGTCGGTCATCTCCATGGATGCGGCGCGCTTGCCCTCGTTGAGCCAGGCAAGCAGGCGCTTGGCGACCTCGAACTTGGGCATGAGCTCCTTGTCGCGCTTGGCCTCCTTCTCGAGCTTAGGCAGCTGCTTCTCGAGCGTGCCCATGTCGGCCAGGATGAGCTCGGTCATGATGGTGTCGGCATCGCCGGCGGGATCGACGAACCCGCCCGTGCGGCCCACCTCACGCATGACGTTGGGGTCCTTAAAGTAGCGCACGACCTCGCAGATGGCATCGGTCTCGCGAATGTTGGCCAAGAACTGGTTGCCCAGGCCCTCGCCCTCGTTGGCGCCCTTCACCAGGCCAGCGATGTCGACAAACTCGACCGTAGCCGGCACAATGCGACCCGGGTTAACGATGTCGGCGAGCTTTTGCAGGCGGCTATCGGGCACGTCGACGATACCCACGTTGGGGTCGATCGTGGCGAACGGGTAGTTGGCGGCAAGGCCGGTCTTTTTGGTAAGCGCGGTGAACAGCGTCGACTTGCCCACGTTGGGCAGGCCCACGATACCGATGGAAAGGGACACGACAGCTCCTTTTGGTACAGGTACTTCAAACCGTATAAGTATAGCGCCGCCGCAGCATCCGGGCGAATCCGGACACCACGACGGCGCAAATGAAGCAGAGATAGAGCTCGCTGACTAGCCCGCGAGCTTTTCCACCTGGTCGAGCATCTTGTCCAGCTTGGCCTTTGCCTCGGCCTTAACCTTCTCAGCTTCTTCGTGAGCCTTCGCCTTCTGAGCGGCCTTTTCCTCGGCCTCGGGGTCGACAACGACCAGATTGGACGCATCGTGCTCGACCAGCTTGAGCGCATGCTCGGGGCACACCTTGACGCAGGCTCCGCAACCTAGGCAATACGTGGACTCCAGTGCAAAGCGACCGCTTCCCACCAAATCGCAGGCAAACGTGGGGCACACGTTGACGCACTCGCCGCACGACGTGCACTTGTCAAAATCGCATTCCGGTGTGCTCACCTGCATATTCTGGGCAAGCTCGGGGTGGTTCTGCAGCGTCGAGAGCACCAGCTGCCGCCCGTGCGTGAGCGAACGGCGACGCTTGGTCGTCGTGGTGCCGCACATGGTGTTGAGCGTGCGCTCGAGCTGCGTGATCTGGTGACGGTGAGCCTTCAACTTCTGCGTCACCGAGGCCAGCGCCGCCGTCGCCGGATTGAGCTTGGTCACCGTCAGGCCCGTGGTGCGGGCAATCTTATCCATGTACTCCTTGCGCTCGTACTCGCGGCGCTTATGGCATTTGAGGCTCTTGGGGTCGACCTCCAGGCCCATGCCCGTACCCGCCCACTCCTCGGCGGTAGCAATGGCCTCGCCCAGAATGTCCTCGCCACCGGTGTTGCGGCACTTATCGCACACGCCCAGTGGCAGGTAGACGCTCACGTTGGGATAGTCCGCCAGTACCGAGAACCAGGTCTCGGCCGTAATATCGCCCACGCAGGCAACGACGACCTCGTTTTCGCGCGGCATGCGCTTGAGGGCGCGTGTGCAGGTGACGTAGGCGGTCTCGTGGCTCGTAGCAGCGGAGACGATATCGTCATACAGGTTTTTAGGCGCCAGGCGCGGCGAGATGATCGCCTCGGTCGGACAGGCAGCGGCGCACAGGCCGCACTTGCGACAGGAGTCGAGGATCTCGATGGCGTCTTCCTCGACCTCGATAGCGTTGACCGGGCACACGTCCATGCACGCGGTGCAACCGCTCTTTTCGTTTTTGCAGGTCAGGCACGGAATGGTGTTGCCGCGCGGGCGCTCCTTGTAGTCGGCAGGATTCCACTGCGGCGCCGACGGATCGAGTGCATCGGTCACGCCGCCAAGCGGGTTTTTAAGAAAGTCGAAACCCTTGCTGATCTCGATAATGTCATCAAACAGATCGTGTTCCTGCGCCATGCGCGGCCCCTCCCTGAGCAGTGCAAACAAGCGATAGATAATGATACGCCATTAGCTCACGCCTCGGGCAAATTACACGCGGCGTATCTTTGCGGCAAATAGCCTATGCCTATCGCCACCTCGATTGCACAAGGTCAATCAAGCGCCAAACTATGCCTCGCACATGAGCTGCACGAGCTTTTGTCTGGTCACCTTGGTCTGTTCGTTAGCCATATTGCGTTCGTTTCTAAAGACCGCATTTGCAACACCCTGCAGGTCGGCATCGGAAATCTCGCCAAGGCCCAGCTCCTCAAGCGTCGTCGGTAGGCCGACGCGTTGGCAAAACTCGAGCACCCGATCAAGCTCAGGCGCGCGCTCCAGGCGCAGCTGCACCACCAGGCCAAACGCTACGGCCTCGCCGTGCATGGCCTTGCACTCGGGCAAAATCGTCAGGCCGTTGGCAATGGCATGGGCAAGCGCCAAGCCACCGCTCTCAAAGCCGACGCCCGAGAGCAGAATATTGCACTCGATCAGGCGCTCAACCGCTGGCGATGTACGGCCCTTTTTGAGATCGCGCTTGGCAGCGACACCACACTCCATGAGCGTGTCGTAGCAGGCACGTGCCGCGACCAGGGCCAAGTGTCCCGGCGTGCCACCGTGCTCGTTGGAGCCGTGCGCCGCGGCGCACGAACGCGCCTCAAAGTACGTTGCCAGCGCGTCGCCCATACCGGCGACCGTCATGCGCAGTGGGGCTGCCGCGACCACGTTGGTATCGACCACGACCAGGTCTGGATTCTTCTCGAGCATCAGGTAGCGGTCGAACGACCCATCCTCGTGATACAGCACCGAAATCGCGCTGCACGGACCGTCCATCGAAGCCGCCGTGGGGCATACGCACAACGGCAACTCGGCATAAAACGCAACGGCCTTGGCGATATCGAGCATCTTGCCACCGCCAATGCCCACCACCATGTCGCAATACTCGGCCCGGGCTTCCTTGGCCATTTCGACAACGGCATCTTCCGTACACGGACCGTTGTAAATCTTAAAGAACGGCTCGCTTAGATCTTCATCCAGAAATCCATCGACGATCTGCCTGCACAGCCGATCCTCGGTGCCCTGGTCAAACAAGACATAGGCAGCGCAGCCCAACCATGACAAATACCTGCCCTGACGCGAGAGCTCACCCGGCCCCTGAACATATCGTCCGGGACCGCCATAAACCATGGGAAGCGCCATACGAGAATCCGCCCTTTCATCAACAACAATTGGTGCAAAGTAACCTGACCCCTTTTTGCACCATAGCAAAAAGGGGCAAAGCCATCTGCCGGCTTTGCCCCTTCCTTAGCTTGATTTACTCATCCATGAGATAGTAGTGGCCCAGCGCGTCGGCACCCAGGATGGCGTTTGCGACCATCTCGGGCGTCACCTCAAACGGCATGTTGCACATGGTGTCATCGGGCGCGCAGGCGGCCTCGGCAACAATCATGGCCTGCTCGCGCGTAAGCTCGGCAACGCCAAGTTCCTTCATCGTAACCGGCAGGCCCAGCTCAATGCAGAAGCCCAAGACTTCCTCGAGCTTCTCGGTCGGGGCATCCTCGAGTACCAGCTGGACGATGGTGCCAAAGGCGACCTTCTCGCCGTGATACATGCCGTGGCACTCGGGCAGCATCGTCAGGCCATTGTGGATGGCATGAGCAGCAGCAAGGCCCGAGCTCTCAAAGCCAATGCCCGAAAGCAGCGTATTGGCCTCGATGATATGCTCGACGGCAGGCGTCAGCGCACCCTTCTCCAGCGCGACCTTGGCCTTGACGCCATCGGCCATAAGCGTCTCGTAGCAGAGCTTGGCGAGCGCCAGGCCGGCCATTCCGCCCTTGCCGCCGGCGCAAGTGCCACCGTCGGCATCATGCGTCGCCTGGGCCTCAAAGTAGGTTGCGAGTGCATCGCCCATACCGGAAACCGTCAGGCGCACCGGGCTCGCCGCGATAACCGTCGTATCCATCAGGACAATGTTGGGGTTTGCCTTAAGGAACAGGTACTTATCGAACTGGCCGTCATCGGTATAGAGTACCGAAAGCGCCGAGCACGGTGCATCGGTCGAAGCGATGGTGGGGCAAATGATAACCGGGGACTCCAGGTAGTAGGCAACGGCCTTGGCGGTGTCGAGGATCTTGCCGCCACCGACACCGACGATGATGTCGCAACCGTTGTCGCGCGCGAGCACCACCAAACGGTCGACCTCGCCCTTGGAGCACTCGCCGTTAAAGTCCTCAAACAGCAGCTCGGCCTTAGCCTCGGCAAAGCCGCCCTCGATCTTGGCACCAACGCGCTTCTTGCCCGAAGGCGTCACGATGACGAGGGCCTTAGCGCCGAGCGGCTCGACATAGGAGCCGAGCTTGGCGAGCTCGTCCGGACCCTGGATGTACTTGCTGGGGCTATTGAAAATTGCAGCCATAACTATCCCATTCTCTAAAAAAGAAAGGGGCTCCGTACGGATACGTGCGGAGCCCCTCGTTACGATAACAAGAGTCGATTAGAAATCGATGTCGGTGTCGTAGTAGCAAGCCTTGAGAATCTTCTCGAAGTCGGCAGCCTTGGTCTCACGCGGGTTCTCGGGCGTGCAGGCATCCTGCTCGGCGTTCGCGGCGATCTCGGGGAGCTTCGCGAGGAACTCCTCCTCGGAGACCATCTGCGGGTTCTCGGCATCGACCTTCACGCCGCCATTCGCGTAATCCTTGATGGACTGCGGAATGTTGAGCTGGTCGTTGAGGTCGCGAATCTTCTGGACGAGCGCAGCGATGAGCTCCTCGTTGGTCTCGCCGGGAAGGTGCAGGATCTCCTTGGCCACGTAAGCGTAACGCTCAGCAGCGCGCGGGTCCTTGGAGTTCCACTGGATGACCTTGCCCAGGTACATAGCGTTAGCAGCACCGTGGATGATGTGGCCGTTCTCGAAGGCCGCACCGGTCTTGTGAGCCATGGAGTGAACGATGCCGAGCAGGCCCGAGGAGAAGGCGATACCGGCGATGCACTGAGCCTCGTGCATGTGCTGACGGGCCTCATGGTCGCCAGCATAGGACTTGGGCAGCCACTCGACGATCTCGCGGATGCCGTGCAGGGCGTTGGCATCGGTGAACATAGAGGCGCAGGTGGAAACGTAGGCCTCCATGCAGTGGGTCAGAGCATCCATGCCGGTGTGTGCGCACAGCTTGGCGGGCATGGTGTAGGTGAGCTCGGGGTCGACGATGGCGACATCAGGGGTGATGTTGAAGTCGGCCAGCGGGTACTTGATGCCCTTGGCGTAGTCGGTAATGACGGAGAACGCGGTGACCTCGGTAGCGGTGCCGGAGGTAGAGGAGATGGCGCAGAAATGAGCCTTCTGACGCAGCTCAGGGAAGCTGAACGGCTGGATGATGTTATCGAAGGACTCCTCGGGATACTCGTAGAAGACCCACATGGCCTTAGCGGCATCGATGGGCGAGCCGCCGCCGATGGCGATAATCCAGTCGGGCTCGAACTCGCGCATAGCCTCGGCGCCCTTCATGACCGTCTCGATGGACGGGTCGGACTCGACGCCCTCGAACAGCTTGACCTCGAAACCGCCCTCTTTGAGGTCGGCCTCAACGTCCTGCAGGAACCCGCCGCGGCGCATAGAGCTGCCGCCAGAAACGATGATGGCCTTCTTGCCCTTGAGGTTCTTCACCTCGTGGCGAGCGCCCTCACCAAAGTACAGATCGCGAGGATTGGTAAAACGTCCCATACTGTGCCTCCTAAACAAGCCCCTCTTAGACTTGCGTATATAACGGAGCACCCGATTGGCTCCGTTAGGACCGTTTTGCGCGTTGCCGGCGATGACAATGCGCGATGTCTAAACGTCTCAACGCTCAGACAAACACTATTCTACCGTTCTGGTTGGTCAGTTATTCACTTAAAGCCGACAATGATGAAACGTTTTTTCTATCCCTGAAGACCCTTGTGGGGCATTCATACTCCCAAGCTGGGCAAACGTTTTATCAGGGTTGACTACATATCCCGGGCAGGACTGTGCCCCTCAAAAATATGCCCCGTTCGCCGCCAAAAATCGACCGCTTACGGCACTGTGATACCACCCGCGCAACCGAGGTGCCGACATTTGTGCGACATCCATCTTCGTGGTGCAAAGGTGCAAGTCCAAGTGCGGCACCCCCGATGTGCCACATGCGGGTAAACTAGAACTTTATATAGAGATATTTGAACCCTAACCGCAGCAAAGGAGGCCCCATGGCATTCGATCCCATTCAAGAGGATTGCCATCGCCTCGTTCTTGAGGCCTTGCGCCGCGACAATATCCCGCTCACTGACGGCCCCGCCGTCGAGCGTCTGATGGAGCAATTCACCCGCAACCCCGCACCGCTCATCGTGCACGACCGCGACCGCGCCGGGCATCTGATCGCCAAGGTGGTCGAGGCCGTCGACTACCGCATTCCCTTTATCCCCGACGATGCCCAAGCCGAGCAGGAAGAGGCAGCCGCCGAGAACATGCTCCGCGAGGCAGCCGCGCTCGATCCGGCCAACTGGGATGCTCAGCGCATGCTGACGGCGCTCACCGCCGAATCCAACGAGGAATACGTACAGTATCTGGTGTCCAAGTGCGACGAGGTGGAGCACGACCTGGCGCTCAAGATTGCCTCGGCACAGGACCCCTACGAGCGTGAGGCCGCAGGCGACCTGACCCGCCGTCCCTACCTGCGCTGGCTTGCCGCCTTGGCATCGCGCGCGCTCATTAGCGGCCGCTACCGCATGTCGCTGGATGCCGCGAATCGCAGCCTGGACTTTGCGCCCAACGACCCCGCTGGCGTCCGCCATACCGCGATGCTTGCCATGGCAAAGCTCGAATACCCTGCCGAGGAGCTCAAGCGTTTTCGTTCCGCCCACTCCGTACCCTATCTTGCCAACACGCCGCTGCGCCGCCGTCCCAAGGACGCAGAGCGCGACTTGGACCCGTGGACGCTCATCGCACTGATGAGCGCAGCCTGGCGCGAACTGGATTACGAGGGCGCCGAACACTACCTGCGCATCCTGGTGCGCTCATGCCCGCACGCAGCCGAAGCACTCTACTTCCAAACCGAGTTTCCCGATGGCATCTATGCCCGCGTCAACGTAGGTCCGGGCTCCACCGATGAGCTTGTCCTTGCCCTGTCCGAGGCGACGCCGGTGCTGCAGGAGGGCCTAGGCGCGCCCGACAACGCCAGCTTTGCCGCCTGGGTCGCCACCAACGACATCGTGCGCTCTCAGATCGACGAACGAATCCTGCGCGCGGCCGAACAGGGATTGCCGTTTAAGGGAGGAGACCTCTAATGGATCCGAGCGTCTACATCCCCGCCTATCTGGAGCGCACCTATCTGGCGTCGCACCCCGAACTCACCGATGCAGCACGCGAGCTTGTCCATAACGACATCAGCGCAAACCCTCACAAGTATGCGCAGACCGAGCATGCCCAAGCGCTGCTGTCCTATGCCGGCGTTCATCGTCACTTGCTTGACGAGCTTCGTCGCATCGAAGACATGGGCAGCGACGAGGAGTTTGAGCAGACGCGCAATCGTCTGTTCGACGATATGCGCGATGAGCTGCTCAAGATTGTTCGCGTCGATGCGCATGTCCTCGACGCCCAGTTGCTCGCCATCATCCTGGCGGACACGCCCGTCGATGCCTGCCTGGGCGACTTGATGAAGCTCGAGACGAGTACGGCCGACTACCTGCAACAGAGCGTGCCCGGGTTTGATATGGAGGCCCCGCACTACTGGGCTAATAATGTTTTGGCCGACGGTGTCACCGCAGCAGACCTTACCGTGAGCGAGCCGGCGCTTATTGGCTGGCTTCACACGCTCGAGGCCATCTCGCAGCTGTGCATGGCGAGCGCTCGTTACCGTGCTGCCGCCAACTATTCTCGCCGCGTCCTTAAGGCAGAAGGCTATCCCACCCGAGCTGCCGGCACCGTCCTGCTCGCCCTCGCCCGCTTGGAAGACCAGGACGGCTTTTTTGCCCTGGCTCACCAGCTCGAGGAGCAGGTGGGAGCTGATGCACTCGAGAACTCCCCCTGGTACCTGCTCGCCCGCACGATTTTGCTGTTCAAAACAAACAAGATGCGTCCGGCGACACGCGCGCTGCGCGAGTTTGCCAACCGCTGCGAGGGCGGCGCGTTCTTCTTGCTGAACCCCATGTACCAGACGCCGTATCTTCCCTGCCGACCCGAGCCGCACGACCCGTGGGATCTTTCGCACCAGGCCGTTTGGGAGGCCGACGGCATTATCTCGGATACTCCCGACTTTGCCCCCTGGGCCAACGCTTGTGAAGACGTATCGCAGCTTGCCCAGGAATTTGCGCGCCGTTACGGCTTTTAACGGCGCAAACGCCACGACCATGTCATTCACGTTAGGAACGGCTTCATGAACTTCCGCTCATCTCTCGCCTGCACCTCGAGCGATATCGCCCGCTGGGGGCTGCGCTCCGTCCTTAAGCGCCAGGGCGGCGTACTCCCCGGCCGCATCGCCATGAAGATCAACCCCGAGCTGCTGAGCGACCTCGCGGGCCTTGTCGACCGCAGCGTGGTGATCACCGGCACCAACGGTAAGACCACCACCTCCAACCTCATCGCCGACGCCGTTGCCGCCAGCGGCGCCACCGTGGTATGCAACCGCGCCGGCAACAATATGGAGCCGGGCGTGGTGGGCGCGCTGCTCGAGGCCCGCGGCGGCCTTAAGCACACCAGCAGCGGCAAGCGCGTGGGCGTTTTTGAGTGCGACGAGCTCTACACGGTGCGCGTCCTGCCCAAGCTCAAGCCGACCTACTTTGTGCTGCTCAACCTGTTCCGCGACCAGCTGGATCGCTACGGCGAGATCGACCACACCCAAGACGTCATCGCCCACGCGCTGGAGCTTTCGCCGGCAACGACGCTCATCTATAACGCCGATGATCCGCTGTGCGCCTCGATCGCCGCGCGCGTTCCCAATGCAAGCATCGCCTTTGGCATCGACGGTGCCACGGGCACCGAGTCCGACCGCATTAGCGACTCGCGTTTTTGCTCACAGTGCAACGCACCGTTGGAGTACGACTATGTGCAGTACGGACAGCTTGGCGCATACCATTGCCCCTCGTGCGGCTGGACCCGCCCTGGGCTTGTCCGTCGCGTGACGAGCGTGGAGCTCGGCTGCGACGGCTACGGCTTTGACCTGGTCTTTGGATCTACGCCCGACGCGGCTGCCGTGCACATCGCCACACGCTACAACGGCCTGTATATGGTCTACAACGTAGCCGCAGCCTTCTTCGCCGCCCACGAGCTGGGCGTAGACACCGCACGCCTGCAGCCCACGCTCGACGCCTACGTGCCAGCAGGTGGTCGCATGGGCCGTTGGAATATCGCCGGCCGAACCGTCGAGGCAAACCTGGCCAAAAATCCCGTGGGCTTCGATCGACAAATCCAGTCCATCAAGACGGCAGGCGGCAGACTCTGCGCGTTCTTCCTCAACGACAACGACGCCGACGGCCACGATGTCTCGTGGATCTACGACGTCGACTTTGAGCGCATCGCCGATACAACGGGGCTTGTCGCCTTTGCCGGCGGCACGCGCGCGCACGACATGCAGGTACGCCTCAAGTACGCCGGCATCGATGCCGCGATTATCTCGAATATCGAGCAGGCGATCGGTGCCGTTGCGGATGAAGCCGCCGGCGACACTTTCTATGCCGTCGCCAACTACACGGCCTTTCCGCCGCTGGTCAAGGAGCTCGACGAGCTTAAAGGCACCGATGCGGCTACGGTTGCCGCCCACGCTGCAACGTGCGCCGATGGCAGTGCCGTCCCCGTCGGCGTCGCGCCGACCGAGCTTTCGCGCCCCCTGCGCATCGTCTATCTGTACCCCGATGCCCTCAACCTCTACGGCGACGGCGGCAATGTCATCGCCCTCGAGCGCCGCTGCGCCTGGCGCGGCATCCCCGTTCGCGTGGACGAGGTCCGCATGGGCGAGGCGCTCGATCTCACCGACGCCGATATCGTCATGATGGGCGGCGGCTCCGATCGCGACCAGCTGGCCGTGGCGCACGAGCTGCTCGCTCAAAAAGACAAGGTTGCGGCCTATGTTGAGGACGGCGGCTCGTTGCTTGCTATCTGCGGCAGCTATCAGCTGCTCGGCCGTTCGTACTACATGGGTGAAGATCGCATCGAGGGCTTGGGCGTCATTGCCGCCGAAACTGTACGCGGCTCCGACCGACTGATCGGCAACGTCGCCGTCAAGACCGACCTGGCACCCGAGCCCTTTGTAGGATTCGAGAACCACGGCGGCCGCACTCTGCTCGACGCAGATGCCACGCCACTCGGAACGTCCGTCGTCACGGGCACCGGCAACAACGGCGAAGACGGCTTTGAGGGCCTGATCTACAAGGGCGTCATCGGCACGTACCTGCACGGACCGGCGCTACCCAAGAATCCCGAACTCGCCGACTGGCTCATTACCCACGCCCTCGAGCGCCGCGGCGATGCGCAGGCCACAGCCCTGCTGCCGCTCAAGTCCCTCGACGACACCTACGAACACGCCGCCCACGACACCGCCATGAAGCTGCTCCCCTAGCACCTCACCACCACAAAGGGACAGGCACCTTTGTGGTGGTTTTCCAGTTTGCCAACGATATACGCGCCGGCAAAAAAGTCTGCTATACTCTTTCCCGCTGTCCCCATCGTCTAGCGGCCAAGGACGCCACCCTTTCAAGGTGGATATCGCGGGTTCGAATCCCGCTGGGGGCACCACAGCATTTGAGCAGGTCAAGGCACGTTTTCAGCCTTGGCCTGTTTTCGTTTTTAGGGGCTTGCCGCAAAATGCGCCGCAAAATCGCCGCAAAACTCCGCCGCAAACGCGCCGCAAATCTCGGGCGGTATCGCCTCGGCACTACGCCGAATCTCTTTTTTAGGGCTTCGCATTGTTCGCATTGAACGCCCCTCCCCGCCCTTTTTTAATGGTTGACAAAGTTGACGTTAAAGCAGCGGGGCCGCATCCCGCGCACTGGGATACGGCCCTTTTTTGGCTTGCGATTATTGAGATTGAACGGCCTTTTTAGGGCTTCAGAAACTTCAGGTTGAACGCCCCGCACTCGGCACGGCACGCTCGGAACGTCCCGCAGGTAGTGAACGGAAAACCTGCGGGGAGACGTGCCGCCTCGGGAACGGGCGCACGGCAGCGCTTCGCCCCTATTCCTCTGGTAGGGCTTTTAGGTTCACGCCCCTCACGGGTTCGTACACCTCCACCAGCGTACCCATGAACATTATACCGCCCTCGCCTGCCCGCTCCTTTCCTAGGGGCCTCAAATCGTCTTTATAGGCCCTATTGTCGTGCGTTAGCAGTACTCGCCCGTCCTCGGCCTCAAACGCCTTAATTCGAGCCAATCGTTGCGTCCTCGGGCTATATGGCGGCAACCTGTAAAGCCCTATCTCCCCAACCTCGGGTATGCGAGGAACCCAAACGCCCATCATCCCCGCCGTTAGCGTCGGCTCCATACAATCGCCCGTGAGCCACGTGGAGAACGCCCCGTACCCTCGTCGTGCGGGGATAGATCGCCCTGAGCACCCCCCCCCCCGCATCGTCCGGCGTTTCTCGCTCTCGTCCATGTCGGCCTCTTTCCTCTCGTGGGCTTGTCTCCGCTTCGCCCGTATCGAGGTTAGGACAGTGAACGCGGCCCGTTTCCCCTCCCCGCCGGGAACGCCCGAACTACCGAACCCCTGCACATGCCGCGCCGCGCGGGTTGATACGCCGCCCCCGTGATTGATCGAGGCGAAAAGCGGGGCGCACCCGTTCCCACAGTGCGCCCCGCCTCACATCTCGGGCATTTTCCAATCGTCGAGCTTTTCCAGCTCACCCGCAAAATCGAACTCGCCCATAGCGGCCTCACCTCCTAGCTTTCCCCTGCCTCGTGGCCTGAGCCTCGCCCAATAGGTCGTTGACCCGCTCCATGCACTCACGCGCCTCGGCTATGAGGCGTTGGCGCTTTCCCGTTGCCTCGGCCTCCGCCGCCTCGATATCCTTGAGGGTATGCGCAGCGCCCCACCGTGAACGGCTTAGGGCATCGGGAACCCATTCGGCATGAATAGCCGCTCTAGCCCTCTCCATGCCTAACCTCGTTCGGCATCGTCGGGGCCGTCCGTTAGACCGTCCATCCTTTCGAGCGTGTAACCGTCCTCGCCCCTCACCGCCTTTAGCTCTGAGGGTACGGGCATCGAGACAGATTCACGGCACTTTGGGCAGTAGCCGAAAAGCGTTCCCGCCTCCGTGATTTGTCCCGCTATTCCCGTCCCGCATTTGGGGCAGTTGGAACGGGCAAGTTTTGAGGTGCTTTCGAGCGGCGCGTTTTTGTCATCTCCCCTCTGTATACAGTTATTACCTTCCTTATAGTTATTTGGGTACTGCTGTAGCAGTAGCTTCATACTGCTATTCCAGTAGCTACGCTCTACTAAACCAGTACCTTTATCTGCTAAACCAGTACCTTTATCTGCTAAACCAGTACCTTTAGCCTCTTGGGTTGGTTCTGGTTTGGCAGTAGCTACGCCGTCGGCTGTAGGTACTTGCGTACCAGTAGCTTTAGGCGGTTCGCTAAAGAACTCCCACGGCTCAGTGCTTGGCGAGTTCTCCACGTGCAAGGCATATACCGCCGTCCTGCCGTTGTGCGCATGGTCGAGCAGTTCGAGCAGGGGCACGGCCTTGCCGCCACGGGTGTATACCGTTTTCCCCTTTAGGCTTCCTATCGCGTTCGCAACCTGCTTAGCATCTAGGCCCGTTAGGTCGCATATCGTCGGCACGGGGATAGAGACGGGTACGCCGCCCCTCAGCTCTGGGCTGCTCGCGGGGTCGTACCCGCCTCTTGGCTTTGGGCTGTCTGAGTACTGCATAAGTACGGCGAGAACCGCCGCCGACTTGTTTACGGACGCGATAGCCCTATAGCCCCCTGCGTATACCTTTGTGAAACGGGGGGCGCTGTTCCTAGGCATCGCATCCCGCCGATCCGAGCACCGAGCTACGAGTTACGTAGACGCGCCGCCCAACCCTCGCCGTCGTTAGGGCACCCGTGGCGATGAGCCGCCTAACGGTGCGTTCGCTCATGTCGAGCACGGCCCCCGTCTGCGATACCGTGAGCAGCCGCCCCATTCGGACTGGTACGGCTCTAACGTCCTCGTTCCACATCGCCGCCACCTCCTAGGCGCTTGCGGCGCACCAGCTCGCGCCCTATAGCGTGGAACCTGCCCATAGCCCAGCGGCGATAAGGGGCACCCTCGCCCATGCCGCACGTTCTGAACGCCAACCTGTCGCACTCCGCTGATATCTCGGCTTGGCTCATGCCCTGAACGTCTAGGTTGGCTGCATGTCTGATAGCGGCAAGTGCCGCCTTTAGTGGCCTCATGTCCGCCACCTAGATAAGCGCCGCATATGCAAGCAGCGAATCACGGTTGATCTTCCAGCGCATACCCGTATTAACGGCTTTGAGCCTGCCCGACTTGCACGCCCTCGTGATTGTCGGCTTCGAGCATCGGGCAATCGCCGCCGCCTCGGGCGCTGATAGCGGGTTGGGCAGTTCCTCAAAACGCCCCTCTTGCGCGATAGCCGCCAACCTGTCTAGCTGTTCCTGAGTACACATTGCAACCCCTCCGTAGGTAGTTACCGAATCGTTCGCGCGCGTTTGGTTCAGTTTGTACCGCGCGTAACGCGAACAGTCCACCACGCCGTTTACCTGCGGAAACGCTGAAACGTTCATTTTGCTATTCATTTTTCGGCGCATAAAACGAACCGTAGGCGCGGATAGTGCGTCTACGGTTCGTTTCGTAGCTATTTCGTTCGGTTTAGTGCCCTCGGATTAGGCTCCAAACTGAATCGATTTCATCACCTCGTGAGAACAAAACATCAGTATCTTCACCGTTTGCCAACAACATTGAGCGCACCACCTCGATTAGGGCTGATAGCTGGGCATCGGTGAGATACCAACAGGCATCGGCTATACCTGCTATATCCTCGGCCCTGTCCTCGTTGGCGGTAAGCTCCCCGCTTGCCCTGCTGGGGGCATCTAGCAACCCGGTCACAAACTCGTTAAACGCTTGAGCGCTTTCGCCCCCACGCCCTAGCCCCTCTGCGAGGTCGATTATCTCGCGCACGTGTCGGGGCTTAGCCTTGCGCGGCTCATTGGCCCATGCTGAGACGGTGGACGGCCCTACGCCGCACGCCCTAGCTATTGAGGCCTGTTTAACGCCGTATCTCTCGCATATGCGCTTAATGGCGTCCGAATCGTCAGCGAACTTGGGGCGGCTCTGCATATCGAGGCCATGCGACATGAGCCACTTGGCCGCGTCATCTGGGAACGCCGCGCGGAATCCGTCCACCTCGCGCCCCCATTCGAGCGCCCGCCTCGCCCTAGCGTGGAACTTGTCCAGCCCCTCGGCACCTGTCCCCATCACTCGCCGCCCCCTACGGTAAGCGCGTTCTCAACGGCTAGGGCGGCGCGGCGCTTACCCTCGCGCGTTGCGTCGGCGTAGGTATTGAGCGTCATAGCCGCGTTTGAGTGCCCGAGCATGGCGGAAACGGCCTTTACGTCAACGCCGCTCTCAATGGCGATGGTTGCGAACGTGTGACGTAGGTCGTGGAACGTGGGGCGCGTGCCCTGAGTTCCCTTTATCTCGATAGCGCCTGCGAGTTCGCGCCACTTGTTGCCCAGATACTGAGGTCTGAGGAACCCGCCGCGAATGTCCCCGAGTACGAAAAACCTTTCATTGAACGGAACCCCAGCGGCGCGGCAATCGGCCTCTATCTGCTCACGTCTCGCCCTCAAATCGTCGGCAAGGGCACTGCCGAACGTGACGTATCGGGCGCTATCCGTGGTCTTTGCGTCTTTGAGGTAGTAGGCCGCGCCGTCCCTGCCCAACGCCTCGTCAACGTAGAGCGTGCCGCGCTCAATGTCCACGTTCGACCATCTGAGGGCGCATATCTCGCCCTCGCGCATACCCGTGAACAGTGCAATCTTGATACCGAGCAGCTGGGGCGTGAGGTCGAGCGCGTCGAGCACTGCGAGGACGGTGCGCACGCCCTCGACCGTGAGCGCGTTCGGTTTGGGCCTCGTGCCCTTGGGCGCTTTCACGCCGCGCGTTGGGTCTTTAATGAGCAGATCCGAGTTAATGGCATCGTTCATGGCAGACCTGAGCAGGGTGAGCGACTTGCGAACGGTAACGGCGCTGTAGCCCTCGGACAGCTTCGCCACCCACGCCCTTACCGTGTCGGGGTTGAGCTTGGATAGCTCCACGTCCCCCAGCGTCGGGGCTATCTGCTTATCGAGGTAGCGCGTATACCCGTTGAAGGTGGACGGCTCTATCTCGTGGCGCTTTCCGTCCAGATAGCGGCGAACGTAGGCGCTCACCGTGAGTGGCGCGTCGGCATCCAGCCCGAGCGCGGTAAGGGCGCTCGCCTCCTGCTGTTTCCTCTGCCACTCGGCTTCAATCTCACTTAGCCACGCCTCGGCCTCTTTCTGGGCCGCACGCTTGCCCGTGGCCTCCAAACCCGTCGAGACTTTGCGCCACTTGCCCGTGGCCTCGTCCTTGTATGAGGCCTCGGCAATCAGGCCGCGCCCCTTGCGTTCCCTGATCCGTACGCTCGTGTAGTGCATCGCGGTATCTCCGTTCACTCGACGCGCCGCAAAATGCGCCGCAAAACCGCCGCAAAATGCAGTGTACTACTTTGCGGCGCTTTGTACCGCGTTGCATCAAAACCCCAGTTAAAGCGTTCGCGTTTGAACTGTTGTTATCTGCTTGCACGTTCGAGTGCAGCTCTTTCAAGGTGGATATCGCGGGTTCGAATCCCGCTGGGGGCACCACAGAATCTGAGAAGCCCGTTACCAATTCGGTAGCGGGCTTTTTGCTACCGGTATGCCGGGATTCGAACCCGACAGGGTGCGGAGCTGAGGAAACGCGAAGCGTTTTCCAGCGCAGCACGCAAGGAGCGGAGCGACGCAGCGAAGGCGGGCGGCGCCAGCCGCACGCGGACATCCCGCTGGGGGCACCATTTAAACTGAGAAGCCCGTTGCCCTCGCGGTGACGGGCTTTTTGCTATCCATGTGCCGGGGATTCGAACCCCGAGGGCATTAAATCACACTGTCATCCAAGGGCCCGTGGGCAAAAAATAGCAAATATGAGTACTGTTACCAATTTAGTAACAGCGATTGCATATCACCAGAAGGCGATTTAGACGCCAGGAATCCTACGGCGGAAGAATTGCAGGCTTTTATCAGCTAAGTACTTGGACATATGTTGCGTAACACAGCATATTTTACAAAAAAATAATGCTACAGCACTTGTGACAGTACTCATATTTGACGTTTTTTGCCCACGACCCCTTATTGCGTGGGTGAATCAGTTGCAAAACGGGCTTCAAAGCGTCCTTCTCAAACAAAAAGCCGGGGCCCGCGCGATGCGGACCCCGGCTCAATACCGTGACGATATGTCAGTTACGTTCTACACGTAGAACAGGATGTCGTCGTAGGTCGGGACCGGCCAGTAGTCGGCGGCCACGATCTCCTCCATGGCATCCACGGCGGCGCGCAGCGTATCCATAGCGGGAACGACCTCGTGTGCATACACATTGGCCTGCTCCTGGCCATCGAGGGCCTCGGCCTTCTGATGCACGGCGTCGAGCGCCTTGATGGAGTCGTTGATGGCGGTGATGCCGTTGCAGAGCTTGTTGAGCGTGTTCTGCTCGCACTGCATGGCGGCCTCAGCACCGGCGGCACGAATAGTCTCGAGGCCCTTAGCGACCTTGGTGGCGTAGGCGGTAATGACCGGGCGATAGGTACGACGCGCCTCGCGAACCATCGTGGTAGCCTCGATGTTCATGAGCTTGTTGTACTTCTCGAGCTTGCAGTCGTAACGGCACTGGGCCTCGGCCTTGGTCAGGACACCCGTCTCCTCAAAGAGCGCAATGGCCTTATCGGAAACAAAGGCGGGCAGGGCGTCGGCCGTGGTCTTGTTGTTGGCAAGGCCGCGCTTCTCGGCCTCGATGGGCCACTCGTCGGAGTAACCGTCGCCGGAGAACAGGATGCGCTGGTGATCGGTCAGCACCTTCTTGCAGTACTCGAGCGCGGCGTCCTGGAACTTATCCTCGGGCGTACCCTCGAGTGCGTCGGCGAAGGACTTGAGCGACTTGGCCACGGCGGCATCGAGCACCAGGTTGGAGTCGGAGACGTTCTGCTCGGAGCCGCAGGCACGGAACTCGAACTTGTTGCCGGTGAAGGCGAACGGGGAGGTGCGGTTGCGGTCGGTGTTGTCCTGCATCAGCTTGGGCAGGGTATCGGCGCCCAGGTCGAGCACGCCGCGCGTGGCATGGACGGAAGCCTTGCCATCGATGATCTTCTCGACGACCTCGGTAAGCTGGTCGCCCAGGAAGATGGACATAATCGCCGGAGGAGCCTCGTTGGCGCCCAGACGATGGTCGTTGCCGGCCGAGGCAACGGAGGCACGCAGGAGCTCCTGATAGTTATCGACGGCCTCGATCACCGCGGTGAGGAAGACGATGAACTGCAGGTTGTCGAGCGGGGTGTCGCCCGGATCGAGCAGGTTCTCGGACTCGGTGCCAAGCGACCAGTTGTTGTGCTTGCCCGAACCGTTGATGCCCTCGAAGGGCTTCTCGTGCAGCAGGCAGACCAAGTCGTGACGGGAGGCGATGAGCTTCATCTTCTCCATCATGACCAGATTCTGGTCGATGGCCTCGTTGACCTCGCCATAGACAGGGGCAAGCTCATGCTGGCAAGGAGCGACTTCGTTGTGCTTGGTCTTGGCGGGAATACCAAGCGCCCACAGCTCATCGTCCAGGTCCTTCATATAGGCCGAGACGGTGGGGCGGATAGCGCCAAAGTAGTGCTCCTCGAGCTCCTGGCCCTTGCAGGGAGCAGCACCAAAGAGGGTGCGGCCGGTGATGACCAGGTCCCTGCGCTTGCGGTAAGCGTCCTTCTTGATCAGGAAGTACTCCTGCTCATCGCCCACGGAAGGAACGACCTTCTTGGGGGTCTTACCAAACAGCGCCAAAACGCGCTTGGACTCACGCGAGAGCGCGGTCATGGAGCGCAGCAGCGGGGTCTTCTTGTCCAGGGCCTCGCCCGTGTAGGAGCAGAAAGCCGTGGGGATGCACAGGACATCGTCCTTAATGAAGGCGGGGCTGGTAGGATCCCAAGCGGTGTAGCCACGGGCCTCGAAGGTGGCACGCAGGCCGCCGTTGGGGAAGCTGGAGGCATCCGGCTCGCCCTGGATGAGGTTCTTGCCCGTAAACTTGGTGATGGCGGTGCCGTCGTGGTTGGGCTCGAGGAAGCTGTCGTGCTTCTCGGAAGTAATGCCCGAAAGCGGCTGGAACCAGTGCGCGTAGTGCGTCGCGCCCTTGGAGATGGCCCAGACCTTCATGGCGTGGGCAACGGCGTTGGCCACATCCAGGTCGAGCGGCTCACCGTCCTCGAGGGTTGCAGCAAGGCGCTTCCAAATGTCCTTGGGGAGGTAGTCCTTCATGACTTCCTCAGAGAACACCATGATCCCGAAGCGGTCAGTAAGTTCGGCCATACGGAACTCCCTTCGTATCGGCACCGCGTGAGATGCGGTGTTGATTACTAACGAACGAGTCATAGCTTAGACTCGCCGTGTTTCCGCGACATTACCGTTATGTTGCTGTCGCGAAACCAATCAATGAGGTTACCCTATCGAGGCGGCGTTGCCACCCTCAACAGCCAATCAACTGTATAAATTGCAGACCTCTCCCCACGATTTAAGGGTAGTCAATTTGGGACGGGGCTTTCTTAACTGGTATTTCGCATCAAATACCATTCAATATAGCCCCATCTTAGATTGACTACCCTGTTATAGGAAATGCCGATAGCGAAGCATTTTCGATTGGTATCCCCAAATAGCGAGTGAAACTCCACCTTAGCGCAGTGGTGCTGTAGAATCCTTGCAACAAAACATCGCACCCAGGCATCTAAAGGAGCACGATATGCGCGTCGACGAGGTTTTTAAGCAGGCAGCATCCCAGGGCACCACACCCGTTTCGTTTGAGATGTTCCCGCCCAAGGGCGAACTAACCCTCGACACGGCTCGCGAAGTGGCAGGCAATCTGTGCAAGCTTTCGCCGAGCTTTGTCTCGGTCACCTGCTCGGCCGGCGGCTCGGGTAACGGTGCCACCACCGCCCCCATCGCGCATATGATTACGAGCGAATTCGATACACCTTCGGTGGCACACCTTACCTGCGTGGGCCGCTCGCACGCCGATATCGCCGCCAAGATCGACGAGTATCGCACCGCCGGCGTTGAAAACATCCTGGCCCTGCGTGGTGATCTTCCCGCTGGCGCGACTGAGGACGACAAGCCCGCCTCGGACTACGCCTACGCCCGCGACCTCATCCCCGAGCTCGTCGACGCCGGCTTTTGCGTGGGCGCCGCAGCCTACCCCGAGGGCCACATTGCCTGCGAGGACCTCAACGTCTCGGTCGAGCATCTCAAGCAAAAGCAAGATGCCGGCGCAAGCTTCTTTGTGACACAGCTCTTCTTTGATAACGAGTGCTTCTATCGCTTCCGCGAGCTTGCCGACAAGGCCGGCATCACCGTGCCCATTACCGCGGGCATCATGCCGTTTATGGGCAAGTCGCAGATCAGCCGCATGGTCTTTATGTGCGGCGCGTCGCTGCCCTCCCCCGTCATCAAGATCCTCGCCAAGTACGAGAACGACCCCGAGAGCCTGCAGACAGCCGGTGTAGATTATGCTGCTCGTCAGCTTTGCGACCTTAAGGAGCACGGCGCCGACGGTCTGCACCTGTACACTATGAACCGTCCTGCAATCGCCGCGACCATTATGGAGCGCCTGGGGTAATGGAAAAACCGCACGTCGATACAACCGTTGTTGAAGTGCCGGCCGACCTTGCGTCGCCGGCGCTTTACCGTATCGACGCTGCCCACCACCCTCGTGTCGACCGTGCCGAGATGCTGCGGTATCTGGGCTACGGCGGCCAGCAGATTGAGCCCGAGCTGTCACGACGAATTGAGCTTGTGGTCGAGCGCCTAGAGCTGGATATCGAGCCCCGCGGCGTGCGACGCGTGTTTGCCGTCGATGCCACGGGCGTTGACGAGCAGGGCGAGCCCTGCATCCGCTTGGTTGGCACCAATGTTGAGCTGCGGGGTCGTGATATCTATCGCCACCTTAAGGACGCCCGCCTGGCGGCGCTCATGGCATGTACCCTCGGGATGTCTGCCGAACGCCGTCTGCGAACCACCGGAGCTCAGCAACCCCTGGAAGGCGCCGTGCTCGACGCCGCATGCTCTGCCTATGTAGAAGCCGCCGTTGAGCAAATGGACCAGCAGGTCAAGACGGACGCCGCCGTTCATGGGCTCGCCGGCAACTGGCGCTTTAGTCCCGGCTATGGCGACTGCCCGCTCTCGGCCCAGCGCTCGATCGTCAATGCGCTCAACGCCACGCGGCTCATCGGCCTGACCGTCACCCCCACCAGCCTGCTCATGCCCACCAAGAGCGTGACCGCGGTGATCGGCCTGTTTGACGGCGAAGTCCACGACGCCCAGAGCCGCCCCACCTGCAATATCTGCCGCATGCGTGAGCACTGCCGCTTCCGCGCCGCCCACACCACCTGCTATTCCAGCCATTAGGAGCCATCGATGTTTACTCCGCTTATCACTCATGATCTGGACGGTGCCGCGCTGGCGGCACCCGTCAATGCTGCGCGCTGCAACGGTGCCGCGTACAAAACGCGCACGATCGATGACCTTCGCATTAAGGACGATCGCCTGCGTGCCGCCATCGAGGGCACCGGGCACCTGCTGTTTGACGGCGGCATGGGCACCATGTTGCAGGCCGCCGGCATGAAGGCAGGCGCCCTGCCCGAACTGCTCAACTTTGAGGAACCCCGGGTCATCACCGATATCCAGCGTCAGTACGTCGAAGCTGGCTGTGACGTGATCACCGCCAACACCTTTGGCGCCAACGCCCACAAGCTCGACGGCGCCGCCACCGTGGCAGACGTCTTTGCCGCGGCAGTCACCTGCGCCCGCGAGGCCGGCGCCCGCTACGTCGCCGGCGACATCGGCCCCATCGGCGCCCTGCTGCGCCCCCTGGGCACCCTCAGCTTTGACGAGGCCTACGACCTCTTTGCCGAGGAGGTGCGCGCCGGCGTCGCTGCGGGCGTCGACCTCTTTATTATCGAGACCATGACCGACCTGGCCGAGATCAAGGCGGCCGTCCTCGCCTGCCGCGAGAACTCCGACCTGCCCGTCTTTGCCACTATGACCTTTGAGGAAGACGGCCGCACCTTCTTGGGCACGAGCCCCGAGGTCGCCGCCATCACCCTCGACGCCATCGGCGCCGACGTCCTGGGCATCAACTGCAGCCAGGGCCCGGCCGAGCTCCGAGGGCTCGCCGCGCGCATGCTCACCGTCACCGACAAGCCCGTTATGGTGCAGGCCAATGCGGGACTGCCCCGCGTGGACGATGACGGCAATACCGTCTTTGATATCCAGGCACCCGAGTACGCCGAGGCCGTCGCCGGCATGATCGAGGACGGCGTGAGCGTCGTGGGCGGTTGCTGCGGCACCACGCCGGCGCACATGGCGGCCTTGCGCACGCTTATCGACAACCACACGCCCAGCCCGCGCCACCGCAAGCCCAGCATGTCGGTCACGAGCGCCCAGACGGTCGTGGACCTCCCCTGCGACGGCCACAAGATCGCCGTCATCGGCGAGCGCATCAACCCCACCGGCAAAAAGCGCCTGCAGCAGGCCCTGCGCGACGGCGACCTGGACTACGTCGTGAGTCAGGGCATCAGCCAGCAGGAGCAGGGCGCCGACATCCTGGACGTCAACGTGGGCCTGCCCGAGATCGACGAGGTCAAGGTCATCCAGCAGGCCACCGAGCAGCTCCAGGGCTCCACGCTGCTGCCGCTGCAGATCGACTCCACCGACCCCGCAGCCGTCGAGGCCGCCGTGCGCCGCTACGCCGGCAAGCCCATCATCAACTCGGTCAATGGCAAACAACAGATCATGGATGAGATCTTTCCGCTGGTGGCCCACTACGGCACCAACGTCGTCGGCCTTACGCTCGACGAGGGCGGCATCCCCGATACCGCCGAGGCCCGCTTCGCCATCGCCGAGCGCATCGTGGCCGAGGCCGCCCGTTACGGCATCGGCCCGGACCGCATCCTCATCGACTGCCTGGTCATGACCGCCTCGACCAACCAGCGCCAGGCTGAGCAGATTCTACGTGCCATGTCTCTGTGCAAGGAGCGCCTGGGCGTCAAGTGCGCGCTCGGCGTGTCGAACATCAGCTTTGGCCTGCCTGCCCGCCCGCTGCTGGGCTCGGTCTTTTTGGCCGCCGCCTTTGGTGCGGGCCTGGACGCCCCCATCATGAACCCGGGTTCCAAGCGCTTTATGGACACCGTCTACAGCTATCGCGTCCTGAGCATTGAGGACGAGGGCTCGACCGGATACATCGAGCGCTACGCCGGCTGGACCGATCCGTACAAGATCCCCGCGAACCCGGCGGCCGCTCAGTCAGCAACGAGCGATGCCGCGCCTGCCGCAAGCACCACCGCAAGCGCCGATGACGACCCCATCCGCCACATGGTCGTCTCGGGCCGCAAGGGCGAAATCGCGGCCGAGACCGAGCGTCTGCTGGCAGATCACGACGCCATGGACCTCATCAACAACCACTTTATCCCCGCCCTCGACGAAGTTGGCGTCCTCTTTGACCAAGGCAAGTTCTTCTTGCCGCAGCTCATGGCCTCGGCCGAGGCAGCGCGTGTGGGCTTCGACACCATCAAGCGGCTGATGCCCGCCGGCGAGATTGCCGACAAGGGCAAGATCTGCGTGGCCACCGTCAAGGGCGACATCCACGACATCGGCAAGAACATCGTCAAAATGCTGCTCGATAACTACGGCTATACCGTCTTTGACCTAGGCCGTGACGTCGACCCGCAGGAGGTGCTCAGGACCGTACAGGAGCGCGACATCAAGCTCGTCGGCCTCTCGGCGCTTATGACCACCACGGTCGTCGCCATGGAGGAAACCATCAAGCTGCTTCATGCCGAGGTGCCGGGCGTCAAGATCATCGTGGGCGGCGCCGTGCTCACCCCCGAATACGCAAAGCAGATCGGCGCGGACTACTACGCCAAGGACGCCGCCGAGAGCGCACGCATCGCCGAAGAGGTCTTTGGGCAGTAACACAACGGAAACAACCGAGCACCAAAACGTGCCGCACGCGCCACTTGGCACGTGCGGCACGTTAGAATAGACAAGACTATGCTCGTTTTGGCAGATAGGAGCGCAAGGATGGCGATCACGCCCGCAGAAATCGCGGAAACCCGCGGCATGGTTGAGGAGCAGAACCTCGACATCAGGACCATCACCATGGGTGTTTCGCTCATGGGTTGCGGCGACGAGAACCTCGACCGCATGTGCACGAAGATCTACGACCACGTGACGCACACGGCTGAGCACCTGGTCGAGACAGCCGAGAACCTTGAGCGCGAGTACGGTATCCCCATCGTCAACAAGCGCGTCTCCGTCACCCCGGTGGCGCAGATCGCCGCGTGCTGCAAGGATGAGGACCTCACCCCCATCGCGCATGCCCTCGACCGCGCGGCCGAGACGCTCGGCATCGATTACCTGGGTGGCTTCTCCGCACTCGTCCAGAAGGGCATCGGCGACGCCGACCGCCGCGTCATCCAGTCCATCCCCCAGGCGCTCGCTACCACCAGCCGCGTCTGCTCCAGCGTCAACGTCGCCAGCCTGCGCGCCGGCATCAACATGGATGCCGTGCTCATGGCGGCTCAGACCATCATCGACGCCGCCAAGCTTACGGCCGACCAGGATTCCGTCGGCGCTTCCAAGTTTGTCTGCTTTGCCAATATGGTCGAGGACTCCCCGTTTATGGCGGGCGCCGTCCACGGCGGTGGCGAGGCCGACGCCGTCATCAACGTAGGCGTTTCGGGCCCCGGCGTTATGGCCGCAGCCCTGGAGACGCTGCCCGATTCCGCATCGATGATGGAGGTCGCCGAGAAGATTAAGCAGACCGCCTTTAAGATCACCCGCGCCGGCGAGCTCATGAGCCGCGAGGCCGCCCATCGCCTGGGTGTCGAGAAGGGCATTGTCGACCTGTCGCTGGCTCCCACGCCTGCCATCGGCGACTCCGTTGCCCGCATCCTCGAGATCATCGGTGTTGGCACCTGCGGTGGCCCGGGCACGACCTGCGCGCTCGCCATGCTCAACGATGCCGTCAAGAAGGGCGGCGTCATGGCCAGCTCCAGCGTGGGTGGTCTCTCCGGCGCCTTTATCCCCGTGTCCGAGGATGCCGGCATGATCGCCGCCGTCGAGGCCGGCGCGCTTTCGCTCGAGAAGCTCGAGGCCATGACCTGCGTGTGTTCCGTCGGCCTGGACATGATCGCCATCCCCGGCGACACCCCGGTCGAGACCATCGCCGGCATCATCGCCGACGAGATGGCTATCGGCGTCATCAACAACAAGACCACGGCCGTCCGCGTGATTCCCGCCATTGGCAAGGGCGTGGGCGACTGCGTCGAGTACGGCGGCCTGTTCGGCCGCGCGCCCATCATGCCGGTGAACCCCAACGCCGGCACCGTGCTTGCCCACCGTGGCGGACGCTTCCCGGCGCCGCTGAACTCGCTCAAGAACTAGCTGAGGGGTTCGGGCGAGGAGCCCCGGGGAGGGCAAATATATAAGGTCGCCTGCTCGGACAGTGCTCTCCGGCTCGTGCGGAACTCGCGATCGACCTTATATATTTGCCCTCCCCGGGGCTCCCGCACAACGGGACCTCGGTTGAGTTCTATCCCGGTTGCAGTCGCTTCGCTCCTGCACTGCATGGTCGATATGGCGGTTTGGCGTTGGATCGGTTCTTTCTGATATATGCTTGTTGCGGCTCTTCTTTTGGGAGGAGTCGCTTTTTTGTTGCTAGGAGGTTGGCCCGTGGTTGATGGGGATGCTCGCTCTGAGCTTCTTTCTGCTGATTGGAATGGCGAATGGATGCGCCTGCAAGCTGGTCGACGGCGGGCTGATGATTCTTTTGAGTGGGATAAGCGGGCTCGGCATTTTCGGCCGCTTGAGACTGCTCCGTATGCTCGGGATTTTATGAAGCTGTTGGCGCTTGAGCCTGGTGAGTCGGCGCTTGATATGGGGTGTGGGGCTGGGTCGATTGCTATTCCGCTTGCTCAGGCTGGGCATCCCGTGATTGCTGCTGACTTTTCCCCTGCCATGTTGGGCACGCTTGATGCTGGCATTGAGTACTATGGGCTCGAGGATCGCATTACACCGCTTGAGCTTGCTTTGGATGATGACTGGGACTTGGTTGGACCGGTCGCGAAAGCGGTAGATGTTGCCTTTGCCAGTCGCTCTGTCACCACGACCAACCTAAAAGGCGCGCTTGCCAAGCTTGATCGAACGGCTCGTCGGCGTTGTGCTGTCACGATGGTCGCCAACTCCAGCCCGCGCTATGACCTGCACCTGATGAACGCCATCGGTGCCTCGGTTACCTGCAGTAATGGCTTTGTGTATGCCTTCAATATCCTCATTCAGATGGGTGCCCTGCCGCAGGTTGCGTACTTTGAATCGCCTCGTCGCGATACCTTCGATAGCCTTGAGGCGGGCGTGGCGGACTTCTCCCGCATGCTCGAGCACGGTAACGAGGATAAGATTGACCGTCTGCGCGACTACGTCGCTCAGCATATGATTGAGAATCCCCATGCCGGCGAGCCAGGGTCCAAGGGCGTGCCGCAGGGGCGCTACATGCTCGACCACGTCCGCAAGGTCCGTTGGGCGTTTATTGCATGGGAGCCGGTCTCTTCGGTCCGTCCATAGACCGCTTTCGGCCGCCGTACACGTCCGCCTGTAACCCGCGCTGTTCTCCCGCTCGGCATCCGCATTCTTTTTGAACTGGGCAAACACGCCCCACACCGCGCCGTTCCTGCGCTATCGTGGGACAGCTCACGTAGATTAAGGCCCCATCGTGGGGCGCCCCATAACATAGAAAGCGAGAACCCATGGCACTGACAGGAGCCCAGGTCAAGCAGCTTCGCAGCATGGCCCATCACCTCAACCCCGCCATCATCATCGGCAAGTCCGACATCAACGAGGGCACCGTCGAGCAGACGGTCGCCTACCTGGAGAAGCACGAGCTCGTTAAGTGCTCCGTACTCGATGGTTCCAGCCTTTCCGCCCGCGAGGCCGCCGAAGAGCTCGCCGACCGCTGCCATGCCGAGGTCGTCCAGGTTATCGGCCGCAAGTTCTCGCTGTATCGCGAGTCCTCGCGCAAGGACATCGAGAAGATTAAGCTCGTCTAAGAGCCAACGATCCGACGAGCCAATATACATCAAGCTTGCGAGCGTCCGAGCAATTCGGACGCTCTTTTTTATCGCTCGACGAGCACGCGGTTAAGCCTGCCCTCCACCAAGCGCTCGTATAGACGCCGCGTCTCGGGCTCGGGCACGCCATTGACCTGCTCCCTCAGGTGATGCATATGCCCACTGTACAGCTCGACGATATCGCGTCGTCGCCCCGCCGCACCGTAGACGCGCATAGCGCAACGCACCATGTCCTCGCGCGCCGTCTCTTGCCGCAGCCCCGACTCCACCAGCCATACCGCCGACTGCAGGTCGTTTTCTTCTAGGGCGGCATTCGTGCCCCGAATCATGCAGTCGATATACTTCGATTCCATAATGCGCCGCATACGCAAAAAGTAGGTGGGATTACAGCCATTGGGAACATACAACGGGCCGGCGTAGAGCTGCTCGATCTTAAGGCACAGCTCGATCAGATGGGGTCCGCGCGCACCCGTGCGATTTCCCAAAACTTCGCGGCTTATCTGATCAAACAATCGCACGTCGGTCTTGACGTAATCGCCGTTAAGCCCAATGCACTCGTTTTGGATCAGCACGCACGACTTGCCGTCCGGTGTCGGCCCCAAGGCCGAACGCAGGCGCGATATCGTCGAGTACAGATTGTTACGAGCGCTATTGAACTCGGCATGGGGCCACAGCTCCATAGCCAGCGTCTCGCGGTCGACCAGTGCATCCATGCCCAGCGCAAGCCGCTCGGCAAGCGTCGCCGCTTTCTTGCGGCGCCACATCTTATCCGTGATGGGAAACCCGTCGCGCTCGGCGCGAAACGCCCCAAACATGCGGATCTCGATATGGCCAATCACATCGACACCCTCGGCATCGCCGGCCTGGAACAGACGCTCGCCTTCGCCCTCAAAGTCGTCACGCAGCGAATACCGCGACAGCTCGCGCACCGGGAGCTTCTTTCGAATTCTGGCAGCCGGCTCGCCCAGACAATGCATCGCAAGACGCGCAAACAGCCGATACGACGGATCCAAAATCCCCGGGCGGTTCATGGACATCCAAGCTGCAAGGTCGCTATCGCGGCCCGCGGAGGCCAAATGCAGCGCCACCATCCAAGCCTCGGCACCACCGACCTGCGTCCGACTCAAATCGAGCAGCTCTGCCTCTTCGCGCACCGATACCATCGATGTATTGCGTAAGTATGCCGCGCGCTCTAGCAGCAGTGCGTTGTCGCGTATGTATCCAATCGATTCCTCGGCAAGCCTGAGCACCTGCACCGCACGGAATTTGGCATTGACCGGACGCCCCTCAGCCAACGACTGCCAGCCTTCCAATATCAAGCCAAACAACTGGACTTGATTGTCACGCACGCGCACGGCAAAACGGTCGAGCTCATTGAATGCCTGCTCGTCGGTCACCGGCATGCCGGCAAACAGGCGCCGCGCCGATAATACCATGCGCACCCAGATGGCGAGTGCTCGGATTCCACGCGCTTCGAGTGCCTCGAGCGTCAGGGTCATCTCGTCATCACGCTCGTCAGTCCCTGCATACGACCCATCAAACAGCTCCGTCAACATGCGGTCCGCCCGCACAAACGTCCCCGCAATATCGAGCTCACAATCGTAGGCCTTATCTGTTTTGAGCCTCGCGAGGATCTCACCACCCTTCGCCCGCTCGGTCAGCCCATGCTTTATCTCAACATGTGCGGACAGCATGTCGAGTACGGCACAAGACGCCTCACTTTCCAGCGCTGCATGGCCTGTCGGAAGCCCCAGACCACTATCTCCATAACAGGCGGCCGTAAACGCGTGCGCCACCTTCCACGACACGGGATCGAGCTCGCAAATCGCTTGCTCGCCCGCATGCTCGATAATTGAGGCCATATACCGCGCGAGCTTTGTATTGGAGACGCTCACCGCCGCCAGATAGATGCCGAGCGCCTCGTCAGGCGTCGGCTCCGATGCCCGGCCATCTGCCTCGGTCTTTCCCAGCGCCGCGCGGCAGATATCCCCTCCATGCCCCGTCAGGGCCAGATCGACCCCATACTGCCCGGCAAGCTCCAACACCGCGCTGCGGTCCAAAAACGCGTCGGCGAGGTCCATCGCGGTATCGCAGCGCCCCGCTTTAATCAAAATACGTGCTGCCCGCACAACAAGTTCGGGGCGAATTTCGGCGACCAGCTTGCGCAATCGCAGGCGTGCGTTGTCCTCGGTACCCAAGCAGGTAAAGTTCCGGTCTGCCGGATCAACGCCAAAAATGGGATAATCGCGGACAAGATAGGACTGATCAATTGCCGAAAGCCTAACACCGCAAGCCTCGAGTTCCGAAATATTGCCCTCGCCCATTAAGACCATCAAGCATGCCACACTAAACAGGGCGTTGTTCTCGAGCGATGCCAGATCAACAAGTGCCGCACCGTAGATATTGACGATCTCGTTTTCGAGCATCTGGGCAACGTCTCCCTGTCCGTATAGCCCCGACTGCATAGCCGAGACGAGCTCGGGCACGCCCTGCGTAAGTTGATAGAAGTCGAGCGATGTGCTAATCGAAAACGCCGATGCCCACGCCGAATACTCATAGGCATGTACCTTGAGCATCTGCGCGTTGACTTTAATCGAATCGCCCAGTCCATGAATCAGCTGGCGATTCGAAGGACGGCAGCTCATAAAGACCCCAACCCCCATAGCACGCAGGCTTCGGATTCGGTCGATCAGCTCCTCGGTCTCGCTCTGGCTGAGGTTAGGCACGTTATCGATTGCAATCAGGGAGTGCGGCTTGTCCTTAAGCTCTTCGGTAACGACCTCGAGCTGCATAAACACCTCGCGCCCAATGGCGCGGTCTGCCTCGATGATTCGCACGGGTCCTCGCGTCGGATCGCTTTTAACCTCTTGGGCATACTGCAGCAACACCGAGGTTTTCCCAAAGCCATCAGGCGCGTAGAGGACTACGATGCCGGCCTTTCGGCCCTTGGCGATAAGTTCGTTCATCAAGCGATCGCGCCGCACCGTATAACTACTGCCCAGCGGCATAAGCTCGAGGTCGTCCGTATTGCCCAAATCGTTAACCATGCCCGCTCCTCAACTCGACCACATGGACACCGTAACGCTAGACCATATGTATCGCTAGATGAATAGAGCGATGCTACGGTTTAGGATGTTTGTTGGTACGCAAATGGCAAGTTTTTGTTCAGCGTGGTCCGATTGAAACTTATCCCCCAACCAATCAGTCTTTGCGCAGGTCAATGCGCTTGCCAGCTTGTCCCATCCTTTGGCAGTGTACCTCAAATGAGTGCTGTTCAATTGTGTTGCGCAACTCACCTAACGCCAGCTACCGTCTACGACCTTTTCATAGCATTTATGCATAGTATCTGTTATGGAATGAATCATGCTGCACCTGACGCACCCGTCAAGTTCGCGGCAAGATTTTCGTCAAGCACACGGCGCGCGCTCAGCAAAAAGGCCCCCGCAAAGCGGAGGCCTTCGGCAAAGCTATGTCGAGGTGATAGGCTATCGCTACTTGCAGAGCGAAAGGGCGGCCTCGTCGGCAACGACAACGCAGTTGGTGTGCAGTTGCAGGATCGAGGCAGGGCACTCGGGGGTAACCGGACCATAGCACATGTCATGCACGGCCTGTGCCTTGGCCTCGCCGTTGGCGACGACCAGGATCATGCGGGCATACATGATGGTCTGGGTGCCCATGGTGTAGGCCTGACGGGGCACGTCGTCGATGCTGTCGAACAGGCGGCTGTTGGCCTGAATAGTGCTCTCGGTAAGGTCGACGCAGTGCGTACCCTTGGAGAAGTGGTCATCGGGCTCGTTGAAGCCAATGTGACCGTTGTTACCGATGCCGAGCAGCTGCAGATCAGGGTAACCGGCAGCAGCGACGATCTTGTCGTACTCAGAGCAGGCAGCGGCAGCGTCGGGATTGGAGCCATCGGGCACATGCGTGTTGTTCAGGTCGATGTTAATGTGATCGAAGAAGTTCTCACGCATAAAGTAGTGGTAGCTCTGGGGATCGTCGTGCGAAAGGCCACGATACTCGTCGAGGTTGTAGGTGCTGACCTCGGCAAAGTCGACGTCACCCTTCTCGTACCAAGCGGCGAGCTGCTTGTAGGCACCAATCGGGGTGGAGCCGGTGGCAAGACCCAGCACGCAATCGGGCTTGAGGATAACCTGGGCCGAGATGATATTGGCGGCCTTGCGGCTCATATCCTCGTAGTCTTTAGCTTTAATGATCTTCATTACGCGTCCTTTCTCGTACAAGAGAGGCAAGGCTCCCCTTACAAGCACTTGCCCGCGGCCCGCGTCGGCCGCAACCAACGTGTGCGGCCACCAGGGCGAGGTCGCGTAATGTATATGTCTCGTGTCTACCCGCGTCGAGGCCCCTGCCCGTCCACGGTGACCCAAAGCTGTTTAGCTTCGGACAAATCCCATCTTGCCACGGAGGGCGTCCTCTTTCAAGGGCGCCCTCCGTAAACGTGTTTGAATTGTAGGCTAAAGGCCGAGCGCGCTCACTAGCGCTCGCGAGCGACGATGAGTTGGTCCATCTCCTCGACATGCTCGCCAACGGAACCCTTGATGCTCGAGAACTCAACGGAGTTGCACACCAAGATGGGAACCGTCACATCGTAGCCCTCGGCAGCAATTGCCTCGCGATCAAACTCGATGAGTACATCGCCCTTATGGACGATGTCACCCACTTGCGCATGTACGGTAAAGTGCTTGCCCTCGAGCTGAACAGTGTCCAAGCCAACATGGATGAGCACGTCTAGGCCATCGACCGTGTTGAGCGCAACGGCGTGTCCCGTGGGAAAAATGGCCTCGACCTTGGCGTCTGCCGGCGCAATCACGCGCGTGCCGGTAGGCTGAATCGCCACGCCCTGGCCCAAAAGGCCGGTGGCAAACGTCTGGTCATTGACCTCGGACAACGGAATGACATCACCCGAGATGGGAGCATCCAGCGTAAGGACTCGACCACGCATACCAAAAGACCTTAGGACTTTAGTGAACATGCTCCCCCTCGGACATACCAATCAATCAAAATAACCTTGTCAGTTTACCACTTGGCACCCGTTTTTGGCCATTAGGGAAGTTCGCGCTTGACAACCTCGACGATATCGTCAACAACACGCTGGGTCAGCTCGTGCGTCTCCGCCTCGGCCATAACGCGAACCAGCGGCTCGGTACCGCTCGGGCGCACCAAGATGCGGCCGCGACCGTTGAGCTCTTTCTCGGCGGCAGCGACGGCGTCCCAAATGGGCTGGCAATCGTCCAGGCCGGCCTTGTTGTCCGAATGCACGTTGACGAGCACCTGCGGGTACTTCTTCATGATGCCGGCAAGGTCGGTAAGGGTGCGGCCGGTGCGCTTGAGCACGGCCAGAAGCTGCAGGGCCGTCACCAAGCCGTCGCCGGTGGTGTTGTGCTCCAGGAAGATGATGTGGCCGGACTGCTCGCCGCCGATGACGGCACCGTCCTCGAGCATACGCTCAAGAACATAGCGGTCGCCCACGGCAGTCTGGACCATCTCAAAGCCCTGCTCCTTCATGGCGATGGAGAAGCCGAGGTTGCACATGACGGTCGAGACGATCTCGGAGTTGGCGAGCTTGCCGCGAGCAGCAAGGTCGGAGCCGCAGATGGCAAGAATGTAGTCGCCATCAATCTCGTTGCCCTCGCTGTCCACAAAGAGCACGCGGTCGGCGTCGCCGTCGTGAGCCAGACCGATATCGGCGTGGGTGCGCAGCACGAGCTCGCGCAGGGGCTCAAGGTGCGTGGAGCCGCACTCGACGTTGATGTCGGTACCACAGTAGTCAGTGTTGATGGCGTGGACCGTGGCGCCCAGGCGCTGGAGCGCGGCAGGCGTGGTCTGGCATGAAGCACCGTGGCCACAGTCGACGGCAACAACCAGGCCATCGAGCTTAAGGCCGTCGAGCGTGCTGATGGCATGATCGACATAGGCCTTGCGGGCATCCTTCATCTTGATGATGTGACCCACGCCGGCGCCGGTCGGCAGCGTGTCGGCAGCCATAGCCTCCTCGGACATGACCCACGCGCTGATCTCTTCCTCAACCGCGTCGGGAAGCTTCATGCCCTTGCGGCTAAAGAACTTGATGCCGTTGAACTCCGGCGGATTGTGCGAAGCGGAGATGACGATGCCGCCGTCGAGCTCGTTTTGAACGGTGAGCAGTGCCACGGCCGGCGTAGGGATAACGCCGCAGCAGTGCGGACGGCCGCCCTCGGCCATGATGCCGGCGGTCAGCGCGCTCTCGAGCATGGTGCCCGAAAGACGCGTATCGCGACCGATGCAGATGTCCGGACCAAGGAACTTGATCGCCGCACGACCCAGGCGAAACGCGAGGTCGCACGAGAGGTCGGCGTTGGCGACGCCACGGACGCCGTCGGTACCGAAGATGTTCTGGGGCATAGGATCGCTCCTTCCCAAGTGGGCAAAACGCAGTCGCCCACCCTAGTCGAAAAAGAAAAGCGGGACCCGCCGAGCAATCGGCAGGCCCCGCTTGTACATTGTATCTCGTAAGGAGATAAAACCTTAGCGCTTGGAGAACTGGGGAGCGCGGCGGGCCTTCTTGAGGCCGTACTTCTTGCGCTCGACCACGCGAGCATCGCGCGTAAGGAAACCGGCCTTCTTGAGGTCAGCACGGTAGTCGCCAGCGTTCAGAAGAGCGCGAGCGATGCCCAGGCGCAGAGCGCCGGACTGACCGGAGATGCCGCCGCCATCGCAAAGAGCGATAACGTCGAACTGACCGGCGGTGTCGGTCACCTTGAAGGGAGCAAGGGCGTTCTCAACGAGCTGATGACGGCCGAAATACTGCTCGGCGTCACGCTTGTTGATGGTCACCTTGCCGGTGCCGGGGACGAGACGGACGCGGGCGACGGCGTTCTTACGACGGCCGGTACCCTGGTAGACAACGGTGTTCTCAGCCATCTTTAAGCCTCCAGCTCAATCTTCGTGGGGTTCTGGGCAGCGTGCGGATGCTCGGCACCAGCGTAGACCTTAAGCTTGGTCATCTGGGCACGGCCGAGGGTGGTCTTGGGCAGCATGCCGCGAACGGCGCGCTCGATGACCTTCTCCGGGTGCTTCTCCATAGCCTGGCGGAAGCTCTCAGCCTTGAGGCCGCCGTTGTAGCCGCTGTGGCGATAATAGGTCTTCGTGTCGGCCTTGTTACCGGTAAGCTGGACCTTATCGGCGTTGATGACGACAACGAAGTCGCCGCAGTCGCTGTTGGGCGTGAACTGGGGCTTGTTCTTACCGCGCAGGATCATTGCGATCTGGGTGGCAAGACGGCCCAAGACAGCACCATCGGCGTCGACGAGAACCCAGTTGCGCTGGACCTCGCCCTGCTTGGCGTAGTGAGTCGATTTCGAAATCACTTAGACTCCTCCATGTACAGTACGTGTTGTTACAGAGATTCACGGGGCTCTGCAAGTAACCTGTCCATATTACCCCGCTCGCCGCCCGAGTCAACAGGTATTTTGGCTCCGACCAGAGTTTCTGCACATGTCGTCCATGGGTCATGACGTCGCGACGCTAGCGCTCGACAAACGCCTCGATATCTCCCAGCAAGCGCTTTGCCTCCTGGCGACCCTGAATATACAGGTCGAGGAGCTTTGCCGGATCGTGTTCGACATGGCCGACCTCGACCGGCTTTTGCGGAGCAACGACCAGCGCGCGGCCCTCGCGCTCATACTTCCACAGGTGCATGCGCTGGATGTTATAGCGGTCGTGGCGCGTCTCGATAGCCTCGAGCAGGTAGGGGTAGTCGGCATAGCGGGCGCGTGCGGCGGGCATAAACTCGTAGGGCTTTTTCTCGTAGGAGCGGTCCTGCGTAACGATGACGACCGCACGATCGAAGCCCGCCTCCTCCAGCACATGCTCGATAGGAACCGAATCGGCCACGCCGCCGTCGACGTATTTGTGCCCGTCAATCTCGACCGGCGGCGTCACCAGCGGCAACGAGGTCGATGCGCGCACGGCATCGAGATCGAGCACGGCGCTTTTGACCGGCAGGTACGTGGCGGTTCCAAAGAGCATGTCCGTCGCGACGGCGTACATCTCGATGGGGCTCGCATCGAACGTCTCGTTGTCAAAGGGATCCAGGCGGTCCTGGACATCATTGAAGATAAAGTCGTAACCCACAATGGAGCCCGTGGACGCAAACGATGCGGCGCCCATGAAGCGGCTGTCGTTGCAGAAAGCCAGGTTGATGCGGTTGGCACGGCCGATCTGGTGCGACTTGTAGTTCACGCCGTTGAGGGCGCCGGCCGATACACCGTAGACAGCCGGAATCTCGACGCCAGCCTCCATGAGGACGTCGAGCACGCCCGCGGTAAACTGCCCGCGAAAACTTCCGCCCTCCAAAACGAGCGCGACCTTGCCGGCGTTCTTTGCCTTATCTTCTGCAGTCATATTGACCTCCTGCGATTGCGTTTTGGCTTTCTTCTACCCAGTTTTGGAATGGAGGGCGCATAGGTTTTGGAGTTAAGGGGTCGGGGCAGTCGACGGGAAAGCGCGTCCCGGTCTCAGAGCAAATTCCGGGTCGTATTTTCCGCTGAGCCCGTCATCAGGAAGATGAATCCCATTCCGAATGAGGATTCCGGGACGTAGTTTCCGCTTGATGTGCCATCCGTAAACTACGTCCCAGTCTGAATGCGGATTCCGGGACGTGCTTTCCGCCTGGGCCGCCATTGGGAAAGCGCGTCCCACCCTGCGTTGCCGTAGCGTTTGCTTAACGCCCGCGCCCTGCACAGAGTTCGATTCTCCGCGGTACGGACTAGAAATAAAAAGGCAGGTAGATATGAATATCTACCTGCCTGTTACTTATGGTGGAGGCGCGGAGAATCGAACTCCGGTCCACGAAAGCCCCCTGATTGGCATCTCCAAGCTCAGTCGCTGATTTTGTCTCGGACGCTTTGCGCGCAGCGACACGCTCGCGGCGTCCTAACCGGTTCGGTCTTAGCCTGCGCCATACCGATTACGTGCGCAGGAGCATTCCCCTAAAATGACGTCGCGCCGGTGTCGGGGAAATCACCGGGTTGACGCGCCGCTATAAACTAAGCAGCGAGAGCCATAGGCTCAAAAGAAGAGTTGTTGTCAATTCAATTTGACGGTACCCCTGTTTAACGAGGCGAGGAGACCTCGGCTTGCTTCCTCTCTCAGAGCTATCGTGTCGAAACCAGTCGCCCCCGAATGTCGGGAAAGTCTGGATGGTATTGGGCACGAGCACCCAACACCCGTCGACTTTTCAAGGAACATACGGAGCGAGCCCCGCTTGTGGAGTGCTATCTTACCACGTTCTGAAAGCGGACAGCCGTTCTATGCACGAGCTGTGAAGACCCCAATGTGCGCCGCACTTCGCACTTTTGCTACCGATCGCGTCACGTATATTTTCGCCAAGCAAAATTGACCCGTCGAAAGGACCGTTATGGATACCAAGCAGCAACTCGTCAATGCCCTCGCAGGCCTGGGCTCAACCATTACCGAAGCTATGGATGTCATCGAAGGCTTTGTCCCCTGCGGACATCCCGCCCTCACAGTATCGAACGCACTCGTCGCGCTGGACGCCGACGATGATGTTGCTCTCGCCCAGCAGCTCGAGACCGTCGAGGGCTTTATCGACCACGTGAGTGAGAACCGCGGCGTGGCCGCCCACCACGGCATCGAGGTCGAGCTCGCGGGTCCCAAAGCCGATCTGTTCGCAGCAATCCGCGAGGTAGGCGCCCTTATGCAGACCGCAGGCGTCAAGAACACCCAGGTCAACGAGTGGGTCTACCGCAGTCTGGCAGCACTCGACAGCTCAGACGAGAAGGCAGCCGAGCAGCTCACCGAAGCCCCTGCCATCAAAGCTGCACTTGCCTAAAAAGGCCTGCACCCTGGCGGCTGCGGTACCGCCCGGGTGCAGGCCATAAGCTCAATCGAAAACCCTAACGCAGATACGCTTTCGCGTTGTCCAAGCTGTACGCAATCGTCGAGCCGTTGTGCAACAGCGACGACGTCTGCGGGGTAATCGCGCCGGTAATACCCAGTGCCAAGAGCGCTGAGTTGGTGAGCATCACCTTAGAGTAGGAGCTCGTCAGACGATCAACGAGGCCCTGGCTCATGCGGCGCAGGCGCACGATTGCGGCCAGATCCGTATCGGTCAGGATGATATCGGCGACCTCCTTGGCGATGTCGCTTCCGCCACCCATGGCCAGACCCACGTCGGCCAAACCGAGCGCCGGCGAATCGTTGACGCCGTCGCCCACCATGGCAACGTGGCGCCCCTCGCTCTTAATGCGCTCCACATAGGCGTACTTGTCCTCGGGCAGCAGCTCGGCCTTAAACTCGTCGACCCCCGCCTCGCGCGCAATGCGCTCGGCTGTGCGCTCGGAGTCGCCCGTGAGCATAACGACATGCTTGACGCCCAGCGCATGCAGGTCGGCGATGGCCTCGCGGACCCCGGGCTTGAGCGGATCCTCGATGCCGAGCACGCCCACGACCGTGCCGTCGACCGCCAGATACAGCGGCGACAAGCCCTGCATCTGGAACTCGATTTGCTCCTTAATGTCGGACTCGAGCTGCGCACCCTCGTCCTCAAATACAAAGTGCGCGGAACCGATGATGGCACGACGCCCTTCAATGGACGAAGCGATGCCGTGCGCCACGATGTACTCGACGGCGGCATGGCGCTCGCGGTGCTCGAGCTCGCGCTCGCGTGCCGCATTGACCACGGCGCGTGCCACCGGATGCGGGAAATGCTCCTCCAAGCAAGCGGAAAGGCGCAGAATCTCGTCCTCGCTCCAGCCATCGGTCGTGAGCACGCAGGCAAGACGCGGCTGCGCCTCGGTGAGCGTGCCGGTCTTATCAAAGACAATGGTATCAGCCTTGGCAAACGACTCAAAGTACTTGGCGCCCTTGACCATGACGCCCATCTTGGCAGCATCGCTCATGGCAGTCATGACGGCGACGGAACCCGTGAGTTTGAGCGCGCACGAGTAGTCGACCATCAGCGCCGCCGAGGTCTTGATGAGGCTACGCGTGGTAAGTGCAACCAAGCCCGCGAGCAGGAAGTTCCACGGGACGATCTTGTTGGCGAGGTCCTCCATGTGCGACTGACCCTCGGACTTGAGCGAGTCGGCCGTCTGCACGAGCGAGACGATCGAGCGGAGCTTGGTCTGAGCCGTGTTGGCGCGCACACGCACCAAGATACTGCCGTCTTCCACGACGGTGCCGGCGAATACATCGTCGCCCGCGCTGCGCTCGACGGCAAGCGGCTCGCCGGTCAGGGTCGCCTGGTTAACCATGGCGCTTCCCTGCTCGACCACGCCGTCGATGCAGATGGACATGCCAGTGCGAACGGCGACCAAGTCGCCGGGCTCAAGCTCGGTGGCGGCAACACTCACCTCGGTGTCGCCGACCACTTTTTGCGCCTTGTCGGGTACGTCGAGTAGCGAGTTGATGAGCTCGTTTTCGCTCATGGCGCGTGTGTAGTCCTCGAGCAGCTCGCCCACGTTGAGCAGGAACATCGTCTGCCCCGCGGTATCGACGTCGCGTTTGGCAAACGAGATACCGATGGCCGAAGCGTCGAGCACGGGAACGGTCAGGCGCGGCTGTGCAAGCTCACGGAGGGCAGCGCGCAAAAAGGTCATGTAACCGGCCACGACAAAGATGGCACGCAGCGGCGTAGGCAGGAACCAGCGGCGCGCGTAGTGGGCGCCGATAAGTGTGGCAAGATCCATGACGAGCTTGTGCTTGCGTGGCTCAAGCTGCATCACGTAACCCGTCTTTGCGTCGGCAATGGCCTGGGCATCGAGCGCACCCAAGGCGTCGAGCACGCCCGCACGACACTGCTCGTCATATTCGAGCGCCATCTGGCCAATACGGCCATAAACGCGTACCTTGTGCACGCCGTCGATATCGCCGCCAAGCTTAAGAAGTGCATCGAGATCGCTCTCTGGCACAGGACCCGCCAATTGAAGACGGGTCCTGCCGGGGATCTCGCTAATAATCGAGAATCTCATAGTTTGTGCCTGGGAGCGTTACTCGGCTGCCTCATCAGCAGCGGCCTCGCTCTGGGTGATGTAGGCCGCCTCGGCAACCATGTCATCGACATTGGCCTTGGCCTGCTCGACCATGTCCTGGTAGCAGTTCTTGACGCGCATGCCGCACGCGATGCCCTGCACGCAGGCATTCTTTACCGGAGCGCTGGTGAGCAGTTTGATGCCGGCCGTGCCGAGCAGAAAACCGCCACCAACAAGCAGGGTGTTAAACGTGGACTTCTTCATGATGTCTCTCCCTTTTCCGCAACAACTGCGGCACGGTGCCTTAGCACCCGAGTAAACAAGTTTGCTCGAGCACACTTTTGGAAAATAGTTTAGTTTATCTAACTATTAAGTTCAACAAAGGTTAACTTTTTGGAAATCTTGAGGCGCGGAACAGCCGACTTCTGGCGATCCGCCTGCCGCAACGTACATCTCCGGCATCCAAGAAAGGCTCTCCCCCGACCCAACAAATCGAGGTCTAATACTTTTCCGCGAAGTGAACGAGTGAAATCGGACCCCCGAAACATCTGCGTTTTTCACCAGCAAAACCGCAGGAAAAACTCGACAAAACCGCAGGAAACAGAGCCAGAAAAGTGTTGATGTTTCAGGGGTCCAAAATAGGTCGTTCACTTCGCGGAAAAGTATTCACCTTCGTTTTCAACATCCATAAAGAATGAGAGCGCCAACGGCGCCCTCATCACCAAATTCTATTCAGCCCACCTGACCCGAACGGCCGAGTCGTCTGGTCGGGGAAGCCCCGAGTCGCCGGGGTGTTTGCTCCAAATGAGTTCCGCATGCAAAGAAGGCCACTAAATGTGGCCTTCTTTGCATAGGACTGTTTGAAATTTGGAGGAAATACCCCGGCGACTCGGGGCTTCCCCGGCCTCGCAGCTACGAGAGCGACGTTCTCAGCAACTCGTTGAAGAGCTTCGGGTTGCCCTTGCCGCGGCTTGCCTTCATGCACTGGCCCACCAGAAAGCCGATGACCTTCTGGTTGCCGTCACGATACTGCTGCGCCTGATCGGCACAGTTTGCCAGCACCTCGTCCACAATCGGCTGCAGCGCACCGGCATCGCTCACCTGACGCATACCGCGCTCGTCGACGATCTTGTTGGGATCGTCGCCGGTCTGGGCCATGGCCTCAAAGACCTCGTGTGCCTGGTTGGAGCTAATGGCATCGGTCGCGAGCAACTTGGCAAGCGCTGCCACCTGAGCCGGCGCGATGCCGGACTCGGCGAGCGACACGCCTGCGCCCTTAAGGTAGGCGATCATCTCGTTCACCAGCAGGTTAGCGACCGTCTGGGCCTCCTTGCCGGCCATACCGGCAGCAGCGGCCTCAAAGAAGTCGGCAAACTCCGGGTCGCCGGCAATCTGCTCGGCGTCGGCCGTCTTAATGCCAAAGTCGGCCTCAAAACGGGCGCGCTTGGCATCGGGCAGCTCGGGGATCTCGCCACGGCAGCGGTCGATGAACTCATCGTCCAGATCGAACGGCGCCAGATCGGGGTCGGGGAACAGACGATAGTCGTCGGCCGTCTCCTTAACGCGCATGACCACGGTGCGCTTGCGGCTGGGCTCCCAGTGGCGGGTCTCCTGATAGATGATGCCGCCCTCCTCGAGCACCTCGGCCTGGCGGCAGATCTCGTAGGCAAGGCCGTCATGCAGACTCTTAAACGAGTTGAGGTTCTTGAGCTCGGTCTTGGTGCCCAGCTTGGTCTCGCCACGGCGGCGCAGCGACACGTTGCCGTCGCAGCGCATGGAACCCTTCTCCATGGAGCAGTCCGAAATGCCCAGCGTCACAAAGATGCGGCGGAGCTTCTCCATAAACAGGCGCGCTTCCTCGGGCGTACGCAAGTCGGGCTCAGTCACGAGCTCAATCAAAGGCGTGCCGCAGCGGTTGTAGTCGACGAGTGACTCGGCCGCGGCGGTAATGCGGCCCTCGGCACCGCCCACGTGCACCATCTTGGCGGCGTCCTCCTCCATGTGGATGCGCAGGATGCGGATGGGCACCGTGTAGGAACCGTCCTCGCGACGCTCGGGCATCTGCAGGTTGGACGCGTCGTAGCTGGCCAGGTGACCGGCGCGCTGGTTACCCTCGCGCATGGTCGATGTCATGGACGTGGACAGGCCCTCGGCGTTGGCCGAGGCGCTCGCCAGGCTCTGGGCCTCGGCCTCGCCAAACGCGCAGTCGGGGCGCTCGGCGGCACCGCGACCAGTCACGTCCAGATCCAGGTGACCATACATGGCAAAGGCGACCGGACCCTGCGTGGTCTGGAAGTTCTTGGCCATATCGGGATAGAAGTAGTGCTTGCGGTAGAACATCGAGTGGCGCTGGATCTCGCAGTTGGTGGCGAGACCGGCCTTGACGATGCTCTCGATGGCGCGCTTGTTGGGCACCGGCAGGGCGCCGGGCAGGCCCAGGCACACCGGGCACACGTTGGCGTTGGGCTCGTCATCGTGGCTGAGCTTGCAGTTGCAGAACATCTTGGTATCGAGTGCGGTGAGCTCGGTGTGGATCTCCAGGCCGATCACGGCCTCCCAATCCTGCAGGACCTCGGAAAGCTCCTTCATTACAGCTCGCCTCCCTTCCCGGCAAAATCGGGCGCGACGGAAAGCGAGGGCGCACCCGTGGCGGCATCGGCAAAGCCGCGCTCCAGGGCGCGGGCAAACGTGAGCAGCTGACGGTCCTTAAACGCCGGACCCACCAGCTGGGCAGAAACGGGCAGCTTGCTGTCCTCGCCCAGGCCCAGCGGCACCGAGATGCCACCGTTGCCGCAGATGTTGAGCGAAATGGTGTACAGGTCGGAAAGGTACATCTGCGTGGGGTCGCTGATCTCGCCAAACTTAAAGGCCGTGCGCGGCGAGGCGGGCATGAGGATGGTGTCCACCTTGGCATACGCGGCATCGTAGTCCTGCGTGATGAGCGTGCGGGCCTTCTGCGCGGCGTAGTAGTACTTGTCGTACACGCCCGAGCTCAGCAGATAGGCGCCGAGCATCTGACGGCGCTTGGCCTCGGCGCCAAAGCCGTGGGCGCGCGAGAGCGAGCTCTGGTCGGACAGGTTGGCGCAGCCCTCCTCCTGATAGCCGTAGCGAATGCCGTCGAAACGTGCCAGGTTGGAGAACGCCTCGGCCGGGCCGATGACGTAGTAGGCAGCGATGGCGGCGTCCAGGTGCGGCAGGTCGACCTCGACCAACTCGGCGCCCTGGTTCTGCAGCTCCTGGGCGGCGCGCTGAACGGCGGCCTTGACCTCGGGCGTCAGGCCCTCGGCCTCCATAAACGCAGGGATGATGCCCACGCGCTTGCCCTCGATGCTGTCGTTGAGGTGCTCGGTAAAGTCGACGGCGCAATCCTGGCTGGTGCAGTCGTACGGATCGTGGCCCGCGCCGGTAAGCGCGTTCACAGCCAGCGCGACATCCTCGACCGTGCGGCCAAAGGGGCCCACCTGGTCGAGCGACGAGCCAAAGGCAACCACGCCGTAACGGCTCACGGCGCCATACGTGGGCTTAAAGCCCACCACGCCGCACAGCGACGCCGGCTGGCGAATGGAGCCGCCGGTGTCCGAGCCCAGCGAGAGCGCGACCTCGCCCGCGGCGACGGCAGCAGCGGAGCCGCCCGAAGAGCCTCCGGGCACGCGCTCGGCATCCCAGGGGTTGTTGGTGCGGTGGAACGCCGAGCTCTCGGTGGAGCTGCCAAAGGCAAACTCGTCCATGTTGGCCTTGCCCATGGGCAGGCAGCCGGCATCGAGCATGCGTTGGACGCAGGTGGCGGTGTAGACGCTCTGGTAATCCCCGAGCATGCGGGAAGCACAGGTGGTGCGCGTACCCACGAGGTTCATGTTGTCCTTAATGGCCAGCGGCACGCCCGCGAGCGGGGGCAGCGGCTTGCCTGCGGCACGGTCGGCATCCACGCGCGCAGCGGCCTCGAGCGCGAGCTCGGGCGCCACCTGCAGGAATGCCTGAACCCCGCTCTCGCGCGCCTCGATGGCGGCAAGGGAGGCCTGAGCCACCTCGGTAGCGGTAAAGTCGCCGGCGGCAACGCCCGCGGCGATCTGGGCGGCGGTAAGGGAATCGAAGCTTAGCGCCATTACTCGCTCTCCCCCTCTCCCAAAATGGACGGCACGCGGAAGTAGCGGTCGCGCGCGCTGCCGGCGTTTTCCAGCGCAACGTCGAGCGGCAGGTCGCGCTCGGGCTCGCGCAGGTCATCGCCCATCACGTTGGACAGGCTTCCGATAGGATGGAACGTGGGCTCCACGTCGGGCAAGTCATATTGCAGGACGGGCTCGAGCATCTGGACGGCGTCGTTCATGTAGGACGTCATCTGGGTGAGCTCGTCATCGGTCAGTGCGATCTTTGCGTACTCGGCGATGCCGCGCACGTCTTTCTCGCTGAGTGCCATAGGCGCTCCCTTCCGCATAACAGTTAAACCGCTCTAGTATACAGGGCAACGCCGGCTTGGAGCAGGCGCTTTACCCAAATGCAGCGAAAACGTAACGAGGGCGGCAGACTGGCAGGCGGCGGGCTGGCGGTTCTGCAACGAAACCGCACCGTCCATAGCGAAAACCGTCCCGCCCGAAACGAAGACCGTCGCGCCCACAACGAAGACCGTACTGTCCGCAACAAAAACCATCACAACATTCGACGCTTTTCGCCAAAATCGCAATTTTCATCGAATGTTGTGATGGTTTGGAAGTCCCGACCACCACAAAGGTGCCTGTCCCCTTTGTGGTGGTTCTGGAGAATGTCCTATGCCGAGGCCTTGGCCTTGCGACGCTTGCGGACCGCGTGGATCACGATGTCCAGCAGCAACAGCACAATGGCTACGACCACGATAAGCACGGCAAACTCGCGCTTGCCCCAGTGGCGGCCGGCCAGCGACTTTTGCTTGTCGACGTCCTTCTTGTTGTACTTGGTGCGCACGCAATGCACCAGCAGGCGATGGTCGTTCACGCCGTAGGGCGTGCAGGTGACGAGCGTCACTTTGTCGGCGCCCGACTCGATGGTCAGCGACTCCATCTCCTCGGGCAGCACCACCTCGGAGTCCACCATCTTGTAGGCGAGCGTCTTGTTCATGGTGTGCAGCAACACCAGGTCGCCGGGCTCCAGCGAGTGGATGTCGTCGAACATGCTCAGGTTGCGCATGCCCGAGTGCGCGGTGAGCACGCAATGCGTCGAGGTGCCGCCCACCGGCAGGCTCGTGCCCTCCAGGTGGCCGACGCCCGCCATAAGGACTTCCTCGCTCGTGCCGTGGTAGATGGGCATGCTCACGTCGATGGAGGGGATCTCGACCCAGCTCATCATGGGGTCGCGGTCAAAGATGAGCTGCTGGGCGTAGGGCTCAATCTGGTCGGCGGGGAGCTCGGTGGCCTCGCCCGCCAGCTGCTCGTTAAAGGAGCGAGCCTGGAGCAGGATGCGCTCGCGCTCCTCTTCCGAGAGCGCGTCCACGGTGCTGGACACGGTGCTGATCTGGTTGAACACGCCCGAGGCTTCGAGCCGGTCCAAGATCCACGGCCAGGTCATAAGGCCCACACCAATAAGGATGATGACGATGGTGATGAGCCGATCAGCCCAGCGCGGCAGTCGCTTACGGCGACGCTTGGGCTTTGGTTGAGGTTTGGGCTGAGGGCTTGAGCCGCCGTTGTCCGCGGCGTTATTGCTCTTCATATGTTTGGCGCCCTGCACCATCGCCGGTCACTCCTCTACAACTCAAGTTGTCTAAACAAATAATAGCCGATTTGCAAGCTTCCACGCCGAACAACGCAGCTAGACCGCTCCGTCCAGTCAAGGATAAGCCCGCATTTGCGTTTTCAAAATGTCCCGAATCGGCAGGGCGATTCGGGATACAATGTCCATAGAAAACGACGCACCCCGCGTAAGTGTACGAGAGCGCGGGCGGCCTAGTTTTCTGGTTTTGTTAAATGCCCGGGATCCGACCCCCGGGCATTCTTATTTGCGCTTGTTGCGGCGCAAATGCCTTCTACCGTCTGCACCGCGCGTGCGCCTACGGACCTTAAACCGAACCTCATACGAGTCAAGAAACGCGATGACGAACGTGCCCACCGCCGCGAGGGCGGCGAGCGCGTTAAGGAATTTCAGCATTTGGGGACCTCCGATCGAGTCGTCGGCCGCCCGCGCACGGAATGCGTCGCAAGGGTATTTTACTGCGAGCACTCGCACTTACAGCTGGTAAACGCAATATTTGCAAACATTTGTTCGCTAATCATACGCTCGATCATACGAGCGACGGCACCCCGGCTGCGCTGTTCAAAAAGAACGGGGCAGACTCCAGTGCGGAGTCTGCCCCGAAAAGAGAATGGCAAAGCAAGAACGTCGATGGACGTGAAAAGTGTCCGCAAGTCTCATGGCCATCACATCCCACCTGCCAAAGGGATGGGTGAGTGAGCGTTACTCCTGCTCGGACTCCTCAGCCTGCTTACGGCTGCGGATGAGGTGCGCCACGCCGATGACGAGCACCGCGCCACCAGCGATCCAAGTGAAGGTCACGCCGTTGAGACCGGTCAGCGGGAGGCCAACCCGCTTGGTATCGCCGACGGTGATGTTGAGGGTACCATCGTTATTTGTGGCAGTGTCAGTCTCGGCCTCGAGTTTGTTGTCGCCCTTCTCACCATTCGGCGTGCCGATGATAACCTGATTACTTGGGCCGTCTAGCTCATACTTATCCGCGTTCGAGCTTTCACCCGTTGTCCCGCTTTCATTAATCGTGAAATTGAATGCGACCTTATCGTAGTTTTCGGGAGCGTCAGTCTCCTCTACCTTATAGGTTCCCGCACCGAGGCCCGTGACGGTAATGGCGCCATCGACGCCAGTCGTGAACTTATGCTCATCTACTCCAAGAGCTCCATCGGACTGAACGTATTTCCCCACCAGGCTTGGATCCGCCGCCGCGCTCACCTTGATGGTAAATTTCGCACCCGGGAGCGCCTTCTCAGTGCCAAGGTCAACCTTATTCAGTTTAAGGCCATAGGTGTAGGTCTTGACCTCATCGGGCACCGTCGTGCCGGTGTCGGTGGTCATAGGGTTGTTTGAATACTTAAGTTTGACAGTGTTGGTGTTACCCACATTGTCTCCAACGGTAGCCTCGCTGTTAATCTTTGCCTTATAGGAAACGACGATGCAGGAGCCCGCAGCAACGCGTTTCACACTCTTAAGATTTTTGCAGGTCCAAGTCGTTGTCTTATTTCCAGTTGCTGGGTCTACAGATTCCGCACTTTGAATAAAGTCACTCGTCACATCAGTGCCACTCGTGTGGTTAATATCAGCCTGAGCGAGGCCTTTATTCGCATACAGAGTTGCCGTGAAACCAGGCTGCAGCGTCAGGCCCTTGGAGAGTTGGTCGGAGAACTGATAGAAGTACGTGCCGTACGTATCGTAGTTATCGGCGACAGTGCCATAGAGGTTGTACGTAACCTCCTGCCCAACATGAGAGTCGCTGACATCAAACTCTTTATTGCCCTTGGCATTCACTATTTTCTTATCGACAGTGGGCACGTCTTTCTTGGGGGTGACGGTCGTATTGCTCTGGCCGTCAATCACGGCATACACAGGTGACGAAAAAGTATCGATCGACTTATCGGTAACCGTCTTATCAACCGTGTCAGTGAGGAACAACCAGTAGCCGGCATCAAGGCCGGAAAGGGACGGAGACGGGTCGCCCGCGTTCGTCGTCTTCCAGCCGGACACGCCATCCAGGTTGTCGGCGATCAAGCTCAGGACGTTGTCGCTCGCGACCTTCGAGCCGGTTCCAGTACCCTCAGCGTTGGCGCTCAACCAATCGGCTGCATCCTGCGCGTTGTCGCTGGAATAAGTATTGTCCTTTTTCTTGATGGCATTAACGACAGCCGTCTGGATTTCAGTGCCAGTGCCAGCCCACTCGATGCCGCTCACTGACGTGGTCCCGTTGTCCTTTGTCACTTTCGCTTTGAAGATTTGGATACCCTTATAGGTCGTGGACGCTGCATAATCAGGATCATTGAACGTCACGGTCGTGTTGCCCTCAGCAAACGCCATGGTCACCGGGGCCATAACTCCGCCGAAGCTCAGCGCCGCCGTGAGGCCTGCCGTCACTGCCAGGCGTGCAATGTTCTTGCTCATGCTCATCTTCTTTTCCTCTGCTTTCTGCTTGAATTTCATTTGATCTAAAAACATCTGTCTGTTTCTAAGCATCTGCTTCATTACGTCTCGCCCCGCTCTCTGTGGGGCTGCCAGCTACTCTTTATGGCTGCCACCTCCCCGCTTGATCAGGAGCGCGGCCACGATCAGTGCAGCTCCGGCGACCGCTGCGGCGGCCACGGCGTACATTGCCATATCGCCAGTCAAGGGCATAAAGCCTCCGGTGGTAATGCTAGGGGGCGTGCCGTTGGGCGTATTAATGATCGACGCCTCCAGGCTGCCCGTCGACCCGTCCGCGCTGTCGGCGCGCAGGGGCGACTCGGCCGTGATGGTGAGCTTGGGCTTGGCGGCGACCACCTGGTCGACGTCCAGGCCCTCGGCCTTGACTGTCACGGAGCGCGTGCCCTCAAAGGCGGCGTAGCCCTTGGGTGCCTTGAGCTCGCGGACCTCCAGCTTGCCCGAGTCCACGCCCGAGACGGTCACGCGGCCGTCCTCGCCCGTGGTGACGGCGGCCTTGCCCTCCGCATCCCACGTGCCGTCGGCCGCCAGCGTGCGACCGCGGTCGTCGGTGATGCTCAGGACCGCCCCGGGCAGCGGCTTGTCGCCGTCGCTGCCGCGCTTGGTGAGCGCGAGATCCCAGGTGTAGGCGCACGCATCGTCGCTCGGCGTGTGGGTGAAGCCGGCGTCGCCCGACTGGTCGGCAAAGGGAGAGCGCGGGTAGCGCAGGTAGACCTCGTTGGGGTTGCCCTTCGCGATGCCGTGGTTGCACGCGCTGTTGAGCGGCGCGTTGTACACGGCGACCACGCGGGCGCCAGCGGTGAAGGCGTCGGCCCCGCCGAGCGCGGCGATCAGGTCGCCGGTGCGCACGGTGAAGGTCTTACCGTCGGCCGCTACCTTGGTGGCGCACTGGGCCGTGATGTCGGTCCAGCCCTTCGCGGGCTCGGTGCCGGCGCGCCCGTCCTTGCCGGCCGAGACGGCGCCGAAGCCGCCGTCCGCGCCCGCCGCCACGTACACGCGCATGCTCGCGGCGACCTTGGAGGGGTCGAGCCCCGCGCTCAAGGTGTCGACGAACCGCACCGTATAGGTGTCGTAGGCGGTAAGACCCGCCGGGACCGTGGCAGAGAGGCGCCAGTACAGGTCGTCGGCGACCGTGGCGTCGGCAGCTTTCTGCCAGGCGGCGGTGCTGTCCTCCAGCACGTGCTTTTGGACCTTGGGCGTCGCCGCCTTGGGCTTGACGGTAACGGCACTGCCGCCCACCAGGGCCATGACCGGCGCGGTGCCAGTCTCGCCCTGGGCGATGGAGTCGTCGTCGGCAACGATGAGCCAGTAGCCACAGGACAGCTCGGCCGCCGTGCCCGCGTTAAGGGCCACGGACACGGCGTCAGAGCTCTGGAGGGAACGAGCGAGCTGTGCGCTCAGCGCGCTCGTAAGGTGAGAATCGGCGTTGAGCCACTCGGCAGCTTCCTGCGCGGTGGTCCGGGAATTGGGCATGCCGGCGCTGTGCAGCACAGGCAGCGCGGCGTCGCGCGCGGCGTCGCTTGCCCAGGCGAGGTCGGTGGCGATCTTGGCGTCGCTGTCGCCGTCGACGACGTTGGCGCTAAAGATCTGGTAGGCGTCGTAGCTGCTCGCCACGGTGCCGTTCACCGTGATGGAACCGGTCGAGGTCGGCGCGGCCTGCGCGGATGCGGGGAACACAACCGCGCAGGTGCCGATTAGGAGGGCAAGCAGCGCAAACAAGATTGGGAAGGAGCAAACTCTCTTATTCACGACGCTCACCCCCCTTCGCATTCGCCTTGCGACGAATGTGCATCCAGGCCGCAGCAGCGCAAAGCACCGCCGCGCCGGCAAGGTACGTCAGAGTGGCGCCCGACATACCAGAAAGGGGCAAAGAGGTGGAGTAGGTGTTGGTGAAGGTGGGAAGGCTTTGGCCAGCACTGGCGTCCTCACCGTATTTATGCGGTTTCTGGTCCGCCTCAGCAATCTCATCGCCCTTGGCATCGATGATCTTGGTGTAGGTTGCGCTAGTCGTAATCTTGCCAGAACCGTTATCCTCTGCGTAAACCGTAAGCTTATAGACCGACCGATCGAACGTGTAATGCGGATAGGTCGAGCTTTCTTCCTTCTCGCGCACATAGTACGTGAAGGTGTTGGAACCATTTTTAAGGTTCTCGAGCTCATATGTCTTCGGCTTGAAATCGACCGTTCTCACATTATCGTTTTCGTCAGTGGGATTCGCGAGATCAATTGTTGCCGTTTCTGGTTTTTTGAAGTTCGGGTCGTCCTCGTTCGCGAGTTCGAATGAGAACGCCTTCATCTCGCCGCCATCAACCTTCTTGGTCACCTGAGGTGCCCAAGAGCCCGAGGTCCGGAGCTCATTCGTAAACGCAGGGTTGGAGTCGTTGCCGATTGTTACGGTCGAAACGGCACTGTCAGCTGAATCCCCAGTCCAGTTACAGAAGCCAGGTTTATTGCACTCCCTGAAGTCATTGTCGCCTCTCTTTTTGACGGAAACTTCGGAAGCACCCGTATCGAGCACATAGCGATTGATATTAATTCCCATAAGATTGATCTTAACTGGCGTATCGCTTACTTTTACGTGAATTTTATAGATGGTCTCATCAAATATAGTGCCATCTTCATCGATAGGAATCTCAACCAGGTAGAGGTCGTAATTACCCGGCTGATACGCGGCCGTATCAATGACAATCTCTCCCGTCTTTCCCTCGTTATTAACGGTAAACTCAGGCGTCGCCACGCATCCGCTTGCCTGGAGCGTGTCGTTCGCATCCCAATACGGCTCCTCACCTGAACCGTCGGCTTTGCCCAACAGCTTGAACCTGTAGCCGTGGCCCGCGAGTCTTTGAGCTTCGCCGTCCTTCATGAGAACCTTGTTAGCCTTGACTTTGATTGCGGGATACACGTCCAGGGAAGTATCCTTACCGACCTCACCGACGATGAGGTTGCCGTTGGTCATGATGCCGCCGCCATGGGTATAGGAGTAGTTACCACTGATGACAGTAGTCGCAGCATTGTTGGCAGCAATCTTGGCGTCGTCAGTCGGATTTGCCTTAAGACCAAACATGTACTTGGCCTCAGCACCGCCATTGGGGTCGATGGAAATTTCTTCGCCGTCACAGGTACCTTTCCAGCCAGCGGAACCATTGCCGAGCATCTTGCCAAGCACGGCCGCGACCGTTTGCTGGCTGTCGTTCTTTCGCACGAGGAAAAAATCCTCGTGACCCGCTTTTTTAAAGGTCTCGGTAATGTATTCGCTTTGGCTATCCTCGTTCTTGCCATTGCCACCAGCAGAGGAATGCTCACCGTGGTCGGTGTTGGCATAGATTGCCGAACCATTAGTATGCGTCACAATCGTTTGACCGGTAGGACAAGCACCGATGCCACCACCCCAACCACCAGCGTCATTTTTGGTTATGAGCGCCATGCGAAGGTTGAGCGTACCAGCTGTCTGGACAAAGACTCCACCGCCACCCCAGTCGCCACCGCGACCGGTAGTGCTGCCCGTCATGGTCTTGTTGTTGGTGATGTAAACCTTGTTGGACGCACTTGCCGCCTCAATAACGCCGGTGGTACCGCTAGAAATACGGAGACCACCGCCCTCGGCATTGTCGGACGTATTGCCCGCTATGAAGCCGCCAGACATGGTGAAATTTATTCCCTGGTTGTAAAAACCAGCATAGATTCCACCGCCGGCCTCATGGGAGTAATTGGCAGTAACGGAGCCCCCCGTCATGGTCAGCTTGCCACCGTTTGTGCATGCAATGCCACCACCGCCGAGGAGACCGTTGTTGTAAAGGTTGCTACTTGTGATGCGAGCGTCGGCTCGGTTGTTAGTTATGCAGGCAGAACCACTGATGGTTACAGTTGAGCCCTTGGTATAAACACCGCCACCATAGCCGCCGTTGCCGGTGTTATCGCCATTGTTGATTTCATTGGCATACGTAGCATTGCCCGAGATGACACCGCCAGAGAGATTCAGTGTGGCGTCCTCAGCATAAATACCGCCACCAGCAGCGGCCTTGTTCGCGGCAATCACGCCGCGGGTCATGTTGACCGTGACTTTCGCGCCCACTACGCACAGGCCGCCGCCCCAGCCGCCACGCTGATGATTAAGATTCGCGCCAGTTATAAAACCGCCATTGATATTCACATGTGTTTCATTGCTTTTCCCCTCGGCAAAGATGATATGACCGTCGCCGGTCAAATCCCTCGGTGTCGTGATCATGCCTCCGTTGAGGTTAAGCGTACCGCCGTCCGCAACCGAAATGACTTGTTTGACCGAACCACTGTCGGATGCAGCAACGATTGCGCCGAAACCGCTGACGGTATGCTGAGTCGTGGTTTCAGTGGTGCCAAGGCCATCTGGTTTAGGCGCGCTCGTTGTTTCATAATAGGTTAGGCTCTGAGGAGCATCATTGGTCCATGCCATATTTGCAAGCTGGCCGGGGTTGTTGGTGACAGACGAAGTCGCATCGTTCACATTGGCAGAAGAGTCTTCAATGGTAAGCGTGACGCCATTCTGGACCACGATGAACGACTCCACCGAACCCGGACCGTGATAGAGCATGTTGCCGTTAAGATCGATGGTGGTGTCTGCGGTGATGGTGATCTGGCTATCTGACCAGGATTTATCACTCAAACGATACTTGCCGCCACTATCGAATGCATGGGCAACATTACCTTTTACCTCCTTATAGCCTTCGGCACTGACGGGAGCAATAGCGTTTTCGTCGCTATTTTCATTATCGGAAGGCTGTGCGTCGGAAGGCTGCTCGGCACCCTTGACTTCCGAGCCATCAGCAGTCGAGTCTGCTGCGACGGTGTCCTCGCTCGCGTCATTCTCAGCCTCGTCACTATTCAGCTTTTCGGTATCCCCATTGTTGGTGTTTTCTACATCAGTAGACTCACTTGAGGAACCCCCCCCCATCACAGTTTCTTCGGTAGAAACCGTCTGGGCATCGTTGGCAATGGCCTGCGAGATTGGAGGCATGACGAGCGACAGTACCAGGCTCAACACGGAGGCTCCGCACAAAACGCCTGCCAGTACACGGCGCGTCGCTTTTTTACTCTGCTTAGATTTGTCTGAATTCGCTTTCATCGATGTCTCCTCCCCAAGAGACCGCGATCTTGCTCTTTCCCTATCAAACGTATCAGCGCAATCTGTAATTGCGCACGCTTAGTAATGCTATTTTAATGATTGTTTAAACATCTGAGCAACAAATATCGACAGTTTTGTAGCGAGTTCTCAATTCTCTTGATAATTGTTCAGATTTGCCTTCGTTTATTCGCTATCTGTTTCTTGTTTCTACTGGTAATTAAGTTAGTTATCAGTTTTTTAATAGCATTTTATTTATTTGCACAACATTTTGCTCAAGAGCAAACATCCTGTGAACGGTCGAAAATCGACCGTGAGCGGTAGGTCATTAACCGGGAGGAATAGACTACCAAATTGATGGGAATATCTTTAGCTCATCGGTGGTTAGAAGCGTAATGTTCAGACAACGTTATTTTGATTCTCGCGCAGATTTTAGGCATCAATTCGCCCAAATCGCCTGAGACCACCACAAAGGTACCTGTCCCCTTTGCGGTGGTTCTGCCCCGGCGCTACAGCAGATGTTCCTCGATAAAGATCGCGATGCCGTCTTTGTCGTTGCTCGTGGTTACAAAATCAGCGGCGGCGCGGGTGGCGTCGCTGCCGTTTGCCATGGCCACGCCCACGCCGGCGTCGGCCACCATGCAGGTGTCGTTATCGGCATCGCCAAACACGCAAATGTTCTCAAGCTCCATGCCGTTGAGCTCCGCCACGCGCACAAGGCCGCGCGTCTTGGACACGCGCGGATCCATGAATTCGTAGAGTCGCTGCGTGGTCTGCAGAGCAGCCGCTTTAACGGTGTCGTCAGCGAACGTCGACGCTCGCTCGATGATCTGCGGCATCGCCTCGGGCGCCATGGTAAACATCACCTTGGTCTGCGGCTCGCGCAAAAACTCGGCAAAGTCGACCACCTTGTAGGGCACGCCGTCGACACGCGACAGGTGCTCGACGCATGCATTGCTCTCGGGCACATAGAGCACGCCGTCCCGAGGGCAAACGGGCGTTGCCGGCAGGTCTGCCATGTGCTCGCAGATGTGCGCGATGGTCTCGCCTGGCAGCGGGTAGCTCAGCTCATTGATGTCATGCGCACGGTCGATGACTTCGGCGCCGCCGCAGCCCACCAGCACGTCTACCAGGCCTTCGATACCCCAGAGCCCAAACATGGCCTCGGTCGCCTGGGCGTCGCGCCCGGTGCACAGGCCAAAGAGCACGCCGCGCTCGCGCAGGGCGCGGATCGCCGCCACGGTGCGCGGGGACACCGTGTGCTGGCTCGTGAGCAGCGTACCGTCGATATCGCAGAGTACGGCTTTAATGTGGCTGAAGGTGGCGTCCATGGGGGCCTTTCTGGGTTGTGCGGCGGTGCTGAATGTGGTCGGAAATGGTGTACATGGTATACCAAGGCGCGCACGGGGCGCTTTGGTGCAAAACTACCACAAAGGTGCCTGGCCCCTTTGTGGTGGCCGGACTCGCAGGATGGCCTGGCCCGGGGCGCAAACCATCACAACATTCGACGCTTTTCCGCAAAATCGCGATTTTCATCGAATGTTGTGATGGTTTTTTTACTGCTTTGCGGCACGATCCAAGTGCCAGCGACCAAACAGCAGCAACGCCGCGGGAACCGCCGTCACGACCATGCCCGCCCCGATGAGCGTCTGCTGCACACCAAACGTCGCCGCCAGCCACGGGGCAATCGCCAGCGGGGCCACGCCGGCGAACATGTTGCCAAAACCCATGACCGAGTTCACGCGACCGAGCTGCTCGAGCGGGGCCGTCGTTTGCACGATCGTGTTGTGGAGCGGGTTGACGACGCCCCAGGCCACGCCCAGGGCAATCTGGCCAATGAGCGCCACGCCCACATACGTTGTTCCCACGTAGAGCAGGCTTCCCAGGCCCACGGACATAAGCGCCGCGAGCAGCGTTTTGAGACTGACAAAGCGCGGCGGCAAGCGGAGCGCGAGGACAGCGCCCAGCACCGCGCCCACACCGCTGGCCGACGAGAGCCAGCCCATCCACTCAACACCGACGTGCAGGACATCGCGGTAGAAGAACGACTCCAGCGGGTCAAAGGCACCGTAGCCAAAGTTTGAAAGGAAAATAATGCAGAACAGCAGGGCGAGGACGCTGTTGGTAAAGACCGTCTTGATACTGGTCACGAAAGTGACGCGGGTGGATTTATTGGAGTCGGAGCTTTGATTGGCAGTACTTGCCGTTGTGCTGCTATCTGCGGGAGCACTTTCGCGCGCGGCGACGCGACCTGTTTGCGGCCTAAAGCCCCAACCGGTGACGAGCGCCAGTACGGCAAAGATCATCATGAGCAAAAACACCGCACGTGACGATGCAGCCGCCGCGACAAAGCCGCCCAGCGTGGGGCCAACGACGATGCTCACGTTTGAGAGCATGGCGATGGCAGAGTTGATGTCTTTGAGCTCGACGGGATCGTCGGTGAGATAGGCCGGATAGGACGTGGCGATGGGCTGGGCGAATCCCATCACAAAGCCCAGGAGTACCGCGCCGGCAAGGACTGTGCTGGTCGCGCTGCCAAAGGCGAGGATTGCCGCGCCGGTTGCCAACGTGCCGACGATACTCGCCCGGAAATGCCGGCACGGACCCCAAGCGTCGAGCACTGCGCCGCCCGCAAAGGACCCCAGGATCACAAATACATTCATAAAGAGGACGGCCAGCGATGTCGCGACGACCGAAGCGCCGTCCGCATAGGTGAGCGTTCCGATGACGCCGATAAAGTAGCTGGTCTGGAAGCCGGTGTAGATGAGAAAGCGCATCGCCACCAGGTGCTTAGCCTGCGCGGACAGCGAAGGGTGAGGTTTTGAGAGAAGAGATACGAGCATGGAGACTCCTCGTTTCATACGAATACGGGCGGTGGACATTCGCCACCGTCTGTCAAATCAATCTATCCGCATGATACATTAAGGACGCATCGAGCCCCTTCTCTCCGTTTTTCGCTCAGCGTGAACTACTTGGTAGATTGTAAGGCATGCCCCACACATCTACTAAAACAAAAACCACCATAAAGGTGCCTGGCCCCTTTGTGGTGGAAATGACGTTTGCCCAGATAAAACCTGCCAAAATAAACCTGTCCCTTTTTGGCAGGTTTTAGGACAAGTGGTCTTGGATGAGGTCGCAGATGGCTCGGGCGTCGTTGATGTTGATGGCTCGGGTCGCGAAGCCGGCGTCGAAGGCCTGACGCGCCAGGGCTTCGTTGCAGGCAAGGGCCAGCGTGTGGCCATCGACCAGGTCGAGCGAGCTCTTGCCGCGCAGACGGTCGACACCCGATCGCGCGACCACGATGTTGTCGAAGCCCTCGGTCTTGTAGCCCTCGATGATCACCACGTCGACATCGTTGTAGCGCGACAGCAGCTCGCGCGCGGGCATCTCGTCCTCCTCGCGCGTATCGGCATACTCCGCCCAGCGTGTGGCGCAGATAAGGCCCACGTGCTTGGATCCGGCCTGGTGATGGCGCCAGGTGTCCTTAGCGGGCACATCGATATCAAAGCCGTGGTGCCCGTGATGCTTGAGTGAGCCCACGCGCAGGCCGCGGCGGGTGAGCTCGGCGATAACCTTCTCGACGAGCGTGGTCTTGCCCGAGTTTTGGTAGCCGATAAACGCGATCGCGGGGACGGATGGTGTCGGAGCTACGGGCGCGGGGGCAGCAACAGGCCCGTTCGCGGGCGCGGCGCCGTCGGCAGCGGCGGCTTCGGCAGCAGCAACCTGGCGCTCTGCACGATCCCACACGCCCGATCGGCCGCCCTCCTTGTGCAGCAGGCGCACGTCGACAATCTCCATACCGCGATCGACGGCCTTGCACATGTCATAGATCGTTAGACACGCGGCACTCGCGCCGGTCAACGCCTCCATCTCGATACCCGTCTTGCCCGTCACGCCCGCCGTGACCAGTACGTGAAAGCCAACCTGCCCGTCCGCGCGCGCCGGCGCCCAGCCCTCGGGCACGTTCTCGACAGGCGTCCCCGCCGGAGCGATGGGCTTGATATCGCACTTACTCTTGGTAATGAGCAACGGATGGCACATGGGGATGATGTCACTCGTGCGCTTGATGGCCATAATGCCCGCCACGCGCGCGCAGGCAAGCACGTCGCCCTTCTTGGCGCGGTCCTGCAGCACCATGGCCTGCGTCTCGGGATGCATGAGGATAGTGCCCTCGGCGATAGCAATGCGATGGGTCTCGGCCTTGTCGGACACGTCGACCATGCGCACCTCGCCCTTGGCGTCCACGTGCGTCAGCTCGTCGCGACGGGCGTCGCGGGCGGGCTCGGTAGCAGCACTGGCAGACGGCTGCGCACCTGTAACGACATCGCTGGCCGCAGCCGTGACTTTGTGGGCAGACATCGCGGCCCTGCGAGCGGCCTTGGTGGCATCGGCGTACCTGCTCTTGGCCATATGATCATCCTCCGATTTGGGACATAAATCGTTGCGTGCCCTCAATTATCGCGTGTTCCTGCGGTTTGTGGGCCACGGCATCGCGCCAAATCGAAAGCACCTGCATATCATCACCACGGCGCAGCGCCTCGCGCACCGAATACTCGGCATCGCTGAACAGGCACGGACGCACGTTACCGTCGGCCGTCAGGCGCAGACGGTTGCAGCTCGCGCAAAAATGATTGGACATGGCGCTGATAAAGCCGACCGTTCCCGCCGCGCCCGGAAAGCGCCAATAGCGCGCGGGGCCCGCGCCGGCAGGAGCGTCGTTGATGTCGAGCGGTTCAAGCTCGCCCAGCCCCGTCGCGGCGACCCCGGCATTGATGCGCGCCCGCAGCTCGTCACTCGGCACGGTATCACTCGCGTCCCACAGCTCGGGATTGAGCGCGGGCGCGTAAGGGTCTACGGAACAATGCGAGCTCGTGTGTTCGTCGCCGATGGGCATGTATTCGATAAAGCGCAGGTGGATGGGGCGGTCAAGCGTAAGCCGCGCGAGGGCTGCCACATCCTGGTTGAGCCGGCGCACAACAACGCAGTTGACCTTAACGGGCTCAAAGCCCCAAGCCAGCGCCGCGTCGATGCCAGCCATGGTCTGTTCGAGCCGGCCCAGACGCGTGATCTTTCCAAACAGCGTAGGGTCGAGCGTGTCGAGCGAGATGTTGACGCGGTTAAGACCGGCGTCTTTGAGCTGCGGCGCCAGCTTGGGCAGCAGGGCGCCATTGGTGGTGAGCGAAATGTCCTCGATCTGCGGAATCGCGCGGATGTCGCGAATGAGCGGAATAATACGGCGGCTGACCAGCGGCTCACCACCCGTCAGGCGCACGCGGCGAATGCCCTCCCCCGCCACCAGGCGCACAAAGCGGGCGATTTCCTCGGCGCTGAGCAGCTCGTCGTGCGCACGGGGCGCCACGCCATCGGCTGGCATGCAGTAAATGCAGCGGAAATTGCACTTGTCGGTAACGGCAATGCGCAGGTAATTAATGTCGCGGCCAAAACCGTCATGTTGCACGTGCCCGCCCACGCAGCCCTCCCCTCACGCGGCGTTTTATTCTTCGGAAAACATAATACCCCACGAGAGAATCATGCCGACACCCGTACGACAGGACAGGTCGCCTCGAACAAAACGGACCTTCCGAGCCCATCCTCAACACACAGACCATCACAACAATCGATGCTTTTTCCGTTTTTGGCAAAAAACGTCGAATGTTGTGATGCTTTGCCTGCCCACGGCACCCCGCAGAAGGACCGGAACGTCCCTAAAGGCCGCCGTCCCAGTGCCGAATCACGAATTCTCGTAGGTCGTTCTGACGTTTCTGGAACGCTTCGCTTCGGTCGCACTTAAGGCCCATAGCGAGCGCGATGGCATTCATTGCCCGATGCAATTGCAGTTGATGGGCAAACTGAGTCCCGGTGAGGACGATCATCCTAAAGCCCAGCGCGCTCAGCACGGTCATACGCTCCGCATCCGACGCGCTGCGCTGTTTATCAAGATGGTCAGAGCCGTTGTATTCAATCCCCGTACCGCTCGCAGGCGCATATACGTCGATCTCGAAATACCCGGCCTTTGCGAGATACTTGAATTCGTTGGGAACATCGACCCGATGGCTGAGCTCAACCTTGGCGTATCCCAGCCCTCCCTGGGAACGTTTTGCTACGACCATGATTGCAGTGGCCGTCTCCATGGGCGATCGCGCGCCATCGTGCACCCGCTTGAGCACGGCGGCCGCGCGTATAGCCCCCTGACGAGATCGGTTCTCATTGCAATAAGCAATCAAGTCGGCAACGGTATACCTCTGCCCCATCTCGATATAATCGCCTGTCGACAGATGATTCAAATGGTATCGGGCGCAGATTTCATACCCATATTCCAGCTGCTCGGGCTCACTCATCCACGAACCCGCTTGGACAAAGCACATGGCCTCATCAACCACTAGAAGGCCCTCTGCCATCTCGATAAGATGACCTGGAGGTACCGGCGCTCCAAACACGTGGCACCTAAATCCAGCCGGCGTCGAGCGCTCAAAATCGAAGTTGACGAGCGTATCGATATGATCGAGCTCTTCTCGTGGAATACCAAGCGAGACCAGATAATCGGCAACGATCCCAACTGCCGTTGAAGCCCTCAGTCCCTTGGCATCGAGTCCCAATTTGGGCAGGCTCGCGGTCGGCTCCGCCTCGTTAGCAAGCGAGTCCTCATCGTATAGACTGCTTGCTCGCGAGAGCGGCTCGGACGGGCGCGCCACGTTGTGGTACAGCCAGGCAGTCTTATGGGACAGGACGATCGGCAAGTCCACGAGCCCTCCAATGGAGTCGGATAACCAACCTTATTCCCCTGCCCACGGGTCCGCACACCTTCGTGCGCAAGAAAGCGATTCCACCCGTTCGAGTGGCAGAAAAACCATCACAACATTCGATGCTTTTCCTGATTTTGGCAAAAACGTCGAATGTTGTGATGGTTTGAGGCGAGGTGAGGCGCACGGAGGGATCAAAGCATCGTGCTCGGAGCGTGACTTTTTTCACCCCACTGCCAACACAAACCTTGACACTACAATCGTTATAGGGTTTTCACTACACTGGTAGCTAAATGAACCAATCCAGAAAGTACCCCGCCCATGGAACACGACCTCACACGCGGCAATGTCCTTAAGACCATCGCGGTCTTTGCCCTGCCCTATATGCTCTCGTACTTTTTGCAGATGCTCTACGGCATGGCCGACCTGTACATGATGGGGCAGTTTAGCGGCGCCGCCGGCATCACCGCCGTGGGCAATGGCGCTCAGACGCTCTATATCATTACCGTGACGCTCGTGGGCCTAGCCATGGGAACGACGGTCATCGTCGGCCACGCCGTGGGTTCGCGTCGCTTCGACCGCGCCGAGACCGCCATCGGCAACACCATTACGCTCTTTATGGGCGTCTCGGTGGTACTGGCCGTCATCTTGTTTGCACTATGCCCGCAAATCGTGGCGCTCATTGGTACGCCGCCCGAGGCGGTCGAAGGCACCGCCGCCTACCTGCGTATCTGCTTTGTCGGCATTCCCTTTATCGCCGCGTACAACATCCTCTCGGCCATCTTTCGCGGCCTGGGCGATTCGCGCTCGCCCATGTACGTGATCGGTGTGGCGTGCATCATCAACATCGCACTCGACTTTCTGTTTATCGGCCACATGGGGCTCGGCCCCGTGGGTGCGGCGCTCGGCACGGTAACCGCCCAGACGGCCAGCGTTGCCCTCGCGCTCGTGTGGCTCAAGAGCCGCCGCACGAACATCCACGTTAAGCGCAGCGACCTGCGCCCCCAGCCCGAGGTGCTCGGCAGCATCCTTAAGATCGGCGTGCCCGTGGCCGTCCAGGACGGCTGCATCCAGGTGGCGTTTATGTTTATCACCGTCATCGCCAACCACCGAGGGCTCGTCGACGCTGCCGCCGTGGGCCTGGTCGAGAAGATGATCAGCTTTTTGTTCATTGTGCCGAGTTCCATGGGTGCCACCGTCAGCGCGCTCACGGCGCAAAATGCCGGTGCGGGCAAGGGCAACCGCGCGCGTCAGGTGCTCAAAGACGCCATGACCATCTCGGTAGTGTATGGCTGCCTGATCACGGTGCTGATGTGGCTGGTGGCACCGGCGTTTATTGGCTTTTTTGCCAAGGACCCTGCGGTGGTCGCGGCCGGTACCGGCTATATGCACAGTTATATTTTCGACGCAATCTTTGCCGGCATCCACATTTGCTTTAGCGGCTTTTTCGCTGCATACGGCAAGAGCTACATCGGCTTTGCGCACAACGTGCTGGCCGTGGCGCTCATTCGCGTGCCGGGCGCGTGGTTGCTGTCGAATGCCTATTCCGACACGCTGTTTCCCATGGGTATCGCCTCGCCGTGCGGGTCGATTCTGTCGGCGGTCATCTGTGTTATCGCGTTTACCGTACTCAACCGCCGCGGAGCTTTTGACAAACTGATGGTGTAGCGGGGCGACGCAGGCCTGGCACCTCTCCCCTGCTTTTTACCGAAAGGAGCGGTCCCATGACCGACTCGCCAACTGAACATACCGAGGGCCTGCTCCGCATTGGCGAGGTGGCGCGCTTGTTCAACCTGAGTGTGGGCACGTTGCGCCATTACGAGCAGATGGGCTTGCTGGACCCGGCGCACATCGATTCGGCGAGTGGATACCGCTACTACGGATCTCGGCAACTCTCCACCCTCAACACCATCAGCCACCTGCGTGTTCTCGACTTGCCGCTCGCACAAATCCGCGAGTTTGTGACCACGCGCGATGTGGACCTCATGCAGCGACAGCTGGCTCAGCAGCAGGAGCTCATCGAGCACAAGCGCCACGAGCTCGAACGTGTGTCGCGCAAGATCGATAACCGGCTTGCCCTGCTGCATGACGCCTTGAACACCGAGCTCGATACCATTTGCATAATCGATGCGCCCGAGCTTCGCTGCGCTGTGTTGCGCGAACGCGTCAACCCTACCGACGCCTATGCGCTGGAGTGGCAGATTCGTCAACTGCAGAAGGGCCAGCACGAGACCTTTGTCTTTCTGGGCAACTTGGGCGTTGGGATTAGCGCCGAGCGCCTCGCCGCCGGCGACTTTGATGGCTACGACGAGGTCTTTCTGCTGCTCGATGACACCGATGAGTACTTGGGCGACGTCGAGACGCGACCCGCCGCGCGCTGCCTGACCATAAGCTTCCGCGGCGCGCACGGGCAAGCGGGCCCGCGCTATAAGCAGCTGCTCGGCTATATACACGAACACAACCTGACACCCGCCGGTCCCTCGCGCGAGATCGCCCTGATCGACGACATCATTAGCGACGATCCCGCAACCTACGTGACGCAGATCACGGTGCCGGTTGTCCCGGCAAAGTAAGAACCGCCCGGAAGGCATCGTGCTTCCGGGCGGTTCTTACTAATCATTATCCAGCAACTCGAATCGATTTCTAGATATCACCAATGCGGCATAATCTTGGCTTTGGTGAAAAACATGGGCAACCACAACGTCCTCGTTATCGTAGTAATAAAGCATTACATAAGAATTGACGAGGCAAGCATGGTAGCCAAGCGCTGCAAGCTCGGGTAACTTCGATAAGCCGTAGTCAACTACACCACTTTGAAGAAGCTGGAGCTGACTACGGTATTTATCAAGAAAATGCCGGGCGGTAAAAATACCATGCCCTAATAGATAATCA
>CALKBP010000061.1:0-29573 GCA_937989885.1 uncultured Collinsella sp.
TCCGCACATGTGCGGATGAATTTGGGAAGTGTTCGGATGAAGTTGATATTCAAGGGGTTTGTCGCACATTCGAGGAGCTAGGGTATCGTCGCTTGCACAGGCGCGAAGTCTCCCCTATAATTTCCTTCGCTTTGGGACACGCAAGGTTTATGCCTTAGCTGCTCAACACCTTCGGGACGTGGCGCAGTTTGGTAGCGCGCCTGCTTTGGGAGCAGGATGTCGCAGGTTCAAATCCTGTCGTCCCGACCATATCTTGCGGGCGTAGTTCAATGGTAGAACCCCAGCCTTCCAAGCTGATGACGCGGGTTCGATTCCCGTCGCCCGCTCCATAAGATAGATGAATGGCTCTGATTCCTTTTTAGGACCAGAGCCATTTTCATATATATGCCGGGACCCCACATCCCCTCCTAAGTTGCGGTGAAATATGGACTGTTTTCCGGCTTTTATGGCCCATGTAGTCCGTATTTCACCGCAACTATTTGTAAGGTTGGATTTTGATGCCGTTGGGAGGGTCGTAGCGACCGTCTACCGAGAATGGAAATATTTTTTGAAGCTCTGACCTGCGACGTCAAGCTTTTGGTCAGCTTTTGGCAAGGCCTGCGGACGGAAGCATGCGATAGCGTAATGGTATTTTCTCCGCCGTGATGGTTATGGGGTTGACCATGCTCGATAAAGGCAAACATTTTCCGCAGTCATATGCAAGGATGCTATTCTCGGCCCTTGGAATTCATCAAGATGGACAGCTGCTTATAACAATTGATCCTTGGGAAGAACGCCGTGCGCGCGAGCTTATGCAGGAAGAGCTTATGCTTCGTCTTTACAACCACGTGTATGCGGATCCGGTCTATTGGAATAATCTTGGGGTTGAAGATCGCATCTTTCAGCTGGCATCCGCTATTGCGGTCGTTGAACCGGATGCTGTGTTTTGCGGATCGACGGCAGCGCTGCTCTATGGCATCGGCTCGGCTTATACGCTTCTGGATAAAGTGCAAGTGCTGCTGCCTCGGTCTACAAGGCGCGATACGTATGAGTTCGTTGAATACAAGCGCTGGCGGGCGGGCGAAGTGTGGCGGCTCGGTCTGTTTACGCTGACGGATCCGTATCGAACGGTTGTTGATATCGCCCGAACGAGCGCCTTTCGCTATGCGCTGGGCTATGTCGATGGCTTGGCCCGTGAGTACTATGTCGAACGTGAAGAGCTGCGAGCATATGCGCAGGCAAATTGCCGAGGGTTGCATGGCATCGCGCGTGCTTTTGACGTTTTTGAGCATATGGACGGCAGGTCAGACAATGGTGGCGAGTCCGAGGCGAGAGCAGCGATGATTCTCGCTGGGGTTGCCGCGCCTGAGCTTCAAGTTGAGATAACGCGACCGGGAAACGCTGGTTATTATCTAGCAGATTATGGCTGGCAGATGCCAGACGGCTCATGGACGCTGGCAGAGCTGCATGGGCTGGGTAAGTTTGAAGACGAAGCTCAAGATGATCCAGAGCAAGCGGCGGCAAAAACCTATCGAGCGGCCCTCATGCGCGACGCGAACCTTCGCGCCATGGGCCACAACGTCATTCATTTCAAACTTTCGGACACCTACGACGTGGAATCGTTCGGTGCCATGATGCGCGGTTACGGCATTCCGACAACAAAACCCTACGCCGACTCCCGATAGCGAAATCGTTCGCAGCCAACCTTTAATAAGTTGCGGTGAAATACGGACTATCGAGGCCTTTAAAGGCGTGAAATAGTCCGTATTTCACCGCAACTTAGGAGGGGATGGGGCTGAGGGGCGGGCGATGCCGTTGCCTGTCGGTTAGTGGCGGGGTTGGTGGCGGAGCTTGTCGATGGTGGCGTCGGTGCTGTGACTGCGGGCGTCGGTGCTTCGACTGCGGGAGTCGGTGCTTCGGCTGCGGGCTTCGGCTGCGGTTTGGCGCTTGTGGCGGTAATCGATCATGCCTTGGATGATGGGCTTGCCAAAGCTCACGACATCATCGTTGTAGATGGCGGTTCGGGCTGCGAGGAGGCAGTCGGTAAAGTCCATATGGGTCTTGCCAAAGAGCTTGACGGCAAGGGCGACAACGGTGGGCTCGTCGACCATGACGTCATCGAGCAGCCTTTTCATGGCCGCAGCAATCTCAACGCGGGGAACCTTATAGATGTCGCGCAGCGTGACCACGACGCGCGTGATGATTTCGGGATAGACACGAGCGGTGCGCGTGGCGATGACCTTGGCGGCGCGCGGTGACAGGACCTCGTCGTCGTCGAGCAGATAGCGAAGGATGACGGTCTCGTCGATGATGGTGCTACTCATGGATATCTACTTCCTCGGGACCCAAAATCGAATCGTCGCTTTCTGTAGCGAGGTACTTAATCCAGGCATTGCGCTCCTCGGAGCGGCGATTGGGGTCACCGTATGCTTTGAGCGATCCATAGGCGGCGGTGCCGTCCTTTGAGCGCACGGCGACCGGCTGAAAGGGGAGCTTGCGCATCAAAATGCTCTGCGCGACAAATAGACGGACGGCCTCGGCGAGCGATGTGCCCATGGCGTCGTAGAGATGTTCGGCATGCTGCTTGTCTTCCTCGCGAATGCGCACCTGCAGGATGGCTCGTTTTTGAGTCGATGACATCACTGGCCCCCTTAATGAGCGTGCAGTATAGTCGGTCAAATGCGGCATGTGCCGATACTTGAGCATCTTATAACGATTACTCTATTTCGCTCAAGTAAATAACCATTAACTTGAATACAAGCGTAGTACATCTAAAATGAGAGCGCGTAAAAATCTCTGAGGCGTACGCATGTAATACACTCACCTTTATAGCTTCTAGAGAATAATTCCAACCTGCCAAAACCCCTGCAATACACCCGTATTGCAGGGCCTATCCTCAAGTCTGCCACCTGCAACTGCGTATATTTAACCTGTATATCGTTGGAGGAATTCTATCGAAGTGCCTGTTTCGCCGCATGTGCTCGATACGTCGATGCCGGACCACGGGCGGTCCGGGGCAACGTCGACAGGGTCTCTCCGGCATGGGATTCAGGAGGGAGTGAACAACATGGGCAATAAACGAGTCGTAGCCGATTCCTCGCGCTGCATTGGGTGTCAAACCTGTATGGCGGCGTGCATCGAGGCACACGATATTCCCGGCAACATCGCCGCGCCGCGCCTGCGCGTGACGCGCACCTACGAGATCTCCGCGCCGGTGGCATGTCACCACTGCGAGGACGCTCCGTGCGCCAAGGCCTGCCCCACGGGTGCCTTGTTCTTTGATCCAAAGAACCGTCGCATCGGCGTCAACGAGGACAACTGCATCGGCTGCAAGAGCTGCGTCATGGCATGCCCCTTTGGCGCCGTGAGCGTGGCGACCACGCAGGCTCCGGTCTTGATGGGCGACGTTCGCGTGGGTTCGCAGACCAAGAGCTTCGTGCTCAAGTGCGACCTGTGCGTGGACCGTCCCGGCGGTCCGGCGTGCGCCGAGGCGTGCCCGACCAAGGGCCTCACCCTGGTAGACGAGGAGCGCCTGGCGGAACTGACCGCCGAGCGTGCCCGCGCCACCATCGAAAACGAGGCGTAAGCGTTGGGGCGACAAGCCCAATGATTGTCAAATAAGTACCGATTAATCGGTAGCAGAGAAAGGAAGGAGGGTGTCATGGAGAAGCATAAAGTGATCTGCCCGTACTGCGGCGCCGGTTGCCAGTTTAACCTCTTGGTCCAAAACGGCCAGGTCGTGGGTACCGAACCGCTCAACGGCATCACCAACCAGAGCGAGCTGTGCCTTAAGGGCATGAGCGGCTACGACTTCATCAACGACACCAAGATCTTGACTCCTCGCGTACTGCACCCGATGATCCGCCGCACCAAGGGCGCGGATCTTGAGCGCGTAAGCTGGGACGAGGCACTGGATTTCACCGCATCTAAGATGCAGGCCATAATTGACGAATATGGTCCTAATGCTGTCATGACCACCGGCTCTTCGCGAGGCGGCGGCAATGAGGCGAACTACGTCATGCAGAAGTTTACGCGTGCGTGCATCGGCACCCACAGCGTGGACAACTGCGCCCGTACTTGACACGGCCCTACTGTCCTCGGTCTGATGGACACGGTTGGTTCAGGTTGCATGTCATGCTCCATCCCCGGTATGGAGGATGCGGGCTGCATTTTCCTCTTCGGCTATAACCCTGCCGATTCGCACCCCATCGTCGCAAGGCGTATCGTGCGAGCCAAAGAAAAGGGTTGCAAGATCATCGTCGCCGACCCGCGCCATATCGAAACCGCGCGTATCGCCGATCTCTACCTTCCGATCAAGAACGGTTGCAACGTTGCGTTCCTCAACGCCTTTGCCAACTGCTTGGTCAACGATGGCCTCTACGACAAGGAATTCGTCGCCGAGCACACGAACGGCTTTGACGAGTGGTGGGAGACCATCAAGAACTACACTCCCGAATCCGTACAGGACATCACGGGTGTCGAGCCCGCGTTGATCCACCAAGCTGCCGAGATGTACGCCACGGCGAAGCCCTCTGCCATCATTGGCTGGGGTATGGGCGTATGCCAGCAGAAGCAGAACCTGAAGACGGTGCACACCATCGCCTCCATTGCCTGCGTTGCCGGTCAGATCGGCAAACCCAATTCCGGTCTCGCGCCCGTGCGTGGCCAGAATAACGTCCAGGGCTCCTGCGATATGGGCATGCTGCCCAACCTGTACCCTGGCTACCAGAAGGTCACCGACCCGGCAGTGCGTGCCAAGTTTGCCAAGGCTTGGGGCGTGCCCGAGGAAAAGCTCCCGCTCGAGGAGGGCTACAAGCTCACCGACCTGGGCCACCTGGTCGACGAGGGCAAGGTGCACTGCTTCTACAACTACGGCGAGGACCCGGTGCAGACCGAGCCCGATTCGGCCGGTATGCGCAAGACGCTCTCCGAGCTGGATCTGTTCATCTGCCAGGACATCTTTATGACGCAGACGACCATGCTCGCCGACGTCATCCTGCCTGCCACCTCTTGGGGTGAGCACGAGGGTGTCTTTACTGCATCCGACCGTAGCTTCCAGCACTTTGACGCGGCCGTTCCGCCCAAGGGCGAGTGCCGCCACGACTGGGAGATCTTCGCGGACCTGTCTACGCGCATGGGCTATCCCATGCACTACGACAACACCGAGCAGATCTGGAACGAGTGCATTAGCCTGTGCCCCAACTTTGTGGGTGCGACCTACGAGAAGATGGCTCCCGAGGGCGGCTACGCCCAGTGGCCGGTCAAGAGCACCGATGTGAACGACCACGGTACGCCCGACATGTTCGCTGGTGGCAAGTTCACCACCAAGGACGGCCGCGCCAACCTGATGGCGCACGACTGGGAGGCGCCCTCCGAGCTTCCCGACGATGAGTACCCGCTCATTCTGTGCACCGTCCGCGAGGTCGGCCACTACAGCTGCCGTTCGATGACCGGCAACTGCAAGACGCTGGCGCTGCTCGCCGACGAGCCCGGCTTTGTCCGCATGAATCCCGCGGACGCCCAGGCGCGCGGCATCAAGAACGGCGACATCGTCTCGATCCACAGCCGCCGCGGCCAGGTATACAGCCGCGCCGACGTGAGCGACCGTATCAACAAGGGCACGGTCTATATGACCTACCAGTGGTGGATCGGCAAGTGCAACGAGCTGACCATTCACAAGGTCGACCCGGTCTCGCACACGCCCGAGGACAAGTTCTCCGCCTGCCAGGTCGACGCTATCGCCGACCAGGTCTGGGCCGAGGGCGAGGTCGAGCGTCAGTACACCGAGCTCAAGCAGGCTCTGGTGGACGCCGCCGCTCCCCAGGACGTTGAGCCCGGCGCCGCCAAGTTCGACGACGAGACGCACAAGAATCAAATCGTGTAGTCCCGTTCTCGTTGGCTTTTTGGGCCGGGCGTCCCGTACGTTCGGGAGCCCGGCCCGTTATTTTGAAAGGAAGTGGGGATGAACCGCTTCATCGACATCAACCCGGAGAGGTGCATCGGCTGCGGAACATGCCAGTCCGCCTGTGCCGACGCCCACCGGATGCAGGGTCTTCAGGATACGCCGCGCCTGGCGCTCGTGAAGACCGGCGGTATTTCGGCCGCTCTTGCCTGCCACCATTGCGAGGGTGCCCCCTGCGCCGAGGTTTGCCCGGTGAATGCCATCGAGCACGATGGCGATCGCATCCACGTCAAGGAGCAGGAGTGCATCGGGTGCAGGCTGTGCGCCATCGCGTGCCCCTTCGGAGCCATCCATCCCGATGGCACGTCTATCGCCGGTGTCGCAGGCATGTGCGACCCGACGCCTTCGTATCCTAAGTCCCTGAGCAGCCTGCTTACGTGGGCTCCCGGCCAGTACACCTGCGCTGTCAAGTGCGACCTGTGCGCCTTCGATCCGGACGGCCCGCATTGTGTGGCGGCGTGCCCCACCAAGGCGCTGACCGTCATGGGCGGCGCGGCCGATCGCGAGCTCGACGAGGCCAAGCGCCTGCGCTCGATCGAAAACGGTCCGGTCGTCGACGTTACCGCTGTGGCCCAGGGCCTGTCCGAGAAAGCAGAAGGGAGCGTAAACAATGGATAGCATGACGCTGTTTATCGCATCGCTTGCCGTCTCGTGCATCGGTGCGCTCGCCTCGGTTCTGCTGATCAAGGCCGATAACGCCGCCAAGACCGCCGGGTGCCTTATCGGCGCCGTCGCCGCGGTGCTTTCGTTTGTGGCCGGTATCCAGGCCGTGCTGGGCGATGTCACGTCGGTCGACACCATCGTGTTCTTCCCGTTTGCCCATTTCCAGCTGCTGCTCAATCAGCTGTCCGGCCTGTTCGTGGCGCTCATCTCGGTGCTCGCGTTTGCCGGTTCGATCTACGGTCTCAACTACTTTGATGAGTACCCGGGCAAAAAGGGCCGCGCCGGCTTCTTCTTTAACACCTTCGTGGCGTCCATGATGCTCGTCATCACCGCCGACAACGTGTTTTGGTTCCTGGTCGCCTTTGAGCTCATGTCTCTGACTTCGTACTTCCTGGTCGTGATCGAGGAGAACGAGAACTCCATCCATGGCGGTTGGCTCTACTTTGTGATCGCGCACGTGGGCTTTGTGCTCATCATGGCGAGCTTCCTCACCATGACCAACTTCGCCGGTGGCTCGTTTGCCTTTGCGGATTTCCGTGCCACGCAGTTTAGCCCCGCGGTCGCATCCGTGTGCTTCGTGCTCGCCTTCTTTGGCTTTGGCGCCAAGGCCGGTATTATCCCGCTGCACGGCTGGCTGCCCAAGGCACATCCCGAGGCGCCGTCCAACGTGTCGGCCCTCATGTCCGGCGGCATGATCAAGATCGGTATCTTCGGCATCCTCAAAGTGGGCCTCGACCTGCTCTCCGCTTCGGGCGTTCAGGTCTGGTGGGGTCTTATGGTCATGGTCTTCGGTGCGATCTCGTCGGTCCTCGGCGTGGCCTTCGCCCTGCAGGAGCATGACATCAAGCGCCTGCTGGCCTATCACTCCGTCGAGAACATCGGCATCATTCTGCTCGGCGTCGGCGCCTCCATGGCCGCTATGGCGCTCAACTCGGTCGGCATCGCCGTCCTGGCTCTGATGGCCGCCCTCTATCACACGTTTAACCACGCGATGTTTAAGGGTGAGCTGTTCTTGGGCGCCGGTGCGCTGCTGTACTCCACGGGTACGCGCAATATGGAGAAGATGGGCGGTCTGTTCCGTCGTATGCCGGCAACGGCCATCTGCTTCCTCGTTGGCGCGCTTGCCATCTCGGCCATCCCGCCCTTCAACGGCTTTGTGTCCGAGTGGTTTACCTACCAGTCGCTCTTTAATGCCGCCATGCAGGGCGACAAGGCCGTCATGATCGTGGCCGTGTTCGCTGCCGTCGCGCTCGCCATTACCGGCGCGCTGGCTGTCACGTGCTTCGTCAAGGCCTATGGCGTCTCCTTTGCCTCCGCGCCCCGCTCCGAGGCCGCTGCCAATGCCAAGGAGGTTCCCGCCCCCATGGTGTTTGCACAGGGCCTGCTCGCGGCCATCTGCGTCGTGCTGGGCATTGGCGCTCCCGTGATCGCGCCCGTGCTGGTCGATGTTGCCGCGTCCGTGTTGCATCCGTACGGTGGCGTGTTTGCCGCCGAGGGCATGGAGCTCATGAACCAGTACTCCGGCGCTGCCACCTCCACGCCCGCGATCGCCATTGCGCTCGTGGTGCTTGTCGGCCTTGCCTGTGGTTATCGCAAGCTCAAGACCGTCGGCAAGGTGCAGAAGTCCCAGCCGTGGGCATGCGGCTATGCTCCCAACGAGCATATGCCCGTCGTGGCCACGACCTTTGCCTCCGAGGTGTCCTGGTTTATGCAGCCGCTCTACACGCTGCGCGACCGTTGCACGGCCGTCTGCTGGTCCATCGCGCACTTCTTCCAGAAGCTCACCGGTGTGGCCGAGGCTGTGGAGCCCGTACCCGACAAGGTTCTCGTCGATGCCCCGCATAAGGGTGTCGAGAAGCTCGCCGACCTCGCGACTAAGCTCGAGGGCGGCAACTACAGCATCTATATCTGCTACATCGTCGCGGCACTCGTGGTGTTCCTCGTGCTCGCCGTGCAAATGGGTTAAGGAGGGGAGAGCATGAACAACATCGTACTTGCCGTTCTGCAGGGCGTGGTCGTCATGGCCGTCGCGCCGTTCTTCTCCGGTCTCGGCCGCGTGATCCGCGCCAAGATGCACAACCGTCGCGGCCCCAGCATCATGCAGGACTACCGTGACCTGGCCAAGCTCTTTGCGCGCCCCGAGTCCCAGAGCGAGGATGCGAGCTTTGCGCTGCGCATCATGCCGCCGCTGTTCTTCGCCGTCGCCTTTATGCTCGCGATGGGTCTGCCGCTCTTTACGGCACAAAGCCCCATCCCGGTCTTTGGTGACGCCATCACCATCATGTACAGCCTGGCGCTCGCCCGCTTCTTCTTCGCCCTCTGCGGTGTGGATTCGTCCAACGCCTACGCCGGTATCGGCGGCGTTCGCGAGCTGCTCATGAGCGTGCTCATCGAGCCGTCCATGCTGCTGGCGCTGTTTGCCGCCGCCCTGGTGTGTGGCTCCACCGACATCGCCACTATGGGTCAGCACATCATGACGGGCGCCATCGACGCGCCGGTCGCCGTGATCCTCGCCGGCATCGCCTTTGCGATCGCCTGCTACATGGAACTCGGCAAGCTGCCGTTTGACCAGGCCGAGGCCGAGCAGGAGCTTCAGGAAGGTCCGCTCGCCGAGCTTTCCGGCCCGTCGCTCGCCATGGCCAAGCTCGCCATGTCTATGAAACAGGTCCTGGTCGTCGCCTGGTTCTGCGCGATCTTCGTCCCCTGGGGCGAGCCCGCGACCATGGGCGCTGCCGCCGTTCTGGGCGCCGTCATCTTCCTGGTGAAGTGCCTGATCGACTTTGTCGTGTGCGGCGTGATCGAGAACTCCTGCTCGCGCTCGCGTTTTAAGGTGCTTGGCAATCAGACCTGGGCCGTCGTGGGCATCGCCGTTCTGGCGTTTGTCTTCGTGGTCGTCGGCGTGTAGGAGAAGGGAGAAACAATGTCATTTGCAGTCAGTCTGTCCCTTCTCGGCTTGGTCGCTATCGCGGCCCCGATGGTGGCCTCGGTGCTCGTCGCCCTGTTCCCCCGTCCGTACGCCAAGTGGTTCAGCGTTTTGGGTGCCGCCGTCTCGACGGCCTGCACCATTGCCCTCGCCGCGAATTTCGCTGGCGCCGGCATGCCCGACACGCAGGTCCCCCTGATCTCGTTTGGGCAGACCCTCGTCATGGGATTCACCTTCGATCGCATGAGCACGCTGCTCGCGCCCGCCTTTGTGGGTATCGGCCTGCTTGTCGTGATCTATTCGATCCCCTATATGAGCGAGAATAACCGTGAGCATCCCGATGCGCCGCGTCGTCGCTTCTACGCGTACCTCGCGACCTTCATCGGCGCCATGGCTGGCCTTGTGTACAGCTCGACCCTTTTGGGCCAGCTCGTGTTCTTTGAGATTACGGGTGCGTGCTCTTGGGGCCTCATTAGCTACTACATGACGCCTACGGCCAAGAAGGCCGGCATGAAGGCCCTGATCATTACGCATATCGGCGCGCTCGGCCTGTATCTGGGCGCCGCCATCGTGTTTGCCCACACCGGCACCTTCGCCATTACCGCGATTGCCGGCCTCGACGCCAAGCTCAAGGCCATCGTCCTTTTGCTCGTGCTGTTTGCGGCCTGGGCCAAGTCGGCACAGGTTCCCATGTACATGTGGCTGCCTTCGGCCATGGAGGCGCCGACGCCTGTTTCGGCTTACCTGCATGGTGCCTCGATGGTCAAGGTTGGCGTGTGCGTGTTCGCGCGTGCACTCGTCTCTGCCGGCGAGATTCCCGAGATCGTGGGCTGGGTCGCCATTATCGACGCCATGGTCACCATGCTCTTTGGTTTCCTTATGTACCTGCCGCAAAAGGACATGAAGCGCCTGCTGGCCTTCTCCACGATCGCCCAGCTCTCCTATGTGTTCTTTGGTCTGGGCCTTTCGGTCTTTGGCAGCCAGCTGGCCTTTGATGGCGCTGTGTGCCACATCTTTAACCACGCTTTCGCCAAGACGCTGTTCTTCCTGATCGCCGGTTCGTTCTCCTTTACGCTCGGCACGCGTATGCTGCCCAAGCTTCGCGGCATCGTAAAGAAGTACCCGATTTCGGGCGTGGGCTTTGGTGTCGCGGCGCTCGCCATTGCCGGCGTGCCGCCCATGAACACGTTCTTCTCGAAGTTCCAGATCATCGCCGGCGGCTTCTCCGTGGGTGCCGGCAACGTCGCGATCCTGGTGCTCGTGTGCATTATGGTCGCCGAGACCGTCGCCACCTTTGCCTGGTTCCTCAAGTGGATGGGCTATTGCCTGCCCGGCGAGCCGAGCGACGAGGTCGCTGCGGGAGCCCCGCTTCCCCGTGCGATGGCGTTCGTGTTCATCGTGCTCATCATCATGGTTATCGTTAGCGGCCCGCTTTCGGCCAGCTGGATCGGTTAGGAGGTAGAACGACATGGGTTATTCGATCGTCAACATCCTTGGCGGCCTTCTGATCGTCACGTCCACCATGGTGGTTGTCTCCAAGAACATCAAGCATGCCATCAGCTGGTATGCGGTGCAGTCGCTGGTGCTCGTGGGGCTTCTCGCCACGCTCGGTGTCACCACCGGTGCGCAGGAGCTGCTTATGTGGGCCGGATCTGCCTTTATCACTAAGGTCGTCCTGGTCCCTTACATCCTCAACCGCGCATACAAGAAGATGGGCGAGCCGAGCGACGCATCGCTCAAGGCCGGCCTTAAGCCCGCGTGGGCCATTTGCATCATCGCCGTCGAGGTCGCGATCTGCTTTGCCGTCGTGACGCAGATCAGCCTGCCCACGGCCGAGGTCGCAACGCCTGCGCTCGCTATTAGCTTCGCTCACTTCTTTGTGGGCCTCACCTGCATCATCTCGCAGCGCAACATCATGAAGCAGATCTTTGGATACTGCCTTATGGAAAACGGTAGCCACGTGACGCTCGCGCTTTTGGCCCCCACCGCTCCCGAGATCATCGAGATCGGTATCGCCACCGACGCCATCTTTGCCGTCATCATCATGTCCATCGTCGTGCGTCGCATTTGGGACGACTCCCACTCGCTCGATGCGCGCGACCTGTCCGAGCTGAGGGGGTAGTCCATGGAAACGTTGATTCTCGCCCTGCTCGCGACTCCATTGGTGTTCTCGCTGGTCATGGCATTTTTGCCCAAGAACACGTCCTATAACGTGTTTGCCGGTCTCAACCTGGTCTCCGTCGCAGCCGTCCTGGTGCTGTCGATTATGACGGCCGGTGACGTCCTTATGAGCGGCGACACCGCGAGCGCTCTTGGCCTGTGGTTCCACCTCGATTCGCTGGGCGCCATCTTTGTGCTGCTCATCGGCTTTATCGGTTTTCTTACGGGGCTGTTCTCGCTGCCCTATGTAAAGGCCGATATCGAGGAGGGCTCCATGCCCGCCGAGCGCGCCAAGCAGTATTTTGCGCTGTTTAGCCTGTTCGTGTTCACCATGTTGCTCGCGTGCCTGTCCAACAACATGATCCTCACGTGGGCCGCCGTGGAGGCAACCACGCTTTCCACCGTGTTCCTCGTGGGTATCTACAAGAACAAGACGGCCCTCGAGGCTTCTTGGAAGTACGCGATGGTCTGCACTGCTGGCGTGGCCTTTGGCCTGTTCGGTACGCTGCTGATCTACGCCAACGCCGCCGACGTGATTCCCAACGCCCACGAGGCCGCATTCCTGTCGTGCGTGCTGCCGTATGCCGACCAGTTCGACCCGACGCTCATGCGCCTCGCCTTTGCGTTTATCGTGATCGGCTTTGGCACCAAGGCCGGCCTGTTCCCCATGCACACTTGGCTGCCCGATGCCCACTCCCAGGCTCCGAGCCCTGTCTCGGCCCTGCTCTCGGGTGTGCTGCTTAAGTGCGCCATGCTCGTGATCATGCGCTTCTACGGCTTTACTATCCAGGCCGTGGGCGCCGAGTATCCGCAACTTTTGCTGCTGATCGTCGGCACGCTGTCCATTTTGGTGGCGGCACTTTCGATGTTTCGCCAGGACGATCTCAAGCGCCGCTTTGCGTACTCGTCTGTGGAGAACGTGGGCGTTATCGCCCTGTGCCTGGGTATCGGTGGCCCGCTGGGTATCGCCGCGGCCCTGCTGCACTGCGTGTTCCACGGCTTTACCAAGACGCTTGCCTTCTGCGTGTCCGGCAACATCCAGCACGCCTTTGGCACGCGTAGCCTGGCCAAGATCCAGGGCGTCGTCGAGGTTGCCCCCGCAACCGCCGCGCTCGCCATCCTGGCGCTGCTCGGTCTTGGTGCCTTCCCGCCCTTTGGCATGTTTATCTCCGAGTTCCTGACTTTTGTCGCCGGTGTTACCGCCGGTCCCATGTGGCTGGTCGTCGTGGTCGCCCTCGGTCTTACCGTGGCCATCTCCGCGCTCACCCGCATCGCACTCAAGTCTGTGTTCGGCCATGCGCCCCAGGGCATGGGCAAGCATGAGGCCCCGGCGCTCATGCTTATCCCCGAAATCATCCTGGCTGTCATGATCTTGTGGTTTGGCATCGCCACCCCGCTGCCCCTCGTGCACGGTGTGGAGACCGCGACCGGCATCGTGCTCGAGCAGAGCACCGAGGAACTTCACGCGACGCCGATGTACCGCGCTGTGTTCGGTACCGAGACCGCTCAGAGCGAGGTGGAGTAACGAATGATTGAAACTGAGAACAAGGTGTATGCCCGTCGCTGCGAGAGCCATGTCGAGGCCCTGCGCCGCGCCGTTCCGGGCTGCATCGAGAAGGTCGAGTGGCAGTGTGAGGACCAGCTGACGATTACCGTCAAGCAGGACAAGCTGCCCGAGGCCGTCCACTACCTGTACTACGAGCGCTACGGCTGGATTCCCGTGATCATCGGCAACGATGAGCGCAGCCTGTGCGGCCGTTACGCCGTGTATTACGTCATCTCCATGGAGGGGGAGGACCCCGGCTGGGTGACCGTGCGCACCGAGGTCGATCCCGCCAAGATGACGTTCCCGTCCGTGACGCCGTTCGTCCCCGCCTGCGTGTGGGGCGAGCGCGAGCTGCGCGATATGTTCGGCCTGATCCCTGAGGGTCTGCCTGATCGTCGTCGCCTGGTGCTGCCCGACGATTGGCCCAGCGGCCTGTACCCGCTGCGCAAGGACTCCATGGACTACCGTTTCCGTCCCGCTCCTGCGAGCGACATGGAAAACTACGAGTTCTTGGCCGATACCAAGGGCAAGGAGACGACGCTCGTTCCCATGGGCCCGCTGCACATTACCTCCGACGAGCCCGGCCACTTCCGCCTGTTTGTCGAGGGCGAGACGATCGTCGACGCCGACTACCGTCTGTTCTACGTGCACCGCGGCATGGAGAAGGTTGCCGAGACACGCCTGAACTATGACGCCGTGACGTTCCTCGCCGACCGTATCTGCGGCATCTGCGGCTGCGCCCACTCGGTGGCCTATGCTGAGGCCGTCGAGCGCGCCCAGGGCATTCATGTCCCGCCGCGCGCCCAGTACATCCGCGCCATCATGCTCGAGGTCGAGCGCCTGCACTCGCACCTGCTCAACATTGGCCTGGCGTCGCACTACACGGGCTTCGACTCCGGCTTCCAGCAGTTCTTCCGCGTCCGCGAGAAGTCTATGGACCTGGCCGAGAAGCTCTCCGGTCACCGCAAGACCTACGGCCTCAACGTGATCGGCGGCGTGCGTCGCGACATTTTGGCCGAGCAGAAGCTCTCCACGCTCACGACTATCCACCAGCTGCGCTCCGAGGTTCAAGAACTCGTCGACGTTCTGCTCTCCACGCCCAACTTCATTGAGCGTACGAGTGGCATCGGCATCTTGGACCGCAAGATCGCACGCGACTTCTCGCCGGTCGGCCCGCTCATGCGTGGCTCGGGCTATGCCCGCGACGTGCGCTTTGACCATCCCTTCGACGGCTACGCCGATCCGGACGTCCAAAAGATGCACGCCGCCACGGCCGACACTTGCGATGCCTTCGGCCGTACCGCCGTTCGCATCCAGGAGGTCTACGATTCGATCGACATGATCGAGACCATGCTCGAGAACTGCCCGTCGGGCCCCATCCTCACCACGGATTGGGAGTACACCCCGCACAAGTACGCCATCGGAGCCACCGAGGCGCCGCGCGGCGAGGACGTGCACTGGGCCATGCTCGGCAATAACCAGAAGTGCTACCGCTGGCGCGCCAAGGCCGCCACGTACAGCAACTGGCCGGTCCTGCGCTACATGTTCCGCGGCAACACCGTGGGCGATGCGGCGCTGATCGTCGGTTCGCTCGACCCGTGCTACTCCTGCACCGACCGCGTGACGGTGACCGATGTCGCCGCCAAGCGCGACCACGTGCTCGACAAGGAGCAGTTCGAGAACGTCTGGCGCGACAAGTCGCCGCTTGCGGGCGAGGGCACCATGGCCGCTCCGCTCGATGAGGAGGCGCTCTAATATGCTGAAGCTTTGGAAGGTTAACGCCAAGGCCGGCGACGCGACGGTCAAGTACCCGTTTGCGCCGTTCCCCACCAACAAGGACATGCGCGGCAAGCCCGAGCATAATGCCGAGCTCTGCATCGCCTGCGGTGCCTGCGGCGTGGCGTGCCCGGCCGATGCCATTCGCATGGACACCGACCTTGCGGCCGATACCATTACCTGGTCGATCGACTACGGCCGCTGCATCTTCTGCGGCCGCTGCGAGGAAGCCTGCCCCATGGAGGCCATCAAGCTCACCGAGGAGTTTGAGCTGGCCGTCATGAGCAAGGATGACCTCACCAGCAAGAGCGTCTACACGCTCGAGCACTGCTCGCGCTGCGGCAAGCCGTTTGCCCCGCACAAGGAGATCGACTACGCCAAGCGCCTGCTGCAAAAGACCGGCGGCATGGAGGCCATCCAGGCCGCCCGTACCGTCGGTATGTGCCAGGAGTGCAAGCGCGAGCTCGACGCCCTGCGCGCCGCCTCGGCCGTAAAGACCGGCAACGCGCACGGCATGGCTGCCAACGAGACGCTTGCGTCCGGTGAGCCCCAGGGCCCCGGCATGGAGTATCTGGGCGGCCACGGCGTGAACCCGGAGTATATCGACCGCGAGCTCAACCCCGATGCGCCCGAGATTCCCGCCGGTCCGGCGCCGGTCGAGGGCATCATCATGGATTTTGAAATGAAGGAGGAGTAACCATGGCCGAACCCACGCTTTTGCCCGAGCGGCTCCAGTACCGCCCGACCAAGATCGAGCTCGATGAGAGCATCGAGAAGGCCAAGGCGACCCTTCTTAAGAAGATCAAGCGCTCGGTGTACGTCTACCGCGTTGACTGTGGCGGCTGCAACGGCTGCGAGATCGAGATCTTCGGTTCCATCACGCCCGTCTTTGACGTCGAGCGCTTTGGCATCAAGGTCGTGCCCTCGCCCCGTCACGCCGATGTGCTGCTGTACACCGGCGCCGTGACGCGTGCCATGCGCATGCCGGCCCTGCGCGCCTTTGAGGCCGCACCCGATCCTAAGATCGTGGTGTCCTATGGCGCGTGCGGCTGCACCGGTGGCATCTTCTACGACAACTACTGCGTCTGGGGCGGCACGGACAAGATTCTGCCGGTCGATGTCTACATCCCCGGCTGCCCGCCCAGCCCCGCGCAGACCATCTACGGCTTTGCCATGGCGCTCGGTCTGCTGGACCAAAAGCTCCATGCCGAGACCACGGTGGAGGCCGCCGGCGAGCAGGCCGATATCCTGCACCCCGGCGTGCCGTACAAGCTGCGCGTTGCCATCGAGCGCGAGGCTCGCGCCATGAGCGGCTACCGTTACGGCCGCGACCTGGCCAACGAGTTTATGGATACGCTCGAGGGCGCGCCCAAGGGCGATATCCGCGGTGCCATGGCGCTGCTCATCGACAAGCAGGACGATCCGCGCCGCGTCGAGGTGTACTCGGCGCTGCAGGATCTGGTGCTGGCCGGAGGTCGCTAGATGGAGCTCACGGACCGCTCTGGTTACTTTGCGGGCCCCGGTATGCTCGGCGGCTCTTTTGGCGATGCCTCGCGCGCAAGCGACGAGGCCGCCGAGGGCGTCGTCGACTCCTGCCTGGGCCATGCGCCTGACCAGGTGGTCTTTTACGAGCTCACGCGTAAGTTTGTGGAGACCGAGGAAGACGTTCCCCAGGAGGCCTGCGACGTGCTGTACTACACGCTCGCCGTGGGCCACCACACCGGCGTGCTCGACTGCTTTGAGCCGCGCCTGTCGGTGCAGGTGGATGTCTTCTATTCGCTCGTCGACGCGCTGCCGGAGGGGGAGGCCCGGACTAAGTTCGAGGCCATCCGCTCCTTTGGCGAGTGCCAGCTCGACAAGGCGGCGGTGCCGTCGCTGCTCGAGGCCTGCGACACGCTGCTCGACGAGCGCGGTTTTCGCGGCTCGGCCAAGGCCGGCATCTCGGTGTTCGACGACGACTTTGGCCTGCATGCCCAGCAGGTCGCGTTTCTGATGAAGTTCCGCGATCTGGTTGAGCGCGTGCGCGATGTGTCGGGCGTGTATCTGACGGGAAGGTTGCAGTAATGGGTCGCGTTGTGGATGGACGTGTGTACGGTGCGCCCTTTGCGGGTATCGTGCTCACGGCGGGAAGCGTGCTGCGCGCCGACGATGCCGCCGGCCCCGTGCTCTCCAAAAAGATGGAAGACGCACCCATCGCCGGTTGGTACACCATCGACGGCGGCCAAACGCCCGAGGATGACATTATCGAGGTCAAGCGTGAGCGTCCGCCGCGTCTGGTCTTGGTCGATGCTGCCGACATGGCGCTGCCCGTCGGGTCCATCCGCTTGCTCGACAAGCGCGATGTGGCCCGCAAGTCGATGTTCACCACGCATTCGCTTCCCTTGTCGATTCTGATCGAAGAGATTGAGCAATCGTGCGAAGATATCGTCTTCATAGGGATTCAGCCGGGCGATACGGAGTTCTACAACCCCATGTCCCCGGAGGTCTTTGAGGCCGTCGACGCCGTGTACGACGCCGTGGCCGCCAACGACTTTTCCCACTTTGTCCGCTTGGGGCAGGAGCTGTAACAGCGCTTGCCCCTGCTGATTAGGAAAGAAGTGATTGACATGGCAGATTCCAAGGCGGAGTTCCCCGCTCCCGATTGCCTGGCGCCCGCCGCGATCGAGGCCAAGACCGAGGCCGCCGGCGTGACCAAGGCCAACCTGCCGGTCGCAAAGGCCTTTCTGTTGGCAATGTTCGCCGGTGCGTTCATTGCCTTCGGCGGTCTGTTCTTTACCGTGTTCTTGAGCGATAGCACGCTGGGCTGGGGCGCTCAGCGTGTCGTGGGCGGCCTGTGCTTTTGCCTGGGCCTGGTGCTGGTGCTGGTGTGCGGCGCCGAGCTGTTTACCGGCAACTCGCTTATGGTCTGCGCGCTCAAGAGCAAAAAGATCACCTTGGCCCAGATGCTCAAGGCCTGGGTCGTCGTGTGGCTTGGTAACTTTGCCGGTGCCCTGTTCATCGTCTTTTTGGTGTACATGGCCGGCATTTACAAGCTCAACGGCGAGGCGGTCGCCAATTCCATGGTGAGCGTCGCCGCTGGCAAGGTGACGGTCGACTGGGTGACGATCTTCTTCCGCGGCATCCTGTGCAACATCTTTGTGTGCCTGGCCGTGTGGATTGGTACCGCCGGCAAGACCGTGGTCGATAAGGTTGTGGGCATTCTGCTGCCCATTGCCGCCTTTGTGGCCTGCGGTTTTGAGCACTGCGTTGCCAACATGTACTTTTTGCCCATGGGTGCCGTGATGCACGCGTGCGGCTATGGTGCCGACGTCGCCGGCGCCGATGCACTCAACGCCGCGGGCATTGCGTTTAACCTGTCCGCCGCCACGCTGGGCAACATCGTGGGCGGCGCGGTCCTGATCGCGCTCGGCTACTGGTTTATCTATGCCAAGAAGTCCGAGGCGTAAGGTACCGTCTGTTTGACGTTGGGCCTCCCGCGGGGCGTTGCCGTGCGGGAGGCTTTTTGGGTCTGGGGCCCGTTGCCGGGCTGTTGGTCTGTTGTGTTTGGCTTGTGAAAGGGGTAATCGAGATGGCATCTGCTGTGAAGCGTGACGGTCGCGCCGTGGTGACCACATGCGGGGGATGCTATGCCGATTGCGCCTTTGCGGCACGAGTTGAGGACGGTCGCGTGACGGCCGAGTTGCCGGTGCCGGGGCATCCGTGCGCGGCGCGTGCCCTGTGCGCCCGCGGGCGCCATCGCTTGGACATGCCGTTTGACGAGCGCGACCGGATTTTGCATCCCATGCGCCGCCGAGCTGATGGCTCGGGGTTCGATGCGGTGAGCTGGGACGAAGCACTCGCGCAGATTGCCGAGCGCCTTTTGGGGATTGTTGATGAGCACGGGTCTCGCGCGCTGGGCATGACGCTCGGCGTGCCCTCGTTCGACCGTTACTGGGCGTATCGCTTTATGTATGCGCTGGGCTCGCCCAACGTGTACGGTGCCGACGGCGCCTGCGAGGTAAGCCGTCTCACCGGTTGGGAGCATAGCCTGGGTTATAGTCCCGCCTCCGACCTTGCGCATACCGACTGCATCATGTACCTGGGGCGTTCTATTGTCGATTCGTCGACGATGGGGGCTGTTGATGCGCTCAACGATGCCCGTCGCCGTGGGGCTAAGATTATCGTGGTTGACCCCCGCCGCAGTGGCTCGGCTGCGCTTGCCGACCGCTGGCTGCGCGTGCGCCCGGGCTGCGATCTGGCCTTGCTGCTGGGCATTGCGCATGTGCTCATTGCCGAGGACTTATACGACCACGAGTTCGTGACCCGCTATACCACGGGCTTTGACGAGCTGGCGCAGGCGGCTGCTGTTTGGACGCCTGAGTGGGCCGAGTCGATGTGCGACGTGCCAGCCGCAGAGATCGCCGCCACGGCGCGCGATCTAGCTGCCGCGGCGCCTGCTGCTGTGGTGGACGCCGGCTTTCATGGCGGCATCGGCATTGCGTATGCCAATAGCACCCAGACCGCGCGCGCTATCTGCTTGGTCGATGTGTTGCTGGGCTGCATCGGGCATGCGGGCGGTGCGCTCAACCCACCGACGCCGCTTGTATTGGGCGACCTTGATCCCATGCGCTTTGCGACGCCGCCGGTGCCGCGCGAGCCCAAGTTGGGGTCCGAGCGCTATCCACTGGTCGATCCGGTGCGCGGCCTGTGCACGACCATCGGTCAGTCGATTCTGGCCGGCGATTTGCGTGGGCTCATCGTCTATGCCAGTAACCCCGGTGCGGGCTATGGCAATGCGCAGGCTTGGTTGGGCATCTTGCAGCAGCTCGACCTGCTCGTGACGATTGATATTCGCTGGTCCGAGACAGCGCGCGCTTCCGACTTCGTGCTGCCCGATGTGACGTATCTGGAGGCCGACCGTGGCGTGGGAACGGTGACAGGCGCCAACGATGCGCGCGTGTTCTTCCGCAATGCCGTGCTGCCCGTGCAGCATGACGACACGCGACCGGGGCGGGAGATCTTTGCCGGGTTGGCTGCTGCCTGCGGCGTGGACGAGTACTTCGACTTTTCGCCGGACGACCTTGCGGCGGCCCAGGTGGCGCCCTTTGGGATCGATCTGGACGAGCTCAAGGAGCGCGGTTGGGCCGATACGGGCGTGGCGCTGCCGTCGCGTACGGGCGAGCCTGTGATCCCCTTGAACGGCGGCAGGATCGCGCTGGCAAGCGACGTATGGGAGCGAGCCGGCATGGGTCGTGTGGCCAACTGGATCGCGCCGATGGTGGAGCCTGGCCCGGGGATGTTTCGCCTCATTAGCGGCAATCGACCCTTTGAGTCGCATACCTCGCGCAGGCTCGCGGCCCAAGGTGCCGCCGAGGCTGGATCGGACCTGGATGCCGTGCAGATGAATGCCGATGTCGCCGCTCGCATGGGTATCGCCGATGGCGAGGTCGTTGAGCTCGTGAGCGACATGGGCCGCGACCGCGTGCGCGTGGAGACGACGCCCTATCTGCATCCGGCGTGCATCTTTACGTCGGCTGCTCCCGGTGGGCGTTCGTTTGGCGCCGATGCCGGTGGCGCTCATGCCCTGGGCGTGGGCCCGCTCGACCATACGCCGTTGCGTTGGGACCCGTTGACGGGCGCCGCGCTCACCCAGGAAAACGCCGTTCGCGTGGAAAAGATTGTCGCGCGCGGGGATAATGACGAGTAATTGACTCAGCTGATGTATTCGACTGATCCACGTTTCTTTTGAAAGGCCGCACATGAGCGATAGCCAGAACATGTCCGATGAGGTGCGCGCCCGCCTGCGCGCCATCCCCTCCGTCAACGAGCTGCTCGCAGAGTGGCCGGTGGTGAAGGCCGCGGGGGAGACCTGCGACGCGGTGGTGCATGCCGCCGTCACGGCCGAGCTCGACGAGGAGCGCGCTGCCATTCGCGCCGGTGCCGCCCCGCGCTCTAAGCGCGACCTGGCCTCGGCCATCGAGTGGCGTGCGCATCGATCCGCACTGCCGAGCCTGCGTCCTGCCGTCAACGCCACGGGTGTGGTCATCCATACCAACCTGGGCCGCGCCCCGCTTGCGGAGTCGGCCGCCAAGGCCGTGGCCGAGGTCGCGCGCGGCTACAGCACGCTCGAGTACAGCGTCGACACCTGCTCGCGCGGGTCGCGCAAGGAGCATGCCGCGCAGCTGATCCGCTCACTCACCGGTGCCGAGGACGCGCTCGTGGTCAACAACAACGCCGCCGCGGTGCTGCTGGTGCTGGCGACCCATGCCGCGGGCAAAGAGGTTATCGTCAGCCGCGGCGAGCTTGTCGAGATTGGCGGCAGCTTCCGCATCCCCGACGTCATGGCGGCTTCGGGCGCCAAACTCGTCGAGGTCGGCGCCACCAACCGCACGCACCTTGCCGATTACGAGCGCGCCATCACGCCCGAAACGGCCATGATCTTGAAGGTTCATCCTTCCAACTATCGCATCGAGGGTTTTCACGAGGAGGTGAGCTCAAGGGAGCTTGCGGCGCTTGCTCACAAGCATGGCCTGCTGTTCTACGAGGACCAGGGCTCGGGGGCGCTGTTGCCTGACGACATCCTGGTTCGCGGCGGCGAAGAAACCACGCCGGCTTCGGTTTCGGCAGGGCTCGATCTGGTGTCGTGCTCGGGCGATAAATTGCTCGGTGCCGCACAGGCGGGCATTATCATGGGCCGTCGCGATCTGGTCCAGGCTTGCGGCGCACATCCGCTCATGCGCGCTCTGCGCCCGGGCAAACTGGCTCTGTCGGCGCTCGAGGCCACGCTGCGCATCTACATGGACGGTGCCGATGTTGCCCATCGCGATATTCCGGTGCTCAGCATGCTCACGCTTCCGCAGGCTCATTTGGAGCGACGTGCCCGCAAGCTGCGCGATCGTATGGTCGCCGGGCTCGATAAGGCCGGTTGCCCGTGCGCCGTTGCGTTGGAGATTGTCGAGGAGTCCTCGACGCCCGGTGGCGGTTCGCTGCCTACCGTGGAGCTGCCCACGATGTGCGTTGCCGTGCGCCTTGTTGACGAGCGCCTGACGGTCGACGCGCTCAAGCGCTCGCTTGTCCAGGACTTCGACACGCCGGTTGTCGCGCGAACCTCGCACGATCGCATTTTGTTTGATGTGCGCACACTCGTGGGCGACCGCGATATCGAGACAGCGGCGTCGACGCTTGCCGCATGCGTTGAGAAGGCGATTGCTCGATGAGTGAGGTTCAGGCGCTGGTGGAGTGTCCCGTTATCGTTGGCACGGCGGGCCACGTCGACCACGGTAAGTCGGCACTGATTGAGGCTCTGACCGGTAAGAATCCCGACCGTCTGGAGGTTGAGCGCCGTCGCGGTATGACCGTGGAGCTGGGCTTTGGCGAGCTGGCGCTGCCGAGTGGCAAGATCGTTGGCCTGGTCGACGTGCCGGGCCACGCGCATTACTTGCGCGCCATGGTGCAGGGCGCCACGGGCATCGACGTGGCCGTGCTGGTGGTTTCGGCCGTCGAGGGCGTGATGCCGCAGACCCGCGAGCACGTGCATGTGCTGGAGCTGCTGGGCGTTACGCATATGGTGGTCGCGCTGACGATGTGCGACCTGGCCGATAGCGAAATGATTGAGCTGGCCGAGCTCGATGTCGATGACTTTTTGTCGGGTACCGTGTTTGCGGGCGCGCCGATTGTGCCCGTGTCGTCTAAGACGGGCGAGGGGATCGACGGGCTGCTTGCGGTGCTCGACGAGCGGGTAAGTGCCTGCTGGGATGCCTGCCGCGACCGTGCCGAGCGCACCGATGCCGCGCCGCGCCTGCCGATTGACCGCTGCTTTACGATTAAGGGCGTCGGTACTGTCGTAACGGGAACGCTGCACGATGCGCCGGTTGCGGTGGGCGACGAGCTGATGGCCTTGCCGTCGCGTACGGTCTGTCGCGTGCGCGGGATTCAGGTGCATGGCGATACGCCGCGCGCGCTGCCTGGTCAGCGTGTGGCGCTCAACCTTGTTGGTGACGGTGCCGCGGCGCTTGACCGTGGCGAGATGCTGGGCGTTGCGGACCGCTTTGGCCAGACGTTGCGCTTTATGATGACGTTCACCTACCTCGGCCGCGAGGGCGCCAAGCCGCGCGTGCTCGAGTCGGGCGCGCGTGTGCATGTGATGGCCGGCACGGCCGAGGTCGTCGGCCGCATCATGCTATTGGAGGGCGAGGCCCCCATGGCGGTGGGCGAGACCCGTACCGTGCAGGTGCGCCTGGATGATCCGCTGCCGCTGCGTGCCGGAGACCATGCCGTGGTGCTGTCGTATTCGCCCGTTATGCTTATTGGCGGCGGGCGCGTGCTGCTTTCGCGCTGCCGTCGCTCGCGCGAGCTTTCTGCCGGCGAGCGCGCACTGTTTGCGGCGCTTGAGTCCGGCGATACCGCGGGCGGTGTGGGCGCTTGGCTGGCGCTGCAGATGCTGCCAGTTACGGCGGTTGATGTTGCCGACGCTTTGGATCTTGGTGTCGGCGAGGTCGATGCCGCACTGCGCGGGTTGGTGTCGCAGGGCTCTGTTCGCAAGCTTGCTGTGGGTGATGCGGACTACTTGGCGGACGCCGCGGTGCTCGACGCTGCGATGGATGCACTGGCGGCGACCCTGTCAGCCATGCACGCGGCGTCTCCCAAGGAGACGGGCTTTACGCCCGGCGCCGTTGCCCATGCTGCGTGGCCTGCCGCTGATGATGGCGTTGCCGCGGCTCTGATTGCCGAGTGCTGCTCGCGTGGCGTGTGTGCCGCCGAGGGTGCCGAGGTATTCGACCCGCACTCCGCTGCCGCCGCGGCGCGTGTGGTGCGCGAGGCCTGCGAACGTATCGTTGCCTTGCTGGACGAAGCCGGCCTCGATGCACCGATATTGCCCGAGGTGGGCGAGCAGTTGCAGCTCGATCGCGACACCATGACGCGTGCCCTGCGCGAGCTTTCGCTCAATCGCTCGATCGTTAAGGTCGAGCGCGACGTTGCCCTGTCCGCTGCCGCCGAGGCCCATGCGCGCGAGCTTGTTACCGCCGCCATTGAGGCAGCCGGCGGTGCTGCCACCACGAGCGTACTGCGCGAGGCCCTGGGTGTGTCGCGCAAACGTGCCATCAGCATCTTGGAGCACCTGGATGCCGTGCGCTTTACGGTGCTCGACAAGGATGCCGGCGGCCTGCGCTCCCTGCGCTAGATTGGCTGCTCGGTTTGGTAAAATACCGCCGCACTTGGGAACGGATGGGCTCCGGTGGGCTCCGCGGTCCTCAAAACCGTTGCGAGGCGTGCAAAACGTCTTGGATGTGTTCGATTCACATACGTTCCCGCCACACGCTACCAGCGCTTTTGTGCTCGCGGTCTTGCTGCGTGCCGCAAAGGCGCTGTTTTGTTTTTGCACGAGTTTTTCGTAGCGCCGCTATTTCGGCGGCTGCAGTTAGCATCGTGCACCGGGTTTCGAGCATGCCGATGGAGGTGTTTTGCCGTATGACTACCGTAAGACGTGCCGATCTTTCTTGTGTCGTCCAAGCGGGCGGGCTGTCTTCGCGCATGGGCTGCGATAAGGCGCGCATGGTGTTTTGCGGCGAGCCGCTCATCGAGCGCGTGCTGGGTCGGCTGGCGCCAGTTGCCGGCGAGTTGGTCGTGACGACTTCGCGTCCCAGCGAGCTTGTCTATCTTGAGGAGCGCACGTTTGGCGGTCTGGTGCCGCGAATAGTGCCGGACCTTGAAGGGTCGGCGGGCGCCATGCGCGGCATCGCGAGCTCGTTGGCCGCGGCCCGATTGCCGCTCGTGGCGATCGTCGCCTGCGATATGCCGTTTGTCTCGCCGGAACTCATCGGCGTGCTTGCCGGTCATGTTGAGGCCGAGGCGCTCGATGTGTGCGTGCCGCGCGAGGAGCGGGGGATTGAGCCGCTTTGCGCCGTCTGGCGCCGCGAGACCTGCGCGCCGATTGCTTACGAGCTGCTCGCCGGTGACCGTCAGCGAATCCGCTGCCTGATCGACCGGGTGAACGCCGGGTACTTGGACGAGCCACAGATTGTCGCGGTCGCAGGCTCGACGCTCTGCTTCGAGAACGTCAATACGCCCGAGGAGTTTGCGGCGGCCGAGTTACTCGCCTAGACGATTGGAGTTGCCATGTCTCACGATATTTGTCCCGACACGGGAGAGCCTTGCACGTGCGATGGTTCCGAGCCCTGTACCTGCGGCTGCGGTGGCTGTGGGCATACTGCGGAAGAGGAAGCGGCCGCTGCGGCGTATCGTGAGGCACACCGCGAAGGCCCGTCCGGTGATGCCCTCGACCACGAACGCAAGATCATCGTTTCGTTCGATAGCACCTTCGATGTGATGGAATGCGAACAGCTGTGTCTTGCCGCCGGTGTGCCCGGGCGCATCATGCCGCTGCCCGGCTCCATTACCGCCGGCTGCGGGCTGTGCTGGGCCATGCCGTTCTCGGGCGATGCGCTCGCGGCCTTCCGCGCTGCCACCGAAGGCCGCGTAACCCCCGCCGACTACCATCAGCTCGTCCTCTAGCCACCAAAACCACCACAAAGGTGCCTGTCCCCTTTGTGGTGGTTTGGAACATGTGGACGAAACAGGTTTGAAACACGGGTTTTGCATGTCAGGCACTCAAAAACGCATCTACCTGCATCGTAATCAAAACGAAACATCCGCTCGTCGGCTTATGCGTAACTTTGCTGCAACAGTGCGATATTATCCATACTCGATAAAGTTCGCGGCGCATAGGGTGCCGCGACCAACATTTTCGTTTCCCATCATTGGAGGAAGCATGAGCTACACGCAGAAAGTTCTCGAAGAGCTCAAGGCCCGCTATCCCGAGCAGCCTGAGTTCATCCAGGCCGCGACCGAGATCCTCGGCACCATCCAGCCGGCGCTCGACGCCCACCCCGAGTACGAGGAGGCCGCCCTGCTGGAGCGCCTCGTCGAGCCCGAGCGCATCGTTATGTTCCGTGTCCCCTGGGTCGACGACCAGGGCAAGGTCCAGGTCAACCGCGGCTACCGCGTCGAGTTCAACTCTGCCATTGGACCCTACAAGGGCGGCCTGCGCTTTAACCCGACGGTCACCCTGGGCATGCTCAAGTTCCTGGGCCTGGAGCAGATCCTCAAGAACAGCCTGACCACCCTTCCCATGGGCGGCGGCAAGGGCGGCTCCGACTTTGACCCCAAGGGCAAGTCCAACAGCGAGATCATGCACTTCTGCCAGTCCTTCATGACCGAGCTCTATCGCCACATCGGCCCCAACACCGACGTTCCCGCCGGCGACCTGGGCGTTGGCGGCCGCGAGGTTGCCTACCTGTTCGGTCAGTACAAGCGTCTGACCAACGAGTGGACTGGCGTCCTCACTGGCAAGGGCCTCTCCTTTGGCGGCTCGCTCGCCCGTACCGAGGCCACCGGCTACGGCCTGGTCTACTTTGTGGACGAGTACCTCAAGAGCCGCGGCGAGTCCTTCGAGGGCAAGAACGTTGTCGTTCACGGCTCCGGTAACGTCGCCATCTACGCGGTCCAGAAGGTCGCCCAGCTCGGCGGCAAGGTGCTGGCCTGCTCCGACACCCACGGCTGGGTCGAGGATCCCGATGGCATCGACTACACCGTGCTCGAGCATGTCTACAACAAGAAGCGCTCCGGCCACGACAAGGGCGTCACGCTCGCTATGTACGTTGACGAGAAGCCTAACGCCGTGTGGCACGAGGGCGACGGTCGCGGCGTGTGGCAGCTGCCCTGCGACATCGCGCTGCCCTGCGCTCGCGAGAACACGCTGCTGCTCGAGGACGCCCAGGCGCTCGTCGCCAACGGCTGCAAGGTGGTCGGCGAGGGCGCGAACATGCCCACGACCATCGAGGCCACGACCTACTTCCAGGAGAACGGCGTCGCCTTTATGCCCGGTAAGGCTGCTAACGCCGGTGGCGTGCTCGTGTCCGGCCTGGAGATGAGCCAGAACGCCGAGCACCTGTCCTGGACCTTCGAGGAGGTCGACGGCAAGCTCGAGCAGCTCATGCGCGGCATGTTCCACAACGTGGACGACACCGCCAAGGAGTATGGCCAGGAGGGCAACTTTGTCATGGGCGCCAACATCGCCGGCTTCCTGAAGGTTGCCGACGCCATGCTCGCCCAGGGCGTCTGCTAAATCTTCGCTCGACATAGCATGTGATGAGGCTCCCAGCTATCCGGCTGGGAGCCTTTTCTATCCCGGAGGACTCCTCATAACTTGCGGTGAAATACGGACTGTTTAGCGTCCCAGAACGGCTAATCAGTCCGTATTTCACCGCAAGTTATGGATGGGTGGGTGGATTTTGTCCTAAAACGGTGTGCGGCCCCTCGTTTGGTACACTTAAAAGTACTGGACAAGTGAAGAGATGGGGGAGAACGTGCTCAAGTTCGGTATCTACGTCCGTGTTGGAAACGCGGCCGAAGCCTATGAGCTCTTGCAGAAGAACCGCAACAACAAAATTGTGGGTGGCGGCATCTGGATGCGCCTGGGTTCGCGTCGTGTGGCGACGGCGATTGACCTTTCGGCCTGCGGACTCGATCAGATCGAGGAGACCGAGACCGAGTTTCGCATCGGTGCCATGTGTACCCTGCGCCAGCTCGAGCGTCATGCCGGGCTCAACGCGCTTGTCAACAATGTCTTTGAGTTCGCCGTCCATGACATCGTGGGTGTGCAGCTGCGCAACACCGCCACGGTAGGCGGCAGCATCTACGGCCGCTTTGGCTTCTCGGACGTGCTCTCGGCGTTCCTGGCGCTCGATTCGTATGTTGAGCTGACGGGTGCCGGCCGCGTGCCGCTCGCCGAGTTCGTTGACATGGGCTACGTACGCGACGTGATCGAGCACGTGGTGGTCGTCAAGCACGATTACCGTGCCAGCTATGAGGCCGTGCGCAAGGCCGCGACCGACTTCCCCTCGCTCAATGTCACCGCCGCTTGGTGGGACAACAGTTGGCATGTCACCGTGGGTGCCCGCCCGCTGCGCGCGACCCTGCTGCAGGGCGAGGCATGTGGCCTTACCGCCGAGCAGCCTTCCGAGGACGAGCTGCGCGCCCTGGCCGCGTCCGTACGCGCGTTGAGCTACGGCACCAACTTGTGGGGCTCGGCTGACTACCGCCGCCGCATCTCGGCCCCGCTTGCCGTCCAGGCTGTGCGTCGCGCCGCCGGCATCGAGCTTTCGGCCGCGCTTGCCCGCGAGCTCGAGACCGTGCAGATCCCTAAGTTCGCCACGGACGAGTATTCCTGCCGCCGCGTGCCCGGCGTCGATTCTAGCGAGGTGCGCTAATGGCTGCCAAACTCATCGATCTTTCCTTTACGCTCAACGGCCGCAAGGTCAAGGTTCAGATTGCCCCCGACACCATGCTCTTTGCGTTGCTGCGCGAGCAGGGTTGCGCGTCGGTGCGCTGTGCCTGCGAAACCACCAACTGCGGCCTGTGCACGGTGTGGCTCGACGGCGACCCGGTGCTGAGCTGCTCAGTTCCCGCCGCCCGTGTTGAGGGACACAACATCACCACGCTTGAGGGCCTTAAGGCCGAGTCCGAGGCTCTCGCCCGTGCGATGGCTGCCGAAGGTGCCGAGCAGTGCGGTTTTTGCGCCCCCGGCCTCATCATGAACGTGCTGGCGCTCGCCCGCGCCGCCAAGGAGGACCCGAGCCTCGTCGCCACGCGCGAGGAGCTCTCGCGCCAGCTGGCCGGCAACCTCTGCCGTTGCAGCGGCTACGAGAGCCAGCTGCGCGCCATCGTTCGATTCCTCAACGAGTCTGGCGTACAGGTGGGCTTTGAGATGCCCGAGCTGCCGGTCAACGACACCAGCTGCGACGGTGTCTCTTACAAGCAGATCACTCACAAGCAGCCCAAGAAGGACTCGAAGGCTCTGCTCGAGGGCCGTCCCGTCTACACGGGCGATATGGTGCCCGCCGGCGCGCTCATCGTCAAACTCAAGCGCAGCCCGTATGCTCGCGCCAAGATTCGCTCTATCGACACGTCGCGCGCCCTGAAGGTGCCCGGTGTTGTGGGCGTCTACACCTACGAGGATGTGCCCAAGCGCCGCTTTACCATCGCCGGCCAGAGTTATCCGCAGCCGAGTCCCTACGACCGTCTGATTCTCGAGAACCTGGTGCGCTACCAAAACGAGGAGGTGGCGATCGTCGCTGCCGAGACCGAGGAGGCCGCCGATAAGGCGCTCAAGCTCATCAAAGTCGACTACGAGGTGCTCGAGCCGCTGCTCGACTTTACCCAGGCACTCGATAACGACATCGTGGTCCACCCCGAGGGCGACGTGACCTTTATGTTCCCGCAGGGCGGTGATGTCCCGCGCAACCTGGTGTGCAGCGGTACGAGCGACTTTGGCGACTTGGACGAGGCCTTCGCCCAGAGCGACATCGTCTTTGAGCGCACTTACACCAGCCAGGCCACGCAGACCGCACCCATGGAGACCTTCCGTGCCTTCGCGACGACCGACGCGTTCGGCCGCATCTCGGTAACCACCTCTACGCAGGTGCCCTTCCACGTGCGTCGCATGGTCGCGCAGTCGCTCGACATTCCGCAGTCGCAGGTACAGGTTATTAAGCCGCGCATCGGCGGTGGCTTTGGCTCCAAGCAGA
>CALKBP010000062.1:0-8224 GCA_937989885.1 uncultured Collinsella sp.
TCTGTTTAAGCAGGAAATCGTCAACGGCAGCCAGGTCGAGGCTACCGACGAGTGGCTCACCCACGGCTATCCCTGGGAGGTCCGCCGTCAGGACAAGGCCGTGACCATCAAGTTTGGTGGCCACGTTGAGGGCTTTGAGGAGAACGGCCGCACGTTCTACCGCACGGTGGACACGCAGGACATCCTGGCCGTCCCTTATGACATCCCCGTGGTGGGCTATGCCGGCGAGACCGTCAACAAGCTGCGCGTCTGGGCCGCCGAGCCGGTCGAGGAGCACTTTGACCTGGAGGCCTTCAACCGCGGCGACTACGCCCAGGCCGATGCCGAGCGCGCCGAGGCCGAGGCCATCAGCGCCATCCTCTACCCCAACGACGCCGGCGAGCACGGCCGTCTGCTGCGCCTGAAGCAGGAGTACCTGTTTGTCTCGGCCGGCATCTACAGCCTGCTCGACACCTTTGAGAAGGAGCACGGCGAGAACTGGGAGCTGCTGCCGCAGTTTGTGGCCATCCACACCAACGACACGCACCCCGCCATGTGCGGCCCCGAGCTCATGCGCATCCTGATCGACGAGAAGAAGCTCGAGTGGGATGACGCCTGGAACATCGTGACGCAGGTCGTGAGCTACACCAACCACACCATCCTGCCCGAGGCTCTGGAGAAGTGGCCCATCGGTACGTTCTCCAAGCTCCTCCCCCGCGTGTACCAGATCATCGACGAGATCAGCCGTCGTTGGCACGAGTCGTTCGACACCACGCAGGAGGGCTGGCAGGAGCGTCTGCGCCAGACCGCCATCCTGTGGGACGGCGAGATTCGCATGGCCAACCTGTCCGTGATCTGCAGCCATAGCGTCAACGGCGTGGCCAAGATCCACTCCGACATCATCAAGAACATCGTGCTCAAGGACTTCTATGCCCTGACGCCCGAGAAGTTCAACAACAAGACCAACGGTATCTCGCACCGTCGCTTCTTTGCCGAGGCCAACCCCACCTACGCCAAGCTCGTCACCGATGCCATTGGCGACGGCTGGCTCAAGGACGCCTTTGAGCTGGAGAAGCTCAAGGAGTTCCAGAACGACACCGAGTTCCTGAAGGCCGTGGGTGCCTCCAAGCGCGCCAACAAGGAGCGCCTGGCCGCCTACGTTAAGGCCGAGACCGGTCTGGTTATTGATCCCAACACCGTCTTCGATGTTCAGGTTAAGCGCTTCCACGCTTACAAGCGCCAGCTCATGAACATCATGAAGGTAATGGACATCTACAACCGTCGCATCGCCGATCCCAACTTCCACGTGACGCCGACGACCTTCATCTTTAGCGGCAAGGCTGCCTCGAGCTACACCTTTGCTAAGGAGACCATCCGCCTCATTAACTCCGTGGCCGACGTCATCAACAACGATGCCCGCGTCAACGAGGTCATGAAGGTCTGCTTTATCCCCAACTTCCGCGTGAGCAACGCCCAGCTCATCTACCCTGCCGCCGAGATCTCGGAGCAGATCTCCACGGCCGGTAAGGAGGCCTCGGGCACGTCCAACATGAAGCTCATGATGAACGGCGCCATTACGCTGGGCACCCTCGACGGCGCCAACATCGAGATCGCCGACCTGGCCGGCCGCGAGAACGAGGCCATCTTTGGCCTGACCGCCCCCGAGGTCGAGCAGCTCTGGGCATCCAACAACTACTTTGCGTGGGATACCCTCAACGGCGATCGCGAGCGTCTGGGCCGCGTGATGGACGAGCTCAAGGACAACACCTTTGCGGGTCTTTCGGGCAACTTCGAGAGCATCTACAACGAGCTCATGAACAACAACGACCCCGACTTGGTCATGGCAGACTTCCGCAGCTACGTGGATGCATGGGAGAAGCTCACCGGCAGCTACGGCGACCAGGAGACCTGGAACCGCAAGGCGCTGCTCAACACCGCCTCCTCCGGCTGGTTCTCGAGCGACCGCACCATTCGCGAGTACCGCGACGAGATCTGGCACGCGTAAAGGCGCGCAAGCTCCCTTATGCCAGCACGGCATTACTCGACGGGCGCGACCGAGCGCCGCGCCCGTCGCTAATGGGTTTAAGAACATCGATGACAGAAGGAGAAATCGATGAGTAAGAAAGAATGCATCGCGATGCTCCTCGCAGGAGGACAGGGCAGCCGATTGGGGGCACTCACCCAAAAGATCGCTAAGCCGGCGGTTAGCTTTGGTGGCAAGTTCCGCATTATCGACTTTTCGCTCTCCAACTGCTCCAACTCGGGCATCGACACGGTGGGCGTTCTGACGCAGTATCGCCCCTACCTGCTGCATGCCTATGTGGGCTCCGGCGAGGCTTGGGATCTGGACAGCCGCGACGGCGGCGTGTCGATCTTGCCGCCGTACGAGACGCAGACCGGTGGCGCCTGGTATGCGGGCACAGCCGATGCCATTACGCAGAACCTCGACTACATCAAGGCCAACGACCCCAAGTACGTCCTGATTCTTTCAGGCGATCACCTGTATCGTATGGATTACCGCAAGATGCTCAAGACGCACATTGAGAACAACGCCGACCTCACGGTGAGCGTTATGCCCGTGCCGTGGGAGGAGGCCAGCCGCTTTGGCATCCTGACTACCGACCCCGAGGACGGCCGCATCACCAAGTTCACCGAGAAGCCCGATAAGCCCGATTCGGACCTCGCGTCCATGGGCATCTACATCTTCTCGGCCGACGTGCTGATCGAGGCGCTCGAGGAGGACGCTCTGGACCAGCGCTCGAGCCACGACTTTGGCAAGGACATCATCCCCAAGCTGCTCGGCGAGAACAAGCGCCTGTACAGCTACGAGTTCCACGGCTTTTGGAAGGACGTCGGAACCATCGCCAGCTTCCACGAGACCTCGATGGACCTGCTGGGCAACAACCCCGAGTTCGATCTGTTTGACAAGAACTTCCCCATCATGTCCAACATCACCACGCGTCCGCCGCACTACATTGGCCCGGACGGCCGCCTGGACGACTGCCTGGTCTCCAACGGCTGCAAGATCTACGGCACCGCTCGCCACTCGATCCTTTCGACCGATGTCATCATCGAGGAGCGTGCCGTGGTCGAGGACTCCGTGCTGCTGCCGGGTGCGCACGTTAAGAGCGGTGCGCACATCTGCCGCGCTATTTTGGGCGAGAACTCCACGGTCGAAGAGGGCGTGAAGCTCGGCTCTGTCGATACCACCAAGGATACGGCCGTCGTTGGAAATGACGTCGTTATCGGGAAGGGGGAATGATCCGATGATCAATCGCAAGGCCATCGGTTATATCACCGCTAACTACTCTTCGTCCTACGGCAGCGTGCTGCTCAAGGACCGCCCCATCGCGTCCGTCCCGTTTTTGGGCCGCTACCGCCTGATCGACTTCCCGCTGTCCAACATGATGAATGCCGGCATTAAGACCGTTGGCGTCGTCATGCCGGGCAACTACCGCTCGCTGATCGACCACGTGGGCTCGGGCAAGGACTGGGGCCTGGACCGCAAGAAGGGCGGCCTGTTCATGGTGCCCGGCAATGCGTATGGGACCACCAAGGGCGGCATGCGCTTCCTGCTGCGCGACATCATCTCCAACAAGACGCTGTTCCAGCGCTCGGACAAGCCCTACGTTGTGATGATGGGCACCAACATCATCTTTAACATGGACCTCAACACCATCATCGACGCGCACGAGAACTCCGGCGCCCAGATGACTGTGGTGTACTGCAAGGCCACGCGCAATGTTGATGACGAGACCAAGCTCGAGATTAACGAGAACGGCCGCCTGACGGGCGTGAGCGCCGGCGTCGTGTACGGCGACAACGCCTCTATGGACTGCTGCATCGTCAACCGCGAGACGCTGCTCGAGATTATCGACCACTACCAGGCCGCCGACTATCTGGACCTGCTCGAGGCGCTCCAGGGCGACTTTGGCAACATCGACGTGTGCAGCTACGAGTACAAGGGCGAGGTCGTAGGCGTGTTTAGCGAGAAGTCGCTGTATCGCCGCAGCATGGACCTGCTCGACCAGACCGTGGCCGACCAGCTCTTCGATCCCGAGCGCCCGATCCTGACCAAGGCTCACGACGTGCCGCCTTCGCGCTATGCGACCGGCAGCCACGCGTGCAACTCGATCATCTCGGCTGGCTGCATCATCAAGGGCACCGTGCGCAACTCGATCCTGTCGCGCGGCGTTGTGGTTGAGGAAGGCGCCTCGGTGACCAACTCGATCATCAACCAGAGTTGCATCATCAAGAGCGGCGCCCGCGTTGAGAACGCCATCCTGGACAAGAACAACGTGGTTCCCACCAACACCGAGCTTCGCGGCACGCCCGAGAACATCCTGGTGCTGGGCAAGGCTCCGTTAACTCCCGATACCACCATCGTGCATTAACGTAGGCACCGCAACATCGCTCGTAACATGCAGAATAGCCGCCCGGTTTGCGCCAGGCGGCTATTCTCGAATTGCAACAGGGAGACAATATGGCAGATTCCAGCAAAAAGATGCAGATCGTGTTTGCCTCGGCCGAGTGCGCACCGTTTGTAAAGACCGGTGGCCTGGGCGACGTGGCGGGCTCGCTGCCTGCGGCGCTTGTGCGCGCCGGCGCCGAAGTCATCGTGATGGTGCCCAAGTACGCCACCATCAAGGACGAGTACAAGGCGCAGATGGAGCACTTCTCCGACTTTTACGTGAGCCTGGGCTGGCGCAACGAGTACTGCGGGCTCGAGAAGCTCGAGCACGACGGCGTCACGTATATGTTCATCGACAACGAGCGCTACTTTGCGCGCGACTATCCGTACGGCTTCTTTGACGACGGCGAGCGCTTTGCGTTCTTCTCCAAGGCCATCACCGAGAGCCTGCAGCACCTGCCGGCCGGTTTTGAGTGCGACATCCTGCATTGCAATGACTGGCAAACGGCACTGGCGCCCGTGTTCTTGCGTGAGTTCTACCAAGGCCTGCCGCTGTACGACCGTGTGAAGACCGTGTTCTCGATCCACAACGTGGCGTTCCAGGGCCAGTTTAGCGACACCGTGATGGAGGACATCCTGGGTGTGGCCCATATTCCCGCTGCCGCCTCGCAGCTGCGTTGCGACGCCTGCAGCATCAACTACATGCTGGGCGCGCTGCGCTATGCCGATGCCATCACCACGGTAAGCCCCACCTATGCCAACGAGATCCAGACGCCCGAGTTTGGCGAGGGCCTGGACGGTGTGCTGCGCGAGCGCTCCTATGCGCTGCAGGGCATTTTGAACGGCATTGACGTGACGGGCTTTGACCCGGCGACAGACAAGCGCATTGCCGCCAACTACACGGTTGAGGACCGTGGGGGCAAGGCAGTGTGCAAGGCCAAGCTGCAGGAGGAGCTGGGGCTCGAGGTTCGCGACGACCGTCCGCTCATGGTGATGGTCACGCGCCTGACGCGCCAGAAGGGCATGGACCTGGTCATGTATGCGCTCGACCGCATCCTGTCCGGCGGCGTTCAGGTGGCGGTGCTGGGCACCGGCGACCGCGATTACGAGGACGGCCTGCGCTACTTCCAGGACAAGTACCCCGGTACCATGGCCGCACGCATCGAGTTCGATCCGGCGCTGTCGCAGCGTATGTATGCCGCCGCCGACATGTTCCTGATGCCTTCGAAGTTTGAGCCCTGCGGCCTGTCGCAGATCATCGCTATGCGCTACGGCACCCTGCCGATTGTTCGCGAGACCGGTGGCCTGAAGGACACGGTGATCCCGTATAACGAGTTTACCGGCGAGGGCACGGGCTTCTCGTTTAGCAACTTTAACGGCGACGAGATGGGCGACGCCGTGTTCCGCGCGGCACGCCTGTTCTGGGACAACCGCGATGCCTGGAACCAGCTGGTCACACAGGCCATGAGCCAGGACTTTAGCTGGACGCGCTCGGCCGATAAGTATCTGGACCTGTATTTCTTTATGCATCCGGAGATCGAGAGGCCGGCGACGGTTGTCGACGAGCCTGTGGTTGTGGCCGAGCCTGAGCCCAAGGCCGAGCCGGTTGTTGAGGAACCCAAGGCTGAGGAGAAGCCGGTTAAAGCTGAATCTAAGGTGAAGATTGAGGCAGCTCTCGAGACTGAGGCTAAGCCGGCTGCGAAGCCTGCCGCCAAGAAGACCACGACGCGCAAGACAACGGCCAAGAAGGCTACGACAACCAAGGCCGCTGCCACCAAGACCGCCGCAGCAAAGACGACTGCCACCAAGGCAACGACGACACGTAAGCGCACGACCGCCGCTGCTAAGAAAGCCGCCGAGGTCGAGGCTGCTCCCGAGGTAAAGGCCGAGACTGCCGAGGCCAAGCCGGCCGCTAAGGCTCCGGCCAAGACTGCAGCCAAGAAGACGACCGCGACCAAGAGCACGACCGCCAAGAAGGCTACAGCTGCCAAGAAAACCACGGCAACGAAGTCGACGACAGCGAAGGCTGCCCCCAAGGCGGCCGCAAAGTCGGCCGCCAAGGTCGAGGAGACGCCTGCCGAGTCCAAGGCGGAGGCAACTGTCGAGGCCAAGCCGGCCGCCAAGACCACCACGCGCAAGCACGCCACGACGACGGCCAAGAAGACCACGACCAAGGCTGCTGCTCCCAAGGCGGAGGCTAAGGTCGAGGCTAAGCCCGAGCCCGCCAAGGAGGCCCCGGTCTCCCCTGCCACTCCGGCCGAGGAAAAGGCCCCGACCAAGAAGACCTCCGTCCGCAAGGCAACGGCCACCCGCAAGCGCCGCTAGCCCGCAGACGATCTAAAACCTAATCAAAACCCTAAACAAGGGGCGCTCCAACCGGGCGCCCCTTCTCTGTAGATAGTCGGTAAAACGATTTTCTAGGACAACCGTTCGCCGATGGTAAACGGATGTTGTTTATACACCCTGTGTACAACAGATATACTTACAATTTGTGCGTAAAGCCCATGGCCCGCAGGCCGTGATTCTATTGAACTGGACCGTACTATGAGATTGATACACAACAGCCGCCTACCGCAGTTTCGCACTCCGTTTGGCGCTGTGACCACAGGAACTACCGTTGCACTCTCGGTGATTTTGGAGGATGCCGATCCCAACCAGGCAACACTCACCCTACGTACCTGGGTCGATGAAGTCGGCGAGACCCTGATTCCGATGGAGCACGAAGGCGATGGCATTTTTACCGGCGAGCTCAAATGCGCTGAACCGTGTCTTATCTGGTACAGCTTTATCTGCAATATCGAGGGCCAGCCCGAGGTTCGCTTGGGCGCACCGCAGGGCCGCACCGGCGGCGAGGGCGTAACCTACGACTACGCCGAGGTGCCGTCCTTCCAGATTACCGTCTACAAGCACCGCGAGAACCGCCCCACTTGGTACGAGCGCGGCATGGTCTACCAAATCTTCCCCGACCGATACGCCCGTGACGAGCATTGGCGCGAGCGCACAATGGCCGAACTCGAAAAACCGCGCAAGGGCATTCAGCGCCGGATGGTCGAGGACTGGAACGAGCCGCCCGTGTACGAGCGCGCCGAGGACGGCTCCATCAAGACCTGGGACTTCTACGGCGGCTCGCTCAAGGGCATCCAGGAAGACCTGCCCCGCATCGCCGAGCTAGGCTTTACAGCCATCTACCTCAACCCCATTTTCGAAGCCGCAAGCAACCACCGCTACGACACGGCCGACTACACCAAGATCGACCCGATCCTGGGCACCGAGCAGGACTTTACCGAGCTGTGCCAGGCAGCCGAGAAGCTGGGCATCTCCATCATCCTGGACGGCGTCTTCAACCACACGGGCGACGACTCGATTTATTTCAACCGCTACGGCAACTACCCGGGCGTGGGTGCCTGGCAGAGCGAGGATTCACCGTGGCGTGATGCGTTTACCTTCCACGAGGACGGCTCGTACGACTGCTGGTGGGGCGTGGGCAATATGCCGGCCATCAACGAGAAGTCCGAGCTGGTGCGCGAGAGGCTCCTGGGCAAGAACGGCGTGATTCGCAAATGGCTGCGCGCCGGTGCCCACGGTTGGCGCCTGGACGTCGCTGACGAGCTTTCCGACGGCTTCCTGGCCCAGATCAAGAAGGCCGTACTTGCCGAAAAGCCCGATGCACTGTTGCTCGGCGAAGTCTGGGAAGACGCCTCCAACAAGATTAGCTACGGCCATCTGCGCCGCTACCTGCAGGGTTCCGAGCTGGACTCTGCTATGGATTATCCCTTCCGTGACATGGTCATCGGTTTTTTGATGGGCTACAAGAATGCCTACCAGGCAGCCGAG
>CALKBP010000063.1:0-1106 GCA_937989885.1 uncultured Collinsella sp.
GCAGTCCGATGTGGGCGAGGGGCAGTTTGCCGCGATGATCGCCTACATCTCGCTCGCCGGCTCTATGATGGGCGCGATCGAGGCCATGTCCATCGCACATATTGCGGGCTTCAACGACAGCAAGGCCATCAGCACGCTCGCCTCGACATCGGGCGGCTCTCGCGCGCTCATCGACTACGTGCCGCGCATGCTCGCACACGACTACTCGGGCAACATCAACGTCTCCGAATTCCTCGACGCCCTCGATGTTGCACTCGACACCGCCGAGCAGCTGGGCATTACCTTACCGCTCGTCGAGACGGCCTACCAACTCTACGACCTGCTCTCCGTTGTGGGCGGTGACGAGATGAACATCCAGGCCATCGCGCTTTTGTACGAAGACGAGCAGACCTGTGCCAACTACGGGCTCGATTGGGCGTTGGCCGACGGCTTGAACGGTCCTGACGGTCCTGACGGCTACGACGGGTACTACGGCGACGAGGGCGGCTACGACGACGGCAGACCCGGTGGTGGTGGCATTCCGCCCATCGACGGCTTCTTCTCGAACAACTAGGAGTGCCCATGGAGTTTTTCGCGACTTGCGGTAGGGGGCTGGAGGCCCTGCTCGGAGACGAGCTGCGCACGATTGGCGTGCATGGCGTGCGACCGCTGCGCGCGGGCGTCTCGTTTAACGGCGACATGAGAGATGCCTACCTCGCGTGCCTGTGGTCGCGCATCGCAAGCCGCGTGCTCATGACAGTCGCGCGCGTCGATGCCCATTGTGCCGACTCGCTCTACGAGGATGTGAGGCGCATCCCCTGGGAGGACCATATCCCGCTTGGCAAGACCATCGCGTTTTCCGCCCGCGGCACCAACGCGAACCTGCGTGACACGCGCTTTACGGCGCTGCGCGCAAAAGACGCATTGTGCGATCGCCTACGCGCGCTGCGCGGCGAACGCCCCGACGTCGATACCGTGTCCCCCGACGTGCGCATCAGCATAAACGTTCGCAACGAAAAGGCGACGGTCTCCATCGACCTCTCGGGCACTGCCCTCGAGCAGCGCGGTTACCGCGCGCCGGGCAAGCCGCAGGGCGCACCGCTCCACGAAAACCTCGCGGCTGCAAT
>CALKBP010000064.1:0-4679 GCA_937989885.1 uncultured Collinsella sp.
GCCGTAGCCGGCAATGCCCTCGGCTGCCATGGAATCCAGGAAGCACGCGGCCAGACGGCCCAGGCCGCCGTTGCCCAGAGCCGGATCGGGCTCCTGGTTCTCGATGACGGACAGGTCGAAGCCCATGTCGTCGAGCGCCTCGGCGACCATGTCGCGCACGCCAAAGTTGAGCAGGTAGTTGTCGAGCAGGCGGCCGATCAAAAACTCGATCGAGAAGTAGTACACGCGCTTTTTGCCCTCGGCGGTGGCGCGGGCGTCGCTCTTGGTGGCAACGGTGCGGGCCTTCTCGGCCACGAGCTTTGCCAGGGCATTAAAGCGGTCGAGGTCGCTGGCGGCCTCGACGCTCTTGCCGCTGATGCTCATGACGGCATCGCGATAGAGCTCGGTAAACTCCTGCTTGTTGTCGAAGATCTTATTCATACGTTCCTTTCCCCCGGGGATGTTTCTCCCGGAACGGTTATGACATGTATCCTACGCCCCCACGGGGCGGGTAATAACAGCTGTAACGGCTTTGTTACGCATCCTTGGCAGACGACTTAACAGAAGCAGACTTGGCCTTGGTAGCGGCCTTTTTGGCAGCCGGCTTTTTGGTCGCGGTAGCCTTAGCAGCGGGCTTTGTGGCGGTCTTGGCCTTGGCCTTGGTCGTCGTAGCCTTCGCCTTGGTCGTCGTAGCCTTCGCCTTGGCCGTCGTAGCCTTCGCCTTGGCCGTCGTAGCCTTCGCCTTGGCCGGAGCCTTCTTGGCAGCTGCGGGCTTGGGCTTTACCGAGGACGTACGCTTCTTGGGCGCAGCCTTGGGCTCCTCAATCACCGGCGGCTTGTAGCTGCTGGGGCCGCGGCGCTTAAGCACCACACCTGCCAGGCCGGGCACCTTAATCTCGATGGAGTCCATCTGCCCGTTCCATGGATAGGGCTCGCTCGAGCAGGTGTAGGGCTCCTCGCCGGCATATCCGCTGCCGCCAAATTCGGGACGGTCAGAATCGAAGATGACCTCCCAGTCGCCCTCGCGCGGCACGCCCACGCGGAAGCTCTCGTAGCTCGCCGGATCAAAGTTGATCAGGATCACCAGGTCGTCGTCGATGTCCTCACCCTGGCGCACAAAGCTCACGATAGACTGCTTGGAGTTGTCCGCGTCGATCCAGGTAAAGCCGTCGTCGGTGTAGCCGCGCTCGTACAGAGCGGGCTCGGCGGTGTACAGGTGGTTGAGTGCCTTGATAAACGCCTGATGATGACGGTGGGTCTCGTACTCCTCGGTCAGGAACCACTGGATGGACTCGTAGTAGCGCCACTCGATAAACTGGCCGATCTCGTTGCCCATAAAGTTGAGCTTGGCACCAGGATGCGTCATCTGGTAGAAGGCGAGCGTGCGCAGGCCGGCAAACTGTCGCCACCAGTCGCCCGGCATGCGGCCGATCAGCGAGCACTTGCCGTGCACGACCTCGTCGTGGCTCAGCGGACAGATAAAGTTCTCGGTAAAGGCGTACATGATGGAGAACGTGAGCAGGCCGTGGTTGCCGGGGCGCCACGGAAAATCGGTCTGCATGTAGTGCAGGGTGTCGTTCATCCAGCCCATGTCCCACTTGTAGTGGAAGCCCAGGCCGCCGTCCTGCGGCGGGTAGGTCACAAGCGGCCATGCAGTGGACTCCTCGGCCATCATCATCACGTCTGGATAGTGCGCCTCAACAGCGCAGTTAACCTGACGGATAAACGCGCTGGCGTCCAGATCTTCCTCGGTACCGTACTTGTTGAACTTCTTTTGGCCGGGATCATCAATGCCAAAGTTGAGGTACAGCATGCTGGAAACGCCGTCCATGCGAATGCCGTCCACGTGGAAGTTCTCAAGCCAGTACAGCACGTTGGAAACCAGGAAGGAGCGGACCTCGCCGCGGGCGAAGTCAAACTTGTGCGTACCCCAGTTGGGATGAATCTCGTGCTCAAACAGCATGTGGCCGTTAAAGGTGGCAAGGCCGTGGGAGTCGGCGCAAAAACCGCCGGGCACCCAGTCCATGATTACGCCGATGCCCGCCTCGTGGCACGCATCGATAAAGTGCATGAGCTGCTGCGGGTTGCCGTAGCGCGACGTGGCGGCGTAATAGCCGGTCGTCTGGTAGCCCCAGGAGCCGTCGAAAGGATGCTCCATGAGCGGCATAACCTCGATATGCGTATAGCCCATGTCGCGAACGTAGTCCACAAGCTCCACCGACAGGTCGTCGTAGGTGTAGAACTCGCCGCGCTGCGCGGGGAAGGGGTCCATGGGGCCGGGGTAGTTGCCGTACTCGTCGGGCTCGCCCTGGGGCGCTTCGCCGTGGCGCTTCCACGAGCCAATATGCACCTCGTAGATGTTAAGGGGCTGCGTCATATGGTTGTGGCTGGCGCGGCGCTTGAGCCATGCGGCGTCGTTCCACTGGTAGCCATCGAGGGTCCACAGCACGCTGGCGGTACCCGGAGGGCACTCGGCCTTAAAGGCGTACGGATCGGCCTTGTAGAGCTTTTCGCCCTCGTTGGTCTCGATAAGGTATTTATAGAGCTGGCCCTGCTCGGCGCCAGGAATAAAGCCTTCCCAAATAGCGCTCGTATGCATGGGTACCAGCGGGTTGGCTTCTTCATCCCAGTCGTTAAATTCGCCAATGACATGGACGCTCTTTACATCGGGCGCCCAAACGCAAAAGCGCCAGCCGCGCGTACGGTTCTGCGTGTCGGGGTGAGCGCCCATCTTTTCCCAGCTGCGTTCCCACATTCCAATGCCGAACAGGTAGACATCGTCTTTGGAGAGCTCCGGTGCGTGCGGGGCGGCTTTGCGGGTAGTAGGCTTTTTGGTTGCTGGCTTTAGCTTTGTATCGCTCACGTTTGATCCCATCATGACGCGGCAGCGTGTTGCCTTGGTGACTAGATGCGAAAGGTCCAAGGCTGCACGAATCGAAGGGACGGCGATAGCTCTATGATTCGTTCCACCTCGCGTGCTCGGTGGAACTTTCGGCAGAAACTACGATAACACCTGTACGTTAGTTTTATGGACGAAAGTGGATTTGCGGGCGCGTTTAATCGGTAAGCGCCATGTTTATACCACTGGCAGAATTGCCGTGGTAAAACTCTTGACAGTTTTACCAATTAGGGTTTCAAAACTGTTAGGCTGACGTTTGGTAAAACGTTTTTAGCAGGTTGTTTACCATTTGACATCGAAAGGCTCGTTTATGAACCATATCGCTGCTCCAAGTGTTGCTTTTATTTTCGATTGCGACGGAACACTGGTTAATAGCTCCCCCGTCTGGGGCCATGCGCAGACCGAGTTATTGCGCCGTCATGGCATTGATGTGACGGTCGACGATTTTGCCCAGTTTGAACATCTTTCGCTGGAGGACGAGTGCCAGGCCTATCACGACACGTGGGGCATTGGCGCGAATGGCGAGGAGTTGTATCGCGAGCTGGGCGAGATTTTGATTGATGGGTACTCCAAGGTGCCGCCGCGCGAGGGGCTCCTGGGCTTTTTGGAGCAGGCGAAGGCGGCCGGCATTGCCATGTGCGTGGCCACATCCACACCGGCCGAACTGATGCAGTCCGCGCTCTCTAGTGCCGGGCTCGACGCTTACATGGAGTTTGTTACCACGACGGGCGAGGCGGGGCGCTCCAAGCAGTTCCCCGATGTGTACGAGCTGGCGTTGCGTCGCCTGGAAGAGCGCCACGGGCGCAAGTTTGAGCGCGCGTGGGTGTTTGAGGACGCCGTTTTTGGCCTTAAGAGCTCTGGCACTGCTGGATTTAAACGTGTGGGCATCTATGACCCGCACGGCCGCATGGAGCGCGACGAGGTTCGCGACAACTGCGACATCTTTATCGATAGCTATGAGGACCTGGATCTGGCCCGCGTGCTTTCTTTTGAGGGCTAGGCGAGTGCCGTGTCTTATAAAGTATTAGTTGTTTGCGGCTCGCCGGTGGTGGCGAGCCCCGAGTTGCTGTGCCACCTGGCAGGGGAGTGTGACCACGTTGTCGCCGTGGACCGCGGCCTGGACGCCCTGTTGGGCGCTGATCTGAGCTGCGACGTTTACGTGGGCGACGCCGACACCGTTAGCGATGAGGGACGCGCTCTGGTCGATGCCGCTGCCGATTTTGAAGTGGAACGCCACAACCCCTACAAGGACTGCACCGATCTAGCGCTAGCCCTAGACACCATCCGCCGCCGCTGGCCGGGTGTAGAATTGGTTGCAACCTGCGCCACCGGCGGCCGTCCGGACATGGCCCTGTCTGTTTTAGGGCTCCTGGCAGGCTATGCGGACGCACCCGTCTGGATCGAAGAAGACGAAGTGACGGCCAGAATCCTGCACCAGAACGAGACCTGGACCATCGAAAACTCCGAGGGCAAAACCTTCTCCATCATCGCCATAGCCCCTAACACAGAGATAAGCGAACACGGACTTGAATGGGAACTAGACCACAGCCCCCTAGGACTCTTGGCTGACACGGGCATCTCTAATGTCGTCCGGAAAACGGCCAAGATCCAAGTTCACCAAGGCGTTGCGATCGGTTATTTGCTGCATCAGGGTTTTACCCCGTCCCAGGAAAACCCGTAAGGCGGAAATCAATCTAAAATTCCCTCTTGCATCCCCGAAGATCTTCCCCTATAGTATCTCCTCGTCACGGGGGCGTAGCTCAGCTGGGAGAGCGCTTGACTGGCAGTCAAGAGGTCAGGG
>CALKBP010000065.1:0-3105 GCA_937989885.1 uncultured Collinsella sp.
CCGGCGAGTGCGTAGCATTAGAGTAAGGGCTAATTGACAGCGAATCCCAAGGTGATAAAGAGCTGGCAATGACGACCGTGCTCGATTTTTCTCCTTTTGAAATATATGAAGCTATAGAGGCTGCCGTATCTTGTCTTGACACACCAGCAATTCGTTCAGTTTCAATGCCTTTCGATTTTAGAGTTGACTCGACTTTCGCTGATATCGCAGCTTCACCGCCGACAATGAACGCCTTTCCAGTTTGATTTCTATTGACCCATCTTTCGATGTCGCCAGATAGTTCATCTTTGGACGTGAGAAGGATCGGAGCGTTCTCGGTTCCAGCCAATGCCGATGCCGCCAACGCATCGGGAAAGTTCTCTCCCGATGCGACGATGATGGTTCCGCTCGTACGCGACATTTTCTTTGAAGCCTCATAAGCGGTTTCATATCGTGTCTCACCGCATAACCTTGATGTCGACCCGTTCGATGCGAACGCTTGGTGGGGAAGGGTGCAAAGCGCGGCAGCCATGATTGTGGCGGCGATTGCCCTATATATTGTCATTTGTCTCATATTTCTCCTGTCTGCTGCTCATAATTTTTCTGTCGCTTCAAATAGAGGGGGACGCCCCTTGTTAAAGAGGCGTCCCTTTTTCTGCCTTATAGAAGATGGTTTAAATCCCCATCGCCTTTTTAAGTGTTTGGGCATCTGCAGGCGTAACGGCATTTTCTCCGCCTACGATCAGCGCGCCGCTAATGTCGTTCGCGTGTGCGCTCAGCCATTGCGACGCTGAGGATGCTCCGCTATCCACAAGGAGGAGCGGCGTTAGCTTTCGTCCTGCAACCGGGCCGGCAGCAAGCGCGTCAGGGAAGTTAAGCCCTGTTGCAAGCGCAATTCCGTCAACGCCGAAACCCAGTTGTTGCGACAGCTCAAAGTCTGCAATCAGCTGGCTTGTCTCAAAGCGAGTTTCTCCTGCCAGGCGCTTAATGGTGGCCACACCGTTCTGCTTGAGTTGGTTTTCAACCGACGTGCTGACTGCATTTTTACCGCCAACAATTACGGCGTTTGTGTAACCTCCGTTACGGATCTTGGTCAGTGCGTCTTCCGACAGGCCAGTTGAGGGATCGCATAGAATTACCGGTGAACCCGTTGCATATGAGTAGGGGCTGATGGACAGTGCGTCAGCGAAATTGGTTCCCGTTGCAACGATGACTGTGTTAGAGTGACCGCAGAGCTCACCCATAATATTGAGCGACGTTTCATAACGCGTTTGGCCCCAGATGCGCTTGATTTCTGCGTTCGGTGCAGCATTTTTAGCGGATGAAAGTACACTCTCACTGATGGCGTTGGGGCCGCCGACCGCCACAACCTTACTTGGGGCGAGACGAGTGATCTCCGCTTTTGCCTGCTCGGTGAGCTGGCTTGAGTCTGTCAGCAAGATGGGGGCATCGGCATCGCCTGCTAGCGCCGCTGCTGCTAATGCATCCGGGTAGTTGGCACCGTAGGCGAGGACTACTGTGCCGCCTTGGCCCCAGTTGCCTTTCTGGCACAGTGATGCCATGGTGTCGTAGCGGGTATTGCCCGAGACGCGGTTGATGCCAGGCTCAGCCTTTTTCACGATTTGGAACGTTCCTAATGCCGTGCCGGTGTAGTTTCCGCATCCTTCTACAGTTGCGTATCCTTCACCCGTGTTTATGTTGTTGACGTAGCTCACGGTAAAGTCGACGTCGGGACTCAGTTCCTTATCACCAATCTTAACGGATGGAACCGGAGTGAGCGGGCTTCCTGTGTATGCCTGCTCGGGAATGGTTACTTGTGCGGAGCTAATATCGGCAGGAGCAATGCTGTACATAGCGGTGACTCTACCGCTGTAGTTTCCCTTTCCCGTTACAGTTGCGGTTGCATTTCCTGCGTTAGTGTTGTCAGCGTATGTGAGTTCGTATTCGGTTTCTGAACTTAATGACTTTCCGTTAAGCGTTACTGTCGCCTTGGGCTCATGGGCAGTTCCGTCATAGGTGTAGCTCGAAGAATCAAGCTCTACCGTCGCATCTGAAATATTTGCAGGTGCGATCTTGAAGTTTCCAGAAAGCGTTCCGGTGTAGTCGCCCTTGCCATACAGTGTGAACGCCGCTTTGCCAGCGTTGACATTGTCTGAATAAGAGACTTCGTAGTCGGTCCCCTGTTTGAGGGCCTTGTCTTTATAGCTTACCTTGAGTGCGGGCTCAATGGGTTCGCCGGTGAAGGTGACATCATCAATCTTGTTAACAGATGCCTTAGAAATATCCAGGACCTCTTTGCGAATCTCGAACTTGCCCGTGGCGGTTCCAGAATAATTGCCCTTGCCCTTGATGGTGACGGTTGCGGTTCCTATCTTTACGTTGTCCGAGTAGGAAGCCGTGTAGTCTTTTCCGGCTTTTAGAGTCTTGCCGTTCAGCGTCACGTTGGCATCGGGCTTGAGCTCGCTGCCAGTGTAGCTCTGGCTTGGTATGAGCACGGAAGCCTTTGAGATGTCCGCGGTGGCAATCTCGAACGTCGTTTCGATTGAGCCGCCGTACCGTCCTGCTCCCGTTACTACGGCAGTAGCCTTACCTGCATCTATGTTGTTCTTATAGGAGACGGTGTAGTCCTTGTTCTCCTCAAGCTCTGCATTATCGATGGATACTTTGAGTTTCGGTTTTTGTTCAGAGCCGTTATAGGCCGAACCGCTAGCGACGGTGACCTTTGCCCCTTCAATCGAGAGGGGTGATATGGTGAACTGTTTAGTTGCCGTTCCTGTGCAGCCAGCATATAAACCGTTACCGGTGAACGTAATCGTTGCTTGGCCTGGTTCAACGTTGTTGTCGTAGGAGACCGAGTAGGCATCGCCGGGCAACAATGCGTAACCGTTTAGTTTGAGCTTGGGAAGAGGGCGCTTTTTAATGCCGTCGTACGGTTGAGGGTCAACATCTTCGATATTGAGATTTGGATCGCTCAGATCGGCACAGATATACATCATGTAGCCTCGGCTGCCTGTATAGTTTCCCTTGCCTTCAATTTGCAGATAGGCTGAACCCGGGTTCTTTTGGTTGTTCATCTTGACGGTGTAGTCTTGGTTTTCTTTGAGCTCGGTGGAGCCGTTCTTGATT
>CALKBP010000066.1:0-20055 GCA_937989885.1 uncultured Collinsella sp.
CCGACAAGTACGTCCAGGCCTACTTCCAGTACGACTCCAAGAAGACCGGCGGCGTCACCGTCTCGCACCTGCGCTTTGGTGATTCCCCGATCCGTTCGCCGTACTACGTGACCAAGGCCGACTTTGTCGCTTGCCACAACCCCAGCTACATCGTTAAGGGCTTCAAGATGGTCCGCGACGTCAAGCCGGGCGGCACCTTCCTGGTCAACTGCCAGTGGAGCGACGAGGAGTTCGCCGAGCACATGCCCGCCGTGGCCAAGCGCTACATCGCGAATAACAACGTCAACGTCTACCTGATCGACGCTATCGACCTGGCCGCCAAGGTCGGCATGGGCAAGCGCACCAACACGGTGCTCCAGTCCGCCTTCTTCGCGCTGGCCAAGGTCCTGCCCGCCGAGGACGCCCTGCAGTACATGAAGGACGCGGCTACCAAGTCCTACATGAAGAAGGGCCAGGCCATCGTCGACGCCAACCATAAGGCCATCGATGCCGGCGCTACCGCCTTCCGTAAGTTCGAGGTTCCGGCCGACTGGGCAACTGCCGAGGATGCCGCTCCCGTCGAGCTCTCCGAGGAGACCAAGTCCGCCATTGCCCAGCAGGTCAAGAACCTGCTCGAGCCCATCGATCGCATGGATGGCGACAGCCTGCCCGTTTCCGCCTTCGTCGGTTGCGCCGACGGCCAGTTTGAGCTGGGTGCCTCCGCATACGAGAAGCGCGGCGTCGCCGTCGTCGTTCCCCACTGGGACGAGACCAAGTGCATCCAGTGCAACCAGTGCGCCTATGTGTGCCCGCATGCCACCATCCGTCCGTTCGCGATGACCGAGGACGAGGCTGCCGCCGCGCCCGAGGCTACCCGCACGCTCGACGCCATGGGCCCCAAGGCCAAGGGCATGAAGTTCACCATGGCCGTGTCCCCGCTCGACTGCATGGGCTGCACCAACTGCGTCAAGGTCTGCCCCAAGGGTGCTCTCGAGATGGTTCCCACCGAGCAGGAGATGGACCAGCAGCCCGTTTGGGACTATATGGTCGAGAACGTCTCCGAGAAGAAGGAGCTCATCGCGGCCAACGTCAAGGGCAGCCAGTTTAAGCAGCCCTACCTGGAGTTCTCCGGCTCCTGCGCCGGCTGCGCCGAGACCGCCTATGCACGTCTGGTGACCCAGGTCGCCGGCGACCGCATGTTCATCTCCAACGCCACCGGCTGCTCCTCCATTTGGGGCAACCCCGCTGCCACCGCTCCTTACTGCAAGGACAAGGACGGTCACGGCCCGGCGTGGAACAACTCCCTGTTCGAGGACAATGCCGAGCACGGTCTGGGCATGGCCGTCGGTTACGAGGCCGTTCAGCACAAGCTGATCGCCGCTACCCAGGACATCATCGCTGCCGATGGTCCGTCCGATGAGCTCAAGGCTGCCGGCCAGGCTTGGATCGACTCTGTCAACGACGCTGAGGCCTCCAAGACCGCTGCCGCTGCCTACGTTGCCGAGCTCGAGAAGTGCGGCTGCGACGCTTCCAAGGCGATCCTCGCCGACAAGGCTTACCTCACCAAGAAGTCCTTCTGGATCTTCGGCGGCGACGGCTGGGCCTACGACATCGGCTTCGGTGGCCTGGACCACGTCCTGGCTTCCGGCCACAACGTCAACGTCTTCGTCTTCGACACCGAGGTTTACTCCAACACCGGTGGTCAGGCCTCTAAGGCCTCGAACCTGGGCCAGGTCGCTCAGTTCGCCGCTGCCGGTAAGGTGACCAAGAAGAAGTCTCTGGCCGAGATTGCCATGAGCTATGGCTACGTCTACGTGGCGCAGGTCGCCATGGGCGCCAACCCGGCTCAGACCCTCAAGGCCATTCACGAGGCCGAGGCCTACGACGGCCCGTCCCTCATCATCGGCTACAGCCCCTGCGAGATGCACTCCATCAAGAAGGGCGGCATGCAGAACTGCCAGGCCGAGATGAAGAAGGCTGTCGAGTGCGGTTACTGGAACCTCTTCCGCTTCAACCCCGAGGCTGCTGCCGGCAAGAAGTTCTCGCTCGATTCCAAGGAGCCCGCGGGCGGTTATCAGGAGTTCCTGATGAACGAGGCCCGTTACGCTTCGCTGACGCGTTCCTTCCCCGAGCGCGCCGAGGAGCTCTTCAAGGAGAACGAGCAGGCCGCTATGGACCGCTATGCTCACCTGCTGAAGCTCAAGACGGTGTACAACGAGGCCTAGGTCTCTCACCGCAGGATCTGAGGGCTGACCTTCGCGGACGTCCTCGGACATGAAAGAACCCCCGCTGCGCACTACGTGCGGCGGGGGTTCTTTCGTCCTGCGGAGTGTCCGCGAAGGTCAGCCCTCAGATCCTGCTACGACTACGTCCTTGGATTGTGTGGCTGAATGAAGGACGTGGTTGGTGGGGCCTTTTGTCCCGGTCGCTGTTTCGCGGCTTTGCCGCGAAACGCGCAGCACCTTGGGAAATGCATTGATGCGTGGACGGGGCTGGATTGAGGATTCAAATGGCTAGAGAGATATGGGCGCGAACGAGAAATCGTTATTGGGGTCATCCTTTTCCATAAATTCATCGAGACAAAACGTCATGTAGATTGGAACGTACAGAACCTTGCCCTCTTTGCTGAGATTCTCGTGGCTCAGTACAACGGCCTCGGGAATTTTGTACTCGCCCACACTCATCAGACGATCGAGGGCCGCGTGCGCTCGAACTTTCTTGCCCGATTTGACCTCGATTGGGACAACATGACCGTGGACGCCTTCGATCACAAAGTCAACTTCACCAACCTCACGCGTTTGGTAGTACCATGCATCCGCCCCGAGGGCAACGAGTTCCTGCGCGACCACGTTCTCATAGAGACCACCAAGGTTGGGAGTTTTCATATCAAGATAGACAGCGCGTGCAGTGCTGCCAGGGTATCGCGATGCGAGCATGCCTGTATCAGACTCGTATAGTTTGAAGGCTGTCGTTTTCTCCGTCCTCTTGAGAGGACTCCGTGGCTCCGTCACCCTGGCGACCATCAATCCAACACCTGCGTTAACAAGCCACAGGAAATCCTGCTCATATTTTTTAAGGCGAGCTCCCTCACCCAGAGACGAAACAACAAAGCGATGAGACTCCGCCTCAAGCTGAACGGGAATTTGCTCAAAAATCGACCGAACGTTAAACGCTCGAGTCGATGCATATTTTGAGATATCGCTTTTGTACTGATCGACCAGCTGAGTTTGAAGCTCACGTGTTCTCACGAGCGAATAACTCGAATCAATATAGTTCTGAACGACCTCCGGCATACCGCCGCAAACGATATAAGCTCTATAGTTCTTGAGCATCGCCTCATGAATATAGTTTTCGACAGGATGTTTCTCGACAAGGCAGCTGCGAATGCCTGCAAGCACATTCTCGCTGACGCTGTTTGCCCAACAAAACTCTTCAAAATCCATCGGGCGCATAACAATGTGCTCTACATACCCCACCGGAAAAGAAGAGATCCCCTTAAACTCAGTCCCAAGCATAGACCCCGAGAAGACATAGCTAAAGCGCCCATCCTCGACCAACGCCTTCATGAGTGTAACGATCTGCGGATACTCCTGAATCTCATCGACAAAGACAAGCGTATCGCCCTCAACAAGCGGCGCATCCGCAAGAAGGGCTACGCGGTTGATAAAGTCAACGGAGTTCTTTGCGCCAACAAGTGCATTCCTTGCTTCGACATCGAGTAGAAAATTGACCTCAAAATACGAAGCGTAGTTGCTTTTTCCAAACGCGCGAATCGCATAGCTCTTGCCAATCTGACGCGCACCAGTAACGAGTAATGCCTTATTGGAGTTATTCTTCAGCTCAAAAGCCTATCAGTGACCTTACGGCGTAGCATTAAACCCTCAAATGACAAAAATTGACAGATAGAATCGCCTAAAATCATACAAAAATTGGCAGATAATATTGTCGTAAATATACAAAAATTGGGAGATAGCAAAGGTTCGAATAGGCCTCAAAGCCACTGAAACAGTGCTCTACTTTGCGAAGGGGCTGGGGACGCTGTTGGGTGCGTCTCCAGCCCTCTGATTCTTACTTTGGATCCCGATGGTGGGGTGTTGTCGGTGCTGCTTGCTTGGTTACCTTGTCTCGCCGGACTCCGTGCGTAGGCGGTAGCCGTGGACGAGGTCGCTAATGGCCGGCCAGGGAATCTGGCGGTCGACCCAAAATTGGAGCTGGACCAGATAGCGCTCGGTGGCGCGGGTGAGGGCTGCAAACTGTTCGTGAGTCTCTACCTGGGCGTAGAGGTCGCGGCTGTGGGCGAGGATTGCCGTGGTGTCATCCATTTTGCCGGTGACGTCGAAGGCGCCCGAGAACCAGCCGCACAGGCGCGCGGCGCTGTTGTTGATCGTTGCGAGGTCGGCGGTGCCATCGTTGGCGTTTTCGTTGGCCTGGGCTCGCAGGAGGGAGAGGGCGTCGGCGGCGTTCATACAGTAGCCGACGGTGAAGTTCCAGACGGCGAATTCGCGGCCGGTGTCGAGCTTGCGGCGGCGCATCAGGTCGATGTCACGCGGTTCCTCGAGCATCATTTGATCGGCGAGGGCCTCAAGTGCAGTGGTGTACTCGGCAAGGTCGAGCGTGAGCAGATCGTTGATATCCATCATCTTTAGGCCTCCGTTTCGATCTCGACGATTTCGTTTTTAATGTACATGCCCTGGTTGTCCCAGACATTGCGGCAGGCGGCGGCAAAACGCTCGCGGTCGGCTTCGCAGATGCGGGCGAACATGTTGCAGGTGCCAAAGGGCTCGCACACGTCAAAGAAGATGCAGATTGACGACCATCCGCCATACCAGCTCACGGCGCCCGCTGGCTCGTGAAAGACGGGGTTCTCGATGTGCTCGTAATTGGCGATGGGGCCCGAGACAGGATAGGCTACCTCGGCATCGCAGATCTTGGCCGAAAAGATACGTGACTCGACTGGACAGGATGATTCGAACAGCTTGCATGCCTCGGGAGCCTTGTCCCAGAGCATGTCGGCGAGAAACGTCTCGCCATTCAGCGTGATCTTGAGCATTTTTGTCATAGTAAGGACCTCCTCAATCCGTCGCTCAAGGGGTTCGCTGGCGGATAAGGAGAAGGCAGCAGCGGGGTCGCCGAACCCAAACTTCACGGCAGATCTCTGTCGCCCCAGCCCGCGCTGTTCTTCGCTAAAGTACCATGCAGCAATTGCGCGCGCAATATCAGTTTTTGATTTTCTGGAAGCGGCAATCGACGAGACGGCTCGCCGGCTGCCGGCCGACGCGCGGCAAAGGCACTCGTCTATTCCTTAAGTTGGATGAAAAACGCCATGTTATTGCAGGGCTGCATACTCGTCCAATAAGTGCATAGAATCTCGTATAGTGCGAGTAAGATATTACGCTGTCTGTTTTATGTTTAGCAAAGATACACTTTGCATAATCTGGTCTAATCCCTGCTCTATTAAAATAAAGTTGCACGTAAATGACGTAGATATGCTTGAGCTGGGTTTCTTTACGCTGAGCGGGTAAAAGCGACCGTTCACCGTTCAACTATTTTCAAAATGAATAAAATGAGCGATAAAGAGAATATAAACCTTAATAAACTCGCGTATCGCACGGGCGCGGGTTATTAATGGGTTGTAGGCCTTTTACAGAAAGGATTCCAGCAATGTCTAAGCCTCTTGGCAAGCCCGATCGTATCGTCGTCGCCCTTGGCGGCAACGCCCTCGGCAACAACCCCGTTGAGCAGATCGAGGCCGTGAGCAACACCGCTCACGCTCTCCTCGGCCTGATCGAGCAGGGCAACGAGATTATCATCACCCACGGCAACGGCCCGCAGGTTGGCATGATCCAGAACGCCTTCGCCGCTGCCCACGACGCCATCGGCACCCCCGAGATGCCGCTGCCCGAATGCGGAGCCATGTCCCAGGGCTACATCGGCTATCACCTGCAGCAGGGCATTGGCCGCGAGATGCACAAGCGCTATAAGCGTTGGCACGCCGCAACCGTCGTCACCCAGATCGAGTGCGACCCGGACGATCCCGCGTTCAAGAACCCGACCAAGCCGATTGGCCCCTTCTACACCGAGGAGCAGGCCAAGGAGTTCATGGCCGAGGATCCTTCCAAGGTCTTCGTCGAGGATTCCGGCCGCGGCTGGCGTCGCGTTGTCGCTTCCCCCGATCCCAAGAAGATCGTCGAGGCTGACTCCATCCTCAACCTGCTCGACAACGAGTTCATCGTCATCGCCTGCGGTGGCGGCGGCATCCCCGTCGTCCGCGACTACGAGAACAAGGGCTGCTACAAGGGCGTCCCCGCCGTCATCGACAAGGACCTGGGCGGCGAGCTGCTGGCCGAGGACTGCGACGCTGACGTTCTGTTCCTGCTGACCGCCGTTGAGCATGTCGCCATCAACTTTGGCAAGCCCAACCAGGAGGAGCTCGAGGACATCACCGCCGACGAGGCCGAGCGCCTGGCCGACGAGGGCCAGTTCGGCAAGGGTTCCATGGAGCCCAAGGTCCGCGCCGCCATCAAGTTCGCCCGTTCCCGCAAGGGCCGCACCTGCATCATCGGCGCCCTGGACAAGGCCGCCGAGACCATGGCTGGCCTCTCCGGTACCCGCATCCACGAGTAGCCTCTGCTCCATTGCCTCTCTCGTGGGCGCCAGGCAAGGCGCCCACAAACTAGCCTCTCTTCATGAGCCCCGCAGTCCGCTCCGACTGCGGGGCTTTTGCTATTCACCTAGTCCCCGATGGGTGGGTAGTCATTGGGGACGTTCCTTTCCTGCCGGCAGCTTGGGGACAGTCCCTAAGGGCTGTCCCCAACGACCACTCATTTAAGTCTGTCCCCAATGACCGCCCAATGACTAGTAGTAGGCCCACATGGCTTCGACTTCGTTAAGGACCTCTACGACGCCCCAGCGGCGGGCGCTGCGGCTGGCCGAGTTGGGATCGAAGACTCCAATCTGATCGGCGTCGTCAATACCGTAAAGCACGATGTAGTGTCCAACGCTGGTAAAGGTGCCCGGCCGAACGGCGGCGATGACGGGCGCTCCCGAACGCAGCGCCTGGGTCATCGAGTCGCGATCGATATGGAGCTCCGTTCCGTTAAGTCCCAACTGCCACGCGCCGCTCGTCATAAACGACCATTCGGTTGCGCCGGTGGGGGCGTAATTGCCCGCCTCGGAAAGCGCGCACATATCGACGGGGGTCATATTGGTGCGTCCCGTCTTATAGATGTAGACCATGGTGAGGCACGTGGGCCCGCAGGCATTTTGGCGGATGGTGCCGCCGGCGTAAGGCAGCTCCGACCACGCAGGGTCGATCTGATAGATATGGGGCATCGTGCCGGCTTGCCATTGCGAGCGTGGGGTCGAAAAGGCGAAAGAATAACCGGGTGCGACGGGGGCCTTGAGCAGCTTGTCCTCGGCGGTGGGCTCGAGACCGGCCGAACCGTGGGACATACAGGAGCTCATAAGCACAAAGACCAGACAGGTAAGGATAGAGCACAGTGCGAGGCGAAGTCGACGAGCCGGCAGGGCGGGGGCATTCGCGTGCGATGTCGAGCGGTAGGGCTTGCCGTCGCGTCCGCCTTGGGGATGCGAAAAGAAGCGGTTGATATGGATGCCGGGCTGACGTGCGCCGTTGCGGCGCAGTTGCGGAACCTCGGCCTGACGCTGTCGAGTGCGCGCGCCCAAGCGGCCATCTTGCTGCGCGCTTGTGCCCGTGCTCAGACGGCCACTCTGCCGCGTTCTGCTTGCCTGCTGCCGAGACGAAGGCCTGGGTTGCTCTTGAGGACGTTGCGGATTGCTGCTCGTGGCACTTCTGGGCGTCGGCGTGGTACGGCCAGCAAGGCGAACGCTTTGTCGCCGTTGATCACCGTCGTTGTATCCGTATGCCATTCGTACCGCCTTGTCTCATGTATAACCTGTCCATCCTACAAAAAAGATGTGCAACAAATGGGTCTGCGCGTCAAAAGCTCGGTAAACGGTACGAAAGGCGCAAAACACACGGCCTCAAAAACAACTCTATATGCGTCCGATGAGCGTACGCCCGTCGGACGGGCGGCAACAATGAACGGCAAACCGTGCCGTTCGTCCCAAAAACGGCGCCGCTCGTTTTGCAGTTCTGCCTTCGGTCGAGCTACAAGCGGAGCTGCTGCGCCAAGGCCGTATCTTAAAGCCACGAAATAAAAGAGCGCGGCAAAACAGACCGCGCAAGGGGTGACGTCAAGGGGCGTCAAAAAGGAAAGGAGGGGAACAATGGCGGACAAGAACGCAGAAGTTGCAGTTGAGGATAACGGCGGCATGAAGAAAACGCTTTCGCTCTGGAACTTCTTCACCATCGGTTTCGGTGCCATCATCGGTACCGGTTGGGTTCTGCAGGTCGGCGACTGGATGGTCGTGGGCGGCGGTCCCGTTCCCGCTATGATCGCATTCCTCTTGGGTGCAATCTTCCTCGTGCCCGTCGGAGCTGTTTTCGGTGAGCTCACGGCTGCTATCCCCATCTCGGGCGGCATCGTCGAGTATGTCGATCGTAGCTTTGGCCGTACGCTGAGCTACATCACCGGTTGGCTTTTGGCCCTGGGCAACGGTATCCTGTGCCCGTGGGAGGCCATCGCCATTTCGACCCTCGTGTCCGAGATGTTCGGCAGCCTGCCCGGTCTTGAGTGGCTGCGCGCCGTCAAGCTCTACACCATCCTGGGCGCCGACGTTTACCTGTTCCCGACGCTGATCGCGCTCGGCTTCGCAGCCTACGTCATCTTCCTCAACTTCCGCGGCGCCAGCTCGGCCGCCAAGCTCCAGGCCTTCCTGACCAAGGCCCTGCTCTGCGGCATGCTGCTCGCCATGGGCGTCTCGCTGTTCACCGGCTCGCCGGACAATGCCATGCCCGTGTTCTCCCAGGTCACCGGCGCTGGCGGCGGCAAGGCCGCTACCGAGGGTGCCAGCCTGTTCGCCGGCATCGTGTCGGTCCTGGTTCTGACCCCGTTCTTCTACGCCGGTTTCGACACCATTCCTCAGCAGGCTGAGGAAGCAGCCGAGGGCCTCAACTGGAACAAGTTCGGCAAGATCATCTCCCTGGCCCTGCTGGCCGCCGGCGGCTTCTACATGGTCTGCATCTACTCGTTCGGCACCATCCTCGACTGGCATGAGTTTGTTAAGAGCCCGGTTCCCGCGCTTGCCTGCCTCAAGGGTATCAACATGCTCCTGTACCTGGCCATGCTCGTCATCGCCACGCTTGGACCCATGGGCCCGATGAACTCCTTCTACGGCGCCACGAGCCGCATCATGCTCGCCATGGGCCGTAAGGGCCAGCTGCCCGAGAAGTTCGCCGAGGTCGACCCCAAGTCCGGCGCTCCCAAGCTCGCCTGCGTCGTTCTGGGCGTCATCACCGTCATCGGTCCGTTCCTGGGCAAGAACATGCTCATCCCCCTGACCAACGTGTCGGCTCTCGCCTTCATCTTCTCCTGCGGTATGGTCGCCCTCGCCTGCCTGCGCATGCGCTTCACCGAGCCCGACCTGCCTCGTCCCTACGAGGTGCCCGGCGGCAAGTTTGGCATCGGCCTCGCTATCGCTGCCTGTGCCATCATCATCGGCCTGCTCGTGATTCCGCTCTCTCCCGCCTCCCTCAACATGGTGGAGTGGAGCATCGTGATCGGCTGGTTGGCTATTGGCCTGGCCCTCATGGCTTTCACCAATTCCCGCAAAAAGTAACGCCTAGCCGGGGCGGATCGGGTGCGCGGGGCCCTCTCTCCCGCGCACCGAACCCGGCACCACTTGGGTAGCTTTGTGAGGCCTTAACCCAACACGGCCTCGCCCACTATATGGATCCATAAGGAGGAACCATGTCCACTAAGTATGCAATCGTTGGCGGCAAGCTCATCGACGGTACCGGTGCCGAGCCGGTCGAGAACTCCCTAGTTCTCGTCGACGACAACGGCAAGATCGAGTACGCCGGCGCTATGCAGGACCTTCCCGAGGGCGTTGAGGTCATCGACGCCGCCGGCAAGACCGTCCTTCCCGGCCTGATCGACACCCACCTGCACTTCTCGGGCAACCTGACCGACGATGACACCGATTGGGTCATGCAGCCGCTCCTCGAGAAGCAGGCCGTCGCCGTCAAGCAGGCCTACGACTGCCTCACCCACGGCCTCACCACCGTCTGCGAGATCGGCCGCTTTGGTATCCAGATCCGTGACTGCATCGACAAGGGCGTCTTTAAGGGCCCGCGCGTTTTGGCCACCGGCCTCGGCTTCTGCCGCGTTGCCGGCCACGGTGACTCCCACCACTGCACCCAGGAGCTCAACAAGGAATCCCATCCTTGGGGCGACCAGGTCGACGGTCCTTGGGATCTGCGCAAGGCCGTCCGTCGTCGTCTGCGCGAGAACCCCGATGCCATCAAGATCTGGGCTACCGGTGGCGGCATCTGGCGCTGGGACTCCGGTCGCGACCAGCACTACTGCTCCGAGGAGATCCAGGCCGTGGTCGACGAGGCAAAGATGGTCGGCATCCCCGTGTGGAGCCACTGCTACAACAACCACGCCGCTGCCTACGATTCCGTTCGCTTTGGCTGCGAGCAGCTGATTCACGGTTTCGATATCGATGAGCGCACCATGGACCTCATGGCCGAGCAGGGCACCTTCTTCACCCCGACGATCGCCTTCCTGCCCACCTGGTACGCCACCTATCCGCCCGTCTACGTCCCCGAGCTGCACGACAAGTACGAGGGCACCCTGGTCGAGAAGGAGCTGCAGCGCAACTACGACTGCCTGCGCGAGGCCAAGAAGCGCGGTGTCGTCATGACGATCGGCTCCGACTCCTTCTCCTTCGTCACCCCGTACGGCACCTGCTCCATCGAGGAGATGTACGAGTTCGTCGACAAGATCGGCTTCACCCCGGTCGAGACCATCACCTGCGCCACCCTCAACGGTGCCAAGATGTGCCACATCGAGGACGAGACCGGTTCTATCGAGGCCGGCAAGTGCGCCGACCTGCTGGTCGTCAACGGTGACGTCGCCGCCGACATTCACGTGCTCAACACCGACAACATGGACGTCATCATGAAGGACGGCTGGATCGTCGAGGCGGGCACCTTTGGCGAGGCCAACAAATACAGCGCCTAAACTACCGTTCATCGACGACTGGATGTAAAACACAGTATTTGATTGCATAATGCAATGGAGAGGGTCGCTTGCGGCCCTCTTTATTGCTATGGGTGCGATAGATAAAAGGGGATGACGGTGGATTTAAACAGGCTGATTCTGGGCAAGAGCTACAACTCTACCAAGGTCTTTCGTACGGCCCAGCATGTGGTCCAGGCCATCCTGCTCGGTGTTGTCGTTCCGGCGCTTATCCTGCTGCTTATCTGGGATTTAACCGATAACCCCAATCCCGTTCCGGGCGTTGTCGTTATTGCCGGCATGGTCATGCTGTGCTTCTTTTTCTCGTATGTCTTTGTGGTCCCCGACGACCTCACATCGAGTGCAACCGACCGTACGCTCGCCATCGCATCAAAAATATTCGCCTACACGTCGCGCGGCCTTACGCCCGAAGCGGCCTTGGGCGCCTCTAAAATCATCCTGTCCGAGACCATCGCCTCTGCCATCTGCTTTACCGATGGCAAACAGGTGTTGGCAAGCTGGGGCGAGGACTCGGCAAAGTGCCCTGCCGGCACCCCGGTCGTGCTCAAGACAACGCTCAGTGTGATTGAGACGGGCGAGCAGAGTGTGTTTTCGCGTGACACCTCCAATGAGACGGGCGGTTATTTTCCCCGTCTGCGCGCCGGCATTGTCGCGCCGCTTACCGTGCGCGGGCATTGCGTGGGCACACTCGAGCTGTATTACCCTCGCCTGAGCAGCATCGATATGCGCCAGACGGCCCTTGCCTCGGGTTTTGCCGACCTAATTTCCACGCAGCTCGCCAGCTTTGAGCTCGAGCGCCAGGACGAGCTCACAGCCCGCGTTGAGCTTCGCGCCCTGCAGTCGCAGGTCGACCCGCATTTTCTATTCAATACCATTAGCACGATCGTGTCGCTCGTTCGAACCGAGCCCGACAAGGCGCGATCGCTGCTGATCGACTTTTCCAACTACTATCGTCAGACGCTTTCTGACTCCGATACGCTCACCACGCTCGAGCACGAGGTGGAACAGGGCACTCGTTATATCAATCTTATGCAGGCCCGGTATGGCGACGGCCGTCTGCGCGTTTCGGTCGACATCGACTTTGAGGTGCGCGACAGCCTGGTACCGCCGTTTATCTTGCAGCCGCTGCTCGAAAACTGCATCAAGCATGCGCAGCGCGAGATCGAGCCGCTTTCTATTCGTGTTAGGGCTTTTGAGACCGATGACGGCTTGGAGATCATCGTCGAAGATGACGGCATCGGGATGAGCGAAGAAGTCTGCGCGCATCTGTTTGAGCAGCATCGCCGAGAGGAACCCGAGAGCATTACCGCCGACGGCTCCGTCAAGCGAGGTTGCGGCCTGGCGCTCTTCAACGTGCTTCAGCGCATCCATTTCTTTTACGGAGAAGATTCTGGTATGCGCGTGAAGTCCCAGGAGGGCGTGGGAACGCAGGTCATCGTTGAGTTGAACGGCGAGCCACATGAGCCGGCGCCGTTGACGGTGTAGCACGCGGTTGGATTGAGAGAAAAAGAGGGAAAGCGCATATGTCCGAAGGCTGGAACATCCTGGTGGTTGATGACGAGCCCCCAATTAGGGCTGAGCTACGCTATCTGTTGGAAAAGGATACGCGTGTGGGTCAGATTGCCGAGGCGGGCAATGTCACCGAAGCCGTGGAGTCGATTCTGTCGAACAAGCCCGACGTGCTGTTTTTAGACATTACCATGCCCGGTCGCTCGGGAATTGAGCTTGCCGAGACCCTGCAAAACCTAAAGAGGCCGCCGGTCGTGGTGTTTGTGACGGCATTTGCCGAGTATGCGGCCGATGCCTATAACCTCGATGCTGTCGATTACGTCGTCAAACCGGTCGAGGATGCCCGCCTGTCAAAGGCGCTCGACAAGATCGAGACTGCCCTGGGCGCTCGCCGTGTCGTCCATGCTCCGCGCCAGCCTTTGCGCCTGACGGTGGATCGCGGGGGCAAAAAGGTGTTCATTCCCGTGGCGGATGTCTGCTACTTTGAGGCGCGTGCCGATTTTTGCAACGCCGTCTGTGCCGATGGAACGTATCTGATCAATGAGTCGATTTCCTCGCTCGAGCGCCGCTTGGCCTCCGAGGGCTTTATCCGCGTCCACCGCAGCTATCTGGTCAATTTGGAAGACGTGCACAATGTCGAGATCGGCTCCACGGGCCTGATGGAGCTCAGGCTCGACCGTGTGAGCTCGACGGTGCCCGTGTCCCGTCGTCGCGCTGCCGAGGTCAAATCGCACTTGGGGCTAGCGTAAGGGTCGGTGTGCCATCGTTTGCCGTTACAGGTTTGGCATGACTGTGCGGTGGGCATAATGGATTGCATCGAATGAAATCGAAAGGATTATTATGCCCGCGCTCATTACGCATCATCTGTTTGGCGAGGAAAGCATCGACCGTCTTCCGCAGGGCGTTATCACGTCCGACGAGGAGCGCATCGCCTTTATCCTGGGAAACCAAGGTCCCGACCCGTTTTTCTTCCACATGCTCACGCCGCGCATCTCCGACTGCATGTCGCTTGCTCAGGTCATGCACCGCTCGCGCATGTCGCGCCAATTCTCGTGCCTGCGCGACGGCGTGTCGCACCTGCAGCCGCGCGATGCCAATCTGGGTCGCGCCTTTGCGCTGGGCCTGCTGTCGCACTATGTGCTCGATCGCAATGCCCACCCCTTTGTCTACGAGCAGCAGTTTGGCATTGTCGAGTCCGATCCCGAGCTCGAGGCTTCGGGCAGTCAAGTTCATGCCGTGCTCGAAAGCGACCTGGACGTGCTGATGCTGCAGCTCAAGCGCGATGGGGCTACGGTCGAGGATTATCCGCCGGCGGGCGAGATCGTCACTACCGACCGCATCAATCGCGTTGCCGGTGTGCTGATGAGCTATGTTGCCGGACGCGTGTACGGCATCGATATCCCGGTGGGAGAGTACGGCGGCGCCGTAGCCGACATGCAGCTGCTCTACCGCACTATCGAGCCCGCCGGTTCGGCCAAGACGCGCGCGATTGCCCTGCTCGAGGGCTTGGTGCACGATTATTCGCTGCTCGACGGCCTTGCGCACCGCGTGACGACCGAGCTGCCCGAGCGTACCGGAAATCTGGGCCACTTGGCATGGAAGAGCCCCTTTACCGATGAAGTCTCGACCGAGAGCTTCCCCGAGGTCTTTGACCGCGCACTGCTCGATTACGAGCTCACCGTCGCCCGCTTTATCGAGACCGGCGATATGGAAGCCGTGACCAACCACGTCAATTACAGCGGTCGCGTGCTCGGCGCCGACGAAGAGTTCGACCGCGAGGAGTAGGGCTCGTGCGTGCCCCTTTGCCGAATCCTTACCGGCGCCTCTGGACAATTGGGGTACGATGAACTAACTGCATATCGGGCGAATACGAAGGGGCCCTGTCCATGAAATACACCAAGCTCGAGCGTAACTGGGTTATGTACGATGTGGGCAACTCGGCCCTCGTGCTGCTCAATACCTCGGTGGTGCCCATCTACTTTAACGCCATCAATACCGGTGCTTCCTCGGCAGACCTGGTGGTCGCCTGGGGCAACGCGCAGACGATTGCCTCGCTGGTCATTGCCATGCTCATGCCCATTCTGGGCGCGCTTGCCGATTACGCCGGCAACAAGATCAAGTTCTTCTTGGGCTTCTTCCTCACGGGCCTGGTTCTTTGCCTGGCGCAGGCTATCCCCATGTCCGCCATGGCATTTTTGACCGTGTACGTGCTGTGCACCATCGGCCTTAACTCTTCTATGACGTTCTACGACGCCATGCTGCCCGACATTACCACCGACGAGCGCATGGACGCCGTGTCCAGCTCGGGCTATGCCTGGGGCTACATCGGTTCCACCGTGCCGTTCATCATCTGCCTGGCGCTTATCATGGGTGGCCCCGCTCTTGGCGTCCCCACCATGCTGGCAACGCGTCTGTCGTTTGTCATCACCGGTGCCTGGTGGCTCATCTTTACCCTGCCGCTCATTCGCACCTATAAGCAAAAGTACGGTCGCGAGCGCGGTCCCCAGGACACCATCGGCCACATCGTGGGCGGCGTGTTCTCCGAGGTCGGACACACCATGCGCGAGATCGCCCACAACAAGACCGTGCTGGTCTACATGATCGCGTTCTTCTTCTACATCGACGGTGTGCACACGGTCATTTCCATGGCAACCAGCTACGGGTCGGCTTTGGGCATCGACTCGACCCAACTGGTGCTGGCTCTGCTCGTCACGCAGTTTGTGGCCTTCCCGTCCGCCATCATCTACGGCAAGCTCGCCGGTCGCGTGGGCACACTCAATATGATCTTGGTGGCCGTCGCCGCCTATATGGGCATCGTGCTCTTTGCCGCGTTTTTCTTAAAGACCGCCTTTGAGTTCTGGGTGCTCGCCATTTTGGTCGGCCTGTTCCAAGGCGGCGTGCAGGCGCTGAGCCGCAGCTATTTTGGCCGCATCATCCCCAAGGAAAAGTCCAACGAGTACTACGGCTTCTTCGATATCTTTGGCCGTTACGCAAGCGTTATGGGCACCTTCCTGGTGTCGGTTGTCACCTCGCTGACCGGCAACCCGTCGCTGGGCGTCCTTTCTATTGGCGTTCTGCTGGTTGTTGGCTTTGTGCTGCTGGTCCGTCTGTCCCGCATGGCTCAGGCGGCGGCGTAAGGCAACCGGGCTCAGTACAGCAATTGTGCCTATCTGCAGTACTCTTTTGGAAGTGGCCGCATAAATCATTCTGACTTCCGAACAATGTTTAGCCCAAGTGGGTATGATGGAATCAGCTAGGTCGCGGGGCGCCGCCTGTGTTTGGCGGCGCCCCGTTTTTGTGTTGCAAGGAGGGTAAAGGTATGAACGCCACGGTTGTGATCCCAACATATTGGGCGGGCGATGATACCCAAGCAAACGCTCCCGGCACCTACGATCACTCGACGTCGCTCAATGCCGCCAACCCGGAACTCGATCGCTGCCTGACTTCGCTCGAACAGGTGCACGACATTCCGCGCATCATTCTCTTGGTGGTCTGTCCGGTTTCTGCCACGGCCGACGTATCCCATCGCGTGCACGAAATCGTTAATGCTCATCCCACACTTAAGGTCACCATCGTTACCAATACTCAGGCTTCGCGTGTTGCCGACCGCGTGGCGCAGATTGCGCCCAAAGGCTCGGGCGAGTGCGTGAGCCTGCGCGGCTACGGCGCCATCCGCAACATGGGTCTTGCCTGCGCTGCGGTGCTGGGGCACGACGCGGTTGTGTTTTTGGATGACGACGAGACCGTCATCGATGCCGACTTTATGAAGCGTGCGACCTATGCACTGGGCCAACAGACGCGTCAGGGCCTGCCGATTTTAGTCAAGAGCGGATACTTTTACGATCGCGACGGGTCGCCGCTGGCTCCCACGGACAAAGTGGGCATTTGCCATCGCTGGTGGACCAAGCGTATCGAGTTCAATCGCTGGATGAAAAAGGCGCTCTCGGGCACCCGCATCTCGCGTTCCAATTACGTGTGCGGCGGCCTGATGGCCCTGCACGCCCGCGCCTTTACGCGCGTGGCCTTCGACCCGTTTATCACCCGCGGCGAGGATCTGGACTACCTGTTTAACATGCGCATGTTCGGCTATGACGTGTGGTTCGATAACGAGTGGACCGTGCGCCACCTGCCGCCCGAGTCCGAGAAGCGCTCGCCGCGCTTTATGCAGGACGTGTACCGTTGGTACTACGAGCGGGCCAAGCTGACGTTCGCTGCGCACCAAAAGGAGCTCATTCCGGTTACGGCCGCATCACTCATGCCCTATCCGGGTCCGTGGATCTCGCGCGAGCTCGACGACCGCGTGCGCAAGACCGCCATGGTTCGCAGCATGTTTACCCGCGAGCACGAGGGGTATCTGCGCATCTGGCGTCATGGTATTGACGAGGCCAAGACCTATGCCCGCCAAAACGCCGCAAGCTACCTGCGTTTTCAGAGTTTCTGGCCCAAGATCATGGATGAACTTTGGCGCGACGCACAACTGATTAGCATCCTGGAGGGGGCTGAATGATCGACCGCCGCGCCCAGCGCGATAATTCAATTTCAATCTTTCGCATCATCGCCGTTGTCTGCGCCGTTTGCGTGTTGGTGTACTTTATCTTTGCCCTGGCGACTGGCATTGAGCCGATTGCCACGGTGATCGCCTGTGCGCTGCTGTGTATCTTCCTGTGCATCTTTATCTATTTGACGCTCAACCCCGATTCGGTACGCTCCCAGTACACCGAGGAGACGCTCTCGGTTGCCTCGGCCATGCTCGAGGACATTAAGGGCGGCCTGACGCAGGAATCGGCGCTTTTGGTGTGCCGGCGTATTCTGCCCGAGACACGTGCCATGACCGTTGCCATCACCGATGAGAGCAACGTGCTGGCCTGCGCGGGCGAGTTCGAGGAAAAGCTGCTGCCCGATTCGCCCATCCATACGCTTGCCACGCGCTACGTCATTGAGCACGGCATCGTGCAGTCGTTCAACCGCGTGGTGGACGTGGTGGGTTCGGATGGCTCGCACAACCATGTTCCCGCCGGCATCATCGCGCCCATCAAGGTGGGCGACCGCACCGTCGGCACGCTCAAGTTCTACTACAAGACCCCGCGTGCCGTCGACCGTACCCAGTATGCGCTCGCCTCGGGTTTTGCCGAGATCCTGTCCACGCAGCTCGCCATCCACGAGCTCGAGGTGCAAAAGGAACTGACGGCCCGTGCCGAGGTGCGTGCCCTGCAGGCGCAGATCAACCCGCACTTTCTGTTCAACACGCTCAACACCATCGCGTCGTTTACGCGTACCGACCCGCTGCGTGCCCGCGAGCTGCTGCGCGAGTTTTCCTCGTTCTATCGCGCCACGCTCGACAACTCGGGGTCGCTTATCCCGGTCTCGCGCGAGGTTGCCCAGACCAAGCGCTACCTGACGTTTGAGAAGGCGCGCTTTGGCGAGGACCGCGTGCTGGCGACCTTCGATGTCTCCGAGGATGTCGAGGACACATTGGTCCCGGCCTTTGTAATCCAGCCCATCGTCGAGAACGCCGTGCGGCATGGCATGGGCGATGGCGATGCCCTGCAGATCGATGTGACCGTCCATCAAGACGGCGACGACGCAATCCTGATTGCCGTGGCCGACAACGGCGTGGGCATGGACGAGGGTACCGCCGCCAGGCTGTTTGATGAGCGCTCCGCCCGCCCCGATGCCAGTTCCCCGCAAGGCGGCGGCGCCGGCGTGGCCATGCACAATATTTCTGAGCGCATCCATCGCTTTTATGGACCGCACTCTTATACGCGCGTCGAATCGGCGCCGGGCAAGGGCACCAAAGTGCTCCTGCATCTTGATTTGTCAGAGAGCATCTTTGACATTCAAGAGTAAAATAAAAGGCTATGGGCTCAACGCCAAGCGGCGGATGCCCAGCGTAGTTTGTTGACGAAAGGTTTAATCCCTATGCTGCGTGCGATGATTGTGGATGATGAGGCCCCGGCCCGTTCGGAACTTCGCTTCTTGCTCGAGCAGACGGGCAAGATCGGCACGATCACTGAGGCGTCGAGCGTCCGCTCCGCCATTGAGATGTTGATGGAAAGCCGCGTCGATGTCGTATTTCTCGATATCTCGATGCCCGGTGCTTCTGGTCTGCAGCTTGCCGAGGCGCTGCATAAGCTTAAGAATCCGCCGGCGATTGTGTTTGTGACCGCGTATAGCGATCATGCCGTCGAGGCGTTCGACGTAGATGCCGTCGATTACCTAATGAAGCCGGTTGAGGAGGCACGCCTGGATCGCGCGATCGAGAAGGTCATGCAGCACGCCAAGCCCGTCACGGACAGCAAAGCCACCATCGAGCGCATTCCGGTGGAAAAGGGCGGCCGTAAGGTCCTCATTCCCGTGGATGACATTCGCTTCATCATGGCCAAGGACGATTACTCCTGTATCTATACCGTCGATGATCGTTTTCTATCGACGACTTCGTTGGCGCAGTTCGAGGCCAAGCTTTGCGACTTTGGCTTCTTTCGCGTTCATCGTCGCTATATCGTCAACTTGGCGTGCGTCACGGATGTCGAGACGGTGCCCTCGGGCGCTATCCAACTGGGCATTACGGGCGTCGACGAACGCGTGCCGGTCTCGCGCCGCCGCGTTGTGCCGCTCAAGAAGGCCCTGAGCCTCTAGCACACTGGCCCCGCAGCCCTGTAGACCAATTGTCTGCGGAGCCGTGGGGCTTTTTGTATATACGTCGAATCGGTTTTGAAGAAGGGATCCCATGAACAGTGCAAGCGCCAAGCGCATCGACATCATCTCGGACACCCACGGCTATCTTTCGCCCGCGCTTCTGGACAAGCTCAAGGGCGCAGATCTGATCATCCACGCCGGAGACCTAACGTCCGAGATGGATTACGAGCATCTATGCACCATCGCCCCCGTGCGAGCGGTCCTGGGCAACAACGACTACTACCGCGATTACGGCCCCGATGTAGACCGTCTGGCCCTCTTCACCTACGAAGGACTCAAATTCGCCGTAGCCCACTACCGCGAAGACCTTCCGGTGGGATCCGTAGACGTAGCCATCAACGGTCACACCCACGTAACCAAAGAAGCCCAAGTAGGCCGCTGCCTGGTCCTCAATCCCGGTAGCGCCAGCTACCCCAGAGGCACCCGAGGCCCCACCATGGCCAGAATGCTCGTCAAGGACGGCAAGATCCTGAGCACCAAATTTATTGACCTGGAGTAACCGCAACAAAAACGGGGGATGCACAACGCATCCCCCGTTTTTTATGAGCCAAAGGCGGAAGTTCAACAAGATCCATCAGACCAACCCCGCCGAGGAGCACGCGGGCTAGCCGCGCAGCGGCGCACGCCTGCAAAACTGGTTGAATAATGTGACGGCAGGGAGGGTCTCCGGGGCTGGGGGCGGGGGTTAAGTTTGTCGCGAGTTCCGCACGCAAAGGAAAGCACTTAATGTGCTTTCCGTCTT
>CALKBP010000067.1:0-4926 GCA_937989885.1 uncultured Collinsella sp.
AGCAGCACCCAGTGGATATTCCTCCGATTCATCCTTGGATAAATTGTACACAGCTACGGAGTCGTTCACTCTATTGAAGCAATAAAAGGTTCCCTCGTCGGCTGAAAAGCAGTATGCGTTTTTATAGTCATCACTCTCGGAATCAATATCCACTATGGTGCGAGACCAATCCTCGGTATCTAGTAAATAGAACTTTTCTTCAGATGCATCCCCGTACAGCACATACCTTCCAGAAGGCGAGCGACCAACATATATCGAATTCTCAAGCTCATACGTATCCTTGAGCTCGGGCGTCGGAACGTCGCCAGCGTAGGCACCGAGCGGCGCCACGACAAGACTGGCAGCCAGTGCAAGGCCGGCCGTAAGGAGCATCCCCCATTTCATTTTTCTCGTATTTGGCATGGTTGCCCCTTTCGGTCGAGAGGTGAATATGATCTGAGACTACGCTAAGCCCGAAAAAGCAAAATCTGTTGCGCAACAATTCCCGGCGAGGAAAAAGTCGGTAACGCATGATGAAAATGGGACGGGGATTAAACATCATCGAGTATCGAATGATTATTTAATCCCCGTCCCAGAAAAATCACTGATGGTTGACGGGAGCTCCGCAGTTTTGGCAGAAGGATGCGTTTGCCTCCAACATTGAGCCACACTGTGGGCAAAAATGAGCGGACTCAACTGGCTGAGCATCATCGACCATGGTTGACACCTGCTGTGCCGGCGGGACCTGCTGCACGGGAGGCATTTGCTGGTACGGATTGGACTGCGGAGGCTGAGGTTTATTCGACGATTCCTTGTTCAAGATAACAGCAAAGGCGACAGCCGCGACGCCGCCAAATACAACGAGCAAAACGAGAAGATCGAATACACTAAGGCCTATCATCGCAAATCAGCTCCTCATGTTGCGAAAGATGACGGATGCCGAGATTTTATCGCCGCACCGCAAGCCCCTCCTAGTGCGCAACACCCATCCACCCTGCATGATTTTCTGGGGCGAGGATCAAAATCATTGGGGAATGGAGCGTGGCAAGCGTATGTCTTCGGGGTATAAGACGGCTAATTGTATGCCGCTTTTTGAAAGGAACCCTTATGCCCAGCGTTGCCGTTCTTGCCGCCGATGGCTTTGAAACGATTGAATGCCTGACCATGGTCGATGTCATGCGTCGCGGCGGTGTGCGTGCCACGCTCGTCTCGATCATGCCCACGCGCGAGGTCGTAAGCTCGTTGCAGATTCCCGTAACTTGCGACGCACTCTTTGACGAGATTAACTTTGACGAGTACGACTGCGTCGTGCTGCCCGGCGGTCTGCCCGGCGCCACCAACCTGCGCGCCGACCAGCGCGTCTGCGACGTAGTCTGTGAGTTCGCCGCGACCAAGCATGTTGCCGCCATCTGCGCCGCCCCGTTTATCCTGGGCGAGCTTGACCTGCTCGAGGGACGCCACGCCACGTGCTTCCCCGGCTTTGAGAAGAGTTTCCCCGAGGGCGCCTATACCGGCGACAAGGTCACACACGACGGCAACATCATCACTGCCAGCGGCATGGCCCAGTCGCTCCCCTTTGCGCTTGAGCTGCTGCGTACGCTCGCCGGCGACAAGGCTGTCGAGAAGGTTGCCGAGGGCATTCAGCTATGATTTTGGCTTCGCAATCACCGCGCCGCATCGAGTTGATGCGCGAAGCGGGCTACGACATCCGCGTCATTCCCGCTGACATCGACGAGACTCCTTTTGATGACGAGACCCCGCTTACGCTTGTCGAGCGCTTAGCACGCGCCAAGGCTGCCGCCGTTGCCGCCGAGCACGCCGAGCCCAATGAGCTGACCATCGCGGCCGACACCATCGTCACCTTCGATGACAAGATTTTGGGTAAGCCGGCAAACGAGGACGAAGCCCGCACCATGCTCCACGAGCTCTCGGGGCGCACGCACCAGGTCGCAACCGGCGTCTGCATCGTTAGGGCCGGAGACGTCACAGCCCCGCACGCCGCTGAGAGCCTGTCGTTTGTCGATGTAACCGACGTGACGTTCTATGAGCTCACCGACGAGCAGATTGCGCGCTACGTCGCCTCAGGCGAGCCCATGGACAAAGCCGGCGCCTACGGCATCCAGGGCGTCGGTGGGCGCATGCTCGTGCATGATATTTCGGGCGACTTCTACAACGTAGTGGGCCTGCCCATCGCTCGCGTCGCGCGCGCGATTCAAAAACTATCGTAATTGCATCTGGCGCTGGGTATCCCCCAGCGCCTACAATTTCGGCGTACCGTACGGATCCCGACCGGGCATAAGGCCCGGCGGAAAACCGATAGGAGTAAAACATGGATACACTGCTTGAGGCCATTGACGTTTGCGATGTCGATGGCTTTTGCTTTGGCAACTATACGGACGAGGAGGCCGGCACCGGTTGCACCGTAATCGTGGCACCCGAGGGCGCTACCGGCGGTGTTGACGTTCGCGGCGGTGCCCCGGCATCGCGCGAGACCGACCTACTGCGTCCCGAGAACACCGTGGACAAGGTCCACGCCGTCTGCCTTTCGGGTGGATCTGCCTTTGGTCTGGAGGCCGCAAGCGGCGTCGCCCGCGAGCTCGAGAGCCGCGGCATCGGCCTTCCCGTCGGCCCCACGCAGGTGCCCATCGTGTGCTCCAGCTGCATCTTCGACCTCGCCTTTGGCGACCCCACCGTACGCCCCGACATTGAGGCTGGCATCTCCGCCGTGCGTGAGGCGCTCGACAACACTCCTACCACGCTCGAGCAGGGCAATGTAGGTGCCGGCACCGGAGCCACCGTGGGCAAGCTCATGGGCCCCGCCACCTGCATGAAGGCCGGCCTTGGCGCTGCCGCCGTGGCACTCGGCCCCGTAAAGGTGGGCGCCGTGGTCTCCGTCAACGCCTGCGGCAATGTCATCGACCCCTTCACCGGCGAGTGGGTCGCCGGCATGCGTGCCGCAGCAGATAGCGACCAGATCGTTGACATGGAGCTCGCCGCCTTTGCCGCCGCCGGCTCTATGCAGATGCCGCTCGACCGCACCAACACCACCATCAGCTGCATCGTCACCAACGTTGAGCTCACCAAGGCCCAGGCCACCAAGGTCTCCCAGATGGCCGCAGACGCCTATGCCCACGCCATCCGCCCCACGCACACCACCAACGACGGCGACACCATCTACACCCTCGCCAGCGGCAAATTAGACGCTCAGACAAGCGCCGCCGTACCCCTAGACCTACTGGGCATGCTCGCCGTAAGGGCTTTGCAAACCGCCATCGTAAACGGAGCCAAAACCGCCAAAACCTCCCACGGCATCCCCGGCGCCGCAAAGTAGTCCACTCGACCGTCGGTCGGAGGCGGGCGGGCGTTACGTTTGCTGCTCTACAGTCCCATGCAAGACGAAGGCCACATTAAGTGGCCTTCTTTGCATGCGGAACTCGCGACAAACGTAACGCCCGCCCGCCTCCGACCGACTACCAACCAGATTCTTATCAGTCCAGGCCCCTGTGTACCGCGCGTCTAAGATCTTCAAATTCAGGCAGCCCGACAATCGATTCTTATAGCAAAGGCCCCTTGGCCTTTAGTTTGATACAAGTTCCGCACGAGCCGGAAAGCACTTAATGTGCTTTCCGTGCGAGCAGGACTGTCCGCAGTAGCAAACTAAAGGCCAAGGGGCCCAGTCAACCTATCAGCAGCGATTACTCAACAGTTAGTTGAATTTGAAGATCTTTGAGGCAAGATGGTATAGGCCGAGTGTGGTTTTGTCTCCGGCCCGTCCACGCAGGTTGGTAAAGAATCCGACCACGCCGTAGCGAGCGCGACGATACATGCGCTCGTCGTACTCCTTCAGGTCCTTCCACAGCGTCTTCAGGCGCTCATCGGCACAATCTTCCTCGGAAAGCTTGGTGAGAACCGAGCAAATCGCCATCATCATGGTGAAGTAGCCCATCATGTACGAACGCAGACGCGAGGACTCAACGTCCTGGTACAGGTGGAACGATTCCATCATGATGCGCGTTACGCGGAACTGCTGACCCAGGCGCTTGACCATCGTGGCCTCGTTGACGCTCTGGCCCTCGCGACCGATAAAGTAGCGATAGAGGTCGATGTCGGCGTAGTACATGGTCTTGCAGCGCGGCAGCGGCACGTATGCGTAGATGTTATCCACGTAGAACGTGTGTGCCGGCATAGGCAGATTGGACTCGCGCAGTACATCGGTGCGATAGCACAGGCTGTGCATGAGTAGGTTCTGATCGGGACGGAAGTGTCCGATCTGGTCCCAAGAGAAAATCTTTTTACGCGGCAGGGCAAACTTGTAGCCAATAGCGGTATGCGTGCCCTCGTAAACCTTCTCGTACACGTAGTTCGAGATAAACAGGTCGACGCGCTGGTCGCGCTCCTCAAAGCCACGCAGAATCGACAGCATGGTCGAAAGCGCCGCACCGTCAAGCCAGTCGTCCGAGTCGACAACCTTGTAGTAGGTGCCCTGCGCCTCGCGCAGACCCGAGAGGACGGCAATACCGTGGCCGCCGTTCTCCTGGTGCACCGCGCGGATGATTCCAGGATAACGCGCCTCCCACTCATCGGCCTTGGCGGCCGTCTCGTCCTTGGAGCCGTCGTCCACCACGATAATCTCGATATCGGTGGCGTAATTGCTCCCCTCCAAAATGGAGGTGATGCAATGGTCCATGTCCTTGGCGGCGTTATACGAGGGAATACCGAATGTTATGACTTTATGCATGGCAGGCGATAATCTCATCCGAAAGATCGAGGGCGGAATTGGTCACGGCGTCCATATCGTAGTAACGATACTCGGCCAGACGACCCACCGGGTGGAAGTTCGTAAGGTTCTGAACGCGCTCAAGATAGCGCTCGTAGAGCTCACGGTTCTCGGGCTCAAGAATGGCGTAGTACGGCGTCTCACCCGAGCCGGGCGTATAGGCTTTGGAG
>CALKBP010000068.1:0-10919 GCA_937989885.1 uncultured Collinsella sp.
TCTTGGTACGACAACGAGAACTCCTACACCTCTCAGATGGTCCGCACCATCAAGTACTTCGAGAAGTTCGTTGCTTAATTTAGCTTTTAGCGAATAGCTCGTTGAGCGTCTAAAGAAGGGCGCGGCCTTATAGGGCTTACACCCTAGGGTCGCGTCCTTTTTATAAGAAATCGTCTGCCGTAATGGAAGGCAGACACGTACGAAAGGTAGAAGCAAACATGGCCTTTACCAAGAAGACCGTCCGCGACATCGATGTCGACGGCAAGCGCGTTCTCGTCCGCGTTGACTTCAACGTGCCTATCAAGGATGGCGTCGTTGGCGACACCACCCGTATCAAGGCTGCCCTGCCCACCATCAACTATCTCGTTGAGCACAACGCTCGCGTCATCCTCATGAGCCACCTCGGCCGTCCCGATGGCACCGGCTTCCAGCCCGAGCTGTCCCTCGAGCCCGTCGCCAAGAAGCTCGCCGAGCTCTCTGGTCTCGACGTTGCCTTTGTCGCCGACACTTACGGCGAGAAGGCTGCCGAGGCTGTCGCTGCCGTCGAGCCGGGCAAGGTTCTCGTTCTCGAGAACGTCCGCTTCGATAAGCGTGAGAAGAAGAACGATCCCGAGATCGCCAAGAAGCTCGCTTCCTATGGTGACGTCTTCGTTCTCGATGCCTTCGGCACCGCTCACCGCGCCCAGGGTTCCGTCGTGGGCCCCGCCGCTTACCTGCCTGCCGTCGCTGGCTTCCTGCTTGAGAAGGAGGTCGACACGCTGACCGGCATCTTCGCCGAGCCCGAGCGCCCCTTCGTCGCTATCGTCGGCGGTTCCAAGGTTTCCTCCAAGATCGGCGTTCTCGATCACCTCATCGACTCCGCTGACACCCTGATTATCGGTGGCGGCATGGCCTACACCTTCTTCCTGGCTCAGGGCCTGTCCGTCGGTCAGTCCCTCAAGGAAGAGGACTGGGTCGAGCGCGCCGGCGAGATGCTCAAGAAGGCCGAGGAGAAGGGCGTCAAGATCCTGCTCCCCATCGACAACCGCGTTGCCGATCACTTTGGCGAGGATGCTGTCCCCGAGGTTGTCGCTTCCGACGCTATCCCCGACGATCGTGAGGGCATGGACATCGGCCCCAAGACCGAGGAGCTCTACGCCGAGGCCGTCAAGGGCGCCAAGACCGTGTTCTGGAATGGCCCCATGGGCGTCTTCGAGTTCGACAACTTCGCTCATGGCACCCAGGCTATCGCCGAGGCTGTCGCCGAGGCCGACTGCACCTCGATCATCGGTGGTGGCGACTCTGTCGCAGCTGTCAACAAGTTCAACCTGGCCGACAAGATGAGCTGGATCTCCACCGGCGGTGGCGCTTCCATGGAGCTCGTCGAGGGTAAGGCCCTGCCCGGAGTGGAGGCGCTTCTCGATGCCTAACCGCACCCTTCTTATCGCTGGTAACTGGAAGATGAACAACGACGTCGCCGAGGCTGCCAAGCTCGCCGACGAGCTGGCCCAGGCTCTGCCCGAGGTTCCGGCTGGCGTCGAGGTGCTCGTCTGCCCTCCGACCATCGACATCACTACGGTCCATGACCGCATTCAGGCTGCCCCCATCGCCCTCGGTGCACAGAACGTGTACTGGGAGGCCAAGGGTGCCTTCACCGGTGAGTCCTCTTGCGACATGCTCAAGTCCGCTGGCTGCACCTACTGCATCATCGGTCACTCCGAGCGTCGCGACTACTTCCACGAGACCGACGAGGACCAGAACAAGAAGGCCAAGGCCCTCGTTGCCGCCGGTCTTGTTCCCGTCTTCTGCTGCGGCGAGTCCCTTGAGGTCCGCGAGGCCGGCACCTATGTCGAGCACGTCGTGAACCAGGTCAAGGCTGGCCTTGCTGGTCTTGAGATCACCTGCCCCAAGCAGGTCGTCGTCGCCTACGAGCCCATCTGGGCCATCGGCACCGGCAAGACCGCTACCGCCGAGGACGCTCAGGAGGTCTGCGGCGCTATCCGTGAGACCCTCAAGGAGATGTTTGGCGAGGAGCTCGCCAACGGCATCCGTGTCCTGTACGGTGGTTCCGCTAAGCCCGGCAACATTGCCGAGCTCGTCGCCAAGCCCGACGTTGACGGCGCCCTCGTGGGCGGCGCTTCGCTCAAGGCTGCCGACTTCGCCTCTATGGTCGTCAAGGCAGGCGAGTAGGACATATGGCACAGCGTCATCTTCCTGCACTCCTGATCATCATGGATGGCTGCGGCCTTGCTCCGGCCGATGGCGAGAACGCCGTCGCCGCTGCCAAGACGCCCTTCCTCGATGGCCTGTACGAGAAGTACCCCCACACCACGCTCGGTGCTTCGGGCGAGGACGTTGGCCTTCCCGACGGCCAGATGGGCAACTCCGAGGTAGGCCACCTCAACATCGGTGCCGGCCGCATCGTGTTCCAGGAGCTTTCGCGCATCAACAATGCCATCAAGGACGGCTCCATCGCCAAGAACGAGGTTTTCGTCAAGGCTATGGACGATGTCAAGGCTGAGGGAAAGACCCTTCACCTCATGGGCCTTATGAGCCCTGGCGGCGTTCACTCCCACATGAACCACGTCGAGGCCCTGGTCAAGATGGCTGCCCAGCATGGCGTCAGGACCGTTCGCGTCCACGCCTTCATGGATGGCCGCGATGTTGACCCGCAGTCCGGTGCCGGCTACATGAGCGAGTTCTGCGCCTTCCTGGCTAAGATTTCCGAGGAGACCGGTTGCGACGCTCGCGTCGCCACCCTTTCTGGCCGCTATTGGGCCATGGACCGCGACAACCGTTGGGAGCGCATCCAGCGTGCCTACGACGTCATGGTCAATGCGTCCGATGCCGATGTCGACCCCGTTGCCGGCATCAAGGCCTACTACGAGAAGGACCCGCGCGGCGACGAGTTCGTCGAGCCCTTCGCTGCCCACAACGAAGGCATCCACGAGGGCGACGCGGCCATCTTCTTCAACTTCCGTCCCGACCGCGCCCGTCAGATGACCCGCGTGTTCACGGACAAGGAGTTCGACGGCTTTGAGCGCAAGCAGATCAAGCTTTCGCACTTTGTGACGATGACCGAGTACGATCCGACGTTTGATGTCGAGGTCGCCTTCCCCAAGACGTTCCCCGAGAACGTCCTGGCCGACGTTATCGCCGCCAATGGCCTGAAGCAGCTGCACACCGCCGAGACCGAGAAGTACGCCCACGTGACGTTCTTCCTCAACGGCGGCATCGAGGAGCCCAAGGAGGGCGAGGAGCGCGTGCTCGTCGCTTCCCCCAAGGTCGCTACCTACGATCTGCAGCCTGAGATGAGCGCTCCCGAGGTTACCGAGAAGCTCGTCGCTGCCATCAACGAGGATCGCGCTGATTTCTACATCGTGAACTTCGCAAACTGCGACATGGTTGGTCACACCGGTGTCTTCGACGCCGCCGTTAAGGCCGTCGAGGCTGTTGACGATGCCCTGTCCAAGGTTGTCCCGGCGATTCTCGCCAAGGGCGGCTTTGCGCTGATTACCGCCGACCACGGCAACGCCGATCACATGTTTGACGTTGCTTCTGACGGTTCCAAGCATCCGTTTACGGCTCACACCACCAACCGTGTACCGTTCATCATCGTTGATGAGAAGGCACAGCTCACCGGTATCGAGGACGGTCGTCTTTCCGATATCGCTCCGACCATGCTCACCATGGCTGGTATTGAGCCTTCCGCCGAGATGACGGGTCGCGTGCTCGCCACCGAGGCCTAAGAGAAAACAAATAACGTTTTCTAGTAAGGGGGTTGTCCACAATCGGACACCCCCTTTTTGGTATTTCTGCCATTTCCACCCCGTCCTTGAGTGGCAGGTAGGGGAGAGCGGGGGATTGTGGTACAGTACTGGAGTTTAAACTGTTCTATTAAGGAGCTTATCTATGGGTCCGTTCCAGATTCTTCTGTTTGTCGTTTGGGCTGTCTCTGCCGTGGCGCTGACGATTCTCGTCCTGATGCATTCCGGTAAGGGCACCGGCGTTTCGGATATGATCGCTAGCTCGCTGTATAACTCCAGCTCTGCCACGGGCGTCATGGAGCAGAACCTCGATCGCCTGACGGTAATTATGGCCGTCGTTTTTGCCGTGTGCGTCGTCCTGTGCATGTTCTTCTTCCCGCAGGGCATCGTCGGCTTCTAAGCACGAGCCGCATAAAATAATTGAAAAGGGTTCCGCAAGTGCGGGACCCTTTTTGTTTACAAATTTGTAACAGAGTCAAAATATCCCCACATACTTCGCCCAACTAAAGAAATTCTTGACCGTTGACCGGAATTAGCCCCAAATCGTGCATAAAATGCGCTACTGTATTGCGAAACGTTGGTCCGTTGTGCATAACCAGCCATAGCGACGGGCGACGTTTTTATGGTTCGGATCGGATTGTCTCGACATGTGTCCGACTGAACATTTCTTTGTCCTATCTCATAAGGAGGATGGCATGGCTGATTCTATGTTCCACCAGCCCGTTATGGGTCGTCGCGCCTTCGTTGGCGGTACCCTTGCTGCGAGCTCCATGGCTTTTCTTGCCGCATGCGGCAAGAAGGGTGGCGACGCTTCCGGTTCTGAGTCCGGTTCGACGCTGAACTTCTACATCAACAACCCGGTCTGCATCGACCCCTACAACGTCCAGGAGGACCAGGGCACTCAGGTCGAGTACCAGCTCTTTGACGCTCTGACCTCTTACGACGCCGAGAAGGGCGAGATCGTTCCGCTGGCTTGCGAGTCCTTTGAGTCCAATGACGACGCCACCGAGTTTACCTTCAAGATCAAGAAGGCCAAGTTCCACAACGGTGACGACGTTACCTCCAAGTCCTTCAAGCTCGGTTGGGAGCGTCTGGTCAACACCAAGTCGGCCATCGCTACCGAGTACGGCCCTTCCGAGGTCTCCTATCACCTTTCCATGGTCGAGGGTTATGACGACCTGCTTGCCGGTAACGCTACCGAGCTCAGCGGTGTTACGTGCCCCGACGATGAGACCCTCGTCGTCAAGCTGTCTTCCGCTTACGCTGACTTCCCCTTCGTCGCCTCTCATCCGGCTCTGGCCCCGGTTCCCGAGTGCGCCGAGTCCGATGTCAAGAGTTTCTATCTTGCCCCGGTCGGTAACGGCCCGTTCATGATGGACGGCAAGTGGGAGGATGGCCAGGAGATCAACGTCAAGAAGTTCGACGATTACTATGGCGACAAGGCCAAGATCGATGGCATCCACTTCCAGGTCATCAAGGACATGGAGACCGCTTACAAGGAGTTCCAGGCCGGTAACCTCGATGTCTGCGACGTTCCCGTCGCTCAGATCGATGCCGCCAAGAAGGATCGCGGCGTGTCCAAGGACGGCTACACCATGGGTGACGGCGAGCGCATGCTGCTCGGCGCCGAGCCTTCCACGTACTATCTGACCTGCAACACCACGGCCGAGCCGTTCAACAACGCCGACCTGCGTAGGGGCATCTCCCTGGCCATTAACCGTGAGGCCATCTGCAAGACCATCTTCAAGGGTACCCGTACCCCTGCCGACGGCATTGTTCCTCCGGGCATCGATGGCTACAAGGAGGGCGCATGGGAGTTCTGCGCCTACGATGTCGACAAGGCTAACGAGTACCTCGACAAGGTTGCTCCCGCTGGCGCTAACGGCGATCGTGGCATTAGCGTGACCCTGTCCTACAACCAGGACGGCGGTCACAAGGAGATCATGGAGTCCATCATCGGTGACCTCGCCAAGGTTGGCGTTACCGCTGTCTCCGATACCCCTGAGTGGTCTGCCCTGCTCGAGCAGTATCAGAACTTTAACTATCAGTTCGGTCGTCTGGGTTGGATTGCCGACTACCCGATCATGGACAACTTCCTGTATCCGCTGTTCCACTCCGACTCCCTCGGTGGCGACAACCGCTCCGGTTACAACAACCCCGAGTTCGACGCCAAGGTCGACGAGGCTCGTACTATTGTTGACGACGAGGAGCGCGTCGCTAAGATGCAGGAGGCCGACGCAATGGTCGCTGCCGACTGCCCGGTCATCCCGATTATGTTCTACACGCACACCATCGCCGGCTCCGATCGCATTAAGCACCTCTATGTCGATCCGCAGAAGCACGCCGATCTGGGTACCGCTGAGCTCGCCTAAGAGTTTGCAGCTTCCGTGAGGGTCAAGTATTTACGTAGACCTCATGGGAAACATACAGTTCTCCCTAACCTGGGGTAAACTGGCTGATGGTAATTTTGGGATGCCGGTCTGGCGATCGGCATCCCATTTAGGTTAATCCCTAGATAGGGGAGTGGTATGGGTAAGTACATCGTTAAACGTGTGCTTCAGTTCATCCCGGTGTTTTTGGGCGTTACGCTGATTCTGTTCGCCCTCCAGAATATCGTGCCGGGAGATCCGATCAAGCTGATCGGTGGAGACAAGGCTCTGTCCCCCGAGGTGGAGCTTCAGCTTCGCGTCCGCTATCACCTGGTCCAGACGGACGAGGACGGCAACGCGATCCTTGACGAGAACGGCGACCCCGTTCAAACGTCGCTCGTGGACCGTTACTTGTATTACATGAACGGCCTGCTTCATGGCGATCTGGGCAATTCGTATCAGCGCAAGCTGCCGGTTACGGAAATCTTTGCCCAGAAGTATCCGTATACGGTCAAACTTGCCGCGTGCGCCATCGTGCTCGAGGCAATTATGGGTATCGGTGCGGGTATCATTTCGGCGGTAAAGCGTTATTCCTTCTGGGATATTTTGGTAACGCTCACCACGTCGATCCTCGTTGCGGTCCCGGCCTTCTGGCTCGGTATGTTGCTGCAGCTGTTCTTTGGCGTCATCCTCAAGGACGCCACGGGCGGTGCAATCTCCATGCCGATCTCGGGTGCCGGCGGTTCCAGCTCTCAGTATCAGGATTGGATGCACTATGTGCTTCCGACCATTACGCTGGCTTCGGTTTCGACCGCTTATGCTGCGCGCATTATGCGCTCGCAGCTGCTTGACGTCATGAACCAGGATTACATCCGTACGGCAAAGGCCAAGGGTCTCTCCAATCGTGCGATCATCGTCAAGCATGCGCTTAAGAATGCACTCATCCCCGTCGTTACCTATATTGGTGTCGACTTTGGCGGCATGCTTTCGGGCGCCATCTTGACCGAGACGGTCTTTAACTGGCCCGGTATCGGCTATGAGGTCTATCGCGCCATTAGCATGCGTGACTGGCCCATCGTTATGGGCGGCGTTACGCTCATCGTTGTCGTCGTCATGGTGATCAACCTGCTCGTCGACATTAGCTATGCATTCCTCGACCCGCGCATCCGCCTTGGCGGTCCGTCGGATAAGGCCTAAGGGAGGTACGTCTCATGCAGGAAACTGATTCTCAGTCTCAGGAGCAGGCTACCGCCACCAAGGCCGCATCTGCTCCCGCCAAGTCCCGCACGCTGTGGGGCGACGCTTTTAAGCGTCTTCGTAAGAACAAGCTCGCCGTTATCGGTGTCTGCTGGATCATCATCGTCGTTGTGGTTGCCCTGACTGCAGATCTGTGGGCTAAGCCCTGGCTCGGTTCCCCGACGGCTTCCGACTCGACCACTATGGCCGAGACGTCGCTGTTGGCTCCGTGTGCAGAGCATCCGTTTGGCACCGACGCCCTTGGTCGCGACATTCTCGTCCGCGTTATCTACGGTGCGCGCGTTTCGCTGTCCGTCGGAATTATGGCCACCGCGATCTCCACGCTAATTGGTCTGGTCATGGGTGCTCTGGCCGGTTTCTACGGCGGCATCTGGGATACGATCATCATGCGCTGTGCGGACATCTTCCTGGCGTTCCCGTACGTGCTGTTCGTTGTCGCCATGATCGCCGTTATCGGCCGTGGCCTTCAGAACGTCTTTATCGCCATCGGTATTCTCGGCTGGCCTTCGATTGCGCGCGTCTTCCGATCCGCGATCCTGACGGTCAAGGAAAATGACTATGTTGATGCTGCGCGCGCGATGGGTGCATCCGATGCTCGTATCGTCGTACGTCACATCTTCCCGAACTCCGTCGCCTCCATCGTGGTCTACGCGACCATGAACATTGGTGGCGCCATTCTGACCGAGTCCGCTCTGTCCTTCCTCGGCATGGGCGTTATTCCGCCTACGCCTTCGTGGGGCTCCATGATTCAGGACGGTCAGCAGTATCTTCTGACCGCTCCCTGGATGATGATCATGCCCGGTCTGGCAATTCTCTCGACGGTGCTCGCCTTCACCCTGCTGGGTGACGGTCTGCGCGACGCCCTCGACGTCAAGATGAAGGACGCATAAGGATGAAGAAGAACAAGAACTATGTTGACCTGAAGGACCAGCCTGTTCCCGAGGGCCAGCATCTGCTCGAGGTCGATGACCTTAAGATGTATTTCCACACCGAGGACGGCGTTGTTCGCGCTGTCGACGGTGTCTCCTACACGCTCGATCGCGGCGAGACCCTGGGCGTCGTCGGTGAGTCCGGCTCCGGTAAGTCCGTGACCGCCATGACCATCATGGGTCTTATCTCGATGCCTCCGGGAAAGATCGAGGGCGGCGACGTTCGCTATCGCGGTCGTTCTATCCTCGAGATGACCGAGGAGGAGATGCAGCACATTCGCGGCAACGACATCGCGATGATCTTCCAGGATCCTATGACCTCCTTGAACCCGGTCTATAAGATCGGCAAGCAGGTGGGCGAGGGCCTTCGTCTGCACCGTGGCTACTCCAAGCAGGAGGCGCTCAAGCGCGCTACCGAGCTTTTGGACCTCGTGGGTATCCCCGAGCCCGAGAAGCGCGTCAATGAGTATCCGCACCAGTTCTCCGGCGGTATGCGTCAGCGTGTCATGATCGCTATGGCTCTTGCCTGCGATCCCGATATCCTGATTGCCGACGAGCCCACGACGGCTCTGGACGTTACCATTCAGGCTCAGATTATCGAGCTCATGCAGGAAATGCAGGAGAAGAACGGCAACGCCATCATCATGATTACCCATGACCTGGGCGTCGTTGCCGATATGGCCGATAAGATCATGGTTATGTACGCCGGCCGTCCCGTCGAGTTCGGTACTGCTGAGGAAATCTTCTACGAGAGTCGCCACCCCTACACCTGGGGCCTTATCCGCTCCATCCCGGAGCAGGCCATCGAAGAGAAGAAGCCGCTTACGCCGATTCACGGCAACCCGCCTTCGCTCATGAACCTGCCTGAGGGCTGCGTCTTCTCTCCTCGTTGCCCCTATGCGACGGACAAGTGCCGCAAGCAGCGCCCCGAGCGCGTTGTCACCGAGTCTGGTCATTACTCTGCGTGCCACTACTCCGGTGACCCCGAGTTCCTCAAGAACGCTCCTGAGACGTCCCGTACGCGCAAGGATTCCAAGAAGGGAGGCGAGGCGTAATGGCAGATACCAACGAGCGTACTCCGCTGCTGAAGGTCGAGCACCTCTCTAAGGAGTTCCCCGCTGAGTCCGGCATGTTCGCCAAGCGCTTCTCCAAGCGTGTCGTCTCTGCAGTGAATGACATTTCGTTCGAGATTTATCCGGGCGAGACCTTTGGTCTGGTCGGTGAGTCTGGTTGCGGTAAGTCCACGACGGGCCGCACCATCATGCGCCTGACCAAGCCGACCGCCGGTAAGGTGTTCTTCCAGGGTAAAGATGTTGCCGAGATGAGCAAGCATGAGATCAAGGACATGCGTCGCGAGATGCAGTTTATCTTCCAGGATCCTTATGCTTCGCTCAACCCTCGTATGACCATCGGCGAGATTGTCTCCGAGCCCATGACCATTCACGGCGTGGGCACCAAGGAGGAGCGCATTGAGCGTGTCCGCGAGCTTCTCGACGTTGTCGGACTGAACCCCGAGCACATTAACCGCTATCCTCATGAGTTCTCCGGCGGTCAGCGTCAGCGTGTCGGCATTGCCCGCGCATTTGCGCTGAAGCCCAAGCTGATTATCTGCGACGAGCCTGTCTCTGCACTTGACGTTTCCATTCAGGCCCAGGTTTTGAACCTGCTGAAGGAGCTTCAGGATAAGTTCGGCACTGCTTATCTCTTCATTGCTCACGACCTCTCCGTCGTACAGCACATTTCTGATCGCGTTGCCGTTATGTATCTGGGTAAGATGGTCGAGGTTTCGGACTGGAAGACGCTCTACAGCGAGCCTCACCATCCGTACACGCAGTCGCTGCTGTCTGCCGTGCCGGTGCCCGATCCTGATATCCAGAAGACCCGCAAGCGCATCATCCTCGCCGGCGATCCGCCGTCACCGCTGGATCCGCCGACCGGCTGCCGTTTCCACACGCGCTGCCCGATCGCGCAGGGCATCTGCTCCGAGAAGCTTCCTGAGTTTAAGGAAGTTGCACCGGGCCACTGCTGCGCCTGCCACTTCGCCGAGCCGTTCCCGATCAAGGAATCGCACATCGACCTGTAGTCGGTTGTTCTCGTCCGGGCCCGCCCTGTTGTTTCTTTTCAGAACGTCCTCGGACATGTCGGAAGCCCCGCTGCGCGCTACGCGCTGCGGGGCTTCCTCCGTCCTGCGGGATGTTCTGAAAAGTAACAACAGGGCGGGCCCTGCGGTAACTCGGCAGGGGGAGTGCGATTCCCTGAGCGCTCACTTAAATTAATGAGAAATTAAGCGAGGCCGGAGCTTTAGCTCCGGCCTCCTTATATAAGGGCTCGGCAAAGCCGAGCCGCTAAATTTGTATCAGCCCTCAGAACATGTTTGAGAACTGTGCCTGAAGTACGTATTTGCAGGTCCCGAATCGGTGTTGCCTCCCGGCGCAATCCGCAGGGGGAGCGATATTTTGCAGCACGAAGTGCGTAGCAAAATATCGCTCATGCCCGAGGACGCGCCGGGAGGCAACACCGATTCGGGACCGGACATATAGATCTACCTGCTCATTTACAAATTCGGGTTGATTTCCGATCTCAGCCGAACACATTGAGCAAATAGGCCATTCCCGCAG
>CALKBP010000069.1:0-6426 GCA_937989885.1 uncultured Collinsella sp.
TAGTTTTGCTCTCACGGTATAGACATATCCTTTTTCCTCTTCATCCTTTTTGTTGCTGAGTAAGTTTTTAGAGCGTGATGATGTCCGAGATATCGAGGGCTTGAGCGTCGACGACATCGTGCGTGGCGAGCAAGAGCGTGCGACCGTCGAGCAGGTCTAGCACGGTCTCGGCCGTCGCATCGCGCGCGGCGGCGTCCAGGCCGGTAAAGGGCTCATCCAGAATGACGGCACAGCCGCCACACAGCAGGGCTCGAGCGATCTCGACACGACGGCGCTGCCCGCCCGAAAGCTCAGCCACGCGAACATGCACGTCGATTCCCGGCACCAACCGGCGCAGCAAGGTCGTAGCGTTCGAAGCATCCACGCGCGCATCGGCACACACCAGCACGTTATCCAAAGCCGAGCTGCCCTCTACCAAGCGTGCATCCTGAAACACCATCGAGCACGGCGCGCACTCCCCCGCTGCCAACGAAAGCAGCGTCGACTTGCCCATGCCCGAAGCGCCCATCACGCAGATACGCCCACCCGCAGGCACGTTGAGCACCAGACCATCCAGCGCCGGCGCCCAGGGCGCACGATCGCCCACGGCAAGCGCAAGCTCCGCTGCGGCGCCATCGCTCGCAGCCCCCGCACGCCCGCGCAGTCCATGCCCATGCGCCCGCACGGCCGCGCGCCACGCCACGGGTCCCGAAACCCGCAGCAGCCACACCAGCACGCGCTCACACGCCCACGAGGCGGCAACGACCAGCACGGTCCACGCCAGCAAATCAGCCGTCTCAATCAAAAGCTTTGCCTGATAGATGCGCTCGCCCACGGTGCCCACCGCCATGCCGATCAGCTCGGCTGCCACGCCGGCCTTCCAGCTCATGCCGATCACGGCGCGGGCGCACGAAAGCACAAACGGCAGGACTTCGCGCCAGGTATGGGCGCAAAACAGGCGCCAGCCGCGCACGCCATGCAGACGGAACATCTGCTCCAGCGGTTTATTCACCTGTGCCAAGCCCTCGGCCAGCGAAAAATACACGCCCGGCAGCGCCATCAAAAAGACCGCGGCGATGCTCACGCGCGCCGATCCCAACCAAATAAGCAGCAGGACCACCACGCAGGCAACCGGCGTCGCCTTAACAAACGAAAGTGCCGGAGCCACCAGGCGCGCAAACGCCCGCAACCGTGACGAAATCCCGGCAAGCACGCCACCACACACCGCGGCAAGCGCCAGCCCGCCCAGTATCCGCGCGCCCGAGCCCACCAAAATCGCCCAGGTACCGCCATCGCACACCAGGCGCAGCAGCGCCACGGCAACAGCACCCGGCCCCGGCAAGATCAGTGGCTGCGCCACCAGCACCGCCGCGAAGACCCACACGGCAAGCCAAAAGGCGGCGACGGCACCTGCTGCCGCCACCGCCTTCATACGCTCTGTCATTTGTCGAGCAAACGCACGCACGGGCTACTCCATGTAGTAGAAATCGTCAGCCGGAAGTTTACCACCCACGGCGCTCGCGTCCGCGTCGGACAGCACCTGCAGATACCCACTAAGTGCCGCCTTCATATCCTTGCCCGTCTGGCACACGAGCATGCACCCGGGAATCGCCTTCTCGGCGATCTTGGCGTTGTCCACGATGCCGGCATCGACCACGGCCTGCGCCCAGTCTGCCGGCGCCGCATTGACAGCCTTAACGCTCGCCGCATGGCAGCTCAAGAACTCCGCCACAGCCTCGGGATGTTCCTCGGCAAACGCGCGGCGCACCACGGTCACGCCCGTCAGCAGGCGCGAACCCGTGTCACCTGCCAACTCGTCCCACACATCGGTCAGGCTTACCGGAGCCGACAGCCTGCCTTCGCTCTTGGCGATGGCAGCGGTCTTGAACGGCTCCGGCAGCACGCCCACGGCGGACGGGTCGGCAAGCAGGGCCGACAGCACCTCGGTGGGCTCGCTCTTAAACTCGAGCGTCACCTGGCCGGTCAGGCCTGCGCGCTCCAGCAGGTAGTTCATGACGTACTCCGGCGTGGTGCCCTTGCCCGTCATGTAGACGGTGCGACCCGCCAAATCGCCAAACGAGGCCACACTCGCGTCGCCCGTCACAACGTTCAGCACGCCCAGCGTGTTGATGTCGATGACCTGCACCGCACCCTCGGTCTTGTTGTAGAGCACGCTCGCCACGTTGGCAGGCACCAGGGCGATATCGACATCGCCCTGAATCACCTTGGGCACGATCTCATCGGCTGCAGTGCTGATCGCAAAGTCGAACTCGTTGTCCGTCTCACCATCGGCCGCCCGGTCCATAAACTGCACCAGACCCATCGACGTCGGACCCTTGAGCGAGGCGACGTGCACCTCAACCGGCTCGGCAGCGGCACCGTCAGCAGCAGACCCGGCAGCCGAGCCCGCGGCGGACCCGGTACCGGCAGCCCCGCCGCCACAGCCCGCGAGCGCAAGCGACAGGGCGCCCGCGGCGAGCGCCGAGGCAAACCCCCGGCGCGACATCTCAAAATCAAACGCGCGCATCGCTAGCACGTCCCCTCGTTAGGCATCGTCCATGCGTGATGGTCGGTATGCAGCAGCTCCTCGGCCAGCGGCGAGAGCGGCTCGCACAAGAACTCGCGGTAGCACGCCTGGACATCGGGATTCTCGTGCGAGAAGCGAATGTCCGCAGCGGCATCCAGACCCCACAGCACCTGACCGCGCTCGGCTGCCAGCTCGCAGCCGTCGTGGATGGGCTGACCGCCGCCACCGACGCAGCCGCCCGGGCATGCCATGACCTCAACGAAGTCATAACTCGCACGGCCGTCGCGAATCGCGTCGAGCAGGCGGGCGGCGTTGCCCAGTCCGTGTGCCACGGCGACGCGCACCTTGGTGCCATCGATATCGGCCACGGCCTCCTTCCAGCCGTCGAGTCCGCGCACATCGGTAAAGAAGTCGGCGTCGGGGTTCTTGCCCGTCACCAGGTAATAGGCCGAGCGCACGGCGGCCTCCATCACGCCGCCCGTGGCGCCAAAGATCACACCCGCACCCGTGCCAAAGCCTAGCGGCGTATCGAGTGGCTCCTCAACCAGCGTGTCCACGCTCACGTGGTTCGCGCGGATCATGCGCACCATCTCGCGCACCGTCAGCGCAACGTCCACATCGGGCGTGCCGTCCTCGCCCACCATGCTCGGCAGCGCGCACTCGGCCTTCTTGGCCGTGCACGGCATCACGGACACCACAAACAGACGCTCGGGCTCCACGCCCAGCACCTTGGCGTAGTAGGTCTTGGCGATGGCGCCAAACATCTGCTGCGGCGACTTTGACGTAGACAGACTGTCGACAAACTCGGGGTAACGCGCCTTCACAAAGCGCACCCAGCCCGGGCAGCAGCTCGTGAACATGGGCCAGCCACGGCTGTCGCCCTCGCCCTTGGCGGCCTTACCCAGGCGCTCGAGCAGCTCGGAGCCCTCCTCCATAATGGTGAGGTCGGCCGAGAAATCGGTGTCGAACACGTACTCAAAGCCAACGCGGCGCAGCGCACAGGCCAAGCGCTCGACGGTGGCCTCATCGCGCGGAATGCCGAGTTCCTCTCCCCAGGCGCTACGCACGGCCGGCGCAATCTGCACCAGCACGATCTTGTCGGGATCGGCGATGGCGTCGAAAACGGTCTCGGTATCGTCACGCTCGCGCAGGGCGCCCGTCGGACAATGCGTGATGCACTGACCACACGCGACGCAATCGGTCTTGCCGATCGGCGCACGCCCGCGGGTGCCCACGGCGGTATGCGTGGCGCGGTTGGTCAGGTCCCAAATCCCTAGGCCCTGCACGCTCTCGCACACCTTGATGCAGCGCATGCATTTAATGCACTTGTCGTTATCGCGGATGATGGGGAAATCGAAGTCCCAGCCCTCGCGCGCCAGGTGCTGCTCGTACGGCAGATAGAAGATGCCCAGGTCGTTGGCGATGGCCTGCAGGTTGCAGTTACCACTGCGCACGCAGCTCGTACAGCGCGAGTCGTGTTGGGACAGTAGCAGCTGCACGTTGGTGCGACGCGCCTCGCGGGCCTTGGGGCTGTTGGTGCGGGCCACCATGCCGTCGAGCACGTAGTTGTTGCAGGCGGCAACCAGCTGGTCGCAGCCCTCAACCTCGACCACGCACACGCGGCAGCCGCCGATCTCGTTTAGATCGCGCAGGTAGCACAGGGTGGGAATCTGGATACCGACGGACTTGGCCGCGTCCAGGATCGTGGTGTGCTCGGGCACCACGACCTCGCAATTATCGATAGTGAGCTTGACCATGTTGAGTGCTCCGCTTTCGGTGTTGTCGCTGACAGTGGTTTTGTTGAGCCCTACCATTCCAGGTTCCTCCCTCCGCGGAACGCGCCAAAGCCAAAGTGGTCGCAACGCAGGCAGCGGCTTGCCTCCTGGCGTGCCTCCTCCTCGGTAAGGCCCTGCTCGACCAGATTCCAATCGTGGATGCGCTCGCCGGCCTCGCGCTCGCCCAGCTCGCAGCGGCCGCACTCGTGCTTGCCCTTAAACTGCACGGTCGGCAGCTCAACGTCGAGCTTGATCTTGTGGTCAAAGCCCAGGTAGCGGTCGATATTTGCCGAAGCAACGCGGCCGGCGTTGATGGCCCGGATGACGGTGGCGGGACCGGTCTGGCAGTCACCGCCGCTAAAGAGGCCATCGAAGTTGGGCACGGCGCCATCCGAATCGGTGACGACGCAGCCCCACTTGCAGGCAACGCCCATCTCCTCAAACGGCTTGGAATCGATGTCCTGGCCAATGGCCACAAACACGCGCTCGCAGGGAATGACGCGCTCGGACGTGGCGGCGGCACGCGGGGCCGGACGCCCACGACGGGGCTCGCCGATAATCTGCGGTTGCACGCGCAGGCCGCTCACGCGACCGTCCTCGCCCGTCTCGATACCGAGCGGGGCCGTGAGCTCCAGAACCTCGCAGCCCTCGGCCTGGGCGCCGGCAATCTCGGCATCCTGGGCCGTCATGTCGCAGATGCGACGGCGGTAGACGATGCTCACCTTTTCGGCACCGCAGCGCACGGCAGAGCGTGCCACGTCCATGGCCACATTGCCGCCGCCGATGACGCACACGCGCTGGCCGCTCAGGTCGGGCAGTTCGTCGTCGCCGATGGCACGCAGCATCTTGACGGCCGACTCCACGCCGGGCGCCTCTTCGCCCGGAAGGCCGAGCTTCTTATCGCTGTGGGCGCCAATGGCCAGGTAGACGGCATCGAACTCGTCGCGCAGGCGGGCAAGCTCCTCGCCGTTGACGGAGTGGTCGAGTTCCACGTCGATGCCGGCGCTCAAGATCCAGTCGATCTCGGCCTGCAGGCGCTCGCGCGGCAGGCGGTAGCTGGGGATGCCGTAGCGCAACATGCCGCCCAAGTGATGACGCTGCTCAAAGATCGTCACCTTATGGCCCATCACGGCCAGGTAGTAGGCGCAGGAAAGGCCGGCCGGACCGCCGCCAATCACGGCGATGCGCTTGCCGGTGTTGTCGACCACGCTGGGCTTGTAATCGTTGAGGTCGCTGTGCTCAACGGCAAAACGCTTGAGGGCAAGGATGTTCATGGGATCGTCGACCATGCCGCGACGGCAGTGCATCTCACAGGGATGCTCGCACACCAGGCCGCAAACGAGCGGCAGCGGGTTGTTCTTGCGGATGACCTTGACGGCATCGGCATAGCGGCCGGCCTCGACCAGCGAAATGTAACCAGGAATGTCGACGTGCGCCGGGCAGCCCGAGACGCACGGGACGCGGGCCTCGCGGTCAAAGCCACAGGAGTGCTCGCGGATATGGTGCTCAAAGTCGTCGCGGAAACCGCGGATAGCCGTAAGCGCCATGGCGCCGGCCTCGTAACCGATGGCGCAGTCGCTCGAAAGATAGATGGTGCGGGCGGTGCGCTCGATCAAGTTGAGCGTGGACTCGTCGGCGCGGCCCTCGAGCACATCGGCGAGCAGGTCGCTCAGCGCGCTCAGGCCCACGCGGCAGGGCGTGCACTTGCCGCAGCTCTGGGTGGAGCACAGGTTGACGAGCGCCGCCGTAAACTCGACGGGGCACGGGGCGAGCGAACTCACCGCCAGACGACGTCCGAGTGCATCGTGCAGGTCGTCCATGACGGCCTGAGCGTGGCTGCGTTCCATTACGTGCAGTCGAGCCATAAGATCCCCTCTCACATGGCAGCCCGGAGGCGAGGCCGGGCGAAGTTGCTACACGCACAACACTGACCTAAAAAGTTGTTAGGTCTCCACGCAGTTCGGCAGGCGGTATGAAATGTCACCATCAGCGGTGAAAATGAACATTACCGCAGATAAATGCCATATTTGATAAAACGCGTTACCAAATAGCAATATCCAATGTGGAAAGGAACGCCTTACTTTTTTCCTTTTGATCCGTTTTCCTCCGTCCTCTTCGGATCACATGATCCCTTGGGGACGGAGG
>CALKBP010000070.1:0-2058 GCA_937989885.1 uncultured Collinsella sp.
AACGGTGTTTTTCTATCAACTTATCTGATTAAATCAGACCAGCTCGATAATTGCCATCTCGGCGGCGTCGCCGCGACGAGGGCCGGTCTTGTAGATGCGGGTGTAGCCGCCGTTGCGGTCAGCATACTTGGGGCCGATCTCATCAATGACCTTCTTGGCAACGTCCTCCTTGGTGATGTAGGAGAAGACCTGACGCTTTGCGTGCAGATCGTCCTGCTTACCAAGGGTGACCATCTTCTCGGCCATGGAACGAACTTCCTTGGCGCGGGTAACGGTGGTCTCGATCTTGCCGTTCTCAAACAGGTAGGTCACCATAGCGCGCAGCATAGCGTTGCGGCTGTCGGTGGCACGACCGAGTTTACGGGTACCGGGCATTTCGATTCACTCCTTATCAATAGAATCCGCGTGTCGCGGGGGGTTAGTTTTCGTCTTCCTTGGTCAAAGAGAAACCAAGGCTGTCCAGCTTTGCCATGACCTCTTCCAGAGACTTGCGGCCCAGGTTGCGGACCTTCATCATCTCATCCTCGCTCTTGCCGATGAGGTCACCCACCGTGTTGATGCCGGCGCGCTTGAGGCAGTTGAAGGAACGGACGCTCAGGTCCAGCTCCTCAATGGTCATCTCAAGGGCCTTCTCACGGCCCTGGTCGTCATTGTCCACCATGATCTCGGTTTCGCCGGTCTCATCGCAGAGGTTGACAAACAGGTTCAGGTGCTCAGTCAGCACGCGGGCCGCCAGGCTCAGGGCCTCCTGCGCGTTGCAGGTGCCGTCGGTCCAGACTTCCATAATCAGCTTATCGAAGTCGGTGATCTGGCCTACGCGGGTACGGTCAACGGTGTAGTTGACCTTGAGGACAGGGGTATAAATGCTGTCCACAGGCAGGGTGCTGACGTCGTTTTTCTCAATCAGCGCCTGCTTGTTGCGCTCGGCGGGGACATAACCGCGGCCCTTGTCAAAGGTCAGCTCCATGACCAGCTTAGCACCCTCGCCCAGGGTGGCGATGTGCCACTCGGGGTTCAGGATCTCCAGGTCATCGCCGCCCTTGATGGTGCCGGCAGTGACCTCGCAGGGGCCAACGGCCTCGACGCGGACGGTCTTGGGGCTTTCGCCGTAGATCTTAGCGGCGATGCCTTTGAGGTTCAGGACGATCTCGGTGACATCCTCGCGCACGCCCTCGATGGTGGAAAACTCATGCACCACGCCGTCGATCTTGACGCTGGTGACAGCCACACCGGGCAGAGAGGACAGAAGCACACGACGCAAGCTGTTACCCAAAGTCGTGCCGAAGCCGCGCTCGAGGGGCTCGACGACGAACTTACCGTAACGGCCATCCGGGGAAAGGGCAGCCGTTTCGATCTTGGGGCGTTCAATCTCCATCATAAAAACCCTCCTTGTTAAGCCGACGCTAGGCAGCGCCGGTTCGGTTGGAAAAATCGTAGAAAACAGTTAAGAGGATTACTTGGAGTACAACTCGACGATGAGGTGCTCAGCGATGGGCACATCAATGTCCTCACGAACAGGCAGCTTGGTGACAGTGCCCTTCAGGGCGTTCTTGTCGCGCTCCAGCCAAGAAGGCAGCAGAACGACAGGAGCTTCCTCGCCCAGCAGCTTGCTGAACTTGACGGAAGAACGGCTGGACTCGATGACTTCGATCACATCGCCCGCCTTAACCTGGTAAGAGGGAATGTTGACACGCTTGCCATTGACAGTGAAGTGGTTGTGGGAAACCAGCTGGCGGGCGTCGCGGCGGGTCTTGGCAAAACCAAGACGGTAGACGACGTTGTCGAGACGGCGCTCGACCAGAACCAGCAGGTTGACACCGGTCTGACCGGGCATGCGGGAGGCCTTCTCGTAGTAGGTATGGAACTGGTTCTCCAGGATGCCGTAGACGAACTTGACCTTCTGCTTCTCGTTCAGCTGGGTGGCGTACTCGCTCTTCTTCTTTCTCATCTGGCCGCCGGGGTTGCGCTTGGTCTCCTTCTTGGAGTAACCCATCACGGCAGGAGAGATGCCGAGCGCCTTGCAGCGCTTGGCGATAGGCTGCATATTCTTAGCCATAA
>CALKBP010000071.1:0-1765 GCA_937989885.1 uncultured Collinsella sp.
AGCATACTCATTATAATATGCAATGGTATTCTCGAGAGTTCCTGCCGGCATTTGGAGAGCCTCGGCCAAAGCACCGATGGTTTCGGCCTGAGCCACGATAACATCGGCGCCCACCTCGGAAATCTCTTCCATTTGATCATAAGTTTGCTGATCGAAAACCATGTAGCACGTCTCATAATCACGGAAATAGTAAGGATTACGAGCAACTTGCGCATAGTAAGAGCCCGCGTAATGGTCTTCGGCGATAAACCGTACGCCGCGCTTATTCACAAGCGCGCTAAAGAGGAGAGGACCGCCAACTACGCTATCGCGCGCTATCCAAGCACCGTGGGAAAGCTGGCCGTAAGCAAAGTTCATATGACGCGTGTCGGCGCCAGCCCCTTGACCCATGCGGATGCCATCACCGGTATCCCCCTCAGTGCCTATGATGAAGCTTCCGGCAGCATACGGGACATACTGATCAACCATGGCGTCATTGCAAGCGAATCCACCCGTACAAAGAACGACGCCCTTGTTGGCCTTAATGTTGTAGGGTTTTCCATCCTTCTTAGCCTGCACTCCGACCACACGACCTGTTTCAGGATGCACGATAAGACGTTCGGCAGGTGTCTTATAGAGAATCTCGGGCGACAAATCTTCCACAGCCTTCTGAAGGGGGGGGGCAAAGAAGCCCGAGCCGTTTTTTGCCCCGGTGAGCGTACCTTCCAAATTATCGGTCAAGCCTTCGACCCAGTGACTGTGGGGCACCGCCTCGCAGTACCCGACGTAATCCAGATTGAACTCATCGCCCGTGCATGATAATCCAGCGTCGTAATTCTCCTCCTCGGGCCAGGGAGGGTTGTATCCCGGCTTAAATACGACGCCAAGCGTGTCCACAAGCCAATGGTACAAATCCAAAGACTCGTCAGCCATAACACGACAATGGTCTTCGCTCACGCCAGGTCCCGTTGCCGCAACAAGATATTGATAGTAGTTATCCGTTGTCTCGTTGAACCCAGCCGCTACTTGAGTGGGAGTTCCCCCGCCCATGTAAATTAGACCTCCGCAGATGTTGGTAGATCCACCAGCTTTACCTTGCTTCTCCAAGATAGTTACCGTAGCGCCTGCATTTAGCGCCTCCCAAGCCGCCGCTGCGCCCGCGCCGCCAAAACCAGCAATTACCACATCCGACTCCGCGTCCCACGTCTCCGGAAGCCCAACAGGACTCAAAGGCGCGGCATCGCTTCCAGACTGCTGGGGACTGCAGCCACCGAGCACCCCTCCAACGAGCGCTGCTCCGCCGACCGCGACGCCTCCTTTCAGGAAAGAGCGGCGACTAACGAGTCCGCCCTCCTTGCCATTGTGACAAATCGCCATAGCATCTCCCTTCCTTAGCTGTACCTTAGCTGTATCGCGCCGGCGTCATGCCGACGCTGGCAAAATAATATGAAGAGAGCCATGCGCCGTGATCATATAGAACTCTCTGTTTATCCCAAAACGCCCCCGAGAAAAACGTATGGGTGTAGGGAGAAAGCAAGAAAGATATAATGGCAGAATGAGCATGACAGCAGACAATACTACCCGTCCTCGGAAAAAGGGGCCCATCGCTATAGAGGGCGCTCGGATCGTGGGATTTGCGCTCCTCTTGGCATGGTTCAGCGCAAGCGGTTTTTTGGTCTCCTCCGCCACTGCAAACAGTGCGGACTTTCTTACCTTGGTAGCTTTCACCGCGCTGCTATTCATCGCAGCTTTCGTCGGTCGATCTCGCGACATCAGGCGACAGGCG
>CALKBP010000072.1:0-47249 GCA_937989885.1 uncultured Collinsella sp.
TCCGGTTCGACCGGGCCGCGCGACAAGGAGATATATTGCCAGACCGGAGGGCCCCTGTGGGCGGGAATCACGCACTCCATATTTTGTTCACAAATGAATAGGTCCCTCAGTCGCATCACTGAGGTTAAAACTGAAGCAGCAGCTTCTGATATTGGCGATGACCAGCTGGTTTATAGGTGTTAAGGCATCGGTCATCTCTGGAGCGCCACTTTACTCCAAAAGCATCAGCTATTTGTTTCCCATCGGTAAAAGGCAGGTTTTGTTCGCCAAGCGTTCTTATATATAGAGAAGTTCGGGTTCGAACCCGTGCACCGGCAACAAAAAAGCGACCAACCGGAGTCGATCGCTTTCTTTTCTATGGTGGGCCGTCAGGGGTTCAGCCTGCTCCGCAGGCGGCCGCTGCGGCGCTTCGCGCCTTGCGCGCTGCGCTGGCAAACGCTCGCGCGTTTACTCAGCTCCGCGCCCCGACGGGTTCGAACCCGCGTCGCGGCAACAAAAAAGCGACCAACCGGAGTCGATCGCTTTCTTTTCTATGGTGGGCCGTCAGGGGTTCGAACCCTGGACCTTGGGATTAAAAGTCCCCTGCTCTGCCAGCTGAGCTAACGGCCCGCGGGTGGCATTGTACCACGGTCTGGGACTATTCCCAACTCCATTGGCCGTTCTGGAAAATCACAACTTCACGTCCATCAGGCGTAATGCCCGTAATATCGATGTCGTCCGTGCCGATCATAAAATCGACGTGCGTGCTCGAAACGTTAACGCCATGCTCCAGGAGCTCTTCCTTGGACATGTCGTACCCACCCTCGATGCATTCGGGGAAACCGACACCTAGCGCGAGATGGCAGCTAGCGTTCTCGTCATAGAGCGTGTCATAGAACAGAACGCCGCTTTCGCGGATCGGAGTGTTCTTGGAAATGAGCGCGACCTCGCCCAGATGAGCGGCACCTTCATCGGTGTCAATAATGCTCGCAAGCGTCGCCTTGCCCACGCGGGCATCGTACTCCACTACGCGACCGGCCTCGAACTTAATCCAAAAATCGTCAACCTTGTTACCGTGGTGAATGAGCGGCATAGCCGAATACACGATACCGTCGGCACGCATACGATCAGGCGAGGTGAAGACTTCCTCGGTGGGAATGTTGGGGAAGAAGGGGTGCCCATCGGGTGTCTTACCCTTGCCGCCGGCCCACACGTGACCCTTCGTCATACCAATCGTCAGATCGGTTCCATTTGCCGAGGTGTAATGCAGGCGGTCAAAACGATTGTCGTTCAGGAAGCGCAAGTTCTTTTCGAACGCCGCGTCATGAAGCTCCCAGTCGCTCTCCGGGTCCTGGCCATCGGCACGAGCGGTGTGCAGAATCGCATTCCACAGCTTATAGATTGCAACCTCATCGGCGTCTCCCGGGAACACCTCGCGCGCCCAAGCCACGACCGGAGCGCCGGCGATACACCACGGGTTGATGTTGTAGTCCAGTCCACGGCGGAAGACCTTGCACTGCGTGTTCCTTGCCTTAGAAGCTGCAGCGGGCTTGGCGGGATCGATACCCTTGAGAGCCGCAGGATCCGCACCCTCGATAAAGATAAAGCAGGCACCATCCTGGGCCAGGGAATCCAGCTGCAGGCGCTTCCACTCGGGCGTCTGCTCAAAATAGCTTTTATCGACATGCTCGTACGTGAGCCTCGTCACGGCATCATCGGCCCAAATGACCGTCACGTGGCCAGCGCCGGCGGCATAAGCCTCCGCAACCACCACGCGGGCAAAAGGCGCGCACTCGACCGGAGACTGAACGACAACCTCCTGGCCGGGTTTGACGTTTACGCCCTTGCAGACGACCAGGCGCGCGTAGTTTTTAATCTTGGGCTCCAGGGCCTTCATGCCCTCCAGAGCCTCTTCGACCGTCAGGGCAGCTCGAATCATGTGCCACTCCATCTATCTATAGAACAGTAAAAAGGCGCGCCGCAAAAACGACGCGCCTTATATCTTAGCGATAAGTATGAATGCAAACGCTACTTCTTCTTGGAGTCCTTCTTGTCCTCCTCGGCAGCCGCACGCTCAATAAGAGCGTTAAGCTTGTTCTCGGACATGCCCTCGGCCTGCGCGCGGTACATGTTGCGCAGGGGACGAATACGAACGAAGTCGTAGATAAAATCACCCAGAATGATGACATAGGACAAAACGATGCCGACCATCTGGACGGGACTGGACACCGTACCGCCGGGAGCGAAGTAGAGCGAAGCCCAAATTGCCACGACGAGCACCATGCCGATGGCGAGCACGGCCCACCAGATACGACGGCGCTTGGTGTAGTCCTCATCCTGCTTGAGGAGGATATTCGACACCGTGTAGATACGATCCTCACGAGCACGCTGCTTCGCCTTGCGGGCGCGCTTCTCCTCCTTGGAAAGACCTTCCAGGTTTTCACCCTTCTCGAGCTCTTTGCGGCGTGCCTTAGACGAAGCCGGCACGACGCGAACGGAGCTCGCTGCCTGGCGGGCGGGTTTAGCAGATGCGGCGGACTTGCGCGCAACCCCGGTAACTTCGTGGGATTGCGTACGCTTGTTCGTGGCGCTACGGGTACTCACTTATGCGTTCTCCTTCATGCTTGTGAACTGGGAGCCCGTGATGATCTGGAAGGCCTCGCGATAGCGCTCGGACGTGCCATCGATGACCTCGGCGGGCAGGTGAGGGGTCTCCCCCGTCATATCCCAGTTGGCTTTGAGCCAATTGCGGACGAATTGTTTGTCGTAGCTAGGCTGAATCTTGCCCTCCTCGTAGCTGGCAGCAGGCCAGAAACGGCTGGAGTCGGGCGTGAGACACTCGTCGATCAGCGTGACCTTGCCATCGATGACACCAAACTCGAACTTGGTATCGGCGATGATGATGCCACGGGTCGCGGCGTACTCGGCAGCGGCCTTGTAGATCTTGAGGGACAGGTCGCGAATCTGCGTGGCGATGTCCTCACCCACGATCTCGCAGCAACGCTCGAACGAAATGTTCTCGTCGTGGTCGCCGATCTCGGCCTTCGTGGACGGCGTGAACAGCGGCTTGGGGAGCTTGGAGGCCTCGGTCAGACCCTCGGGCAGCTGAATGCCGCAGACGGTGCCGTTCTCGTCATAGGTCTTCTTGCCCGAACCGGTCAGATAACCGCGGACGATGCACTCGACAGGAATCGTCTGGGCCTTCTTGACCAGCATGGCGCGGCCTGCGAGGTAGTCACGATACTCGGCAAACTCCTCGGGGAAATCCGCCGGGTCGATGGAGACGAGGTGGTTGGGAACGATGTCGGCAAACTTATCGAACCAGAATGCCGAGATGCGGTTGAGCACCTCTCCCTTAAACGGAATCTCGTCGGGGAGAATAAAGTCGAACGCAGAAATGCGGTCGGTGGCGACCATCAGCAGGTTTTCACCGGCATCGTAGATATCACGAACCTTGCCACGGGAATCCGGACGACGCTCCATCGTTGTCACGTGAGTCACTCCTTACCAAAATACGACAGTAATGCGGGTTCTTTCCCGCACGTTTTCGCAAACTCGGAGCGGCAGGGACGAAACCCCTCCTTCACCGAATAGCGAAAAGCTAGTGCTCCATTGTAGTAGATGCCGCGTCCGCCGTGTGCTCGCGAGGCAGATGAATCGTAAAAGTCGTACCCTTTCCAAGCTCCGACTCCACGGATATGTAGCCGTGATGACGTTCGACAATCTGCTTGGTCACGGCGAGGCCCACGCCCAGGCCACCCGCCTCGCGGGCGCGACTGGCGTCGGCACGCCAAAAACGACCGAAGATGCGCGACAAATCATCCTTGGCGATACCGATGCCCGTATCCGAAACCGCGATATCGACGTGCCTGCGGTCGCTGAGCACCGACACCACGACCCAACCCCCCTCGGGGGTGTAACGCATGGCGTTGCTCATGAGGTTGATAACGCATTGCGTGATCATGTCGGGATCTGCCTCGACAACGTCATCATGGCCCTGCGTCTCATCTGCAAAGCGCAAACGCAGGTCACGGTCGGCAAACAGGCGCTCCTGGCCATTCACAATCGAGCGCACAAACGGCACCATATCCACCGGCTCCAGGTTGAGCGGCGCGGTACTGTTTTCCATGCGCGACAGGTCGAGCATCTGCTGCACCAGACGGGCCAGACGACGCGTCTCGGAAGCGACCGTCTCCAGATGCTCATCGTCGGTGGGATACACACCGTCTTGCATGGCCTCGACCGTCGCAAGCATGGCCATGAGCGGCGTGCGCAGCTCGTGGGCAACATCAGAGGTCAGGCGCTTCTCGTGCTTCATATCCTTTTCGAGTGAGGTGGCCATCTCGTCGAAGGTCTCGCCCAGCTGATCGATCTCATCATCGCCGCGCAAGCCCGTACGAGCGGACAGATCGCCGTCGCGAATTTGCTTGGCCGTGCTCGTAATTCGATGAATCGGCTTGGTAAGCATGCGCGACACAAGCGCTCCGATAACGACCGAGATGCAGACGGCCACAACCGCGGCAAGGGCCATGGCGTTAAAGGTCTTCTCTCTGAATGCCGAGTCTGCCCTGGTGAGCAGAGCATCGGAGCCAACCGCCCACAATTTGACCTGACCCACGTGCTCGCCGGAGGACGTCACGATCTCAACGTTGGCAACACTATTGGAATCGGTGGGAGCAGACGAGACTGGGCTGTGCGATGCCCTCTTTCCGCTCGCATCGTCGGTCGTCGCCTGATTTTCGCGTACATCGGCAGTAGCGCTTGCCGAGGGCCACGAGTCGTCGTAGACGATGACGCCCTTTTTATTGACAACCTGCATACCAAGATCGTCGGACACCAAGCTCGATGTCGCGACCGTACGCAGCTCCCCCGCGGTCCAAGAACCGTTTTCCTCATATGACGTTGCCAACTTTTCGGCAGCGGAATTGGCGATTTCGACAATATTGGAGCGCGTGTAATCCGTAAAAACCGTGCCCCATACAACGGAGACTACGCCCACCAACACCAATACCGTCATGAGCGATGTCAGGGCAAAAGCCAGGGCCATGCGCGAGGGATAGCTCATCGTTGGCCGTGAATCGGAACGAGGCGTGTTCCAACTAGCCTTGGAACCCGCCTCGTTCTCCTGCTTATGCTTTTGCCCGATTTCAAAGCGCGCAGGTGTCATATGTGATTTCCTTTATTTCTCGTCCGACTTATCGGTCTTGGTCGGAGCCTCGAAGCGGTAGCCGACACCGTGGACGGTGTAGAGCCACTTGGGCTTCTTGGGGTCGTCGCCCAGCTTGGCGCGAAGGTTCTTCACGTGGCTGTCGATGGTGCGCTCGTAACCCTCAAAGTCGTAGCCGAGCACCTTCTCGACCAGCTCCATGCGGTTGTAGACGCGGCCGGGGTGACGGGCAAGCGTGGTGAGCAGCTTGAACTCGGAAGCCGTCAGGTCAACTTCCTTGCCCTCGACCAAAATCTTGTGGCCCGAGATGTCAATGACCAGATCGCCAAAGTCGAGCACCTCGACGGCCGGCTCATCGGCCTGGTGGGCACGGCGGAACAAGGCGCGCACGCGCGCGACAAGCTCGCGCGGCGAGAACGGCTTGATCAGATAGTCGTCGGCACCGAGCTCGAGGCCGATAATACGGTCCTCGATCTCGCCCTTGGCCGTCAGCATAATGATGGGGACATCCGAGGTGTCGCGAATGGTGCGGCAAACGCGCTCGCCGGGAATCTTGGGGAGCATGAGGTCGAGCACGACCAGGTCGAACTGATGCTTCTCGAACTCCTCGATAGCGGACTGGCCGTCGCCCACGCCCACAACCCAATAGCCCTCGCGCTCGAGATAGGCAGCGACAGCGTCACGGATTGCCTTCTCATCCTCGACCAGCAGAATCTTTTTTGCATCTGAAGCCATAACACGGCCCCCCTGTCTCAATTAGCTAAGAACAAGCTCATTTTAACGCACCTGAGCCCACCGGGTATCGCATGGGTGCGATAGCTCGGCGGGCGGTACTCATAGTCACAACGCGCTTATTCCCCTGTCGAGCCCTTTTTAACCCCTCGGAGACTAAAGAGAGAACAAGCGAGCGGTAACCGTCTCGGGAATTCCCTGGCTGTTACGCACCGTTGCGTACGTTAAGAACGAGTTCGATTTACCCGCCGTAGCAGGATAATCGCCATACTCCAAAGCTCGGTCGGGTGACAGAAGCGAGCCGTAGGTCTTAGCCGAAGTGTCAATCAAAAAATGCGACGCCTGAACCTTAACCAGGTATTTGTTTTTCCTTCCCGCAGCGCACGCGAGCGGCTCACGCGAAAGGAAGAGATACGGCCCGCCCTCGCTACCGATATAGGTGCCCATATTGCCCAAGCTACCCACACCGCTATACGTCGCCTCAATGGAGAACACGAAGGTGTCGCCCATATACACGGCCTCGAAAGGCGAAACCGACGAAGGCAGCACCAGCTGAGCTCGCTTCGTGTTGTTGCCGTCAGTCAGGTCGATCGCCGTCATACCGTAATAGACGCCCTCATCATTGTGCACGCGGGGCGAGATGGTCAGGATGCCGTCGCTCACACGCGGGGCGGATGCGAAACGGCCCGTCGACTTCCAAATAGTCTCAGGCTTGGACTCGCTGGGCGACTGACGGTAGCAGTACGAATCGTTACTCGTCTTGGTGCCGCCGGACGAAGGCATCTTATACCAGATGACCGACGACCCATACGCTGTGAAGAGCGGCGGATCGTAGTTTTCGCCACCGCGGTCGAGCTCGACAGCGTTGCCGGTAAGGGAGGAGCCTGCAAGGTTTTGCGCATAGAGTTTCCAGGACGCATTGGCAAAGTTCATTTCGACCCACGCGAACACGCCATCACCCGCGCGAACGTCGTAAAACGCATAACCGGTTCCCTCAATGGGATCCTCGATAAGTGTGGTAAGCGAGCCATCGCCCAGGTTGAGCACACCAAGCGTATTGGCATGCAGGGCAGAAGCAGGCGCCATCATCGCGGCAGCGTAGTCGCCATCGCAGTAGTACAGCAGCGTGCCCAGCGGCAGCGTCCACGAGGCTGCGGGCTCAAGATCGATATCGACAGCCTCGTACTCATCAGTGATCGAGACAATCTTCGAATCGTCCTTGATAACCTGCGGCTCGCCAGCGGCGTCATCACTCGTGCCCGTTTTTTTCGAGCAACCGGCCAGTACGGCAGCAGCACCGGTAGCGGCGCCACCCAGCACAAAACCTCGACGCGTTATTCCATTCTTAAAGCGATCAGCGATGCTCATTAGGCGATCTCTGCGCGAGCGGCCTCGATAGCGCGCGTAAGCTGATCGGCGCAAGAGGTCTTTTTCATACCGCAGGTATTACCGGCGAGAACCTCGATTACGCGATCGGCGGGAGCGCCCTCGACCAGCCTGGAGATGGCCTTGAGGTTGCCATCGCAGCCGCCGGTAAACTCGACGCCCAGCACCTTGCTGCCATCGTCAGAGAGATTGAGGTGAATATTGCGAGAGCATACACCCTGAGGCTTGTAGTCAAAACTAATCATTGAGATCCCCTCTCAGAAAGAAATTTCAGACGTCTATTATCCCCACCTGGACCGACTTATTATCGCAAGCACCGATTCAACATCCTACGATGCTTGGACTGGCGGGGGCAAGATTAGCAGTCCGCACCCTGTACGTGGACCATGCGCTTCTCCCGATACATATTGTGGTCGGCGACGCGATATACATCGGCCAGCGTATTTCCAGCCGTCTCGACGGTCGCCACGCCAATCGATGCGCTGACCGTCAGGGTCTCATCGCTTACCGCGGCAAGACCGAGACGAAGATCCTGTTCCAGCCCGAGCGCAGACTCGTTGTCAGTATGGGGGCAAACCAGCAAAAACTCGTCGCCGCCAACGCGCATCGGCAGGTAATCCGCACCAGCCACCCGCCGCAGCACGGACGCCGTCCGTCGCAGCAGTTCATCCCCCATCTCGTGACCATAAATGTCGTTGGTCCGCTTGAGATAATTACAGTCCACCATAATCACGCTCACTGGCAAGTCCTCGTTTACCAGGCTATCTCCACGCGATTCCAGATAGTTGCGGTTGCGAAGCCCCGTCAGTTTATCTTGGTATGACAGCTCCTCGGCATGCTTGACCATCGATATGTTGTGCGTCGCCACGACGACCGAATCCAGGCGGCCTTGCTCATCGCGATGCTGGGGGACAACCTGTAGCGAGTACCAAGTGCCTCGACAATCTCGCACCTCGGCAGCCAAGTACGGTACGCCCTCCATGCGTTCACGAAGCGTACTTATATCTACGAGCCCCACAACCGCTTCGCGGCTTTCGGGGCTCACGATATCCCGGCAGACCGTGTCCATAAAGTCATATGCCTCGCTATGCTCGGCAAACATCTTCGCTATCGCCGGCGACATATTGATTCCCTCGATCTCGAGGGTGTCAAGATGCAAAAGGAAGGTCGAATCGTAGATGGCGCTTATGGCATTGATAATGCCGAGCTGTTTATCCTTTTCGACCAAATTGCGGTGGTCAGCGATATTTCGAGCCAACAGTACCACGACCCAAAACGCAAGGCACACCAAGACGCCGACGGCGACAAATGAAATCCTGTCAGACATGACCTCAGATTTGGGATATAGCGCAAACAGGCGGTAGCCCTTATATGCCGCACGCACGGCATATAAGGTGGTCCCCCGATATTCGATACGTGTTACGCCCTCGTCTTTCCAGTCAATTCCGCTATCGGCGAGAAGCCGGGCAAGGGTTATATCGACGGTCGAATCGTTTGAAGAAACGATTTGCGCATCGCGCATCACAAGCACCGTTGGACTCTGATGGAACGTGTTGTTCACAAGGACGTCGGCGATCGTGTATGAATAGTCATCGGCGGGCTCAGCCGCAAGGGATCGATACCCCAACGCCACCCCATCACCGTATGGAACGGCACTCACGGCAAAGTCGACACCGCGGCGCTCGACAGCGGTCGAGTAGGAAACTTTGGACCCTCGATACATCGATGCGATCGACGAACAGGCCAGCTCCTCTCGCCACAGCATGAGTGGATCGCGGCCGTCGATATCGTAATGGGCGACCATATGACCATCGGCGTCCATGACCAACATTCCCGAAAGGCTCTCGGTATGGACATATTCCTCGACCAGATCGTCGTTGACTTCAAATCGATCAGGCGGCAAGAACGTCGCAAACGACTCGAGCGCCGCATCCAAATTGTGCGTCGCCTCGGTTTTTCTTCCCTGTTCATATCGGTCATATTTTTCGCAGGCATTTTTTAAAAACACCATGGTTTCCTGGCCGAACCCAAGCGTTTTATCAAGGCAGCGATGCGTGCCAACCATATAGAGCAGACTCAGTAGGGCAACGCTGGCCACGATGCCGATGCCCACTGCGGCTAAACTCTTTCGGCGAAAGCGGCGCTCGTCATTTGTCATGATTCCGCTCCTTGCCCGCCTGTCGTCGCTCCTGCTTTGTAATTGTCCACAATGTGCTCTATCGTGCCGTCTCGATCCATGTCGGACAGTGCGGTATCGAGGTTTTTGACGTACTCCCCCTCATAGCTATCATCAAACGCGACGCCCAGGTCAACCGTCATAACGTTGCCGGCGAACACACGATAAACGCCAGGATACTGGGCGACGAGTCGATCAAGCGATTGAACGTCCGCCATCCAACAGTCGACATACCCTTTGGCGAGGGCGGCTTTGCAGAGCTCGGCAGAACCATACGATTTGATTTGCACGTCCGGCGAGATTTCCAGATCCCCTGCGAGCAATCGGCGTTCGCTCACCGAACCCGCAATCACCGCGATGGTTTTGCTTCCATCGAGATGCGCCAAGGAATTGATGCCACTCGTTTTCTTGGCGGCAACCGAAACCGTCACGGTTAGATACGGCTCGGTCCAGTAATACTTATCCTCGCGATAACAGGGAGAATAATCACACCACAGGCAATCGATATCACCGTTTTTGAGCAGCCGGTCGCGATCGTTCCAGTCAATATCGACAAACTGTGGCTTGATCCCCACGCGTTTGCAGGCCTCGCGGGCGATGTCGATATCGATACCGGCGTAATCGCCCGTGGTATCGATATACACATAGGGGTCGTTATCCGTAACGCCGATTTTGAGTACCGGGAGGTCTTTGTCGGCTTCATTCGGGGAGGAAGAACTGCTTCGAACGGTATACGCCAGGGCGGCCACACAGGCGGCAACAAGGAGCATGAGTGTAAACGAGACGATGGCGACTCGCTTGATACGTCTGGGCACGCGCCTCCCTTCATCGAAACAGCAGTCGGAGTTCATTTTATTACCCAAGGGCTTATGCGACAGTAAAAAAGCGCCCCGCCCAGGACGGGCAAGGCGCCAAAGGTTGAAATGCATCCGCAAGCGGTCGAATTAGGTTAACCCTACTCGAAGTTCAGCTGCTCCAGGATGCGCCCCCGACCGCTGCCTCGTTCAGGCCGTTGGCGCCGACCGCGTCTCTGGCGGTTTCCGATGCGCCGCACTGCGCGCAACACACGGGCTGAAGTCTTTAACGTAAAAGCCCCGTTGGTAAAACACGTTACCAACGGGGCTTGGACTGAAAGGTCGCGCTTAAACGAGAGGGGCGCCCTAACGCTCGAGACGTTTGCGCATAAGCGCGAAGGCAATCAGCGAAGCGCCGGCAACGGCCATAATAAAGGCGACAGCAAGGGCCTGGTCGCCCGTGTTGGCAAGCGCGCCCTTAGTAGCCTTAACAGACTTTTTGGTCACCTTAGTCGTCGTCTGCTGACTAGGCTGGGACGGCGTCACGGGCTGCGTAGGCTGAACCGGCTCACCATTGGCCTCCTCGCCCGTCACCACGTACGTCGAGAAGTGGCTCGTGCGGAAGCAGAGGTAGTCGCCCTCGGTCCACGTATCCATAGCCTGAGTGGAACCATCCTCGGCAACGTAGAGCACCTTGAGGTTGGTGAGCGCCTTCATGGCGGCAGTCATCTTGACACGGACGATGAAGGACATGCCTTCGTAGTCCTCGATAACCTCGCCGTCCTTGAGAAGCTTGATATCGAGCTTATCGGCAACCTTGGTAGCCCCCTGCTCAAGGCCGGAAATCGTAGCATTGGCGGCATCGGTAAGATCCGTCGGTTCCTCGACCACAAGAGAGATGCTGTTGTTCTGGGCAATGCCGGCAGCGACATTGTTCTCGGCGCTTACGCTAACGTCCGTTCCGTTGCTACCCGCAACGCCTGCAATGGTCTTTGCCGCTACGGTAACGGCGCAGGTCGCGGTTTTGTCGCCACAGGTGGCGGTAATCGTGGCGGTACCGGCCTTAAGCGGCGTCACGACGCCGTCTTTGACCGTGGCGATCGACGAGTCGCTGGAGGTCCAGCTCACCGTCGTATCGTCTGCATCGGCAGGACTCACCGTTGCGGAGAGCTTTGTGGAGGCATCACCGACGGTAAAGGACAGGCTCGTCTTGTTGAGTTCAACCTTTTGGGCGGGATTGGTCACGGTCACCGAAACGGTCTGGGAGAGCGACCCTGCAGTGATGACAAATGAACCAGAACCGGTCTTGAGGGCGGTAACGGTGTAGGAGCCATCACCGTTGTCGACAACCTTAAACGCCTTCGAAGCGCCCGTGTCATCCAGAGCAAGATTGGTCTCGTCGACCTCACCCGCAAGGGTTCCAGCAAGAGAAACCTTCACGGTGCCCTCCTCGCCCTTCTTGAGGCCGAGGACGCTCTGGTCGACCGTAAGGTTCGTTGCGGGATTAGATACGGTCACCGCGCAATCCTGAGAATAGGTGCCGTCTTCAGTCGAAACGGTGATGGTTGCGGCGCCCTTGGAGACAGCCGCCACCTTTCCGGTTTGATCGACTGTAGCGACACTTTCGTTGCTGGACTTCCAGACAATCGTCTGGTTAGCCTCCGCGGGAACGACCGCCGCCTTAAGCTGCTCGGTTGCAGCGCCCACAAGCACGACCTTCTGCTTATCGAGCGTGATGCCCGTAGCAGGCTGAATAACCGTCACCTTGCACGTGGCGCTATGCTCTCCGTCCTCAGTGGTGACGGCGATCGTAGCAGCACCTGCCTTGACCGGGGTCACGACGCCGTCTGCAACCGTGGCGACCGCAGGATCGCTCGACGACCAGGACAAGTTCTTGTTCGTTGCATTATCGGGCTCAACCGCTGCGGTCAACGTCGAGGGCTCACCGCCCACAGCAAGCTTAAGGCTTGAAGCGCTGAGCTTGACGCCTGACACCTTTACAACCGGAGTGGTTACCGTAATCGCATCCGTGGTTGCAGAAACGCCATCGACCGTTGCCGTGATGCTTGCCGTGCCGTCGCCAACAGCAGTGACAAGACCGTTGGCATCAACGGTAAGGACGCTCTCGTCAGAAGACGACCAGACAATCTGCCCGGCTTTGTCATCAGGAGACACCTTAGCCTTCAGTTGCTGAGTCGTACCCTTGTTCATGGAGACAGAATAACCGTCTGCAATGGAGACCGTAGTCTTTGCTGGCTCCTCGCCGGGACCCACAACGTGAATGGTCAACGTATCGCAGAGAACACCGCCATTATCGGGATCCCCGAGATATACATCAACTGTCGTGGTGCCGCTGCTAACCGCAGAAACCTCATAGCCCGCGGTAGCCTGGTCTAATGCTCTTTCACCAACCTGAGCAATATTCGTATCGTTAGACTTGAATCGATAGTAGTCGAGGTGTGGATAGTCTTTAAGAAGCTCAACCGCATCGGAACTCATCACGGTGCCGTAAAAATCGCGTTGCGTGCAGTCGAGAACGCGGAAGCCATCGTAGGCAGAACTATTGCTATCAGTAGATAATGTAATTGCTTTTGTATCAAGAAACTTAATAGAGGGCTTTTCGGAAGGAAGCGCAACTACCTTGATAGTCCCGATATGTTCCCCTCCGAACGGATCAGTAGCGACAATCGACGCAACGCCCACCTTTTTGGCCCAAACGATCCCGTATTCGTCAATTGAAATTACGCCGTCGCCATCTTTGATTGTGTACTTGAACTCTCGCGAAGAATAGCTCTCTCGGCAAGCCTGTCCGACGGGATTCAGTTGAATACTAATCAGATCGGCCGCCCCAACCCAAGCATGGGAGCCGACAGCCATAGTGCCGTTCAAGTTCTTCTCTACGTAAGCAGGATTCTGCTTCTGCCACGAAGCGGCACAGAGCGTTTTCTTTTGCAGGGGGCCCTGGAAATAATCTAGGCTCACTTCGACATTATTGTCATCCTTACTATGAGGAGCGATGGAAATCGGGGCTTTCTTCTGAAACCCGTCTTTGTCATAAGACGTCATTTCGCTCAGGCTCATCGAAGTGGAGAAGCTTGACCCATCATACCAATTGTTATCAATATCAAACGCCGTCGGCTCCTCGTTGGGGCGCTCGAAAGAAAACAGGACGGACCCCCATTCGTAACCGTAATGAGCATCACCGCAAACTGAACAGTTATCCGTGTAATAGAACGTTGCATTTGAAGACGGCTTTTCGTCTGCGCCGCTTAGATATTTAACGTCCGCGACAGGATTTAGCTTTTCAGCCAAACTAATCTCGAGATAGCCCTCGGCACTATAGTCACCATAATTAAATGCAACGGTAATCCTAAGCTTTCCATCTCCCACGGACTTTGGGTTCAATACATAAGTCCACTGTCCAGAATCGCTAGAAGTCAGAGAAATGTTATCCCGGTCATCGTCGGAAACCGTGACCTTATAGTTCTTTTTATCTTGAGCCGCCGAACCCAACTTATCCCAAGGGACATTTCCCTGCAGCCGAAAATCCAAATTTCCCGACAGCTTTTGCCCAACAGCAACTGAACAATTTTTAAAAATCACGTTTTGGCTGCTGTAGACATAGACGTCTCCGCCCTGTGTCTCAGATGCCATGGCCGTCGTAGGCGTCGCTACGCCGGCAACAGACGTCACGACCAAGGCCGAGCACAATGCGGCGGCTATCCTCCAAAATCTTCTTCTCATTCCCCTAAGTCCAATCTCTCGTGAAAAAATGCAGCATTCTCCCACACATTAAAATTGGCTTAAGGATACCCCCCCCCCCGACAGTTACCGGCAAGGTAATGTTTGTCAGATGTCTCAAATTATCGGCAAGCAGCACAGTTGACGCGCATATATCGCTGACGTCCAGCTTTCTAGGTGCGCTCACGCACAAGCCCCGCTGGCAGAGCGAGCTGCGAGCGGGGCTTGTGTTGGAAAGTCGCACTCGAACGAGGGCCGCGGAGAATTGATCGATTTGACTACCTCCCCGATCGGTCAATTAGAACTCGAGCTGCTCCAAGCGATCGAAGACCGTGTCGATACGGGTGAGGAAGTCCCACGGATCGAAGATCTCGTCGAGCTTCTCCTGGCTGACGGTGCAGCGCGGATCGGCCTCGAGACGCTCCTTAAAGGTGGGGCCGGAGACACAATCCTGCACCTCGTGCCAGGTGGCCATGGCGTTTTCCTGCACGATAGCGTAGGCGTCCTCGCGGGTGATGCCCGTATCGACGAGGGCCAGCAGGACCTTGGAGGAGAAGATGAGGCCGCGGGTCTTGTTGAGATTGGCCATCATGCGGGCCGGATACAGCTGCAGGCCGTCGATAACGCGAATGAGGCACTGGAACATATGGTCGAGTGCGATGAAGCTATCGGCCTGGGCGACGCGCTCGGCGGAAGAGTGCGAAATGTCGCGCTCGTGCCACAGGGCAACGTTGTCAAAGGCGACCTGAGCGTTGGACTTCACGACGCGCGACAGGCCGCAGACCTTCTCCATGGTGATGGGGTTGCGCTTGTGCGGCATGGCGGAGCTGCCCTTTTGGCCCTTGCGGAAGGGCTCCTCGGCCTCGAGCGTATCGGTCTTCTGCAGGTTGCGGACCTCGGTCGCGATGCGCTCGCAGGTGGCCGCTGTAGTGGCAAGCACGCCGGCAAGGTAGGCGTGGTGATCGCGACTGATGACCTGCGTGGACAGCGGATCGTGGACCAGGCCCAGGTGCTCGCAGACGTACTCCTCGACGAACGGCTCGATGGAGCTGTAGGTGCCGACGGCACCGGAGATGGCACCGAAGGCAACGTTCCTGCGAGCATCCTCAAGACGATCGAGATCGCGCTTGAGCTCCCATGCCCAGGAGCCAAACTTCATACCGAAGGTCATCGGCTCGGCATGGATGCCATGGGTGCGGCCGGCGCAGAGCGTATTGCGCTCCTCGAAGGCACGACGCTTGCAGATCACGCCGAGCTTCTTAACGTCCTCGATAATCAGGTCACACGCCTGAGTAAGCTGATAGCACAGAGCCGTATCACCCAGGTCAGAGCTGGTCATACCGTAGTGAACCCAGCGGCTAGGCTTGGGCTCGCCCTCGGGAACATCGGCGTCGATATATTCCTTCATGTTGGTCAGGAAGGCGATGACATCGTGGCGCGTGACCTCCTCGATCTCGTCAACCTTCGCCTTCTCAAAGTTGGCGTGGTCGCGAATCCACTGGGCCTCTTCTTTGGAAATACCGATCTTGCCGAGCTCCGCCTGAGCCTCGCAGGCCAGGACCTCAATCTCCTGCCAAATGGCATACTTGTTCTCGAGGGAGAAGATATGTCCCATCTCCGGGCGGGTATAGCGATCGATCATAGCGGCTCCTTTTTGGTTATTGGCACGTTGGTCGTAACCCAACCATTGTACCGTGCGCGGGCGCGAGTATGGGCAGCAGGCATTAACCTAACATTTTGTAGCATAGAGCGGCTTCAGGCGATCTCCTCGGATTCACGGAGACGGTGGGGAAGACTTTGCTGGATTTGCCGTCCCCATGCCTCCCGTGCTCGGTGGAGCGGGCAACGGGACATCCGCGTATTTGCTTTGCAAATACGCACCGGCTTCAGGCGCCTGCCGGCGCCTTCGCCTGCTCGCTACAAACGCTTCGCGTTTGCTTTACGCTCGCACCCTGGCGGGTTCGAATCCCGGCACTTGGTAGTAAAAAGCACGGCACCGTAACGCTGCCGTGCTTGTGCTTTTTACTGGAGCGGGCAACGGGACTCGAACCCGCGAGTGTCAGCTTGGGAAGCTGATGCCTTACCACTTGGCGATGCCCGCTTGTGTGTTGGCTAGTATAACGCGGTTGTCTTGTTCGATACAAGGGTGTCGATGCTTGTTTTAGCTGTGGAGAATCGTTTGAAAACTACGCCAATTGTGGAGATGAGGACCTTTGTCTTTCTTTCCTTACTATCTTTTACCTGCACTTTTATCTGATTGTTGTATTTAAGCTCGATTTGTCAGAAATCGGGCAAGCTTTTGGTCAGCTTCTGGTACTTACCCGCATGAACCATGGCGGTAGCCTCATCCCAAGCGCCGCGGCCTCCCCGTGCGGCGCACGAGGGATAAGGAGCAGCCATGTCCAACGCACCCACGCACTCTGTCCACAGCGCAATCGCAACAGGTCCGCTGCTCCTGCTCCTCTTTTTTCTGATCGGCTGCCTGGCCCCAGGGACCGCACTCGCCGTCGACGGGAGTGACGCCCTTAATTTCCGCACCATAAGCGACGGCTGCGGCCCCTTCGGTGTCGGTAAATACGAGGCACAGGACACTTCGATTTCGTACTGCATGAATCAAGACTGCCCCGGCCCCAGCAAGCCGGGAGGGCCATGGCGTACATATAACCAGGGCTGGACATGGCTCGATGACGAATTTGCCGCCATCGTCTGTCACGGATACCCCTCCAATACATCCTTTGGCGGCCACAACCTGTCGCCCGATCTCGCCCGTGCCGCCACCCAGATTGCCGTTTGGATGCTCAACGGAACCACGCGCCCCGACGGCACCTATTCGTATACAAACAGCAAGGGAGTTGCCAGGAGCGGTAGGTTTTACGAAAACGCCGAGGCCGTAGCGGCTGCACGTTGGCTCTACGACAGCGCTAAGTCCGGATCCATTAAGGCGGCCCCACATCGAGCCAGGCGTTATCACGGCCCGGTCTCGGGCGAGGGTCGACACCAGGACATGCTCTATGTTCTGCCCGCCGTCTCCGTATCTTTCCAAAAACAATCGTCCCAGGCTGACATCACCGCCGGTAACGACGCCTACAGGCTCGGTAGCGCAACCTTCGATATCTTTGAAAGTGCAGGCGATGCACGTGTCGGCACTATCCAGACGGACGAAAATGGGCATGCACAAGCAACGCTTTCGCCCAATACGGCATATTACCTGGTCGAAACCAAAGCCCCGGCAGGCTATATCCCTCGAAGCGACCGAATAGCCTTCACCACACAAAACAGCGGCGAACATGTCACTATTAACGAGCAGCCCGGCACCATCACCTTGCGTATTGCAAAAATCGATGCCGCCACGGATGCCGGCGCCCAGGTTGGAGCGTCGCTTGCGGGCGCTGAATTCACCTGCGTCTCGCAATCAACTCCCGGCTGGACTCGCACCCTTACGACTGACGAAAACGGACGGGCGATCCTCAATGACGTTCCTCTGGGCACCTTTACCATCTACGAATCGAAAGCGCCCGAGGGCTACCTGATTTCAAACGACAGCTGGAGCTACACCGTCGGTGCCGAGCAACTCGGAGATACGGGTATCGTTGAGCTCGAAAGCCGTATTCCCAACATCCCCATCGCCTTTGACCTTGAAATCTCGAAGTTTAAGGATCATGGCGATAACAATGAGTCCGGCCTAGAGCAGCCGGCGGGAGGCGTCGTCTTTGAAGTTGTCAGCAATAGCTCACAACAAGTCGTCGGCACGTTGACCACAAACGTTTACGGCTTTGCCTCCACAAAAGACCAGCCCGAAGCATGGTTTGGCGCAGGCAAGCGACCCGCCGGCGCTCACGGTGCCATTCCCTACGACCGCGCGGGCTACACCGTTCGCGAGGTTGCAGAAACGGTCCCTGAAGGATTTAAGCAAGCAGAGGAATGGACCATCACAGCAGAGCAGACCGCAGACGGCGCCGAGCTTCAGTACATCGTTGACAACCATGCCCTATCGACACACCTTCAAATCGTAAAGCGTGATGCTCAGACCGGCGGCACCGTACCACTTGCCGGCTTTACGTTCCAGCTGCTCGATAGCCATCACGAGCCCGTCTCGCAAACATGTTGGTATCCGGCCCACAATGTAATGAATACCTTCACAACCGATACATCCGGCGCCGTCACGCTGCCTGAATCACTTAATCCCGGAACATACTACGTGCACGAGGCGTCGGCCAAGGAACCGTATCTGCGCGGAGAAGACCTGGAGATAACGATTCCCGCCGACAGAAATCTGACACCGGTCGCCGTCGCCTCGTTCTATGACGACGCTGCAACCGGAAGCATCGAAATCATTAAGACGGATGCTGTAGATGGGCGCGCCCTCGCTGGAGCCACGTTTGACATCCGCGCTGACGGCGACATCGTGCGAGCCGATGGCAGCATCGTTGCCCTGGATGGCGAAACCGTCGCCACCGTTACAACCGACGAACGGGGACATGCGCGAGTCGACCTTCTTTCACTGGGATGCGGTACCGCCACCTACGAGGTCGTCGAGACGCAGGCGCCCGAAGGTTATCTGCTCAACCCGACCCCACACACTGTGAAGTTGTCGTACGCTGACCAGCAAACGCCCGTGATCGAAGTGCACCTTGACGTTTCCAACGACTACACCAAGATCGATATCTCCAAAGTCGACGCGTGCGGAGGTCAGGAAGTGACAGGCGCTGAGCTTGTCCTCTGCGACTCCAATGGCAACGAAATTGATTCTTGGACTTCATCCGGCAAACCACACCGCATTGAGCACCTTTCACCCGGCACCTACACCCTGCGCGAAACGATGTCTCCGCGTACCTACGACCTCTCCGAAGAGATAACGTTTGAAGTAAAGGCCACGGGAGAAGTTCAAACCATGGCCATGAAGGATACCCCCATCGAGATCAGGGGAAGCGTCGATAAACGCCAAGAGATTGCACAGCCAGTCACAAGCGAACTCGTTGCCAACGGCGACGGAAAAAACCGAGCCAAAGCACAGGCCAATACGCAAGGGGCCTTCTCCTATACCATCGACGCCAAAAATGAGTCGAGCACCTGGGTCGACGAGTTGACCATCACCGACGACCTTGAGTGCGCCAAAGATGGCGCAGCGAAACTTGTTGCCGTTGAAACCCCTATTGCGGTCGGTGATCTAAACGGACTGTGCAACGTGTGGTATCGAACGTCTCCGGCAGGAACAAGCGATACGGGCAAGCGGGCCAATGCAACACTTAACGACGAGCATCGCAATCCTTGGCTCGAAACGGAAGAGGTTACAAAGCTGCTGGGCGACGATGTGCGTCTCGTCGATTACGACGGGTGGCACTTATGGAAAGCAGATATCCCGACAGACAAGTCCGTCACGCTCGATACGAAAGAGATTGATCTTACGGACGACGCCGTCATCACGGGCATCCGTTTTGAATACGGCGCGGTAGCCGCCGACTTTACAACCAGAAGCGAGGCGGGCTCTTGGACCCGGGATGACCTTAAAGACGAACACGACGATCTTGACGATGCCAAGGCGGCCCTTAACTCGGATGCCCGAGGCGCAGTCGTGCATATGCAGGCAACGTCGTCCTATACGCCCCAAACCGCACTTGCCAACAGCGCGCGCGTCGATCTTTGCCGCAACGGCGGCGGCGATAAACTCGAGGCGCATGATGAGGACCGCGTCATCCAGCGATGCACCCTGCCTCAGAGCCTGCCGGCAACGGGGTCTGTTGCCATCGCCGCATGTATCACTGCACTCCTGACCTCGGGCACTGCAGCCATATGGTTCGCTCGCCTTAGGTCAGCCACAAAGAAGCGCTAGCACGATAAAAAAGCGGGCGAGCCAGTCTCCCGGCTCGCCCGCCTTGGGCATAAACGATGAATCGGCTATTCAGCAGATGACGAACCGCCATCGATGGCTGCCTGATCGGACTCGGAAATACCGTCGGCACCCAAACTTTGCTCTTGCTCCACCTCTTCGTTCATTGTCGTCTCGGGCGTCGAGCCCTTAACGCCAACGACATACGCGGCCCCAAAACCCAATGCGATAGCGATCAGGGTCGAAATCAGATAGATGGGCCAATGGCGCTTGATGTACGAAAACACGCTGACTCCTTAGCGGGTCTGTCTACGAACGACGAATGACCTCGGTCACGACCTCGGACACCGTAGCGATATTGGTCGGATTGACGTTGTACGGCAGGTCATCCTCGGTGCGAGCGCAGGCAAGGCGCGGGCCGTCCACACCGGCGATCGTAAGGGCGCGACGGCTCGCCTCGAGCGCTGCGGATGCATCGGTTTTTGCATAGGGCATCTCGAACGCACCGCAATCGACATGGAACGACTTACACACCTTGCTGACAAGATTCATGATGCGGCGATCGCCCTTAAACAGCTGCTGCTCGCCCTCGACCGTTACCACCGAAAGCCTGCCGGCACCGATAGACTCGAGGTTGATGAAGAACACACCGCGGAGCTTGTCACGATGCGAGGCCAAAAACGCCCTCATGCCGGCGCCGTCGCAATCGGACGCGCCCGTTGCGACGAACCAGATATCGTGGCCGAGCAGCTCATCGTCACCCATGGAGGCAACGGCCGAGAGCATATCCTCGGCAGAAGCACCATCGGAGGAGGTGGCGCCGCCCTTCCAACCGTCGTCGTCATCCTCGAAGTTATCCCACGAGCCAATGCCGCGACCGGACTTCTTGGCATCGTAATCGTCTTCGAAGCCCAGCCAGTCGCTCATGCTGTCCTGCTCGTTCTTCTTTTTGCGACCGAACAAGCCACCCAGGCCACGCTTCTGCGGCTTGGCGCCTGTCGAAGCAGGAGCCGAGATGGTCTCGAGCGGCTGTGCGCCCGAGGAGATGGGCATGGGGGTCGCAACCGGTGCCGATGTGGGCTCGGGGCCCTGCGCCGTCGCAAAGGGATCATTTGTCTGTGCCGAAGGATCGGGAAGATCGAACAGCGACGTGCGGGACGCGACGTTGGCCTGTTGCATCGAAGGCAGCGACGGATCGGGGACCGAGGCCAGCGGCGACGAAGAGGGCGCAGGCGCGGAAGCCGGATCGGGGATATTCATTTGCTGGCGCGGAGGCACCTGAGACGAAATCTGCGCCATGAGGGAGTCAACTGTCTCGTCCTGCGTGGGAGCGACATTGGCCACCGTGGCACCGGGGTCGCTCGGCGCGGGCATGGTAAAGATCTGCGTAGAATAAGGCCTGGACTCATCCGTCTTGGGAGCCTCGTCGATCGCAGGGGACTCCTGCTCCATAGCAGGAGCCTCGGCCTGCTCGGGTGCGCTGGCCTCAACGGAATCGGCCTCGTCGACAACCGAATCATCGGCGGCATCCTGGGCATCATCGGAGATGGGAAGGGGCTCGGCAATTGCGGTGCCCTGCTTCTCAAACGTCATCGTGGCATCGAATGACATGGTGCCATCGACCGGCTGCTGCGCCTCAAAGGACGTCGTAGCCTCGGCAACGTCTGCGGATGTCGGCTGCGGAGCCTCGAAGGACGTCGTGGCGTCGGCGACATCGACAGGCTTCGGCTGCCCGGCCTCACTCTGCTCGAACTCCTGTGCCGCACGCTCACGCTCGGCCTCGGCGGCCTGCTGCTGGGCGATGGCCTCCCGCTCGGCGGCCTCGCGGGCAGCGGCGCGCTTTTCCTCAAAGTCGTCGACGAACTTCTTGCCCTTCGCAAGGGCGCCCTTAAAGAAGCTAGAAGCGCTGGCACCAATCGAGGAGAACGCGGAAGCGATATCGGCATGGGGCGTTGTCGAGGGAAGCTCGGCCGAGAAATCGGTGTCACTCTCATAGGACACGCGCTGCGGGTACTCGTCATAGTCTTCGTCGGCGGTCTCGGCTTCAACCTGTGCCGGAGCGGCAGGCGCCAGAATATCCAGACCGGCTGCAGAATCGAGCGCGGGCTTTGCGTCAGACTCCGCGGCAGCAACAGGGGCAGCGACCGGCTCGGCGGGAGCAACAGCCGTATTGGCCGCGGGCGCAGGCTCCTGTGCAACGGGAGCAGGCTCCGGCTCAAACGTCGGCTCCTCGCCCTCTTCGTAATCGAGCGCGCAGGACTCGGGAAGCATGCCGAGCGCACGGATGGCATCCGAACCAAAGCGGATATTGCCGGCGGCATTGCGATAGAGCTTGGGCTTGGGCTCAGCGGCTTCGACCACCGCGGGCTCCTCCGCCGGCTCGTCGGCGGACGTTTCCTCGGTGGGAACTTCGGCCTGGGCGGTCTGGTCTTGAGCCTCGGGCGCGATAACGCCGATCAGCGTCTCGTCGGCAGAGGCACCCTCAAAACCATCGATCTGTCCATCAAAAGCCTCGTCCTGCTCGGGTGCGTCGACAGACGCCACCGGCTGGCCAAACTCGTCCTCGTCGTAGGAAGGTTCCTCATATTCAATGGTGTTGCCGTAGTCGTTTTGCTGCTGGGCCGCGGCATACTCGGCCGCCGCGCGCGCCATTTCCTCGGCGCGACGCTTCTGCTCGCCAAAATAGGTATCGAACGGAATGTCGTCGGGGAACTCGTTTTCGCCCTGATAGGGGGCAACGTTGTCCATGACACCGAGCATGGCGGCAACAGAGGACTTGTTGCACACCGCGCCAGACGTGTAGGGAAGCACAAAACGGTTGGAGATGATATTGGCGGCATTGGCCAGTGCCACAAGGGAGGCCAAAATCGCGACAACCCACAGCAGCACCTTGAGCACGCCGGGGAGCGGCAGGATACGCAGGATGGCGACAGCCGCGGGCGCGATCGTGGCGACAGGCAGGAGCTTGGCGATGAGCGCGCGATACGGAGCGTAGGGCTCGCGAGCAAGGAGCTCGGCACGGGGGGAATCATAGTGGGCCACCACGACGACCGGGCGGTTGCGCGGAGACGCAAGCGGGCCCGAGGCCTTGTGATAGGCGATGACATTTTGGCTCACACCGGTCTTTCCCAGGCGCGAAACCACGGGATGCCCCGTGCGCTCGAGCACGTAGAGCACGGCGCCGACAATGGCCAGCAAGGTGCCGACCAAGCCGATACCGCCGCCGATGCCCATCAGCAGGGCGCCGGCAAACGCCAGAATACCGGTAACAGCAAACGCCAACCTGCTGGGCGCGGGAGCATTAAATTCCTGCACCTCGGGGTCAAAGCCGTGGTTGCGGAAAATCTGAGCGATATCCTCGGCAGCCAGGCGCTCTTCTTCACTGCACGCCGGCGTAATGCCGGTGTTCTGCAGTAGGTGGTTAATATAGTTCTGGGTGTTCGCCATGTGCGCTCCACATCCATAATCCGACAAATAGGCCCAATGCATGCACATTAGAACCGTATATAGTCGAAAGTATACCCCGAGCGAGCGCAAACGACCGAATTCGGGCCATCTTAACGCCGCGAGCGGACAAGGATATAGCCTAATCTCCATATCGGACTAAAATCATGGCATCAAACGACCTTCTCATGCGAGGATTCTATGACGGCAAGCGACGCGACCGCGACAATTAAAAAGGGGGCACCCGAGCCCGGTTTCGATAAAACGGCTCAGCGCATCCTCAACCTTTTCTTTGTACTCAACAGTTCTCCCGAACCGTTGACGACCGAGCAGATCGTCCTGGATTCCGATTTGGGATACGGCTCGGGCAATATCGACTCAGACAAGCGCAAGTTCCGCCGCGATCGCGACAAGCTGCTCGAACGCGGCATCGTTATCAGGGAGGTTCGTGCTGCCGGAGCACAGGAAACCGAGGAGAGCGCGTGGACGATCGACCGCGAGCATACGTTTGCCGCGGGCGGTCTCATCACCGCAGACGATGCCGACATCCTGCTCAATGCCATCGACCAGACACTCGCGGCAGGCTCATCCGCCTTTGCCGCGCCGCTTGCCGACATTCGCTCCAAGATTGCCTACCTCACCGGCATGTCGACGACAGGAGAGGCACCGATCCGCCGCTCTCCCGCCGTCGATGCGGTATGGAGTGCCTTTGCCGAGCGTTGCGCGCTGCGCTTTTTGTACCAAAACGGACGCGGTGAACAACGCAAGCGGACCGTTTGCGTCTACGGCATGTTCGAACGCGAGGGTACGGCATACTTCTGCGGCCTCGACAATGCCACCGACAATATCAGAACATTCCGCTGCGACCGTATCATTCGCGCTTGGAGGCCTTCGAAAGCCTACGCCATTCCTGCGGATTTCAACCTCAACGATTACTTATTCTTTGAGTTCGATTTTGCCGACCGCCCACCCGTTGCGGCTACGTTCTCGTTCGCGCGTGAAGCGCAGGCCGATATGATCAGCGGTCTCACACGCGGACGAGGCGAACTCATGCGCACCGAAGCAGGTTGGACCTGGACCGTTGACGTGCGCGACTTTGAAGCCGCAGCCTCGTTTTGCATGGCCCATGCCATGGATGGTATGAGGCCCGTCGCCCCCGATTCTCTCAGGCAGGCGTGGAATCACCTCATCGAAAGGACGGTGCACGAGCATGCCCGTGCGTAAACTCACCAGCGAGCAAAGACTCTCGCGCTCCATCGACATCATGGAGGCCCTCTACGCCGCCGGCGAGAATGGCATGACACGAGACGAGCTTTGCAGCCGCTTTGATATCACGGGGGCATCGCTCGACGAGATTCTCGAGATCGTCTCGACGCTTGCGGACCGAGAATCGGGCGCACGTATTATCTGCGAACGCCGCGGCGAGTGCGTGGTCCTCACCGGTGATGCGGGGCGCGTGCTTCCGCTGCGCCTGAGTGCCGCCGAGGGCGCCGTGCTCAACCATGAACTTGAATCATTGGGGATCGAACCCCAAGCGGCGGCTCGAATACGGCGCGCCCTTCTTCCCAAAGAGCTCGGCTACAACCAGCGCGTCTTTGACACCGTCGCCCACGGATCGCACTGGCAGCAGCTGAGCTGCGCCATTCGGGACGGCGTTCGCTGCCGTATCTCGTATCGCTCGATGGATGACACACAAGCGCGTGAGCGTTTGGTCGACCCCTTGCGCATCACAACAAACGGCGACCAAACGTATCTGATTGCCTGGGATGTCGCGATCGACGAACAGCGTACCTATCGTATGGATAAAATCGAGGGCCTGGTCTTGACCGACGATTCCGTCGTGCGCCACGCACCGGAACCCGCGACCCTCCACGACTCCCTCGCCCAGGCGGAGCGGAGCGCGAAGCTTCTCATGCCGCGCGCCTTGGCAGAGCGCCTAGACTGGCCCGGCATCATGTCGATTGAACCCAATGGGGCGGACAGCTCAACGGTGAATGTGCGTTACGGCTCCGAGCGCTGGCTGTTAAGCCAGGTAATCGCAGCGGGCGGGGCCATCCGCATCTTGGATGACCCCGCCCTGTCAGAACGTCTGTGCGATATGGCAAAATCCCTCGTCTGTCCGCTTTAGCGGCGCCGCTCGTGGCGTGCGCGCCACAGCTGTAGATAGTGCCCGATTTGTGCCGATTCGATGCGCTGATAGGAGCTCGTGGGCAGCGACGTTAAGAATTTTTTGCCGTAGCCCTTCGTCACCAGGCGCGGGTCGGCCAAGATGAGTACGCCACAATCGGTCGATGAGCGAATGAGGCGACCGGCGGCCTGCTTGACCTCGAGCACGGCCTCGGGCAGCGAATAGCGCGCCCAAGCGCGGTCTTCGCGCAGATTGCGCTCGCATGAGAGCGGGTCTGTGGGGCTCGAGAACGGCAGCTTGGGGATGATGACGCAGCGCAGCGTCTCGCCGCTGGCGTCAAACCCTTCCCAAAAGGCCTTAAGCGCAAAGAGCGACGAGGTCGGTTCGTTGATAAACCGATCGCGCAGGCGACGAGGAGACGAGTTGCGCTGCTGGCAGTTGAGTTCCAGACCCGCGCGAGCTATCTTGGGCTCGACACGAGCGTACAGTTCCTCCATGTCACGCCTGTTGGTGAACAGCGTGAGCACCGAGCCGCCCATGGCAAGATGAGCGTCGACCAGCACACGCTCGAGCGCCGAAAGATAGCCTTCGCGGTCGCGCGGATCGGGGATATCCCCAGCCACGACCACGGCCATATTCGAATCGAAATCGTAGCTCGAATCCAAGTGCAGAGACGATGATGTCGAGGTACCGATGCGATCGAGGCCGACGGCGTGGTTAAAGTGCTCAAAGCTCTTGGAAACCGTCATGGTCGCCGATGCGAAGATAGCCGTGTGGACCTCGGGCAGCCACTCGGTTGCCAAGGCCTCGCCAATATCGATGCGCTCCGCGGTCATCGACTCGCCGCCGGCGCGCAATCTGCGATTGACTTGCAGCGAGTACACGTAGTGTTCGTCGGTACCGTCAATGATGAGTTTGAGGTTCTCGGCAAGCTCATGCAGGCGACGCGAGATATCACCCAGGTCGACAACAACCTCGGGCTTGTCGGCGGCGACGGCTTGTACCAGCGCGTCGACGCTCTTGTCCGCTTGTTCCAATGCGTCGATGGCAGTGTAGGCAGACTGTAAGAAATCATGCCAGTCGTCAGATTCGCGCAGCTCGGGGCCAATCCATAGGTTCGCATTGTCATAGCCCCCGCGCGCACGGCGGCCAAGCTCGCGAACGCCGTCAAACACATCGGCAATCGCCATGCTCGCACGTGCAACCGTCGACGTCGCCTTGGCGGTAAGGCCTAGGTAGAGCGTAGAGCCTTCCGAGGTTGCCAAATCGCGGGAAACCTGGCTCAGCGCACCGGTGCTCGAGCCACCCAGGCGCTCAAACAGAACGCGCGATTCATCCGCCGACACCACGCGCGCCCATTGACGGCGCGCCTCGCGCTCGATGGAGTGGGCCTCATCGATCACCCAGTGACGAATCGGAGGCAAGATTCTGCCCTCGGCCGCAACATTGCGGAACAGCAGGGAATGGTTGGTGACCACTACATCGGCATGCGCCGCGCGACGGCGGGCGCCGTGGACCAGGCATTTATCGGGGAAAAACGGGCATAGGCGACGGGCGCACTCGCGCGACGCCGTCGTAAAGTCGGGACGGTTGACGCTGCGCCAGCGAATGCCGAGCGAGTCGAGGTCGCCATCGGCCGACTGACACACGTACGCCGTGATGACCGCGACTGCCGTAAGCGTGTCGGCAGGATCACGCTTAGTCGTAATTTCGACTTGCCCGCGGCTCATGCGCTCAAGCTTGCGCAAGCATGGATAGTGGTCATAGCCCTTGAGGGCGCAAAACGATAGGCCTCCGTCCAGCTGCTCGGCAAGTTTGGGCAGCTCATGATACATGAGCTGGTCGGCAAGATTATTCGATTTAGTCGCGATACCAACTGTGATGTTGTTGCGGCGCGCGGCCTCGGCAAAAGGCACCAGGTAAGCCATCGATTTGCCGACGCCCGTGCCCGCCTCAATCACGCGATGCGTTCCCGTAACGAGTGCATCACGGACCTCGAGCGCCATCGCGATCTGCTCATCGCGCGGCTCGTACGTGGGATACATGCGATTAACCAGGCCGCCCGGGGCATAGTCCGCCTCGATTTCCTCGCGGCTCGGCATCTTAAGGACCGGTAGCTCGTCCGCATCAACGCGATCATCGGCCCGATCGGCCTTGAGTACGTCGGCGCGGGCGGCGCTGAGAGAGAAGATGGAACCGGGGTTCTGCCCCGCCAAGAACGAGAAGATAGGACGATAGGACCAGGGTACGTCGGGGTGCATGTCGGCCAGGCGCGCCATTAAGCCCTGGGGCAAGTCGGTGAGCGCCACGAGTAACACGCGCCATACGCCACACAGGGCGTCGACATCGGCATTGGCGCGGTGCGACACCGAGTCGCAGCCAAACAGGTCGGCCATGAAAGACAGCTTATGCGATGCCAGACGCGGAAGCGCGATGCGCGACAGTGCCAGCGAATCAATCCAGATGTCGCTGACGTTGACACCGCCCTTGACCGACTCGATAAACGAGCGGTCGAAGGTGGCGTTATGTGCGATCACCGGGCAGCCGCCGACAAAATCGGCGAGAGCGGCCACGGCATCGACGGCCGATGGGGCATCTGCCACATCGGCGTTTGTAATGCTCGTGAGCTCGGTAATCTCGGCGGGAATCAGCTGCTTGGGATGCACGAAGGTATCGAAGCGGTCGACGATCTCGCGGCCCGAAAGGCGGGCCGCCGATATCTCAATAAGCTCGTTGTCCTGCACCGAAAGACCCGTGGTCTCGGTATCGAGGACGATAACATCTTCCTCGATGAGACCAAACGATTGGGTTTTGGCGCGCTCGGCAAGCGTGGCATAGGAGTCGATGACAAACTGCGGCGTTCCTGATGAAACCGCGTCCTCGATTAGCATGCAATGCCCGCTCGACGAAGACCCATACGGATCAGGCTGTCACAGACCTGCGGGAACGTCATATCGTCGGTGTGGCGGATCTCATCCGGATACAGCGACGTATCGGTCATGCCGGGAATGGTATTGGTCTCGAGGATAACGGGGCCGTCCTCGCTCACGATAAAATCGCTGCGCGAGATGCCCAAGCAACCGAGCGCCCTATGGGCGGCACAGGCTAGCTCCTGGGCACGAGCGTAGTTCTCGGGCGAAATCTGCGCCGGAATGCGATGAATGTCCGTAGGGTCGACATACTTCACGTCCAGATCGTAGAACTCGCAGTCCTCGGGCTTACGGATCTCAACGATCGGCAGGGCGCGCACGTCATCCTCGCCGTATACGCCGACGGTGATCTCGGTACCCTCGATACACTTCTCGACCAGCACTTTGTCGCCGTACTCAAACGCCTTGGCGATTGCCGCGGGAAGCTCGGAGGGCTCATGGACCAGGGAAATGCCATAGCTGGAACCGTTTACGGCCGGCTTCACAAAGCAGCGCTCGCCACAAACCTCGACGATATGATCGATATCGACTTCATCGCCCACTTCGAGCGCCAGGCCGGGGGCAATGGGAATGCCCGCCTTGGCGTATAGGAGCTTCGAGACCTCCTTGTCGGCACCGCAGGCGCTCGCCAGCACACCCGACGCCGTGTAGGGGATACCCAGGGTCTCCATGGCACCCTGCATGGCACCATCCTCGCCGCCGGCACCGTGCATGGCGATAAACGCCACGTCAAAGCCGCCGGTCGCCATGGTTACCATAAAATCATCGGCAGCCGTGTCGAGCAGCTCCACCGAAGTGTAGCCAGCTTCCTTCAAGGCCACCACGACGTTCTTTCCCGAATTGAGCGAGATCTCGCGCTCGGCGGAATGACCGCCCGCCAAGACCGCTACGTGCATGTTCTCTAGGCTTTTACCCGGCATGGGCAGACTCCTCCTCTATAATTTCTGCAGCTGATACCATATTGTAGCGATACCCTCTACGTTTCCCCAAAATCGAAAGGCTTCCATGAATCCCAGGACTAAATCTCAGGACATTCGCGACTTGAGCCAAAACGATATTCGCGAGCTTGTGGCCGAACTCGGCCAGCCCGCCTTCCGCGCGAAGCAGCTCATCGAATGGGTCTTTGAGAAGAACGTTTGTTCGTTTGACGATATGACCAACCTTCCTAAGGCTTTCCGCGAGCAGCTTAAAGAGGCTTTTGCCTTCGACACGCCGACTGAACTCACCAAACAGGTTTCCAAAGATGGCTCTCGCAAGTATCTGCTCGAGTACCACGACGGCATTTCCGTCGAGACTGTCGGTATGCCCCGTCGTAACAAGCTTTCCGTCTGCGTTTCCACCCAGGCTGGCTGTGGCATGGGTTGTGCCTTTTGCGCTACCGGTCTCAACGGCCTCAAACGTTCTCTGACCGCTCAGGAAATCGTCGACCAGGTGTTGCACGTCTCGAATGATTTTGGCGAGCGCGCCACAAGCGTCGTTTTCATGGGTCAGGGCGAGCCGTTTGCCAACTACGACGAGGTTCTCAAGGCACTGCGCATCCTTAACGACCCCGATGGCATCGGCATCGGCGCCCGTCATCTTACTGTCTCCACCAGCGGTGTTATTCCAGGCATTCGCAAGTTTGCCGACATTCCCGAGCAGTTCACGCTCGCTGTGTCGCTGCACTCCGCTATCCAGTCCACGCGCAACAAGATTATGCCTGGCGTGAAGAAGTACACGCTACTTCGCCTTCACGAGGCGCTTCAGCTCTACACCGAGAAGACCGGACGCCGACCGACCTATGAGTATGCCATGATCGAAGGCGTCAACGACACGAATCCCGAGATGCAGGCGCTCTGCGACTTCTGCGAGGGAACGCTGTGCCACGTTAACCTGATTCAGCTTAACGACATCGAGGGCAGCCCGCTCAAGCCGTCGCCGATTCATAAGGTTGAGGATCTTCAGCGCCGCCTTGAGTCTCGTGGCATCGAGACCACGATCCGCAATTCTCGCGGCAATGATATTGATGCCGCCTGCGGTCAACTGAAGCAACGCTTCAAGGTCCAGAAGAACGCATAGGGGAGTCTGCCCCCCATAACGTTTCATGTGAAACATCCGACAGCCCTGGTTGCAAATAATGCAACCAGGGCTGTTTCATTTGTTTTCATCCTAGTGGACTTGATTTACGTGAACTTAGCTTTATTGCCAAAATAAGGGGCCCTTGTCTCATGAATCAGACAAGGACCCCTTCAAAATAGGCAAGTAATTGTTAGGTACCTAATATCCAACATTTTCCCATTGATGGTCAACCCAGTCTTGGTTAATCTTGGGATTCTTAGTCATCTGAGCAGTGCGCATAGCGACATCTTCGGTCATCACATCCATTTTCTTCTTTGATGTATCGACGATATCCTGAGCTCCGCGCAGCAGTCGACCGCGTAGTCCATCATCTGTCGCAAGCTTATACCCCGCAAAAGCACCAGCGGCGACGGTGGTTGCCAACGCAATAGCCGCGAGAACCTTATTCTTCATCCTGATCCTCCTGCCCAAATTGAATCATTTCGCCAAGGATACGGGAGAGCTCCTCCTCGTCTTTGAACTCGATTTCAATTTTGTTCTTTCCACGCGAGCTCTTCACACGTACATTCGTGTTGAAAACTTGACGAAGTACTCGAGCGGCCTTTTTGAATGACTGAGGTGTTGCCGGTCTCGGAGTCCTTGGCGTCTCTCCGGCAGAAAACAACGGAGCAAGATTTTCTGTCGCTCTAACAGAAAGACCTTCTGCGACAACTTTCTCAGCAAGTCGAATCCTGGCATCTTCATAAGGAACCGCAAGAATCGCTCTTGCATGACCTGCAGTAAGCTTGCCTTCGAAAATCATCTGCTGTACGACTTCGGGAAGATCTAGCAAACGAAGCGAATTTGTAATTGCGGAACGAGACTTACTGACAGCCTTTGATAACGCCTCCTGCGTCATACCGCTGGCATCAATGAGCTGACGATAGCCCTTAGCCTCTTCGACGGGATTCAGATCAGAACGCTGAAGATTCTCGATAAGTGCAAGAGCGAGCATTTCCTCATCATTAACTTCCTTAATGATGACTGGCAATTCTTCAAGGCCAGCGAGTTTCGATGCCTGGTAACGACGCTCACCGGCAATAATCTCATAGCCATTTCCGTGCTTGCGGACCAATAGTGGTTGCAAAACGCCATGTTCTTGGATTGACTCGCTCAACTCGCGAAGTTCTGTTTCATTAAAGTGAATTCGAGGTTGATTTGGATTAGGGACAATATCCTCAATAGGCAGTTTTGTTTCAGATGCGGCATTTGAAGCCGATGCAGCCGAACCACCGGTCTCATACTCGGCCTCTGAGACCAAAGCATTGAGTCCACGTCCCAATCCGCTACGTTTCTTTGCACTAGGCACGCTTGATCACCTCTTTTGCAAGGTTCATATACGCTTTTGCACCCTTATTTTGAGGCGCATAGGTAATTACCGGCTCTCCAAAAGACGGAGCTTCAGAGATTTTTACGGTACGAGGAATTAAGGTCTTAAAAGCCTTATCACCAAAGTACGACTGAACTTCCTCAACAACCTGATTCGACAAAGAAGTACGTGAGTCATACATGGTCATAAGCACGCCATAGGTGTCTAAACCCTTGTTCAGACGCGATTTGACCATCTTCATTGACTCAAGCAGCTTCGTTACGCCCTCGAGTGCATAATACTCGCACTGGATCGGAATCAAAACGCTGTCTGCTGCGGTCAAAGCGTTGATTGTAAGCAGGCCAAGGGAAGGAGGACAGTCAATGAAAATAAAATCGAACTCGTCCTGAATCGGCTCAAGCAAATCTTTGAGACGGGTTTCTCGAGCAATTGCGCTTACGAGCTCAATTTCGGCACCTGCAAGCTGAATTGTAGCCGGAATAACGAATACCTTTTTGCAATTTGTATCAAGAACAAGTGATTCTGCCGGCACGTCATTCAGCAGTGCATCATAGATGCACTGCTGAAGGTCTTCTTTTTCAATTCCGAATCCACTGGTGCTGTTTCCCTGCGGATCAAAATCGACAATCAGCGTCTTGCGACCCTGCTCACCCAGTGCTGCTGCAAGGTTTACAGCCGTCGTCGACTTACCGACGCCGCCTTTTTGATTGATGATTGCAATGATACGCGTGTCTTTTGCGCTCTTCGAACGCTTAACGTCGCGAAATCCCACGGTCCCTCCTGGTGTGTATTAAAGCTGTCAAACGGAGGATGTTTCACGTGAAACATTCCGATTCAATATCAACCGCCATGTTTCACGTGAAACACTGCAAGTTGTTAGTATCCATTATGTTTCACGTGAAACATCTAGGCAAGCGGATTCTTCTTTGCCATGCCATTTGCACGAGGCAATGAAACGGATGCTGGATGGCTCTTCTTAAGAACAATGAACTCCCTGTGGCCTAAGCCCTCAGGCAAATCGATTGCATCATTCTGAAGCAACGTGAAGCCACAGATCTTAGCGGCTGACATACCGGAAGCAAGCTCCTCATCCGATGGATTGCCCTTCGTGATAACAAATAACCCACCATCCTTGAGATACGGAGCCGCATACTCAACAAGAATCGGTAGAGGGGCAAGTGCGCGGGCGGTTACGACAGAGAACTGCTTCTTATGGCTCCGGGCATATTCTTCAAGTCGATCATGGACTGCATGACCGTATTTCAATCCAAGAGCATGAACAAATGAATTGACAGCATCAACCTTCTTGCCAACAGAGTCAATATAAGTAGTTTTACGATGCGTGGTTATCGTTAATGGAATACCAGGGAAACCCGCACCAGTTCCCATATCGAGCAAAGCTCCCTCAGGAGCCTTATTGATATAAGGGAGCAAGACAAGTGAGTCGAGAATATGAAGTACCGCAGCGTCTTCTACGTTAAGAATACGGGTGAGGTTGGTTGTCTTATTTGTTTCAAGAACCAAATCCAAATGCATAATACATTTCCTTAGATCAACATCAGTTATATTCAGGGAATACTCTTTGCAATAGGAAGTTAGACGACTCAGCATCTCGTCAGCCTGCTGATCTGTAAGTACAAACAACAGAAGCTCCTTTCTGACAAAAATCAGTGTATCGAGAACTTTTGACAAAAAAAGGGGACGTGGAAACCACGCCCCCTTAGCATAAGCTCGAGTAGATTATCGAGCAACAATCACCACATGGCGATCAGGGTCAGAACCCTCAGAATGGGTATCGACGGCATCATTACCACGAAGTGCAATATGAACCAGTCGGCGCTCATAGGCATTCATGGGCGGAAGCGAAACACTCTTATGAGTACGAATGGCACGCTCAGCGGCAGACTGAGCCATAGAGGCAACCTTGTCCTGACGACGGCTCTTGTAGCCCTCAACGTCAACCACAACCGGATACCTAAAGCCAAGCTTGCGGCTCACCAGCAAAGAGAACATAACCTGAAGGGCATCAAGGGTACGGCCATGACGGCCAATGAGAACAGCAAGATCAGGAGCCGTAACATCCAAAATCAGCTCGCCCTCGTCGCCCTCGTACTCATCAATAGGAGAGTTGGCGGCATCGAAGTGCGAAAGGATGGAACGCAGAATGGAAATCGCAACATCGGCAATGGTGTCGAGCTCCTCATCGGTCAGCTCTTCACCGGCCTTGTAGCGCTGTGCAATCTCGGGATAATCGCCCGCAATCTGCGGGGCAACCTCCTCAAGCATATCCTCGATGATCTCTTCAGACATAACGTACTCCAAAAGTTAGGTACCTAAATAAGATTGATATCCCGACTACTTCTTCTTGTGCGGACGCGGCTTCTTCTCGCGACGGGTAACCTCGACCTGCAGCGGAGCGTTCTTGAGGCGCTCCTCCTCATCGGCCTTAGCCTTGTCGATAACCTTCTGCGTCACGAAGATCTGCTGGATAACTTGCCAGGCAGAAGACACATCGTAGTAAAGCAGAACGCCGACGGGCAGGCTCCAGCCCATCCAAAGCATCATGACGGTCATGACGACGGCCATCATGCGCATGCTCTGGGCCTGCTGACCAGTCTGATTGCGAGACATATACAGCTGCGGAATCAGGGTCAAGACGGCGAACAGAATCAGGCAAACCAGCGCAGGCAGCGCAACCATAAAGCCATCGGCAAAGGAAGCGCTCGGCGTGGTGGTAAGGTCAGGCAGGATGTTGAAGAACGAGAACGTGCCGTCGCTAAAGTAGTTCGGCAGGTTACGCAGCAGCGTAAACAGGGCGAACAGGACAGGCATCTGGATCAACAGCGGCAAACAACCAGCCATGGGGTTGAACTTGTTCTCGCTGTAGAACTTCTGCATCTCCTCGGCCTGGCGCTGGGGATCGTCGGCATAGCGCTCCTGGATCTCGAGCATCTTAGGCTGCAGCACCTGCATGCGAGCCGTCGACTTGGTCGACTTGAGCATAAGCGGCGTCAGCAGCAGACGGATGATGACCACCAGGATGATGATGGACAGGCCCCAGTCAACCGCAAAGGTCTGGATGAGCTTGAGCAGCTCAAAAAGGATGTTAACGATCCAATCCCACATGTAAGTTTTCCTCCGATAGCGAGTGCCCGCTAAGGCACAGGGTCATAACCGCCGACGTGCAGGGGATTGCAGCGAGCGATGCGCCTCACGGCAAGCCAGCAGCCTCTCAAAACACCGTACTTCTCAATCGCCTGGATAGCGTATTGCGAGCACGTTGGGTAATAAATGCAGGCGTCAGGCAATAAGGGCGAAATAACCTGTTGATATATGCGAATAGGAGCGATGGCAACACGTCGCAAAACGTGATTGCTCATCGCTCCTCCCCGGCAACGCCGGCGCGTTTCATAAGCGAACGCAATGCCTTGTCCATCTCCTGCGGCGAGGAAACCCTCGTCTTGGGAGTCGCGAACAAGATGATGTCATAACCCGCAACGGGAAATCCACAGCTGCGGGCGGCCTCGCGCATCACACGCTTAGATCGGTTGCGCACGACAGCACAACCGAGTCGTTTAGCACCAACGAAGGCGACCCTTCCGGAGTCGCCTTCGCCAACCGATTCACATATGGTCATTCGAATCAGAGGGTGATTGAAACGACGCCCCTGACTGAACACATGCTCGAAATCTTGCCGAGACTTAATAGTCTTCATGCGAGATGTGTGTATCGCTGCTAGACAGTGAGACGCTTGCGGCCCTTGGCGCGACGACGGGCGAGCACGGCACGACCACCCTTAGTGGCCATACGGGCACGGAAGCCATGGGTCTTGGCACGCTTACGCTTATTAGGCTGATACGTACGCTTCATCTTAAGTTCCTCCTGCTGCATTTCGAGTGTCCGCGGGGGCGCGGACGCAGATATAGACACGTGAGCTTGAAGATTGTAGGGAAATCAATGTTCAAATGTCAAGAAATCAAAGGTAAAAGGTTGCAAAGAGTACACGGTTCCCCCATAAGCAGAATCGGCATTTGAGGCAGCAGACAACTTTTCACGAAATTTCATCGAGTTTTCAACAGGTCATGTTGGAAATGTTGAGAACTTTTCGTCCGTTTTCCAAAGTTTTCAACAGATTTTGAAAACTTGTCGAAAGATGAGAAACATTGCGCGGTGAGCTACTATTTGTTCAAAACCTTTTGAAAGATTGCGAGCGGCATGTCTGACGACTTCTACACCATGGTCGATTCCGGTGATCCGGCACCCGACAACGAGCACATCACCGGCGTGCGCGAGGAACGCAACGAGGGTGAGCAGGACACCGCACAAGCACCGAAGGCCATGTATGCGGCGCGCATCGCGGTCTACGATGACATGCTGTCGACACCGCGTGTCATCGTCATCGAACCGCAAGACGTCCGTACCTACCTGGAAGAGACAACCAACACCGTCTATCAGTGCATGAAAGAGCAGGGAGGACGCATTTCGCTGATGGTTATCCGCGAGATTGTCGAAAACTTTATCCACGCGCATTTTGCAGAGCCCATCATCTCGATTCTCGACGGTGGCGATACCATCCGCTTTGCCGATCAGGGTCCGGGCATCAACGACAAAGAGCGTGCCTTCGATTTTGGCGTAACCAGCGCAAACAGCAAGATGAAACGGTATATCCGCGGTACCGGCGCCGGGTTTCCGATGGTACAGGAGTACTTGGAAAACGCCGGCGGCGCCGTCTCCATCGAGGACAACATGGGCAACGGCACCGTCGTGACGGTAAGCCTGAACCCCAAGCGCGTTCAGGAAATCGAGCGTGCTGGCGGGCGCGGGGCAGCCGTGCGACCCGAAACGGAGCAGCAGGCATATCCCATGCCGGGCGCCTTCGCGCAGCAGCCCGCAGCAATGCAGCAGGTGCAACAGCAAATGCCCCCTATGCTGCAGCCTGGCATGCCCCCCGTGCAAGAGCCCCAGACACCCTCGGGCGCGATTCCCCAGAACATACCCGACGCAATGCCAGCGATGGGCCAGGATGTGGGAACCTTGCAGCAGATGGCGGGTGCATCGACTGCACAGCAGATATCCTATCAACCGAACCCACAAGGGTATCCGGCTCAATACGCGCCGCAAACGGGATATGCACAGGCATACCCCCAGCAATACCCGCTGGGATACCAGCAGCCATACCAACAGATGCCACAGGCGCAGTACAACCCATGGGCCCAGCAGATGCCTCCGCAGCCTTACCAACAGTGGCCTCAAAGTTTTCAACAGCAGCTGCTGCCCATGCAGAGTTCTCAACAACCAGCAGCTCAAATGATGTATCCTAATGCGGCGAATCAATATGCACAGCCGCAGCAAGACGTATTTGTGAGCGAGCGCGGCGAAGCGGCACTGGGCTATCTGGCTCAAAACCAGGAGTGTGGCGCAACCGACCTGGCGCGAGCGTTTGGAAACTCAGCGCCCACGTGGTCGCGAACGCTCAACGACTTGGCACAGGCCGGCTTGGTAATCAAACATGGCCAGAAATATCATCTGACCGAGATAGGCAGCGCTCGCGTGCGAGCCCAAAGCTAAGGAACGGGAGAAACAGTGGACGAGGAAGCAAGCATCATCCTGGGAGATGCCATCGCCTTTTGTCAGCGCGACGGCCAAGATGCACGCCTCATCAATATGCTGGGACAATCGCGCGCTGTGAGTTTAACCGAGGACACTCTGACGATTGAGGCCCCTTCACGCTTTGCCATCGCCCAGCTCAAAAAGCATCAGCCGACCATCGAGGCGTACCTAGAAGAGATAGCCTTTGCACCGATTGCGCTCAATATCGTGGCACCGCAAGGCACCTCGGCAAATACGGCCCTGGACACTCACCCGGCAGCGACCGTCACCGCAGCGGCAACGCCGGTGCCCGAGCCTCGATGCGACGATGTTTCCCGTGAAACCTTGGCACCGCAGCCGACCGCTTCGGTCGCACCGGTGGCAGAGCCGGCCCCCTCGCCCATCCCGACCGCCACGCACATGCCCGTCGCACACGAGGCGACACCCGGGGAGGAATCGGGCATTGCAATCAAAAACACGTTGTCCGCCGACGATTTCCGCCGCATGATGACCCAAATGAATGGCAGGCCACCGGCGAAAAGCGCGAGTTCGTCCGCAGCGCCGGCAGCACCTTCGGCGGCGGCCCCGGCGGCAGTCGAGAAAAACGCAGACGGGGCACCCCTCGCGGCGAATTCGAAATTCACGTTTGAAAACTTCGTCTTCGGACCGGAGAACAGTCTTGCCTACCGATCGGCGCTCAAATTCGCCATGCTTGCAGACACGCCCGGTACCTGCACGTCGCTGTTCATCTACGGCAAATCGGGCCTGGGCAAGACGCACCTGCTGCTCGCCATCAAAAATGAGCTGGCAGAGAAATCGCCCGAGATCAAGGTGAAGTACGCCAACTCGCAGGCATATCTGGACGATTTGATGACGGAATTCGACCGGCAAAAGAAGAGCAACGCCCCCATTATGCAGGCGTACCACGGCGTCGACGTGCTCATCATCGATGACATCCAGAACATCATCGGCAAGCGCGCGAGCGTGGATTACTTCTTCCAGTTGATGGACGAATTCATCCGTAACAACAAGAAGGTCGTGATCGCCGCCGACCGCGCTCCCAAGGACCTTAATATGGACGAGCGCCTGACCAGTCGCTTTAATGCCGGTCTGCTGTGTCTGGTGGCGGAGCCCAGCTACGAGATGAAGTACAAGATCTTGCAGCGTTATTACGAGAATACGATCGCCGCCGCACCCGAGGCAGGCAACGACTCGCTGCTGGCGGCCTACGGGGGCGACGGCGGACATCTGACCGACGCGCACTTTAAACACATGGCCGAGGTCTCGGGCACCAACATTCGCGAGCTCGAGAGCTTTTGCGAGCGTTGTGCCGGCGAAGCGGGCGATCGCGAGCGCGAGGGCGGGGAGCTCACCTTTGACGACATCGACGCCATCGCCAACCAGTACTTCGACACATCGGCCAAGAAGATCAATGTGCAGACGGTCCAGTCCGTCATCGAGGAGCAATACGGTGTGACGCACGAGGAACTCATCGGGCCTCGCCGCAACGCCAATATCGCCAAGGCGCGCCATATCGCTATCTACCTGGCGATCGAGATGTGCGAGATGACGACGACGGCCGTGGGCGCCGAGTTTGGCAACCGAAACCACTCGACCGTCAGCACGAGCTATAAAAAGGTTCAGAAGATGATTCAGGAAGACCGGACTGTTACCGAAGACCTCAAGTCGCTGCGCGATAAAATAACACTGCGCTCGTAGGTAAATGGACACACCTGTTGAAAACTTGTCGAAACGGCGGTTATAAGGTGTCAAAAACTCGAGCCGCGGTGATGAAAAGTTTTGCGCAGGTTTTGAACGTGGAAAACATACCCGGTTGCACACAGGTTCCTGTCGATTCTCTTTTTAGGGCTGACCTGCACTTTTAGGAGTAATCAACAGTTTCGTCAGTACTATTACTATTAGTAAGATATTTATATCTATAGAAAGGTATTAAAAGATGAAATTCACCGTCAGCCAGAGCTCGCTTACGCAAGCCATCGGCGTCGTTATGAAAGGCGTCGCTTCGGCATCCACCCTTCCCATTCTGTCGGGCGTGCTCGTCAAGGCACAAGACGGCATCTTGGAATTCCAGACCTCCAACTACACCATCTCGATTCGTCACCGCATTGCGGCTCATGTCGAAGAGGAGGGCGAGATGGTGATTCCCTGCAAGATGCTCTCCAACATCACCAAGACCCTTCCCGATGCCCCGGTCACCTTTGAGCTGTCCGAGCGTCAGGTTTTGATTGGCTGCGAGAAGAGCTCTTTTCGCCTCAACACGCTCGATGCCAACGACTTTCCCGAGTTCCCGGCATACGCTATCGAGAGCGCCGTCGAACTGCCGACCGATATCCTGTCCGAAATGGTGAGTCGCGTATGGCGCGTAACCTCGACTGACAAGGCCCGTCCCATCCTGGGTGGCGTGCACATGAAGGTCGAGAACAACACCGTGCGCCTGGTCGCGACCGATTCCTTCCGACTGGCCGTGTGCGATACGCAGGTCGAGACCTCGACCCTCGAAGGTTCCTTTGAGCTCAACGTGCCTGCCGACGCCTTCAACGACGCCCTGAACATCATGGCCAGCCAGGCGACCATCATGATCGGCGCCACCGACACCCAGGTTGTCTTTGAGGCCGGCAACACCACCTACGTGTCGCGCCGCATCGAGGGCGTATATCCCAATTACAAGCAGCTCATCCCCGATTCGTGCGTGACGAGCGTCAAGATCGACGTAGCCGCCTTTAACGCCGCCCTTAAGCGTGTGGCCGTTATCGCGAGCGCCAACCCCGCCGTCAAGTTTGAGATTGACGTCGAGAACGGCCAGATGGGCCTGTCCTCCATTTCCAACGACCAGGACCTGGCGCAGGAGACGATTGATGTCGAGGCCGAGGGCGAGTCGGGCACCATCGCCTTCAACTACCACTACATCTTTGGCTGCCTCAATGCCCTGTCCAAGGAGAAGGAGATCACGCTGGAGCTCAAGAGCTATTCGCAGGCTGGCATCTTCAAGTCCTACGACAAGATCAACTACCTGTACCTGGTCATGCCGGTACGCATCTAACGCTGCCCATGACCATGTTCGCACGCGATCTTTCCGTTGCGCGCTATCGCAGCTTCGACAGTTATCGCCTTGCCCTGAGCGACGGTGTGACAGTGCTCGCAGGTCCCAACGCGGCGGGAAAGACCAACCTCATAGAGGCGCTGCAGCTACTGACGAGTGGCGCCTCGTTTAGGCATCCGACCGCAGCCGAGCTCGTGCACGACGGCGTGGGCTCATGCAAGGTCGAGCTGAGGCTCGAAGGCGATGGGCGCGTGCTGGACATGGGACTGAGCGTGGAAGATGGCAAGCGTTCGTTTAGTCGCAACGGCAAGCGCTGCGCTGCGTCCGGTGTGCGCGGGGTACTGCCGAGCGTTCTGTTTTGCCCGGACCACCTGGATATGGTCAAGCGGGGTGCCAGTGTGCGCCGCGCCGCACTTGACGACTTTGGCGTTCAGCTGAGCGCGCGCTATGCCGATCTGGCTAGTGCCTACGGGCGCTGCGTGACCCAGCGCAATGCCCTGCTCAAGGAGACCTGGTGCTGCCGCGAGATGCTCGGCGCCTGGAACGAATCTATTGCCCGCGCCGGTTCGGCCCTGCTCGTGCACCGTCTGGCTCTGCTCGACCGGCTGTCGGGCCATGTGCGTGACGCCTATGGCCGCGTGGCATCCGGCGAGCCCGCCGGCGTGTCCTATGTGTCCACGCTTGGCGACCTGCCTCGCACCGAGGATCGCGACGAGCTCAGGGGCTGGGCGTATGAGCACATGCTCTCGGCGCTCGATGAGCGCGCCGACGAGGAGATCCGTCGCGGCGTGACGCTCGTGGGTCCGCATCGCGACGAGATTGAGTTTTCCGTCGCGGGCCGATCGGCCCGTTCATTTGCCAGCCAGGGCCAGCAGCGAACGCTGGTGCTTGCCTGGAAGGTGGCAGAAGTGGCCGTGGCGCGCGATATCCTGGGCACCGCGCCGCTGCTGCTCTTGGACGACGTGATGAGCGAGCTCGACGCCGGGCGCCGAGGCGCTTTTCTGCAGCTGATCGGTGATGATATCCAGACGGTCATAACCACCACCAATCTGGGGTATTTTACCGATGACCTGCTTGATCGAGCCAAGGTGGTGAGCATGGGTGAGACGTGCTAATTACGAGCGCGAGAACGGAATGGTCGCCTTCGGCGGCTTTTTGGATGCCGAGCGTCAGCGTATCCTGGCGGCCGCGACACCTGAGCGCCGCGCGCAGATGGAGGCTGCGGAGGAGTCTCGTGCGGTCTATCGCGCCTGGAATGCGGTGTGCTCGGGCACGCGCGAGGGACGCCATGTGACGGGCCTGCGCTACCTGCCCGAGTCCAACGAACTGCTGGTGTACCTCGATTCGCCCTCATGGACGCAGGAGATGACACTTTTGCGCGAGATTATCCGCGCGCGCATGGAGCGCGCCGGCGCGCACGTCGACGGCCTGGTGTTCAAGACGACCGCCCCCGGCCACACACCGCCCGCTGCAAAAGAGCGCCTGCGTCCGGCCGTGGCCGAGCGTCCGCCGGCTCCGCATGCCGACCTAAGCGATGCCGAGCGTGCCGAGATCGAGCACCAAGTGGCACCCATCGAGGACCAAAAGCTGCGCGAGGCCCTCGAGAACGCCATGAGAGCCAGTGCCGAGTGGGCCAAGGGCATGCAGAGCAAAAAAGAGCCTTAAATCGCATCTGGTGGCCTTGTAGAGCCAAATACCCTCGTTCCCGAGGGTATTTTTTTACGATAAACTAGTAAGGCTGTACACATTTTCTTAACTGAAGGAGGACGTGTGGCAAACGAAAACGATTACGATGGCGGCGAGATTAAGATTCTCGAAGGTCTCGAGGCCGTTCGTAAGCGCCCGGGCATGTACATTGGCTCGACGAGCGCCAGCGGTCTTCATCACCTGGTGTGGGAGATCGTTGACAACTCCGTCGACGAGGCCATGGCCGGTTTCTGCACCGAGATCCAGGTGACGGTCCACGCCGACAACTCCATCACGGTCGTCGATAACGGGCGCGGTATCCCCGTCGACGAGCATCCCATCAAAAAGATCCCGACGCTCGAGGTCGTCATGACGATCCTGCACGCCGGCGGTAAGTTCGATAACTCGGCCTACAAGGTCTCGGGCGGCCTGCACGGCGTGGGCATCTCCGTCGTCAACGCCCTGTCCAAGCGTGTGGTCGTACGGGTATGCCGCGATGGCAACATCTACGAGATGGAGTTTTCGCGCGGCAAGACCGTCAAGAAGATGGAGGTCGTGGGCACTTCGGAGACGACGGGTACCACTGTCAGCTTCTGGCCCGACGACGAGATCTTCGAGACCTGCATCTACGATTTCGACACGCTGCACAACCGTCTGCAGGAGACGGCATTCCTCAACAAGAACCTCAAGATCGTGCTGACCGACGAGCGCGAGGCGACTCCCCATGTGGAGGAGTTTTGCTACGCCGGCGGCATTATCGACTTCGTTAAGTTCCTCAATGAGGGCAAGGATGTCCCCGAGGCCTTTAAGGAACCCATCTATATTGAGGGCAAATCGGATCCGGATGCGCCCGTGACCAAGATGGGCGAGGTCGAGGTGTCCTTGCAGTGGAATAGCGGCTACGGTGAGAACGTCATGTCGTTTGCCAACGACATCTACACCCCCGAGGGCGGCATGCACCTCGAGGGCTTCCGTACCGCACTCACCCGCGTGATTAACGATTACGCTCGCAAGCAGAACCTGCTCAAGGAAAAAGACGCCAACCTGACCGGCGACGATGTGCGCGAGGGCCTGTCGGCCGTTATCTCGGTCAAACTGCCCGATCCGCAGTTTGAGGGCCAGACCAAGGCCAAGCTCGGCAGCTCCTATATGCGCGCGCTGACGCTCAAGATCGTGACCGACGGGCTTGCCGATTACCTCGAGGAGCATCCCAAGCCCGCTCGCGAGATCGTCAAGAAGGCCCAACAGGCCTGCAAGGCGCGCAACGCCGCCCGCAAGGCGCGCGAGGCGACCCGCCGCAAGAGCCTGCTCGAGACGGCGTCGCTGCCCGGCAAGCTCGCCGACTGTTCGGTGCGCGACGCCGAGTTGACCGAGCTCTTTATCGTAGAGGGCGACTCGGCAGGCGGCTCGGCCAAGGACGGCCGTCGCCGAGACATCCAGGCGATCCTACCCCTGCGCGGCAAGATTCTGAACGTCGAGCGCGTGGGCGACCACCGCGCGTTCTCGAGCGACACCATCCAGTCACTCATCACCGCGATCGGCTGCGGCGTCACGACGAGCGCCGGCGACGGTGGCGACTTCGATATTACCAAGGCTCGCTACCACAAGATCATCATCATGACCGATGCCGACGTCGACGGCGCGCACATCCGCATCCTGCTGCTGACGTTCTTCTACAAGTACATGCGCCCGCTGATTGATGCCGGCTACGTGTACGTCGCGTGCCCGCCCATCTTTGGCATCAAGGTGCGCAACAAGATTCACTACGTGTATCCCAACGGCCGCCAGCCCGAAGACGAGATCCTGCGCGACACCATCCAGAGCCTGGGACTGAACCCCGACGACAACGACGAGGACGGCAAGGCCAAGGACGGCAAGATCACCAAGAAGCGCAAGGGCTATACCGTCCAGCGCTACAAGGGTCTGGGCGAGATGGACCCCAAGCAGCTTGCCTCGACGACGATGGACCCCAAGACCCGCATCCTGCAGCGCGTGTCGATCGAGGACGCCGTGGTGGCAGACCGCGCCGTGCGCGAACTGATGGGTTCCGAGGTCGGCTACCGCCGCGAGTACATCGAGAAGCACGCCCATGATGCACGATTCTTAGATGCCTAACCTGTTCGGCTTTCCCAGCCACCGCACCTTCGCCCTCAATCGTCGGTCGCGTACCCAAGTACGCTTCCCTCCTCTTTCGAGCGAATCTGCGGCACCTGGAAAAGCCGTCTCCGTCCTAGCGACGGGGACGGGGACTATCTGATTTGAACCACGCAAACCATGAGGAGGTAACGTGGCAGACGATATCAACAATAACGAGGGTATGGACGAGGCCAGCGACGCCGGCATGCCCGACGATCTGAAGCGCCTGCTCGCCCGCGCCGAGCAGGGCGAGGACGGCGATCCGGATGCCTATAACCCCGATGCCGATGATGATGAGGAAGAGGATGACGACGGTGAGCTCGAGGAGAGCTTTGGCGAAGTCGATCGTGGTGCCTCGGCCGGCGAGGATATAAACGGCGGCCAGCTCAAGATTTCAGAGTTCGGCCGCGAGATGAAGCAGTCGTTCATCGAGTACTCGATGTCGGTCATCACGGCGCGCGCCCTGCCGGACGTGCGCGATGGCTTAAAGCCGGTGCACCGTCGCATCCTGTACGCAATGAACGAGAGCGGCATCTACCCCAACCGTCCGCACAAGAAGTCGGCCTGGACGGTCGGCGAAGTTATCGGTAAGTACCATCCGCACGGTGACTCCGCGGTCTACGAGGCCATGGTCCGCCTGGCACAGTGGTTCTCCATGCGCACGCCGCTCATTGACGGTCACGGCAACTTCGGCAACATCGACGGCGACGGCGCCGCCGCCATGCGTTACACCGAGAGCCGTCTGGCAAAGCCCGCCATGGAGCTCCTGCGCGACTTGCAGAAGGACACCGTCGACTGGCAGCCCAACTACGACGAGTCGCTCGCCGAGCCCCAGGCGCTGCCCGCGCGTTTCCCCAACCTGCTGGTCAACGGCAGCCAGGGCATCGCCGTCGGCATGGCCACCAACATCGCCCCGCACAACCTCACCGAGGCGATCGAGGCCACGTGCTACCTGATCGACAACCCCGACGCCACCGTCGACGAGCTCATGCAGATCATGCCCGGTCCGGACTTCCCCACCGGTGCCATCATCATGGGCAGTGCCGGCATTAAGCAGAGCTACGAGACCGGCCGCGGCTCCATCACCGTGCGCGCCAAGGCCCATGTGGAGTCCACCAAGACCGGCCGTAGCCGCCTGGTCTTTACTGAGATTCCCTACATGGTCAACAAGGGCACCCTGCAGGAGAAGATTGCCCAGCTCGTCAACGACAAGCGCATCGAGGGTATCTCGGATATGCGCGATGAGTCCAACCAGAAGGGTATCCGTCTGGTCATCGAACTTAAGAAGGGCGTCATCCCGCAGGTCGTACTCAACAACCTGTACAAGTACACCTCGTTGCAGACGACCTTTGGTGCCAACAACCTGGCGCTTGTCAACGGCGTTCCAAAATGCCTGAGCCTGCGCGAGATGCTGCAGCACTACATCGACCACCAGGTCGACGTCGTCACCCGCCGCACCCGCTTTGACCTCAAGAAGGCCCAGGCGCGTGCCCATATCCTCGAGGGCTACCTGATGGCTCTCGACCATATCGACGAGGTCATCAGCATCATCCGCTCCTCGCAGACCGATTCCGAGGCCAGCAGTCGCCTGATCGAGCGCTTTGGCTTTACGCCCGAGCAGACCACGGCCATCCTCGAGATGAAGCTGCGCCGCCTGACCGGCCTGGAGCGTGACAAGATTCAGGAAGAGCTGGACGGCTTGCGCCGCGCCATCGCCTACTACGAGGACCTGTTGGCGCACGAGGAGAAAATCCTGGGCGTCATCAAGGAAGAGATGCGCGAGATTTCCAAGAAGTTCGGCGACAAGCGCCGCACCGAGATCAGCCATGTCGAGAAGGACCTGGACGTCGAAGATCTGATTGCCGACGAGGACATGGTCGTGACCATCACCCACACCGGCTACGTCAAGCGCATCCCGGTGGCCGCCTATCGCGCCCAAAAGCGTGGCGGCAAGGGCGTGTCGGGCGTCAACCTTAAAGAGGACGACGTTATCGACGAGATGTTTATCGCATCCACGCACGAGTACGTGCTGTTCTTCTCGAGCAAGGGCAAGGTCTATCGCCTGAAGGTACACGAGCTGCCGGTTGGCACGCGCCAGGCGCGCGGCACCGCGATCGTCAACCTGCTGCCTTTCGAGGAGGGCGAGAAGATCGCGAGCGTCATCAGCTGCCGCGAGTTCCCCGCCGACGAGTACCTGATGTTTGCCACCAAGAGCGGCATGGTCAAGAAGACCGTGATGAGCGCCTACGACCGCAGCCGCCGCGACGGCCTAATCGCCATCAACCTGAGGGACGACGACGCGCTGCTCACTGTACGTCGCGTGCGCGAGGGTGACAAGATCATCATGGCAACCACCGCGGGCAAGGCGATTATGTTCCCCGAGGACCAGGTGCGCGCCACCGGTCGCGATACCAGCGGCGTCCGTGGCATTAGCATGAAGGAAGGCGTGAGCGTTCTTGGTGTGGAGATTACCAACGGTAACGGCGACCTGTTCGTCATTACCGAGCGCGGCTACGGCAAGCGCACGCCGGTCTCGGATTACCCGGAGCAGAACCGCGGCGGTCAGGGTGTCTACACCATCCAGATGACCGAGCGCAAGGGTAACCTCGCAGCCATGAAGACGGTGGGCCCGCAGCATGAGCTATTCATCGTGACGGAGGGCGCGACGGTCATTCGCGTCAAGACCGACGAGATCAGCCAAACCGGTCGCGCCACCCAGGGCGTCAAGATGATGACCGTCGACGATAACGACCGCATCTGCGCCGTAGCGCGCATGACGGCCGCCAAAGAGAAGCCCGAAGGCGAAGGTGCAGCCGACGTCGAAGAGGCCCCAGTCGACCTAGGCGACGGCAACGACATGCCAGAAGATCTCCTCGACGAGTAAGAGGCCCTAGCTGGTAGAAAATATCAGACCCCATATATCGGCGGTCGGCGCACTGCGCGCCGACCGCTTTTTTGAAAATCTTTGAACCTCACGTCGGCCCCGGCTGCCCGGCGGCATGCGAAGTCGATCGCGAGTTCCGCACGAGCCGGAGAGCACTAAATG
>CALKBP010000073.1:0-3756 GCA_937989885.1 uncultured Collinsella sp.
ATATCTCGCCAGATATCGTAGCTGCGCAAATCGACGCTGTCTTTGACGACATCCGCCCGAGCGCCGTCAAGATCGGCATGGTATCCTCTGCCGAGATTATCGAGGTTATCGCCGACCGCTTGAGTGCCTGGGACGCACAAAATATCGTCGTCGACCCCGTCATGGTCGCCACCTCGGGCGCTCGCCTCATTGCCGAGGATGCCGCCGAGGCGCTCACGCGTCGCCTGTTCCCGCTGGCGACCGTCATCACGCCCAACATTCCCGAGGCCATGGCGCTGCTCGACTACGAGGTCGATTCCGAGCGCACGCAACAAAACGCCGCCATGCTCCTCACCCGCCGCTTTGGCTGCGCGTCCCTCGTTAAGGGCGGGCATTTTGTCAACGAGGCAAACGATGTGCTAGCAGAGCCCGCGCCGCTCGATGACGAGGGCAACCACCTGGGCGATCCACTCACCACGTGGTTCCGCCACAAGCGCATCGAGACCGGCAACACGCATGGCACCGGCTGCACGCTCTCATCCGCCATCGCCTGCGCGCTAGCCCAGGGCATGGAACTTGCCGACGCCATCAACGCCGGCAAGGCCTACCTAACCGGCGCTCTCGCCGCCGGCTTTGACATGGGCAAAGGCTCCGGCCCCGTCAACCACATGTGGCAGTACTGAGACATGTTGCCGCAGCTCGCTATTGATGCTGACCAACAGGCAAAACACGCTGACTGTACCGCAACACGCTGACCGTACTTAGGGTTTTGCGCCCACTTGGGATATTCGAGGGATATAAAAAAGGGGCCGTGGCGACGAACCGCCACGGCCCCTTTTGCTGTTATCGCCCGCGGTCGCTAGCGCCGGTTGACGCTCACGATGCAGAGCCCGATTGTCGCCACGGTGCCGCCGAAGAGCGAGCCGAGCACGAACGCCAAAGCGACCATGCCGTCGCCTAGCCCCTCTGGGCGTACACGGCACCCGATGCGGTGCCGACGGCGATCCAGCGCGTGTGGCCGGAATAGCTGGTATAGCGTCCCCACACGTAGCCGCCTGACGTCACGAACGTGCCGTCGAGGTTGACGGTCTGGCCGCGATGGTAGCTGGCGACGACGCCGTAGCCGGTGCCTGCGCCGGAGCGAACGTTGAGCGTGTCCACCACGATGCGGTAGCGACCGGCGGAACGACCGGTGGATGCGGGGCGCGCCTGAGACGCGGCGGCGCCAACGCGAACGAGGTAGTCGTTCGGATCGTAGCCGCCGGTGGGCTTGCCGACAGCGACATAGCGGGTATAGCCGGAATAGCTGGTATAGCGTCCCCACACGTAGCCGTTGCTGATGCAGTACCAGTTGTCGAGCGTCACGGTCTGGCCGTAGCTATAGCCAGCCACGACAGTGCCGGACAGGGACGGCGAGGTACGGACATTCAGGCGACCGGTGTTGCAGCGGTAGGTGCCGCCGAAGCTCGTATCGGTCTTTGCCGTGGTGGTGGAAGAAGCCACGGTGCCGCCATTTCCATCAGTCGGCGCGATGGGAGCGACATAGCCGCTGCCGAGATAAGCGGCGACTGCCTGCTTGAACTCGTACCACGTCTTACCGTAGGCGCGGAAGTAACCGTTGGGGTCGGTATGATCGCTGCCGCCCCAGCGCTGGGCCGCCTCATAGTGAGACAGCAGGCGGGACGTATCCCAACCATGGGCGCGAAGCTCATCGCCTGCCCACTTCACGGCCTCGTTCCACTGCTTTGAGAAGTCGGCGGCGTTAGTGGCGTGGGCAAGCTCGATACCGATAGTGGCGTAGTTGCCATTGCCAACATGCCAGCACAAGCGATTCTCGGGCACCGTGTTGTAAACGGTGGAACCGTCCAACTCCATGACGTGATGCACAGCGTAGGTATCGTTGCGCGACCAAAGCAACGTGTGGTTGTAGGCAGACGCGCCGGGGTTCGCTGTCTCATGGATAACTAGGTAGCTCGCATTGAGATAGCCATGACCGTTGCTCACGTACTTGTTCACGCTCTGGTAGGCTTCGGCGCTGAGCGGGGCGGCAAGCGCCGCCACAAGGGCGAGGACAACGGCGAAAACGCTGCGCATCGGCAGCTTGCGCTTAGCCTCGGCACTAGTCTCCGTCATGGTCGCCACCCGCCTTCAGGCGCGCGGAGTCCACTGCCTGCTCGGCCGCGGCGTAGATGGCCGCGCTCGCGACCCCGCACACCGTGCCGATGGCGGCGACGGTCTGGTTGCCCGTGGCGATGCCGGCCACGCTGGTGGCGACGGAGCCCAAAAAAGCAGCCGTGCACAGCCAGAACTTGCGGCTCGTCAGCTTCTTGACGATCTCGTCTCTGGTCATTGATTCCTCCTCCTAATCGAGTACGGGCATGTTCATCGCGTCCGTGTACAGGCGCGTGCCGGTACCGTTGCCGCCCAGCCCGTGATAGGCGGCGTAGACGCTCTCCAGGTGGCGGCGCTCCTCGACGGTCAGGCCGTCCTGTGCCATCGCCCTCTCATGGATGCGCTGCAATTCGGCCCACAGCAGCGCGCGCATCCCGGCCTTCATGGCCTCTGACTCAACGCGCTCGCGTTCAGATTTCTCTGATACCTTCCGCCCCTGGGCCTTGACGGTGGCCACGACCGACGCAACGCACGTCGCCACGACGCACGAGACGATGTCGGTTATGACGATGGCCGCCAGTGATTCCACGCTCGGCCCTCCTTTCCTCTCGCTTTCCGCGCCATCCTGCGGGCGGCGTGAGATTGAGCCTCGCCGCCGCTACACGCAATAAATCCCAGACGTAACGCAGCGGGCTACCATGCGAAGCGTCTGGGATTTTCGAGAGATTGGACTGTTCAAAATGCTGTTTTCCGATGCCACCGCCGAGTACATGGCCGACAAGGACAAGCGTCTCCGCGCTACCACGCTGGAGGGCTACCGCAGCGCCATCCGCTGCCACCTGATGACGACGTGGGGTGAGCGCGAGATTGAGACGATCAGCTTTGAGGAGGTACAAGATTGGGTCGATTCGTTCGCCCTACCAGGTGCCGCCGAGAAGGCCTATAAGACCTTCCGCCAGATATACCGCTGGGTGCTTCGCCGACATCAGCTGCGAATCTGGGACGTGACTCAGGGTGTGGAGCTGCCGAAGAAGCCGACCGCGCGCCGACCGACGCTCACTGCCGAGCAGGAGCGCGTGACGCTCAAGGCCATCGTCGGCCAGCCCTTCGAGGCCGCAGTCCTGCTCGGTGCCGCGCTGGGCCTGCGCCGCTGCGAGGCCTGCGCAGTGAGAATCGAGGACGTGGATTGGCGTAGCGGCTGGGTACATGTGCAGCGCGGCCTGCACGTGGTTGGCGGCGAGGTCATCGAGACCGGATGCAAGACCAAGCTGTCAGACCGCAAGCTGAAACTGCCGCGATTCGCGCTTGAGCGCTTGCGTGCCATCCGTGGGACGCGCAGGTCTGGTCGTCTGTGCCTGCTTGACCCAAACGCCGTCGCCCGCAAGTTCCGCGCGTTCTGCAAGCGGCTCGACCTGCCGCATGTCCCCATGACCTGCTTGCGCCACAGCTGGGCTACGATCTCGCTGGAGCACGGTGCGGCCATCGAGGACATAGCCGTGGCGCTGGGACATTCGACCGTCAACACGGCGATGGCGCACTACCTGCAATCATTTCGCACAGTCGTGGCTAGGGCGAGCGATTCATACACGGCGGCGATGGAGATGTAGGGCATTCCGTATCCCAGTTCAAAAGCAGCTACGTGCAGATGACCGTCAGCACCGGCTA
>CALKBP010000074.1:0-23002 GCA_937989885.1 uncultured Collinsella sp.
GGGAGAAAACAAAGCACCATGCTAAGGCCAAACAAACACAGCGGATTTGAAGCGAACCACGGAAGAATCATGAAAAGGCCAGCCTCGATTAGCATCGAGCCGAGCATGGTATTTCTTTTCCCGAAACGCAATGAGAAGAAATCTGCTGCAATGTAGGCCGTCGCATTTACTGCATAGGATGCACCGAAAAAGATTCCTATTATGGAGACGGGAGCATCAAATGCGTCGAATACCAACTGATTCAAGTTGTAATAACTCCCATAGAATCCATCGAGCATGCTTGTGCCGATTAGAAGAAGCAATACCGCAAAAGCGGATTCTCCAACACGCCAGGTTTCGCGTCTGAACATCTTGGCCGCGTCAAACCTTCCCTTTTCAGAGCTTTCAGAACGGGTCGCTTCCGTCCTCTCAATGGGATACAGAAGGAAAAGCTGCAGGAGATAGAAAACGGAGACACATACGTAGAGGGCGCTCCAAGATACTTGGGCAATGAAAGATCCGAGCACAATCGCCATTCCCGTAGCGATTGATTGCGCGGCAAGCAGCCGAGCGTTGATGGTGAGGAAACGCTCTCCTTGACCGGCATTCCGGGCAATTTCATATAAAAGTGCTTGTTCGGATCCCGATTGAAGGGAGTAGGCGAGTGCCTCAACAAGGGAAAGCACGACAAGAAAGGGACCTGAGAGCAACAGCATGCCAGCCGTATGGAAGAAAAGCAGCAGCACGCCCACTTGAATCGAAAACTTCTTTCCAAAGAAATCGCCTATCAGCCCTGTTGGCAGCTCGAGGACGACCGTTGCAATGTTAAACAGGGCTTGATAAAGCGCGATTTCCGTGACAGACATTCCTTTCTCCGCAAGGAAAAGTAGAAACACTCCCCGATTTAAAACAAATCCCGCGAGAACGAAAAAGACGGAATAGATGTGCAGTTGCGTAGCGGCATTCTTATTCATTTGGCACTTCCATCAACTAATTTTGTCGGGCCGCTCGCTACTGACTCGAAGCCTGAAGTGTTCACAGCTGATGTGAAGAGTGGTAAAGCTTTTGCACAGGGTATCAATGGAATACATCCGAAGCGTTTTCGGCAGTATCATCGGCGAAGGCGGGATTAGCCTTTACGCGGCGCTCACCCTCGATGTATTTGACGATTTGATCAATCGTCTGGTTGGCGTGGCTCTTGAGCTTTCGCTCATAGAAGAAGAGGCCAAGCTTGCCGCGCGTGCCAGACGTGTTGCCACCCACACCCTGAAAATCCTCGGTATAGGTGAGCTCGCAGGCACCATCGCCAGCAGGTGCAGCCTCATAGCGCATGGTATTGATGCCCGCCGCATACTGAAAACGGACCTCATAGAGGCACGGGTAGTCAAAGTGCTTGATCTTAACCTTGATCGCCGTGCCCTTGGCCTTGCCTTTTGCGGACTGGGCGCGCTTCTCGTACTTATAGCCGTTGAGCTTGTTGCGGCTGGGACGCTTGCCCGTGGCGTTCTCGATATCCTGCATGATGAACCCCGTCAGAGCGTCAAAAAGCTCCTCCGGCGTCACCTTAAGCATTTTGGTGAGCTGCATGATGGCTCCTTATTCGTTTGAACCGTTCGAGTCATTGTACCGCCCCAGGCTCTCCCATGCGTTGCGGTGAAATGCGGACTGTTTGGCGGCTTTTTTGGCCAAAACAGTCCGTATTCCACCGCAAGTTATCTGAGGGCTAGAGATTGTAGGTGACTACTTGAGGTTCGGCAGGTTTGACGAAGAGGGTCGGATCGGCCTGTTCCACGCGAACGAACTTGACCGTCACCGTCTCAACGCCCGCCTTGTGCAACACGTCGGCGTAGACGCGCGCCTGCAGGGCGTGTTTCTCGAGCAGCTGGCCCGGCGTCTCGTCCGGCGTGCCGCCCGTCTTGTAGTCGATGACCAGTGCGCGCGACGGATCGGCCGGGTCGGTGGCCAGTGCATCGATGGCGCCCTCGGCATAGGCACCGTAGCGGGCAATGTCCTTGTCCTCGCAGCCCAGCGAGAAGAACGGCACTTCGGCACGGATGCACGGCCACGCGAGCAGCTCGGCACGAACCGACGACTTGAGCCAGCGATCCAGGGCGGCATCGAAGCGCTGGCGCTGCTCCGGCGTCAGGTGCCACAGGCGAGCCAGGGCGTCGGCACGCTCAGCGGGCAGCGCATCGGCACCCATCTCGATGAGCCACTGGCAGGCGGCATGGAACGCCGAGCCCAGCGCCATGGGATTGCCGGCGGGCTCGACAGCAGCCACGTCCGCATCCGTCATCTCCGAGCCATCCGACTCCGCATCATCGCCAGCCTCGTCCATGGGCACGCGCGTCTCGGCGGCACGGTCCTCGGCCTCGGCATGCAGCGCCGCGGCAATCGACGAATAGCTGTACGAATCACGCACCGGAAACGGACAGATGCCCATGCGCACGCCCGCCGCCTGGGGATATACCAACTCCAATGCATCGGGCGACGGGTCGGCGGGGCCGGGCGCGACCGGGCGATCGGCGGCGGTATCGGCACCCTCCGCCTCCGCATCACCGCGAACGAGCCTGCCCTCGGCATCCAGCAAAGCGTTGGCCTCAAACGCCTGCTCGCCAAATGTAAAGTCCGAAAGCGAAATGAGCTCGTAGTCGCCCGGCTGGGAGTTGTCGAACACCAGGCGGTCGGCATCGAGCTGCGGCATGTCCAGAGCGTCGGTCGGCAAAATACGGCGCAGCACGTCGTAGGTCAGATCGGTCTCGACGTCGAAGGTCGGCGCCGTCACCTTGCCACGGCTCACGCCGGCATCCATCGCCAAGATCACCAGCTCGCGCGCACGCGTCATGGCGACATAGAGCAAGCGGGCCCGCTCCTCGAGCGAAAGCCGCAGGTCGTCGTTGCGCAGGCGAGCAAATGCCTCGGCGGGAGAACCCGTCGCACAGACGTCCTCCATGAGCTCCGGCGGCAGCCACAGCGACGTGCCCTTGCCCTTAAACGCATGCTCAAACTGCTTTTTGACGTCGTCGCCCTTCACAAAGGTTCCGTCGGCGAGCTTAACGCCGTCGAGGCGTGCCGGCAGTGCCACGACCTGTGCTCCGCCCTCGACGCGACCCATCTGTGCCGCACCCGAGGACTTACGCACGCCAAAGCACTCGGCGACCGCCACGACCGGATATTCCAGACCCTTGGAGGCATGAACCGTCATGATGCGCACCGCGCCGTCGCCCTCCTCGTTGAGGGCACCCGGAGCCTCCTTGCCCGCCAAGAAGCGGTCGAAGGCCAGCGCGATGGAACGCGGCGAGTTGCCGAACTCGGCCTCCTCCTCGGCCACGGCGTCGAGTGCCTTGAGCACGTTGGCGGCAATGGCCTTGCCCTCGGGACCACGCTGTGCCAGACGTACAAACCAGCCGGAGGCGTTGACCACGTCGTGCGCGATGGCGGCGAACGAATCGCGGCCCACGCGACGAAGCGCATACCGCAGCACCTCGCGGGCGCGCGTCACGAGCGGCAAGTCTTGCAAACCCGGCACATCGGAATCGCTCATGATACCCGCGTCGATATTCCGGCGCGAGGTCTCCCCCGTCTCGCTATCGAGCTTGGTCGCCAGCGCCAGGAACTCCTGGGCGCCGAGTGCAAACATCGGCGAGGCGAGCAGCGGCATAAGGCCCTGCGCCGTATCGGCCGGATTGGCGAGCGCACAAACCAGGGCGCGCACCGTCTGCACCTCGGCTGCTTGGGCAAAGACCGAGCCGCCCGCGATGACGCAGTCGAGCCCCTGGTCGCGGAAGGCCTGGGCGTAGACGTCGGCGTTGGTCATGCGGCCCAGCAGCAGCACCATGCCGCCCTGGGGCTGGCCGGCATCGGCAAGCGCGCGGAATCGCTCGGCGATCGCACGGGCCTTGGCCTGTGTGCGTTCCTGCGTACTGCCGCCGGCAACAAAGAGGGCCTGGCGACGCGAGGCGTCTGCCACCAGCGTGTCCTTGCGGCCGTCGCTCGCCTCAAGATCCAAAAAGCCCTGCATCAGGCCGCCGTCATCGCCGTCGAAGACGCGTGCCACGTAACGCAGTACCTCGTCGTGGCTGCGGAAGTTGCGCACGAGTTTGACGAGTTCGCCGGCAGGGGCGTCGACCACGGCAGTCGCCTCGGGCGCGGCAGACGAGCCCACCTTGCGCTCCTGACGACAGAACACCTCGACCTCGGCGCCACGGAAGCGATAGATGGACTGCTGCGCATCGCCCACGGTGCACAGCGCGCGCTCCCCCGCACCCGTCAGGTAACGGATCAGATCGACCTGCATCTGGTCGGTATCCTGAAACTCATCGATCATGACCATCTTAAAGCGGCCCTCGTACGCAGCACGGATGGCAGGGTAATCGCGCAGGGCCTCGTAAGCCATACGCAGCAGGTCGTTATTATCGAGGGCGGACTGGGCAGCCTTCAGCGCGCGATACTCGGCCTCCACGGAACGGGCCAGGCCCACCAACGCATCGAGCGCCGGGCCACCACAGGCAAGCACGATATTGATAAACGCATCGGCGGCCTCGGCCTTGAGCAGCTCGACCTGCTCCTTGGGGAACGCCTTGCTCGCGCGCGGCATGGTGCACGACATCATGAGTCGCGCCGCATCGACCATGGTCTTGTCGCTCGCCTCGAACGCGTCGATGGCATCGAGCGCCGCCTGCGCCTTCTCGGTCGAGGACTTGCTTGCGCCCAGCGCCGCGCGATAGGCATCGGCGAGCGCCGAGGTATCGGCCTGGCCGCGCGCCACGCGCACGTCGTCCATACCGCCCGGCAACTGGCTCGACAGCTCCAGCAGGTCGCGCACCAGGCCCTTGATGGTCGTGCCGGTGCCAAAGGAACCGCCCTCGCCCGTCATGGGATACCAGGCATAGAGGGCCTTGAGCGATGCCGCGAGCTCGGGGGCGGCATCGGGTGCCGTCGCGCGGGCCAGCACGTGCTCAACAGCCTGGTCCATAAGCTCGTCGGTATCGGTGAGCACCGTGAACTCGGGGTCGATGCCCAGCTCCAGCGCATGCGCGCGCAGGATACGCGAGCACATGCCGTGAATGGTCGAGATCCACGCGTCGTCGACGGTCAGTGCTTCCTCGTCCATGCCCTCGTCGATAAGCGCACGGCGCACGCGGTCGCGAATCTCGGCCGCGGCATCTTTGGTAAAGGTAATGGCGAGCACCTGGTCCAGATGCTCAACGAACGGACCGGATTCGGGCGAGAGCGCGTAGACGATGCGACGCGTGAGGGTAAAGGTCTTGCCCGAACCGGCGCCCGCCGAGACAAACAGCGGACGGTCGAGCGTTTTGACGATCTGCAGCTGTTGCGGCATCAAAGTCGAAAGATCCATGGTCTACACGTCCCTCCTTACAAACGTTCCTTCGTGGTTATACGAGCAGCGTGCATGCGCGGCCTGAGCCGACGTCGGGTCGACGGCGGCAACGTCGCCCGCCTCGAGCTCGCGCAGGCGCTCGGCAATGCCGGCCTCCACGCGATCGAGCAGGGCGTCGAAGTCCATGCTGCCACCCTCGCCGGGGAAACCTTTCTTAAGGCCCGGGATGCGACCGTCGCCGCGCTCTTCCTCGAGCAGCTCTGCGCTCGCGGCACCGCGCAACGCCGGCTTGCCGCCCTTGGTCGAAAAGTAGAGCGCCGCGCGGGTGTCCAAATCCAGCGCCCGGCGCATGGCCTGAGCATAGATGAGCGTTTGGGTATGTGGCGGCAACCAGCGCGGATCGTCGATGGGCGCCGTGCCCGATTCCTCGTCGCGCACCGTAGGGTCGGCGAGCTTAAACTCCTCAACGCCCGTGCGATGCTTGTAGTCGATCACCACGGCACGATTCTCGGCGTCCACGTCCACGCGGTCGATACGCCCGCCAAGCGGCCAACCGGCATACTCGACCTTGAGCTCGTTGAAGGCGAACTCCAGGTAGCGCGGGACAAAGGGGGCAAGTGCCTCGGACTCGTAGGCAAGCACGCCCTCCAGCTGCGGCAAGATCTCGGCCACCTGGCGCTCCTCCACCGCAGAGAGCGGCACCAGCGGGCCCTCCGTGCCTCGCTTGCCGGCGTGCTCGGCCAACGTCTCGTCAAAGATCTCGCGCAGCAGCTCCTGAGCGCGTGGCAGATTCTCGGGCGTCACGCGCTCCATGCCCTCCTGGGGCAGGCGGGCATGCAGGTGCTCCAGCACGTCGTGGACAAAGTTACCCTTCTCCATGTTGCCAAAGCCCGCGTCGATGGACTGGGGCTTCACGCGATACGACACGAACCAGCACAGCGGGCATGTCGAGTACGCCTCAATCTGCGAGGCGGACGTCAGACGCGGCACGAGCGGCGCGTTCTCGCCATCGCGGCGGCGCAGGACCAGGTACGGCACAGCCGCCTCACTCAAATGCTGAGGAGCCTCGCACGCGACGCGCTTGCACTCGATGCCCTCGCCGGCCGCTGGATCAAAATCGGCGACGATACCGCCCTCGCCCACGCGCGCAACCTTGGCGGCGCCAGCGGCCTCGGCATGCGCCCGCAACTCGGTCCACACGGCCGCCGGATAGCACTCGCGCGCCTGGCGATCGTGCGTCACGCGGGCAAGCGCAACCGGGCCGCGCGCGGCCTGCATCGCGCGGCCAAAGCGAACGCGCAGCAGGGCGGCGGGCTCAAGCGTCGCACCGCTGCGCCCCAGCTCGGCCGTCAGCGTGGCCAGCGGGCCCTCCTCATGCGAGAGCGGATAGCTGTCCAAGTCGACGTCGGCAAACAGCACGGCATCGTAGCCGGCGGGGCGCAGGGCTGCCGCATCGGCAAGCGACGTAAAGCGCACCTGGGCGCGCGGCGCGCGGTCGACCTCGTAGGTCTCGTAATCGTATGCGGTGCTGCACGTGTCCACCTTGGTACGAACGTCGTCGAGCACGGGCACGGTCGCGGCCTGCGACACGTCGAGCGCGCGAGCATCGTTCATAAGGATGTCGATGGCATGTCGCAGCAGGGCGGTCTCCGCCTGGCGACGAGCCTGACCGTCAATGCCTCCAAGGGCGCGATCGGGCAACGCCTCGGCGACGGCGAGCATTGCCTTGAGCGCCGTCACGGGTTTGTCGCGCCACAGCGCCTGGAACACGTCCGAGACCACGCACGGCACGTTCTTAAACCAGTTGTCATCACTGGCAGCCTTGCGCGTGCCCCTGACCTGGCCCTGCACGCTCTGCAGCAGGCTCTTGGCGGCCTTGGTGGTCTTGCCGCGCGACAGGCGCATGTTCTTGTCGAAGGTGCGCGCGCTGGCGGCATCGGCACCCGAAAGCGGACTGTAAATCCAGTCGGTAAGCTCCGGCGCGGGCCACCACTCGGTCTTGGAGGCGGTGCCCTCGTCGGCGGCCTTCATGCGCTCGATCAGATTGGCGAGCGCCGCGAACTGCCTGCCCGCGATGGATTGGGAAAACGCCGTGAACTCGGTTGTCTCGGCCGCAATATGACGTGCCGCCAAACGGGCAGCGAGTTCACCGAACAGCTGAGGAGCCCGGGCAGACACCACGAGCACGCGCACGGGGTCCGCGGACGCCGTGATACCGCCGTCGACCGCGGCGTCCTCACACGTTTTTACCAGCTCATCGATTGCATCCACATAGGCGTGGGCGCGGGCGTGAGGACCGGCAACCTCTACAAAGGTAGGCTGAGCGGCGGACTTGGAGGCAGTCTGGGGCGCGGCGGCACCCTCCCCCAGCGGCGCGGCCTCAAACAGCACACCGCGGGCATCAAAGGCGGCAGCAAGCTCCTCGCGCATCGCCGCCTGCTCGCGGGCAAGCAGCACAACGACCTCTCCCCCATTGTTCGCCACGGCCGACAGCAGCTCGAGCAAGCCGTGCGTAAACGACGTGATACCGCGCACACATACCGCGCGGGCGCACGCCGGAAGGCCGTCGGCCAGCACCTCGGCCATAAGGTCAGCCGCCTCGCAGGGCTCGACCATGTCTCGACGGTCCAAGCCGCTCGCATAGGCACTCAACAGCTCGAACACGCGAGCCTCGGCGTCGCTCTTGGGATCGCACCGGCAAACGTCGCCGCAGCAGCGTTCGGCGCCCGTTCCCGCTACGCCCGGCAGCACATCGCGGGCCATGCGCGCGAGCATGCGCACCGTGCCCCGACTGCGCGAAAGCGGCTGCAGGTCGGCATCGTCGCGACGGGCGATCATGTCCGAGAACAGCATCTGGCGCTGCATGTTGTCGACGAAGCTGCGGCCATCGCCCATAAGCTCCCACAGCGAACGAAGCCACGACGCGGGGGTTTTGTAGTCAACGCCCAGCGAGACGCCAGCAACCGCAGCATCGTGACGGCACAGGTCGAGCTCGGCAAACGAGGGCGCCAGCAAAACGGCACGCCCGTGGCGGGCAACCAGGTCGGCGAGCAACGCCGCCTCGGCATCGCTCAAGTCCGTACCGGTATTGGTGGTATAGATTCGAACAGGCATGGTCCTCCACTCAAACCGTTCGCAATAATCAATGCATCCATCCTACCCGCCCACGCGGACAGATTTGCCCCACGCCAACAGATTTGATCCCTTGGGGACGGAGGAAAACGGATCATCGAGGGGGTCAGTCTAACCCGGTGACCTGTTTTCCTCCATCCCCAAGGGATCAAAAAACCGCCCCCGAAGGGACGGTTCTGCGCAATTCGTTTGTTGCCGCCGGCTTACTCGCCATCCTCCAGTTTGATGAGGATCTTGCGATAGCCACCGTACTCGCCATTAAGCGCCTTGGACACGCGGCTCACCGTGGTGGACGAAGCGCCGGTGCGGGCCTGAACCTCAACATAGGGCTCGCCCTCATCCAGATAACGCGCGACCTGCAGGCGCTGAGAAAGATCGCAGATCTCGCGCGGCGTGCAGATATCGGTTAAAAACGCTTGGATATCGTTCTCGTCGTCCAAAAGACTAAATGCGTGGACCAGCTGCTTGACATCAGGCTTGTCAAACATGTTCTCGATATTCATCGATCACCGCCAAACCCGCCAAAAGGCATCGAAGTTGATACTGACATCGGGCATCGTTCGCCCGTAAATATGCAATAAAACTATGCATGGGCCATTTGCCCGTAGCAGTGTAGCACACCACCAAACTAAAGCGACAAGACTCTCTGTCAGCGGCACGTTTTTCAGGACGAACGCCGTTTAGAAACCGAATGCGCACGTAAGCTCCACGAATATTTGAGACAATGGGCGCCCAAACACCGCGGCGCGCCCGCGCAACCATCCAAGTCGCCGCCGCAAGCCGCTTCACGCGACGCCAGCAACCCCGGCGCAAGAAAGGATTCACGCCATGCGCTTTATGCTTAACTGGCTCTTCACCTCGATCGCCATCGCGATCGCCACGTTCCTCGTCCCCGGTATCCAACCCTTCGGCTTTGCCGAGGCCTGGGTCTGCTTTGCCTTTGTGGGACTGTTCCTCAACATCGTCGATTCGTTCGTCAAACCGTTCCTCACGGTCATCTCGCTGCCGCTCACAATCATTACGCTCGGCATTTTCCAGCTCGTGCTCAACAGCTTTATGCTGGAGCTCGCCAGCTACCTGTCGGTCAACCTGTTGGGCGTCGGTATCTCCATCGCCGGCTTTGGCTCGGCCTTTATGGGCAGCATCCTAGTGTCCATCATGCGCAGCATCCTCGATAGTCTTGCCGAAGAGTAGAACGCCCCCGATACACAGACGCATCGAACCAAATCAAAGGCCGCCCATCGCAAAAATGGGCGGCCTTCTTATTTGCCAAGTCTCAGAGGGCAAGAAAATCTACCATTTCCACCCCGTCCCCACATGGCAGGTATGGGTTAGATGACGTAGTCGTAGCCATGGTTGGGAGCGACAAGTTGATCGAGCGTCACACCGTCGAGGTAATCGTTGATGAGCTTGTCCAGATTTTTCCACACGTCGAGCGTGGGGCACTCATCAGATCGCGAGCAGCCCTTGCAGTCGCCATCCAGGCAGGCGACCGGTGCCAGGCTGCCCTCGGTCAAGCGCAGGATCTCGCCCACCGTGTACTGCTCGGGCGGGCGCGTGAGTACATAGCCGCCGCCCTTGCCACGCATGCCCGAAAGCATGTTGGCGCGCACGAGCGTAGCCAAGATGTTCTCGAGATATTTCTCGGAAATCCCCTGTCGCGCCGCGATCTCTTTGAGCGGGATGCGACCGGCCGCCTGGTGCTCGGCCAGATCGACCATAACGCGCAGGGCGTACCTGCCCTTAGTAGAAACCAACATATATAGTGCTGCCTTTCGGTCTTTTAGTCCGTTGAAATTCTAGCCGAAAAAATGGGTTTGAAAATACCCGTTCCGGTCAAGATGGTTAATCGACTCGTAATAATCTTCTATTTCCTATTGCATTACTAGGCTTTAGTGTCTACTATGCTTGCCAACAGCTAAACGAACAACCTATAAGGTTTATGGGTTTAGCTGCTAGACACACCGTAAAACCACACGGTATCCAGTCATTTGAACACTTTGGAGGTTCACCATGAGCAAGGTTTACACGTCCATCGATCAGCTTATCGGCCACACCCCGCTTCTGGAGCTCACCCACTTTGAGGCCGACGAGGACCTCAAGGCCCGCGTGCTCGTCAAACTGGAATACTTCAACCCCGCCGGGTCCGTTAAGGACCGCGTCGCCAAGAACATGATTGACGAGGCCGAGAAGGCGGGCGAGCTCGTGCGCGGCGGCGACTACACCATCATCGAGCCTACGAGCGGCAACACCGGCGTCGGCATCGCCTCGGTAGCGGCCGCCCGCGGCTACAAGGTGATCATCACCATGCCCGAGACCATGTCCGTCGAGCGCCGCAAGCTGATGCAGGCATACGGTGCGCAGCTCGTGCTCACCGACGGCTCCAAGGGTATGAAGGGCGCTATCGCCAAGGCCGAGGAGCTGCAGAAGGAGACTCCCAACAGCATCATCGCCGGCCAGTTTGTGAACCCCGCCAACCCCGCCATCCACAAGGCCACGACCGGCCCCGAGATCTGGGATGACACCGACGGTAAGGTCGACATCTTCGTCGCCGGCGTTGGCACCGGTGGCACCGTGACCGGCGTGGGCGAGTTCCTCAAGGAGCAGAACCCCGAGATTAAGGTCGTCGCCGTCGAGCCCGCCACCTCCCCGGTGCTCTCCAAGGGCCAGGCCGGCCCGCACAAGATCCAGGGCATCGGCGCCGGCTTTGTGCCCGACGTCCTCGACACCCAGGTCTACGACGAGATCATCCCCGTCGAGAACGACGACGCCTTTGCCACCGGCCGCGCCGTGGGCCACAAGGAGGGCGTGCTCGTGGGCATTTCGTCCGGTGCCGCCGTGTGGGCCGCGCTGCAACTGGCCAAGCGTCCCGAGAACGAGGGTAAGACCATCGTGGCCCTGCTTGCCGACACCGGCGAGCGCTACCTGTCCACGGCGCTCTTCCAGGACTAAGGGCTTCTCGTTCTTAGAACGAGTCCAAGGCACGCCGGCCTACCCTCTCTTCTGGCTGCCTGAGCCCATCTCGTTAGGGTGTCCCATGAGACGTCCGAACTTGCTACAATGTCTGCGGCGCGGAACCAGCCTCCCGCGCCGCTTTTCTTTTTTGGCCACATGCCACCAAGGAGAACCTCCCCATGCACAACAAGCGCGTGCTCGTCGCCATGAGCGGCGGCGTCGATTCCAGCGTGACCGCGTACCTGCTCAAAAGCCAGGGCTACGAATGCGTCGGCGCCACCATGCGCCTCACCTGCCCCGCACCCGACCCCGCCACGGGCATGAGTAAGGTCGACCGCGACATCGCCGATGCAAAGGCCGTCGCCGAGCGTCTAGGGATACCCCACCATGTGCTCGACCTGCAGCAGACGTTCGATCGCAACGTTATCGAGCGCTTTGTGAACGCCTACCAGGAGGGGCTGACGCCCAATCCGTGCATTATCTGCAACCGCCACATTAAGTTTGGCGCGCTGCTCGATGCGGCGCTGGACATGGGCTGCGACTACATCGCCACGGGACATTACGCCAAAACAAGCCAGACTGCAGACGGCACCTGGCAGCTACATCGCGGCGAGGATCCCAAAAAGGACCAAAGCTACTTTTTGTATTCGCTTACGCAGGAGCGCCTGGCACACACGATCTTTCCGCTGGCAGGCCTGGACAAGGAGCGCGACGTGCGCCGCATAGCCGCCGAGCAGGGCTTTACCAACGCCCAGAAGGCCGAAAGCGAGGATATCTGCTTTATTCCAGACGGTGACTACGCGGGCTATATCGAGCGCCGCTGCGGACATCCCGCTGCACCGGGCGACATTGTGTGGCGCGATGGCAGCGTGGTCGGGCGCCACAATGGCGCGCTGCGCTATACCATCGGCCAGCGCAAGGGCCTGGGCGTCGCGATGGCGCACCCCGTGTATGTGACGGGCGTAGACGCCGCCAACAACACCGTGCATCTGGGCGAAGCCGAGGACCTAACCGCCTCTGCCCTCACGGCCGATGAGTGGATCTGGAGCGCGCCGGACGTACGCATGGAGGCGGAGCTCGACACCGGCGGCATTCGCGTAGGCGCCAAGTACCGCTACCGTCAGAAAGACCAGGCAGCGACCCTTACGCGTGACGAAGACGGGCAAATGCTGCTAACTTTTGACGAGCCACAACGAGCCATCGCCCCCGGCCAAGCCGTTGTAGTCTATCGCGGCGACATCGTCCTGGGCGGCGGCACGGTGACCGGCGCACTTAAGTAGCCGCAGGTTTATCGCTGCACGTGTCGAAGCACCTCAACAGCGGCACTAACCTCGATTACGCGACGCTCGAGGCCGCGGCAAATGGCCTCGAGTCGACCCTCCGCCGTCGCCCATTCGCTCTGCGAAAGAATCTCGATCGCCTCATCAACAAATCCGTTGAGCCGCGATGGATCGAACCAATCGACCGAGTCCGCAAGCGCCAGCTGGACGGAAGGGTCGGGCCCAAACGGCTTAGCGGAAAACCCAAACTCCCCAGCTGCGAGCACGGCAGTTGATACGTTGTACCACAGGCAGTTGCCGCTATCGAACAGCGGGGCAGGCCTTATCTCCAGGGTGTCGACATTGCGGATGATGCCGAAGTTTCGCCAATGGCGGTCGCTGTTGGCCAAAAGGGCATCGCAGACAATCATCTGCGACATAGACCTTCTCACGGCAGCCTCGTCTGCTCCATGCTTACCAAGGAAGCGGCAGTACCGGTCGTACGTCGAGTTTCCCCGCTGGCTACCAAGTGCGCCCTTAACGGAAACAGCCGGAACGTATTCCTCGCGGCCGTCAAGAAAGTCGTCGCACAGACACACAGGGCCATCGAACATCCGCTCAACCGTATAAGGAACAAACTCGCCCTCCGACAGCAAGCGACGATGCAGGGCCGTTGCAACCGCCTCGTTAAAGGGCCGTTGGTCGTCCATGCCGCACCCCTTGACCAGAACGCGAACACCGTTGCGAATCATCCACGATTTAGGAAGCTCGCCCTCGGATGTGTTGTCGGGATTTTTAAGACCGATGCCTTCCAGCCAACCCGAACGCTCTTCGGACGCCGATCGCTCAAAATCGTTCTCGAAGTAATTGAGGTTTCGCCATTCGAACCCGTCGCATTCTGCCGGCCGCAGCCAATAACAATCCGAAAGTGATAGGCCCAGGCACCGAACCGGAACCTCAACGCCGTTAGCAATCCCCAGCTCGCGGTAGCGCGAAATAAGCCCAGGGCGAACATCGGGCACCGACCGATGGCTCCACCACACGTTGAGCTCCCGTTTATTCACCGTAGGAGAAGAGCTCGAGCACGTGCCAAACGGCATCCTCTGCGCATCGAGTACCTCGGCGATTTCGAAGGGAAACTCACGCGTCGGATCAAATGAGACACGCGCAACCTCGTAATCGGCGGACATCAGCGTAAACTTGCGCCCCACATCGGCCGCAGGACGGCGTCCACGTTTGCGGACCTTTTGATAAGCGACCGCGGAATTGTACTCGACCATCTTCCGTCCGCCCACAATATCGCACGCGAGCGTTCCCGATGCGGCAAGTTGAGATATGCGGGCTTTCGTAACGCCCAGCAGGCGGGCAGCATCACCCATAGACAAGTACTCAGACGTATCCATACACCGCATCACCTCGTTAAGTAATTTAAACGTTTAGTTAATAGATTACATGCATCATAATACTAAACAACCCAAAGCGAAAAAAGGCCCGAGAAATCGGGCCTTAGCGATTGGTCAGCCGAGTCGCAAGCTACTCCCCTAGCGCTGAACGTAGGCGCGAACCAGCTCGTAGGTGTTGCGCACGCCGTCGATGTGGCTGCGCTCGTAGTTGTGGCTCGCGTACACGCCGGGGCCGATCAGACCATGGCGAATGTCGTAGCCGGCCGAGAGCGTGGCCTCGACGTCGGAGCCATAGTGCGGGTACACATCGATGGCGTAATCGAGCTCCAGCTCGCGCGCGATGTTGGACAGCGTGGTTACCAGGTCGTAGTTGTACGGACCGCCCGAATCCTTGGCGCAAATCGAAACCATGCGCTCGGTGCAGCCCAGGTCGTCGCCCACGCAGCCCATGTCCACGCTGATCATCTCGCGCGTGTCGGCCGGCACAAAGGCGCCGCCGTGACCGACCTCCTCGTACACCGTAAAGAGCAGCGACACCTTGCGCGAAAGCGACACCTCGCCGTCAGCAACGGCGCGGGCCAGACCCAGCAGAATCGACGCGGACAGCTTGTCGTCAAGGAAGCGACTCTTGATGTAGCCGCTCTCCGTCACCGTGGTGCGCGGGTCCATAGCGATGATGTCGCCGGTCTGAATACCCAGCTCGAGCACATCGTCCTTGCTGTCAACGTTCTCGTCGAGCAGGATTTCCATGTTCTTCTCGATGGTCTTGACCGGCTCATCGGCCACATGCGCCGAAGGCTCGGTATTGAGGACCACGCCCGTGTAGACATTACCGTCACGCGTGTAGACTGTGCAGTTCTCGCCATCGGCCGTAGACCACTGGTGCCCACCAAGCGTCGTGGGACGCAGGCGGCCATTGTCCTTAATGGAACGCACCATGGCGCCCAGGGTATCGACATGGCTCGCCAGTACGAGCGGCTCACCCTCACCACCAAGCTCAACGAGCACGTTGCCTTTATTGGAGCGCTCGGGCCCAAAGCCCATATCGCGCAACGTTTCCATTAGATAATCAGTCGCCGCACGGGTATAGCCCGTAGGCGAAGCAATAGAAGTCAGCGTCTTAAGCTGTCCCGCGATATAGGAGAGCGTCTCCTCTAGAGAAGCATCGATTACAGAAGCCATGTGCATCCTTCCAAGCAAAACTAAGACCGAGTCCCGATTTTAACCGTTCTGCACGCGCAAGGCTCTGGGAGCCGAGCCACCTCCAGACGTCCTCCCGCCGATTTTACGCACGCGCACGGCTTACAATCCCAATCTTGCATAAATCCTATCGGTATCTGCATAGAAATGAGGAATCTTTTTGCTTCGTCTCAGGGTACCCCACCTTGGGCCGTGCAAAAAACGAAGTATTCAGCACCGTGGGCCCCAACGACCCCATCGCGAACGACAAAACGACACGGTTACAGCAGTGTTGCAGGTCGTCGCAAAGCAAAAACTCAGTAACAACCCCCTCCACTCATCGATAGCCCGCCCACAATGGCTGTCGATGGGCGCCTGCGGACCACTACGGGCCATTCAAAACGTTATGCATTCTTAAGAGCTTGCTGGATACTCCCAAAAATGCACGCTGGGAAGTACACCACCTATCCGCAGCGGGCAGCATGCCTTGGTTTTGCCCATCTCGGGGCATCGACGAGGCACAAAAAGCCCCGCCGCGCGTAGCGCGGCGGGGCCAGCGGCAAGTCAAAAGACCATACGCCTACAGGCGAAAGAACACCAAACTAGGCTAGGCAGCCGGGCAGATCTTCTTGAAGAGCTCGATGACGTCGTCGAGCGTCGCCTCGCGCGGGTTACCCGGGAAGCAGGCGTCGGCCATGGCGTCCTTAGCCAGGACCTCGATCTCGTCAGCCTTCATGGCCTCGCAGACGTGCGGGATGTTCACGTCGGCGGAAAGCTGCTTGACGGCGGCGATGGCGGCGTCGGCGGCCTCGTCAGTGCTCATGCCCGTGGTGTCAACGCCCATGGCGACGGCGACCTTGGCCAGGCGCTCGGCGCAAACCGGCTTGTTGAACTCCATGGCAATCGGCAGCAGCATGGCGCAGGCGACGCCGTGCGGGGTGTCGTAGTGAGCGGACAGGGTGTGAGCCATGGCGTGGTCGATGCCCAGGCCAACGTTGGAGAAGCCCATGCCGGCGATATACTGGCCAAGAGCCATGCCCTCGCGGCCGGAGCCGGGCTGACCGGACTTGGCCTCGGCGACGGAGTCGCGCAAGTTCTCGCTGATCAGCTTAATGGCCTCAAAGTGGAACATATCGGAGAGCTCCCAAGCGCCCTTGGTGGTGTAGCCCTCGATGGCGTGGGTCAGTGCGTCCATGCCAGTGGAAGCGGTCAGGCCGGCGGGCATGGAAGCCATCATGTCGGGATCGACGACAGCAACCTCGGGGGCATCGTTGGTGTCGACGCACACGAACTTGCGGACCTTCTCGGGGTCGGTGATGACGTAGTTGATGGTCACCTCGGCAGCAGTACCGGCGGTCGTCGGCACAGCGATGGTGAACACGGCGTGGTTCTTAGTGGGAGCAACGCCCTCGAGGCTGCGGACATCGGCGAACTCGGGGTTGTTGATAATAATGCCGATGGCCTTGGCGGTGTCCATGGAGGAGCCGCCACCGATGGTCACGATAGCGTCAGCCTCGGCGGCCTTGAAGGCCTCGACGCCGTCCTTGACGTTCTGAATCGTGGGGTTGGGCTTGATCTCGGAGTAGAGGCTCCAGGCGATGCCGGCGGCGTCGAGCTCGTCGGTCACCTTGGCGGTAACGCCAAACTTGACCAGATCGGGATCGGAGCAGACGAAGATCTTCTTGTAGCCGCGACGCTGGAGCTCGCCGGGGATCTCCTTGATGGCGCCGGAACCATGATAAGAGATGGTATTGAGAACGAAACGATTAGCCATTGATAGCCTCCCATCGTGTGCGGGGCACCCATTACGCCCCGCGCTATAAGTCCCATCCTAACGCTTTTGAAACAAAAAACGCGTGAGAACATCAAAAGTGTTAAAGCGTTTCAACAGAATAACGGAGCCCTAGTCCTTCCCTCCCGACAGCAGCGAAGGCTAGATTATAGGAGCAATCGCCCAAAGAATACGACCGACTCAGTCTATAAATTGTTTCTGTTTTAGCAATATATGTTTGACAATACGTTTATAAAAAGATACTTTGTAATGAATAACATGCATGCAGCAAATAACGTCATTCATTTTGTTAGAAATTGCCCATGCGGTTATTGCAGCTGCATCTACTGCAACGTACAGCGTAATTCTCCGCACGAAGCAGAAGACGGTTCCAATTCGATCGAGGCGATGACATATGGTGGCTAGTTGTCCTAAATCGAGCAAGACGGCTACAAACGAATATCGAATCTCAATTGAAGGTAACCCTTATCCGCATACTCTGGCTCTCATCAACCCAGCGGGAGACAACCTCAACATCAAAAAACATGGGTTCACGGGTCCACTAGGACAGCTATTGAGTCTTAAATATACCGTTTATGACGATGCAAATGAAAAACTCTTTACTGTCGTCGACGGTGGTTTTAGCAACATGCCCAGGGTTGCGCTCATCATCGAACACAAGGAAGTTGCGGTGTTCGATTATGGTCTAAACAGACTTGAGATGAAGTGCGTAACGAACATACCGAATTACACAATAAAAGGTAACTTCCTATTTGGAGATTACGATATATTCAGCCAACGGGAAGTGAAACTATCTTCAGTTATCGTCCTTCAATGTGATAAACAATCGTGCTTTAGCATACAGGTTTTGGATAAAGCCGAATTAGCCGCCGCAATTGGAATACCTACAGCCATTGCCCTTCTTAGGGCTCGGATTGAAGAGCATCTCGAATAAATCGCAAAAAGCAGTTCGTAGCAACATTTAGGATAGTTTTTTCTGGCTCCTGGAACTGTATTACATAGTCTGCAAATTGTTCGAAACCATGTCCATGATTCGCAGTAATCGCGGTATGTTTTTTCATTTCCTGCGTAGACGCTACTTTCAAAAAGGATATCGAAACACTATCTAAATTGTTGCAAGACTCATCCAGACTAATAATAGAATAGCTGCTCAGAAAGGCTCTACAAAGCAATAAAGAGGACAGTTCTCCGCCTTGATTATCAACTTGATTACTGTCGTCTTATTATGAATAAAAAGCTCTGACATATGTCCATCCCCTTAACTAATAATCATAGCTGGAAAGATGACATTTTTATTCTATAGCCTCAAGCAACACGCTTTGCTGACGTCAAATCTTGTCATTACAAACATGCACCTTAGCGCTTAAGACTCCAAAAAAGGGGCGGCCGAGATGGCCGTCCCCTCCCCAATATTGATCAGTGCGACAAAGGGGCCAGCCCCTTGCCGCATTCGGTTACTTTCGGCAGCCCTCTTTCCAAGCCTCGGCCGCAACCTTCCAGCGTAAGCGCAAGTCGCGCTCGCGGTCGATGAACATGATGGCAAACGCGACAAACAGCAGCAAACTCGCCACGACGATGGCGTGGAGCCCCATGCGCTCAATACACCAGTTGCCCAGCACGGCGCCAAACACAAAGGTAAAGATCACACCAAAGTACAGCAGGCCGTTTTCCAAAAAGCCGCGCCTGTGGGTGATGATGTAATCGTCCACGTTTTGCAGCGCGTTGCGCAAGTTGCCGATGCACATGGTCGTAGCGATGCCGTGACCGTGGATCTTGCGGAAGCTCTCGACTTGCATGCCGCAGGCAAAAGAGGTGAGGCAGTTGGCGAGCAGGTTGTAACCGCCACCGGGGATAAAGCTCACGCCCAGCAAGATGACGGCTTCAAAGAACACCGTCACCTGACGCCAGTGGATCACGCTGCCAAACCGCTCGTGTACCAGATCGGCAAGCATAATACCCACGGCAAACGACACCACAGGAAAGAAGTAGCGCCCCGCAAGTGCCCAGTTGCCCTCCGAGATGCTCACGCCCACGAGCAGGATGTTGCCTGTCTGCGCGTTGGCGAAAACATGGTCGCGCCCAATGTACGAATACACGTCCATAAAGCCACCGGCGAGCGCCAAGATGATGCCCAGCTCAATAGACTCCGATATCTGTTTGGCACGCTGCATCGTCGTGCATCCTCCTTGTTGACGACTCTCTCGTGCGTTGGCGGAAACATAGCCGCCGTTCATACTGTAACCCATTGACAACATGGCGTGCGCGCGAGACGACCCCTTCGACACAGGGATACACAGTCTGGAAACAAACGACACCCGCATCGACACGCCGATCCGCTAGCTCATGTACTCCACCAGTCTTTTTAGCCCCGTCCTAAAAAGACTGGTTACAATTACGTGCAGCATACAAACACCGGGAGGGATCGTGGCAAAAAAGCCTCAGCACGCTCAGAACAACCAGCGCAGTCAGCAGGGCAAACAGGGCCAGCAGCAAAAGCGCGGCGGTAAGGCGCAGGGTGGGCACACCACGCATACCCCAGCAGCGCCCACGCGCCCCTGGCGTCCGGGCCGCGACAAGTTCCTCCCCGTCAGCCGCGCCGATATGGACGCGCGAGGCTGGGACCAGTGCGACTTCGTCTACATCTGCGGCGACGCCTACGTGGACCATCCCAGCTTTGGCATGGCCATTATCAGCCGCGTCCTCGACGCGCACGGCTACAAAGTGGGCATCATCTGCCAGCCCGACTGGACCGACCCCGCCAGCATCACCGTGCTCGGCGAGCCGCGCCTGGGCTTTTTGGTCAGTGCCGGCAACATGGACTCCATGGTCAACCACTATTCGGTGACCAAGCACCGCCGCCACACCGACGCCTATACCCCCGGTGGCGAGGAGGGTCGCCGCCCCAACCGTGCCGTTACGGTCTACGGCAACCTCATCCGCCAGACGTTCAAGGACGCTCCCATCATCATCGGTGGCATCGAGGCAAGCCTGCGCCGTCTGGCCCACTACGACTATTGGCAGGACAAGCTCAAGCGCTCGGTACTGCTCGACTCGGGCGCCGACATCCTCATCTACGGCATGGGCGAGCACGCGATTGTCGAGATCGCCGACGCGCTCGACGCGGGACTGCCCGTCGATCAGATCACCTATATCAACGGCACCGTCTACCGCACGGGTTCGCTCGACGAGGTCTACGACTACGACCTGCTGCCCAGCTGGGACGACCTTGCCGCCGACAAGCTCAACTACGCGCGCAGCTTCAATGTGCAGCAGCAGAATATGGACCCCATCACCGGACACCGCCTGGTAGAGCCCTACCCCAACAGCGTCTATGTGGTGCAGAACCCGCCATCGGCGACGCTCACCACCGATGAGATGGACGAGGTGGCCGAGCTCCCCTACGCACGCGATTGGCATCCCGACTACGACACGGCGGGCGGCGTGCCAGCCTTTGCGGAGATCAAGTTTTCCATTAGCTCCAACCGTGGCTGTTTTGGTGAGTGCTCATTTTGCGCCCTCACCTTCCACCAGGGCCGCGTGCTGCAGATGCGCAGCCACGACTCGATCATGCGCGAGGCCGAGCTGCTCACGCGCGATCCCGAGTTTAAGGGCTACATCAATGACGTGGGCGGACCGACGGCCAACTTTAGCCGCCCTGCCTGCGACAAGCAGCTCAAGCACGGCGTGTGCAAGAACAAGCGCTGCCTGTGGCCGAGCGTGTGCAAGAACATGGTAGTCGACGAGAGCGGCTACACGCAGCTGTTGCGCGACCTGCGCCAGCTGCCGGGCGTCAAGAAGGTCTTCGTCCGCAGCGGCATCCGCTTTGACTACACCATGGCCGACGCCTCGGACGAGTTTTTGCGCGAGCTGCTGGAGCACCATGTCTCGGGCCAGCTGCGCGTAGCGCCCGAGCACGTGAGCGACGCGGTGTTGTCCGTGATGGGCAAGCCGAGCCGAGCCGTCTACGATGCGTTCTGCCGCAAATTTGAACGCTTGAACCGTGAATACGGACTTAAGCAGTACGTGGTGCCGTACCTAATCTCGAGCCACCCCGGCTCGACCATGAAGGAGGCCGTGGAGCTCGCCGAAGCCGTGCGCGACATGGGCTATATGCCCGAGCAGGTGCAGGACTTCTACCCCACGCCGTCCACCATGTCGACCTGCATGTACTACACCGGCGTGGACCCACGTACCATGGAGCCGATCTACGTGGCGCGTGATCCGCACGAAAAGGCCATGCAGCGTGCGCTCATTCAGTACCGCAAGCCCGAGAACTACAAGCTGGTGCGCGAGGCGCTGGAGAAGGCCGGGCGTCGTGACCTGATTGGCTACACCAAGCATTGCCTGATTCGCCCCGTGCCGCCACGCCCGGGCGAGACGTCTGCTGGCGGTGGGCATGGCACCGGCAAGAAGGGCGGTAAGGCCCACGGCAGTGCCGGCGGCAAGGGGCCCAAGGGCAACAAGGGCCACGGCGGCATGTCACGCGCACAGAACACCGCAGGCCGCAATCGCGCGGCCCAGGGGCGTCAGGGCGCCAACGGAGGCGGGCGTCGCAACTAGGGCAGCGGTACGCTCGCTGCGTCCATCCCACACGCGTGGCGCAGCGAGCGCATTGCCTCAACGAGGATGATGCCGGCGATCGCGACCGTAATTGCCACGTCGAGCGGCGTGTTCACAAACCAGAGCAACGTCATGAGATACGACCCGGCATTAAAGGCAAAGTGCAGCAGGATCGTGTAGCGGAGCTTTCCGGTCGTCACGAGCACCCAGCCAAAAATGAGGCCGGCAGCGCCCGCATAGCAGCCCTGCACCCAGTTCATATGCATAAAGCCAAAGATGGCCGCCTGCAGCACGATTGCCGCGGCGATACCCCACGTGCTTGGGGCCGCCCAAGGCACCATGGCGCCATCCTGCGCGCTCGCACGACGCCGGCGCTTCCAAAGTGGGCGGCACTGCGGATTAAACGCTCGGAGCGAAAACTCAAAAATAATGCCGCGCACCAGCAGCTCTTCACAAAATGGGGCGCCGAGTACCGTAGTCAGGACGGCGAGATAACTGGTGTCGCCCATGCCTGTTTCCTCGACAAGCTCGCTGTAGTCGGCCGCGGCATCGGGCAACAGCGACAGCGCGGCGTCGGTCACGTAGCCAACAACCACCTGCAGGGCCAGGCCGATCACGATAACGCAGGCGATGCGTTTCCACGCCCCACGCGCTCCCCCGCCGAGCGGGTGTTCGCTTTGCCGGCGTGCCATAAACGAACGCGGCCACAGATAACGCCACCACAGCAGCGCCATCAAAAACGATGCTGTCTGCGCGACGGCCTGAAGCAATTGAATGTCGAGGTCATCGATCGAAAAACCCATGAACACCGATGCGACGCCAAGGGCGGAAAACAAAACGACGCTCAGGGCAATATCGACAGCAACGACGCCAAAACAGGCAAGCGCCCAAATCATCGCATTGAGCATGCCAACCTCCTCCCGACGACTAGTCATTGGGAACGTTCTTCAACGACTAGCTGTTGGGGACAGTCTTTGCCAAAAGCCCCGCTGGGCGAGATGTCGAACGGGAAGGTGCCGCAGCGATTGAACGCGGCGATAAACATGCGGATGGCGTTGGACGGCGTGGTGCCCACGAGCTGGGTTGCCGCCGCGAAGGCTGCCTTCTCCTCGGGCAAGACCTTCGCGACTACGGGGGTCATGTGTTCTGCCATGGCGCTTCCTTTTTGAAACGACGGTAGTGCGGATAGATGCGGGCCACGCGGCTGGGCGACGGGCTGTGAAGGCAACCCGATTGGCCCGCATCCGGAGTTTGTTTCTGCGGCGTTGGTATTACTAGGTATTCCTAAGTATTACCCCGCAGATAGAATACCACACCCGACCCCATGGGGACGGAGGAAAACGAATCATTTTGTTGCTGAGTAAGTTTTTAGAGCGTGATGATGTCCGAGATATCGAGGGCT
>CALKBP010000075.1:0-24838 GCA_937989885.1 uncultured Collinsella sp.
ATATAGGCACTCAAGGTCAAAGGCGGCACCATGATCCTCCTGGTCGACAAGATCGAAAAAAGCTTCGGCGCGCGCGTCCTCTTTAGCGGCGCGTCCTTCCAGATCAACCCCGGCGAACGCTTTGCGCTCGTGGGACCCAACGGCGCCGGCAAAACCACTATGCTCAAGATCATCATGGGCATCGACAGCCCCGACGCCGGCCAGGTCCAGTACGCCAAGGACTGCCAGGTGGGCTACCTAGAGCAGGAAACCAACCTGGAGCACAAGGACACTACCATTCTCGCCGAGGTCATGGCCGCCGCCAAGGAAATCCGCCGCATGGGCGAGCGCGCCAACGAGCTGCAGGCCCAGATCACCGAGCTCTCCGAGCAAGGCAAGGACGTCGACGCACTCCTTAACGAGTACGGACAGGTCCAGGACCGCTTTGAGCACCTGGGCGGCTACGAACTCGAGAGCAACGCGCGCAAGATCCTGTCCGGCCTGGGCTTTAAGGTCACTGACTTTGATCGCCCGTGCTCCGAGTTCTCGGGCGGCTGGCAGATGCGTATCGCGCTCGCCAAACTCTTCCTGCGCCACCCCGACCTGCTGCTTCTGGACGAGCCCACCAACCACCTGGACCTCGAAAGCGTCCAGTGGCTGCGCGGCTTTATCGCGAACTACGACGGCGCCGTGCTTATCGTCAGCCACGACCGTGCCTTCATGGACGCCTGCGTCGACCACGTCGCCGCGCTCGAGAACCGCCGCGTGACCACCTACACCGGCAACTACAGCAGCTATCTCAAGCAGCGCGAGGACAACCTGGAACAGATGCGCGCCAAGCGTGCTGCCCAGGAGCGCGATATCGCCCACATGCAGGTCTTCGTCGACAAGTTCCGCTACAAGCCCACCAAGGCCGCCCAGGCCCAGGAGCGCATCCGCAAGATCGAGCAGATCAAAAAGGAGCTCGTCATCCTGCCCGAGGGCCACAAGCACATCGACTTTAAGTTCCCCGACCCACCGCGCTCCGGCGACATGGTCGTGGGCCTGGAGGGCGTATCCAAGTCCTACGGCAACAAGCACATCTACAGCGATATCGACCTCAAGCTCTACCGCGGCGAGCACGTGGCGCTCGTCGGCCCCAACGGCGCCGGCAAGTCCACCCTCATGAAGATCATCGCCGGCCTGGAGCCGCCCACTACCGGCACGCGCGACCTGGGCACGAACGTGGGCGTGGCCTATTACGCCCAGCATGCGCTCGAAGGCATGACCGAGTCCAACACCGTCCTGCAAGAAATCGACACCGTCACGCCCAAGTGGACCGTGCCTCAGCAACGCAGTCTGCTGGGCGCCTTCCTGTTTAGCGACAACGACGCAATCGAAAAGCAGGTACGCGTCCTCTCCGGTGGCGAAAAGGCCCGTCTGGCCCTGGCCAAGATGCTCGTAGCGCCCGAGGCGCTCCTGTGCCTGGACGAGCCCACCAACCACCTGGACATCGACTCGGTGGACATGCTCGAGAACGCCCTGCAAAACTTCCCGGGCACCATCGTGCTGATCAGCCACGACGAGCACCTGGTGCGCGCCGTGGCCAACCGCATCATCGACATCCGTGACGGCAAGGTCACGGTATACGACGGTGACTACGACTACTACCTCTACAAGCGCGAGGACCTCGCAGCCCGCGCCGCCGCCGAGGCGGCAGGGGAGAGCGCGCCGGCGGCGGCTAAGTCCACCAAAGCCAGCGCCGCCCAGGCCGACACCCTCGTCGCAGCTCCTAAGCCGGCCGAGGGCAAAAAGACCAAGGAGCAAAAACGCGCCGAGGCCCAGGCCCGCGCCGCGCTCAACAAAAAGCTCAAGGGCGTACGCAACCAGCTCAAGAAGATCGAGGCCGAGCTCGACAAAAAGCGTGCCCGCTATGACGAGCTTATGGAATTGATGGCAAGCGAAGAGCTTTATGCCGATCAGGACAAGTTCAACGCCGCGCTGGGGGAATATAACGGGCTTAAGCAAGAGCTGCCCAAGCTCGAGGACGAATGGCTCGAGCTTTCCACCCAGATCGAAGAGGAGACCGCGCGTGAACTCTCGTAAGGCTGCTGCCGTGGCGATGAGCATTATCGCCATCGCGTGCCGCATCTGCGGCATCTTTATGAGCGCGATGACCGTGCTGCTGTGCTTTAGCGGCCTCACCGCCAAGCTGCAGATCGTGGGCTTTGTCGTCGAGCTTTCGCGTGCACTGCCGAGCGCCATCGCCGGCTACGGCGTCATCACCTCACCCTTTGGCGGCGTGTTCCGTCTGGATTACGCCATCGTAGCCGTCATTTTGTTTGTGGCCGACTACCTGCTCACGCGCGCCTCGCGCCGCGTCCGCTAGGGGAGTGCAATGTCCAACAGCTACCTGATGAACCTGCTCGCCAGTGCCGTTGCCGTCATCGTTGGCATCGTGATCCACGAGAGCGCACACGCCGCCGCGGCCTGGGTGCTCGGCGACAAGACGGCCCGTTCGCGCGGCCGTGTCTCACTCAACCCGCTTAACCATATCGACCCGTTCGGTACCGTACTCCTGCCGCTGCTCATGCTCGCCGCCGGTGGCCCGGTGTTTGCCTTTGCCAAGCCCGTGCCGGTCTACCTCAACAACCTTAAGCACCCCAAGCGCGACGAGGTCCTGGTGTGTGCGGCCGGCCCTGCATCGAACATCGCACTCGCATGTCTCGCGGCCGCCCTCATGCATGCAGCGTACGGCAACCTCTACGCCAGCATGTCCTTTGCCATGGCGTCCCAAATCATGAACTTCGGCGCCACCTTTATCGTGGTCAACCTGTCGCTCGCGTTCTTTAACCTCATCCCGATCCCGCCGCTCGACGGCTCGTCGATCATCGTCCCATTCCTTAAAGGCAAGGCGCTCGTCAACTATTACCGCCTGCAGCAATACGCCATGCCGATCCTTATCATCGTGCTGTACCTGCTGCCCATGTGGACCGGCATCGACGTGATCGGCCGCTATTTCGACGTTACCGTGTATCCGCTGGCGGAGCAGCTGCTCAACTTCGCAATTGCCGGCATCTAAGGTAAACTTACAGGTCGACCGTGCAAAACGGTCGTAACATGCACCCAAACCGCGCCGCGAAGGCGCCGTCAAAGGAGGTCGAAAATGTCGTATCGCGTGTCGACGCAGGTCTACAGCGGACCGTTCGACCTGCTGCTGCAGCTGGTAACCCGCCAAAAAGTTGATATCGGTGCCATCTCGATCAGCGAGGTGGCCGAGCAGTACCTTGCCGAGGTCGAGCGCATCGAGGCGCTGGACCTGGACGTGGCGAGCGACTTTTTGCTGGTCGCGGCAACCCTTTTGGACATCAAGGCCGCCTCGCTGGTACCCCAGGAGGCCCCCAGCAAATCCGTTGACGATGACGAGGATGACGAAGACCTCGAGGAACTCAGTGCGCTCGATGGCGATGCCCTGCGCGAGGTCCTGATCCAGCGCCTGATCGCCTACAAGCAGTTTAAGGGCGCAGCAGCGGCTCTTGGCGCGCGTATGCAGGCCGAGAGCCGCATGCACCCGCGCGTGGCCGGCCCCGACCCCGAGTTCCTGGGCCTTATGCCCGACTACCTGGCCGGCATTACTCTGCGCGGCCTCGCCGTCATCTGTGCCGACCTGGACGGCAAGCGCCAGACCTTCCTGCTGGAGGCCGAGCACGTCGCACCGCATCGCGTGCCGCTCGACCTGACCGTGGCCTCGGTCGACCGCTTTACCATGGCGCATCAAACCTGCACTTTCCGCGAGCTGTTGGACGGCGACGCCACGACCGAGCAGCTCGTCGTCACCTTCCTGGCCATGCTCGAGCTCGCCAAGCGCGGCTCGCTCACGCTGAGCCAAGACGAGATCTTTGGAACCATTCAAATCAACCGCGTCGAGGGCGCCGAGGCATATGTGCCCGGCAAGGGCCCCGAGCTCACCGAATAGGAGCGGCAACCATGTCAACCCTTTCCACGCTAGAGACAAACAGCCTCAAAGGCGCCCTCGAGGCGTTGCTGCTGGTGTCGAGCGACCCCGTGAGCGCACCCGCGCTGGCAGGTGCGCTGGATATCGCCCCCGGCGAGTGCGCGTCGCTGTTGGCAGAGCTCAAGGTTGAGTATGAGGAGGCCAACCGCGGCTTTCAGCTGCGCGAGGTCGCCGGCGGCTGGCGCCTGTTTACGCACCCCGCCTATCACGATGTGGTCGAGGCCTACGTGTTGAGCTGGGACACGCAAAAACTGTCGCAGGCGGCGCTCGAGACCCTGGCCGTCATCGCCTACCACCAGCCCGTTACGCGCGAGGTGGTCAAGGGCATCCGCGGCGTCAACTCCGACGGTGTCATCGCGTCGCTCGTGGACAAGGGCCTGGTGCGCGAGCTCGGCCGCGACCCCCAGCGCGGTCAGGCCATCATCTACGGCACGACCAACGCCTTTTTGGAGAAGTTCGGTCTGCGTTCCACCCGCGATCTGCCCGATCTGGAGCAGTTTGCCCCTGACGAGCAGTCGCGCCAGTTTATCCGCGAGCGCCTGAGCGGCCGCAGCATTCAGTCCACGCTCGAGGAGCAGGCCGAGGACCTGGACGAAGAGCGCGAACTGATCGATATCGATGTTGAAGATGTTGAGGCAGTCGAGGACGAGGATACCCTGGTTGTCGACGATACCTCGGAGGACATGCATGACGAGGACTAACGAAGCAGGGGAGACGTGTACCTCACGCGCCGCGGGCGCTACGGCGCCCAAAGGCGACACCCAGCCCGTCTACCCGCACACCATGCGTCTTCAGCGCTTTTTGGCGCGCGCGGGCGTGGCGAGCCGCCGCGGCTCGGAGGACCTGATGACCGCCGGTCGCGTGACCGTCAACGGCCAGGTCGCGACCGAACTGGGCACCAAGGTCGATGTGGACCGCGACCATATCGAGGTCGACGGCATGCCCGTCAAGCTCAACCAGGGTGCCGTGTACCTGATGCTCTACAAACCGACCGGCTACCTCACCACCATGAGCGATCCGCAGGAGCGCCCTTGTGTGGCCGACCTGGTCCCGCGCGACCGCTTTCCGGGGCTCTTCCCGGTGGGTCGCCTGGACCGCGACACCACGGGCCTTCTGCTCTTTACCACCGACGGCGACCTTTCGCAGGATCTGCTGCACCCCAGCAAGCACGTCTACAAGACCTATCAGGCGCTCGTGGACGGGCAGCTGACCGATCGCGACTTAGAACCACTCCGTCGCGGCATCGAGCTCGACGACGGCCTGTGCCAGCCGGCAATCTGCCGCGTCATTAACGCGCGCGAGGCTGAAGCTGTGGCTCCGCAAGGCATCAAGCCCGGTACCACCGCCGTGGAGGTCATCATCCGCGAGGGCCGCAAAAACCAGGTTAAGCGCATGCTGAGCAAGATCCACCATCCGGTGATCCGTCTGCACCGCTGTAACTTTGCCGGCCTGGAGCTCAAGGACGTGGCGAAGGGCTCGTGGCGCGAGCTCACCGACCGCGAGGTGCAGATCCTCAAGGCCGGCGGCATCCCGCCCAAACAGGCCACCTCCAAGCGCGGCGCCGCGCCGGCGACCAACACCGCCTGCCGCACGCGCCACCACGGCAGCCATGGCTCCGCACCCAAGCGCAACACCTACCGCGAGCGCTACACGGGCTAGGCAACCCGCCAAGCCGCAGCGCCTGCGTCCCATACCAGCACGTCAACCACCGAAAGGAAGCATTGCATGATCGTCGCCATCGACGGCCCCGCCGGTTCCGGCAAGTCCACCATCGCCAAGGAGATCGCCCGACAGCTGGGCTTTAACAAGCTCGACACGGGCGCCATGTATCGCGCCGTCACCTTCGCCGCGCTCGACCGCGGCATCGACCTGGACGACGAGGCGGCCATCGACGCCCTCGCCGAGCAGATCGAAATCCGCTTTACCAACGGCACCGGCGAGGACACGCGCCTTACTATCGACGGTAAGGACGCATCGGTTGCCATCCGCACCCCACAGGTAGACGCCAACGTCTCCAAGGTCTCGGCCTACCCGGGCGTGCGCGCCGCCATGCTCATCCATCAGCGCCGCGCAGCCGAAGACCGCGATATCGTGGCCGAAGGTCGCGACATCGGCACCGTCGTGTTCCCCAACGCGCAGGTCAAGGTGTTCCTGACCGCCGACCCGCGCGAGCGCGCCCGTCGCCGCGTGCTGCAGCGCCACCAAAACGACGCCCAGCCGCTTACTGCCGAGCAGCTCGAGGCCGAGGTCGACGAGACCCTCGACGCCCTCAAGCAGCGCGACAAGCTCGACAGCAGCCGCGAGGTCGCGCCACTCGTGCCCGCCGAGGACGCGGTGCACGTCGACTCCACCGCCCACACCATCGATGAGGTCGTCCGCATTATCGAGGACCTCATCAACCAAAGGAGGTAGCCCATGCGCCTGTTTAAGCAGACGCCCGAGGATTACTACAACGCCCCGTACGCCGAGTTCCCGGCGCTCATCCGCGGCACTGTCTTCGTGGTCATGGGCATCCTGTGGGTCTTCTCCAAGCTCATGTGGCGCTGGAAGGTCGAGGACGCCGACTTGCTGTTTGAGCGCCAGGAAGGCCGCGGCAGCGTGGTCATCTGCAACCACACCTCGATGGCCGAGCTCCTGGCTGTAGAGACGGCGCTGTTCTTTGGCGGCCGCCGCATTCGCCCCATTTTTAAGTCCGAGTTTGCCAAGACCAAGATTGTGCGCTGGGCCTTTAGCCGAGTGGGTGGCATTCCCGTCGAGCGTGGCACCGCCGACATGAAGTGTCTGCGCGCTGCCCAGCATGCGCTGCAGCGCGGTGAGGACGTCCTGATCTTCCCCGAGGGCACGCGCATCCGCTCGCGCGAGATCAAGCCCGAGGTCCACGGCGGCTTTGCGCTCATCGCCCAGATGGGCAAGGCGCCCGTCAACCCGCTCGCCATCTGCGGCTGGTCCGACATCACACCCAAAGGTAAAAAGCTCATGCGCCCCAAAAAGTGCTGGATCCGTGCCGGCAAGGCCATCTCGCTATCCGACGCACCGGCCGAGCTCAAGCGCAAGGAGCGCCTGGCATGGTTTGAGTCCGAGGCCATGAACCGCGTCTACGCCATGCGCGACGACCTGTGCGCCGAGCACCCGGGCAGGTTCTAGCCATGGGTGAGGAAGTTATTAACACTGCCGAGGCTGTGCCCGGCAAGGCAGACGCCCCCACCATCGAAATCGCCGCCCACGCCGGCACCTGCTACGGCGTGCAGCGAGCGCTCGACATGGCGCTGGCAGCCGCGCCGCAGGCAGGGGAGAGCGCTCAGGTCCACACCCTGGGCCCGCTCATCCACAACCCCATCGTGGTGCGCGAGCTTGCCGAGGCAGGCGTTGGTCTGGCCGACACCTTGGACGATGCCGCGTCGGGCACCGTAATCATCCGCGCCCACGGTGTGGTGCCGCAGGTCATTGACGCCGCTCGCGAGCGCGGCCTCACCGTGGTCGACGCCACCTGCCCCTACGTCAAGAAGGTCCACGTGGCCGCCGAGCGCCTGGTGCGCGAGGGCTACCGTGTGATCGTCGTGGGCGAGCCGGGGCATCCCGAGGTCGAGGGCATCCTGGGCCACGCCGGCGATGACGCGCAGGTCGTGAGCTGTGCCGACGATGCGGACGCGCTGTCACTCAAGGGCAAGGTGGGCCTGGTTGTGCAGACCACCCAGACCGCGCAGAACCTGGCCGAGGTTGTGGCCTCCATCACCCCGCGCGTGCAGGAACTGCGCGTGATCAACACCATCTGCGCAGCCACGAGCGAGCGCCAGCAGGCGGCCGCCGCACTTGCCAACCGCTGCGACTGCATGGTCGTCGTGGGTGGCAAAAACTCCGGCAACACGCGCCGCCTGGCACAGATCTGCGCCGACGTCTGCGAGCACACGCACCACATCGAGGAAGCTTCCGAGCTTGAGGCCGCGTGGTTTGCCAGCGCGCGCCACATTGGCATCACTGCCGGAGCCTCCACCCCGCAAGAACACATCGAACGCGCCGTTGCGCGCATCAAGGAGCTTTGCCGCTAATCATGGACCAGACCGTACCCGCATACGCCGCCGAGGTGGCCGATTACGGGCGCAGCCGCGACCCCGAGCCGGGTGAGGGCGCGCTCGTTAAGAACGTGCGCCCCGAATCACCCGCATGGGATGTGGGTATCGAGCCGGGTATGCGCGTGCTCACGGTCAACGGCGAGCAGCTCACCGACATGATCGTATGGCTTTGGGAAGCCGACGACGACACCGTCGAGCTGGAGGTTCTCGACCCGCGCGACAACACCATCACCCCCGTGGAGCTCGACCGTTTTCCCGGCGAGGACTGGGGTTTGGAGTTCGATGGCCCCATCTTTGACGGCATGCGCACCTGCGTCAACGCCTGCGTGTTCTGCTTTATGACCATGCTGCCCAAGGGCGGCCGCTCCACGCTCTACATCCGCGATGACGACTATCGCCTGAGCTTTTTGCAGGGCAACTTTGTCACGCTCACAAACCTCACCGACGAGGACGTGCAAAACGTCATCGACCGCAACATGAGTCCGATGAACGTTTCGGTCCACGCCGTGAGCCCCGACGTTCGCCGCCGCATGATGGGCCGCAACGCCCAGCGCGGTATGGACGTGCTCGAGGCCATCATGGCCGCCGGCATCGAAATCCATGCGCAGATCGTTTTGTGCCCTGGCATGAACGACGGCGAGGAGCTGGAAAAGACCCTACGCTTTTGCGAGGAGCACGAGCAAATCACCAGCCTGGGCATTGTGCCGCTCGGCTTTACCAAGCACCAAAATCGCTTTAGCTGGTCCTACAGCGACAAGCCTGAGCTGGCGCGCGAGACCATCGCCATGATCCGGCCCTTCCAGGACCGCGCGTACGAGCGCTTTGGCCGCCACACCTTTCAGATGAGCGACGAGTTCTACCTGGACGCCGGCATCGAGCCGCCCGAGGCCGATTTCTACGACGGCTACCCGCAGTACTACGACGGCATCGGCATGATCCGCTCGTATCTGGACGAGACAGACGATGTCCTTGCCGCCGACGCCGAGCGGCTGGCCCGCGTCCGCGAGGCAATCGCCACCCGTGGCCAGCGCCTGCTGTGCCTCTCGGGCGCTAGCGCACGCGATACCGTGGCGCGCTTCGTGGAGTCTCCGCATGGCCTTGCCGGCGCCGTCACGGCCATCAAGAACCGCTACTTTGGCGGCAATGTGGACGTGACCGGCCTCATCGTCGCGAGCGACATCCTGGAGCAGCTGCCGCAAGACCTGTCGGGGGTTATGCTCTTTGTGCCTAAGCTCATGTTCAACGCTGACGGCATGACGCTTGACGAGTATCATCGTGAAGATTTACTCGCAAGCCTTACCAGTCGCGGCGCCGAGGTTCATGTGGTGTCGACCATGCCGCATGAGCTGCTCGATACCCTGGAGCACATCCTTGGCATTGTGCCTGCCGACTCTACTAATTCCGCTGACCCTATCCATTAAAGGAGAGCAGATGAAACCTATCGTCGCCGTCGTCGGACGCCCCAACGTGGGCAAGTCCACGCTCGTTAACCGCCTGGCCCAGACCTCGGACGCCATCGTCCACGAGTCCCGCGGCGTCACGCGCGACCGCTCGTATCACACGGCCGATTGGAACGGCCGCGAGTTCACCATCGTCGACACGGGCGGCATCGAGCCGCTCAAGAGCGATGACGTGTTTGCCACGTCCATCCGCGACCAGGCACTCGCCGCCGCCGAGGAAGCCGCCGTCATCCTGTTTGTGGTCGACGGCCGCACCGGCGTCACCGAGGAGGACGAATCGGTCGCCCGCATGCTCAAGCGCTGCGACAAGCCGGTTTTTCTGCTGGTGAACAAGCTCGATAACCCCGATCGTGAGAACGACAACATCTGGGAGTTCTATTCGCTCGGCATCGGTGAGCCCACGCCGCTCTCGGCCCTGCACGGCCACGGCACGGGCGACCTGCTCGATGACATCGTGGCCCTGCTCCCCGAGGAGGAGGACGAAGTCGCCGACGAGTTCCCCGACGCGCTGAACGTCGCCATCATCGGCCGCCCCAATGCCGGTAAGTCCTCGCTGTTCAACCGCATCCTGGGCGCCGATCGTTCCATCGTGTCCAACATTGCCGGCACCACGCGCGACGCCATCGATACCGTCGTCGAGCGCAACGGCAAGCACTACCGCATGGTCGACACCGCGGGTATCCGTAAAAAGAGCACCGTGTACGAGAACATCGAGTATTACTCCATGGTCCGCGGCCTGCGCGCCATCGACCGCGCCGACGTGGCGCTGCTCGTCGTCGACGCCTCCGTGGGTGTTACCGAGCAGGACCAGAAGGTCATGGGTCTTGCCATCGAGCGCGGCTGCGCCATCGTGGTGCTGCTCAACAAGTGGGACCTGCTCGACGATGACCGCAAGCGCGAGGCCTGCATGGAGACCATCGACCGCCGTCTGGGCGTCATGGCTCCCTGGGCCCAATACCTGCGCATCTCGGCCTTGACCGGCCGCGGCATCGAGAAGATCTGGGCGATGGTCGACGCCGCCGAAAAGACGCGTTCGCAAAAGATCAGTACCTCGCGCCTCAACACGTTCCTTACCGACCTGCGCGAGTTTGGCCACACCGTGGTGGACGGCAAGCGCCGCCTGCGCATGCACTACGTGACTCAGACGGGCGTCAACCCGCCGACGTTCACGTTCTTCGTCAACCACAGCGACCTGGTCAACGACACCTACCAGCGCTACGTGGAGAACCGTATGCGCTCGACCTTCGACTTCGCCGGTACGCCCATTCGACTCTTCTTTAGGAAGAAGGAGCAAAAGGATGCTTAATCCGATTCTGCTGACCGCCATCTGCGCCGTGGTCTCGTTCTTTATCGGAGCGATTCCGTTTGGCCTGATCCTGGGCCGCGTGTTCAACCACACGGACATTCGCAAGGCGGGCTCCGGCAACATCGGCACCACCAACGCGCTGCGCGTGGCCGGCCCCAAGGTGGCCGCGCTCACGCTGCTGCTCGACTGCCTTAAGGGCGCCATCTGTGTCCTTATCGCCCGTCCACTCATCGCGAGCGTGGGCTATGGCTTCCCCGTGAGCATCATGGCTCCCGGTGCCGCCGGTGACTGGATGCTCGGCGTCATTTGCCTGGCTGCCGTATGGGGACACATCTTCTCGCCCTACCTTAGCTTCCACGGCGGTAAGGGTATCGCCGTGGGCCTGGGCGTGATTCTTGCCTGGTACTGGCCCATTGGCCTATCGCTGCTGGGCATGTTTATCGTGGCCGTCGCCATCACCAAGTTTGTGTCGGTGGGCTCGCTTGCCGCCGCCATTGGTCTTCCCATCGCTGCCTGTGCGGTCTTTCCGTACAGCAGCCTGGGCCTTAAGTTTTGCATGGCGATGATCGGCATCACCGTAGTGTGGGCCCATCGCGCGAACATCAAAAAGCTCATGACCGGTAAGGAGTCCAAGCTCTCGTTTACCAAGCGCGTCACCGAGCCCGACGATAAGTAGGAGAGAGTCATGAATGTTGCGCTGATTGGCTCCGGCTCCTGGGGAACCGCCGTCGCCGGCCTTGCCGCCGCGCGAGCCGCGCGCGTGACCATGTGGGCTCATAGCGAGCAGACGGCCGCCGGCATTAACGGCGAGCACCGTAATCCCCGCTATCTGGTGGACTACGTGCTGCCGGAAAACGTTGTCGCCACGACGGACTTGGCCCAGGCGCTCAACGGCGCCGAGGCCATCATCTTTGCCGTGCCTTCGACGCACCTGCGCGACGTCTGCCACCAGGCGGCGCCGTTCATTGCGGACGAGACGCCGGTTCTGTGCCTCACCAAGGGCATTGAGCCCGAGTCCGGCCTACTCATGAGCGAGGTCATCGCCAGCGAGATCGGCGGCGAGGCGCGCGTGGCGGCGCTCTCGGGCCCCAACCATGCCGAGGAGATCTGCCGCGGCGGGCTTTCTGCCGCCGTCATCGCCAGTAAAGATCAGCAGGTGGGGGAGACCTTTAAGGAGCTGCTGCTTTCCACGGCCTTCCGCATCTATCTGTCGCAGGACATGACTGGCGTCGAGGTATGCGGCGCCATGAAAAACGTCATCGCCATCGTGTGCGGCATCTCCGCCGGCTCGGGCGCGGGCGACAACACACTTGCCCTCATCATGACGCGCGGTCTGGCCGAGATCAGCCGCCTGGTTCACGCCCGCGGCGGCCAGGCCATGACTTGCATGGGACTTGCCGGCATGGGCGACCTCATCGCCACCTGTACCTCGGAGCATTCACGCAACCGCACCTTTGGCTACGAGTTCGCTCATGGCGTTTCGCTCGACGAGTACCAGGCACGCACGCATATGGTGGTCGAGGGTGCCGTCGCGGCCCGCAGCGTCAGCGAGCTTGCCCGTTCACTGGGCGTAGACATTCCGCTCACCTTTGCCGTAGAGCAAACGCTCTACAACGGTGTTACTTTGGATAGGGCGCTCGAGACTCTCACCGACCGCGTCCCCTCTCAAGAGTTCTACGGACTCGCCGACTAACGCAGAAAGGCTACTACCATGGGTTCCATCAAAATCGCTCCGTCCGTCCTCTCGGCCGACATGGCCAACCTCAAAGGCGAGCTCGACAAGATCGCCGGTGCCGACTACGTGCACTTCGACGTCATGGACGGTCACTTTACCGGCAACCTGACCTTTGGCGTTGACATCCTTAAGGCCGTCAAGCGCTCCACCGATGTACCGGTCGACGCGCACCTGATGGTGTCGAACCCCGACGAGACGGTCGATTGGTACGCAGACGCCGGTGCCGACATGATCACCGTGCACTACGAGGCTTCCACGCACCTGCACCGCACGCTCACGCATCTGCAGCAGCGCGGCGTCAAGGCCGGCGTGGTGCTCAACCCCGCCACCCCTGTGTGCGTACTCGAGAGCATCATCGACGTCGTCGATATGGTGCTGCTCATGAGCGTGAACCCTGGCTTTGGCGGCCAGAGCTTTATCCCGGGCACCATCGCAAAGCTCCACGAACTCAAGGCCATGTGCGAGCGCCACGGCGTGTCGCCCCTGATCGAGGTCGATGGCGGTATCTCTTCCAAGAACATCGCCGAGGTCGTCAAGGCCGGCGCCAACGTGCTCGTAGCCGGCTCCGCCGTATTTAAGTCCGAAGATCCCGCCGCCGAGGTTGCGCTGCTGCAGAAGCTGGGCAACGAGGCCGCACAGGAGGCATAAACCCTTATGACCGCAGGTCAAAACCGCATACCCGTGAATCTTGACTATGCCGCCTCGACGCCCATGCGCGCCGAGGCGCTCCTTGCGCAACGCGAATATGACGACAGCGAGCTCGCCGGCGTCAACCCCAACTCGTTGCACTCGCTTGGCCGCAAGGCCGCCGCACGCCTGGAGGTGGCACGTCGCGAGATTGCTCGTAGCTTTGGCGCACGCGTTCGCCCGTCCGAGATCATCCTTACCAACGGCGGCACCGAGGCCAACCAGCTGGCGCTGCTCGGTCTTGCCGAGGGCGCTCGTCAGCGCGACCGCAAGCGCGATCGTGTAATCGTTTCGGCCATCGAGCACGATTCGATTCTGGACAACCTGCCGCTACTGCGTGCCGCCGGCTTTACCGTCGACCTGGTCCAGCCCTGTCGCTTAGGCTACATTGAGCCTGCCACGCTTGTCGAGCTGCTCGGCGACGACGTGGCGCTCGTGAGCATTATGGTCGCCAACAACGAGACCGGCGTGGTGCAGCCCATCCGCGAGCTGGCCGCCGCCGCACATGCTGTCGGCGCCTTGTTTCACACCGATGCCATCCAGGGCTACCTGCATATTCCGCTCGATGTCACCGAGCTGGGCGTCGACGCTATGACCGTTGCTGCGCACAAGATCGGCGGCCCTGTGGCATCCGGCGCGCTCTACCTTAAGAGCCGCACGCCGCTGCGCCCCCGCATCTTTGGCGGTGGACAGGAAGCCGGCCGTCGCGCCGGTACGCAGGACCTGCGCACGCAGCTGGCTTTTGCCGCTGCCGCCTCGTCTCTGGCGCCCCATGTGGCCCAGGAGCGCGCGACGCTGCAGGCCCTGTCCGATAAACTCTACACCACGCTTACAGCCCATCCTCGCATTCACGCCACGATGGGCGACTACGCGCAGACAGATCGTCTGCCGGGTATGGTTTCGATCTACGTCGACGGCATGGACTCCGAGGAGCTCATCATCAAGCTCGATGCCGCCGGCTTTGAGGTTTCGGCCGGATCGGCTTGCTCGAGCGGCAGCATGGACCCGAGCCACGTGCTCAGCGCCATGGGTATTGGCCGCGAGCAGGCGCTAGGCGCACTTCGCATCTCCTACGATGACCGCGTGAATCCGAGCGATCTGGACGACTTTGCCCAGACGCTGCTCTCGATCGTAGGCGCCGCATGATCGTCTCCGAGCTTGAACGTGCGCAGCTGGCACGCTATCCCAAGGCGGACGCCGAGGGCTGGGATCATGTTGGGCTATCTGTGGGTGATCCCGCTGCAGAGATTACCGGTGTTGCCTGTGCACTCGACGCGACCGAAGCCAACGTGCACCGCGCTCTCGAGGCCGGCGCCAACGTGCTGCTGACGCATCATCCCATCTACATCAAGGCGCCCGAGGCGTTTTGCCCGGCGGAATCCGCGCGTCCCCAGTGCAGCGCTGCGCTGTACGAGGCAGCTCGTTGCGGCGTGAGCATTATCTCGCTTCACACCAACCTGGACCGCTCGCACGAAGCGCGTACTCGCTTAAGTGAATTGCTGGGCGCTGAGCCCATGAGTTCGCTGGAGCATGTGGACGAGCCCGAGCTCACCGGTCTGGGCGCACTCGCGACCCTCCATGACGCCTGCAATCTGCGCGATCTCGCCAACCGTGCCGCCACGACCTTTGGCAGCGACCCGCGCGTATGGGGCGAAGCCGAGCACCCGTGCCGCACCGTCGCCATTTTGGGCGGCTCCCTCGGCGACTTTGGCGAGCTTGCCATCGCCGCCGGTGCGGATGTCATCGTGACGGGCGAGGCGGGCTATCACGTGGCGCAGGACCTCGCTCTGCGCGGTCTGGGCATCATCCTGCTCGGCCATGACCGCTCCGAGGAGCCGTTCGTTGATATATTGATGAACTCTGCAGTTGACGCCGGGGTCGACCCCCGTCATACGATTAAAATACTGAACCCTTGCCAATGGTGGACTGTGACAAAAGGAGAGAACTTATGAGCGCCGGCGCTACGCTACTCAAGCTGCAACAGATCGATTTGGAGCTCGCCCGTAACAAGAGCGAACTTGCCAATATGCCGGAGCTCAAGGAGCTCGCTTCCAAGCGCAAGACCTACGTTAAGCTCAAGTCCGAGATGACCAAGCTCTACGCCCAGCGCAAGGACCTGGATATTGAGCTCGACGACCTCAACACTACCGAGATCCAGACCAACAACGCCATCGAGGCCGCCAAGAAGCGCCACGTCGACGGTTCTGATTACCGCGAGGTGCAGGACCTGGAGAATGAGCTTGCCACCCTGGCAAAACGTCTGGACAAGATCGAGCACACCCGCAAGGACGTCGTCGTCGCCCATAAAGAAGCGCTCGACCGCGAGGCACGCGCGCAGGCCATCATCGCCAAATTCGAGGAGGGCGTGAAGGCCGACACCAAGGCCGCTCGCGCCAAGGCCGCCGACCTCCAGGCTCAGATTGACGCCGCTACCAAGGAGCGCACCGCCCTTGCCGCCACGCTGCCGACCGACGTGCTCACCGACTACGAGCGCCTGCTTAAGCAGTTCCGCGGCCTGGCCGTCGAGACCATCCAGGGCAACATTCCCACCATCTGCCACACCGCGCTGCAGGCGTCGTCCATGAGCGACCTCAACCACGACGGTAGTGAGATCGCGCACTGCCCGTATTGCCACCGCCTGCTGGTGCTTCCCAGCAAGGAAGCTTAAACGATGACGGCGGCACCCAACAATTCAATGCAACTTGAGGGAAAAACGATCCTGCTGGGTATTACCGGCGGGATCGCCGCCTATAAGTCGTGCAATATCGTGCGCCTGCTGCAAAAGCGCGGCGCGCGCGTCAAGGTCGTTATGAGCGAGCATGCCACGGAGTTTGTGGGGCCGCTTACCTTCCGCGCGCTCACCAACGAGCCGGTCGCGGTGGGCCTGTTCGACGACCCCTCCGACCCCATCCACCACATTTCGCTCGCGCAGGAGCCCGACCTTGTGGTCGTGGCGCCCGCCACGGCCAATATCATCGCAAAGATGGCCAACGGCATTGCCGATGACCTCATCTCCACCACGCTGCTTGCCACGCCGCGTCCCATCGTGATTGCCCCCGCCATGAACAACGGCATGTGGAAGGCGCCGGCAACGCAGGCCAATATGGCCACGTTGCGCGACCACAGGGTGCACGTGGTTGGCCCCGGTAGTGGCTACCTTGCCTGCGGCGACGTGGACACGGGGCGCATGAGCGAGCCCGAGGACATCGTCGAGGCCGTCTGCGAGGTACTCAACCCCGCGCACCAGGACCTTGCAGGCAAGCGCATCGTGATCACCGCCGGTCCTACGCACGAACCGATCGACCCCGTGCGCTTCATCGGCAACCGATCGTCGGGCAAGATGGGCATCGCCCTGGCGGGGGAGGCCACTCGCCGCGGTGCTGCGGTCACGCTTGTGCTGGGACCGACATCGCTCGATATTCCCCGCGGCGTGGAGTACGTGCGCGTGCAGACCGCTGCAGAGATGCTGCAGGCGGCGCTGGGCGCCTTTCAGACGGCCGATGCGGCCATTTGCGCGGCCGCTGTCGCAGACTACACCCCCGCAGCCCCTGCCGATCATAAGCTCAAAAAGGCCAACGAACGCTTGGATCGCATCGAGCTCGTCGAGACGGTCGATATTTTGGCCGAGCTTTCACGCCAGAAGGGCGAGCGCCGTGTGATCGGATTTGCAGCCGAGACTGATAACGTTGTGGAGTACGCTGAGCGCAAATTGGCCCGCAAGGGCTGCGATGCGATCATCGCCAACGATGTCTCACGCGCCGATTCAGGCTTTGGAACTGATACCAATAAGGCTTGGATCGTGAGCACAGCAGGGACTCAGGAACTTCCGGTGCTAACAAAACCCCAGCTCGCAGATACAATTTTGGACTTGCTCAAAAATAATTAAAAAAGTTCTTGCACAAGTCCAAAGTTTCGGGTTAATATACTCCCTGTTGCGAGCGAGAGCAGAGCAACAAACAAAAGCTTCGGGACGTGGCGCAGCTTGGTAGCGCACTTGACTGGGGGTCAAGGGGTCGCTGGTTCGAATCCAGTCGTCCCGACCAGAAGTTTGCAGGTCAGGCACCTAGTGCCTGACCTTTTTTGTTTTTAGCAATTTCTTAATTTTGATTAAGCACCAGGGTGCCAAAAATCTACCTACGCGATAATCGCTTTTTGAGGTTACTTGCGCGTTTTACACGCGCTTGAGCCGATTTATTAACGCGAAATGATTCTACATACGCGTAGCTGGTATACAGTCGAGTACAGGCTGTATTTATCGCGGCGATTTACACAGATATAGCGACTGTAACGAACAAGCGTGTCGCTGTATTTATTCCAGTAGTTCACTTGATCGGTGGACAAGTGGGCTGTTGCATCGATATGCCAAACGGGATGGGCTCTATACGAGGACGCCGCAGAGGTAATGGCGGGGGAGTGTGGCGGGCGCTCTGAGAGCCGCTGTATGGTCCCATTTTTCCTCAAACCGACTACCACTGCCATGAACCTCAAATTGTTCGAGCAATCGCCAAAAGAAAAGCCCGCACGTAATTGTGCGGGCTTTGCGCTACACAAGCCTAGAAGATAGGCTAGAAGCACCAAGCGGGGAACAGCCAGTGGGTGCCCGACGCTTCGGAGTCGCCACAGTCACCGTTCCACTGGACATAATGGAATGACATGGAGTAGCCCGTGCTCGCGGAGCGAGTCCAGCAACTATAGCCCGACGCGGCGACGGAATAGTTCCGCAATGTTACGCCCTTGGAGGCGTAATACTCGTACTGGGAGCCGTCGGACTGGAGGTGGTCATTGGACCAGAAGTTTCCGTAGACTTCGGTCGCCGAGAGCAGAAAGACCTTGTCGGTCGTCGCCGATGGCGTGCCGCCGCTGCTACCGCCCTTGTTGTCGGTCATCTTCGTGACGGACTTCACCTTGGACTGGAGTTCGGAGGGCAAAAGCGCCCAGAGGTCTCCGGTATTGAGACGGTCGCGTAGGTCGGACTTCTCCCATCCACCGACTGACGTTTTCGTGGCGTTCATTCGCTGCTGGTCTAGGGCATCGTTGGCCGCCTCGAACGTAAGCCCCGCCTTGCCTGAGCCATCAGCAAAATCATCGTGGTTGATGCCGACGATGCGGTACTCCATCGTCTTGCCATTGGTCAACTTGACGGAGAACTTCGTCCCTGTATCCATCGCAACCTTAGCTTTCGCGTAGGCGGGCGATGCCTCGCCCTTCGCGGCGATGTCCTCGGCCACGGCTTTCTGCTCATCCAGCGTCCAGTCCTTCGCGTCCTTGGCGATGGCCGCCTGAACGGTCGCGGAATCGGCCCCCGCGGAGCCGCCGCCGGACGCGCCACCGCCCTCCGTGCCTCCATCAGTCTCGCTATTGAGCGTGTTACCCACCAGGTTGAACTGGTTGCGGATGGCCCCCGCCACGCCGGGTCCCGCGAACACGATCACCAGGTCGATGACCGCGATGATCAGGACGTACTCGATGATAGATTGCCCTCGGAGGCGGACACCTCTAGGAGATACCCCCCCCCCGAAGGTTAATTGCCGCTGCATGCATATGCGACACTCCCTTCGCTCAGGGTTTGCAATACGAACTGAGCGTAGGACTAATCCAAAAGGTTGCACCGGTCTTGCCGCAGCGGCAAAGAGTAGTTAGCTCAACGCCTGCGCGGCTTAACCGACCGCTCACACAATCGAATTTGTTGCTCAACAAATTCGCAGGTAGCGTAAGTAAAATTGAGTTGAAAAGCTGATGGGAACCGTCTTATAGCCTAAGCCGTTCCAAAAGCCGCGAATACAGGAGGTAAGGTGATTGGGTAACTATAAAGTGGTCTTCAGGGATGATGGGTCCGGGGATTCGAGCCTTCTGAAATGGGAACCCGGATGCCCTGCGATGGTAACGGTCGTCCAGGTCGCGAGAAACGTCAACACCTCTGCGGCCTATCTGCAGATAAAGATCGAGAATCTCTCAGCGGATATCCTGAACTCCATCTTCGGTATCGCCCATGTCGACTATGCCGATGGGTCCAGAGGCGATGTTCCCTTTTCGGAATTGGATTTCGACCTACCGCAATGCGAGCAGGGGGCCCTTAAGGCGATGGCCGAGAGGGGCCGCCAGCTGAAGGAGCTGCATGCCGACAGCCGAATCGCCAACGGCAAGGCGCAGTTCCATCAGGGATGGTGGGTGTGTGCGTGCGGCGGCATAAACGTCTGGCGGGAAACCTGTCGCGAGTGCGGGTGCCATAAAGATATTCTATCGAGCTTGCAAGACGAAGAATCCCTGTGCGAAGCGGCGGATAAATGGTCTCAATCCGTATACGACAAAGCGGACGCGCTATTTTCAGGCGAGGAGGAAATCGAAAACCTGAGGGAAGCCAGAAGGCTTTTCGGGAGCGTTCTTGGATGGAAGGATGCCGAGGCGCGTGCTGAGGAATGCTCGGAAAAGCTGGCCGTGCTAGAGCCGAAATCGGAAAAGAGACGGAAGAAGCTGCTAGGCGTCGCCGCGGTCCTCGCCTTGCTTTTCATCTTCTTTCTAACGGCAGGCCGCCCGCTAGTGGTCAATGCTATCGGAGACTTACGAAACGAGATGAAGTACAGAGAGGCCACCTCGCTTTACGAGGGCGGACACTTTTGGAAGGCGTATACCGAATTCAAGTCGCTTGCCCCCTACGGCGACTCGGCGGAGATGGAGGTGAAGTCCGCACTTTCCAATGCAGAGGCCCTTGAGAAAGACGGCGATCTGGAAATGGCTGCCAAGTGGTACAAGAAGGCCGGCAGCATCTCCGACGCCCTAAGGGTGGAATACAAGTATGTGAAGAACCACTATGACAACGTTGATTTACTGAGCTTGGAATATCTAGACGAGCTCGTCGAGGCGGGCTACGGCGATGCCGCCCAGCTGCGTTCGGAACTAAATTAGAGCGAGTACGAAGGTTATCGTGAATATTCGCACAGATGACCCCGAGACGTCTCTAACTTAGATCAGTTCGTGGTCGATGGGGGGGGGTTCCTACGTCCATGCCTTCGTCGACACGGGGGAGACGTCGGCATCGGCTGAATTCCATACCCCCGATGACTAGATATCGGCTTTTATCGACGGCATCCATGCGCTTTGCGTTTTAAGAGGCCTCCGAATTGAAAGGGAATACACATGTGGTTAATCATTTTGGCCTTAATCGTTTGCTATGGCATAGCTTGCTATTTTTCAGCGCAGCTTATTGTCAAAGCGGCAATGGACAAGGGATATGAGGACCAAGGACTGAAATTGGCCTTCATAATCGTGTTCGCGACGCCTGCGAGTGCCGCGATGATCGTGGCGGCACTGCCGGACAAGCGGCTTCAAACCAGCGTTTCCGACAATCCAGTCCTGTCTACGATAGACGCGGAACTTCCGAAGCTGTAAGGCGCCATTGTGATTCGGTTCAATCTCTGAACTGGTAGTTAAAAAAATCAGGTATCGCATTGGGTCGGACTAATGCTCGGGCCCCATGCGATACCGCAGTACCAGCTGCAGAGCGGACTATTCGGCCCATCTTGGCGCAGTTACGCTCAGAGCATTGTCGTTGAAGCCCCCATGATAGATAACGACGGAGGCGTTTCAAACCGAACAGTCGAACCTAAGCGACGTGCGGCTTACGAACATGATACGCATCTCGCCTACAGGTCAGGTGTCGAATTTACTCGCGTCCCAAAACGTATGCGTTTCACCATGAGAGAGGGATCTGTCATGAGCTGGAAACCGAGAAAATGCGTTATCGCCTTACTGACTTTGGCGACTCCGACGTGTTTCGCTGCCTTAATCGCCGTCAACATCAAACCGCAACACGATGCTTATCCCTCATCTTTGTCCATTAAAAAGGGTCAAGATTTCAGCCTCGGCCGAAACGTCAATTATTTTGACAAGCTAAAACCTAATGAGGAAAACATCTTGATGTTCTGGGCATCGTGGTGTTCGCACTGCGAATCTCTCATAGAGGATATGCAACAACTTGATAATTTCGCAGCCATAAGGAAGAACCTTTTCACTGTTTCCGAGGACAGCACGATTGAAGAAGCCTCAATCCATGAAGGAGGCTTCCCATATACATAGATTAAGATAAGGCCGTGTATGACCAATATGAACTTGAGCATATTCCGTCCGTATTCATACTGGATGATCAAGGAAACATCATCGGCTCAGCCGAAGGAAAGAAAGAATCTCTTGCCTTATTAAAGAAATACGCCGAATACAACGGATAGAAAGCGAAAGGAGGCGACATCGAGTAACTATAAAAGGCCAGATTAAGGAGCCCGCCATGAAGAAATGCCTACCCTCCATCGTCTCACCAACTCTTTGCCTCTCCCTTGTCATGACACCATTTGTACCCGTTGCGGCAGCCCATGCCGACGAGGGATATCCCGCCGAGAGCAGCGATATCTACGTCGGAGTCAATTACGACGAAAATTACGATATATCCCTTTTTTGAGCGCGGGCGCTGCGCGGATTCATATTCCAAGGCGTGGTGCGATTCTCACGGATCTGCAAATAACCGCCCCGTCCCTCACAAGGTCAAGCTGAACGCGAAGGAGGAGGCTTGCCTGCGCGATCCCTACCTTGCTGGCACCGCTGAAGTTATCGCCGGTCTCGTGACAACCGGTCCTGGCGGCGGCTTTTTTGCAACCGCAATGACATCGTACCGACTTTTCACTTGCATGTTCTGAAAGGAAGTTGCCATGTTGTCGCAAAATCAATCGAGATACTTGAACACAATCGGCTTTGCCCTGCTTGCATTACTCTTTGCTAGCGACCTTTTGCTGAAACCGCCCAAGGAACTCGTTTCGCTTGCCATATCCTGCATTTCCGCCCTTTACTTTACGGCAACCCTATTCGTCGGACTAAAGGAGAGGAAAAAAGGCGCAGTCGTTGCATCCGCCGTAGGCGTGATCATAGCCATTGCCTCATTCTTTATCTGACGCATTGGTGATCTAGGGGCGATATCGTAGGAATACGACCGGGAGAGCCGGGACCAGATTGCCCGGGTTGCCCGGTCGGCTCGCGCGACGGCGCGGCGGTTCCACAGAAAGCTCTCCGGACTTCACGTCGTTTCTGATCGCATTGTAGACAGCCATCTCGTCTTCGCAGTCGGCGAGCACGCGGTGTGCGTCGTCGTTTTGGATGTCCAGTAAATCTCGAAGGTCCTCCATGCACCAGCGTCCGAGATTTGGCCATGCGCGTTGCGCGAGCTGATAAGTGTCGATTGCGATGTTGTAGTTAAAGTCCAAGCCAAAGCCGTCCCAGGCAGAACGGCTTTGTTTCCTTGATTATCAACTTCATCCGGACACTTCCCGCATTCATCCGTGTGTGTACGGATGAATGCGGGGTTCAATACCCCGGCGGCCTGATCGGCAGACCGCCGGGAATTCTCACTCCTCGAAAAAAGCCGGCACTCGGTTAGTCCTGCGCATCTTGAAATCGCCAGACTCGTGGGAGACGTAGAGAATGCCGTCCATCCCATCTCGCGATGCATACGACAGGTGAACTGAACCGCAATCCGATCCATCATTGTCGAGAAGATCGAACGAATTCGGGTCGCTCGTTGCGGCCAAACGACCACTCAGACAAGAGCCATCGTCATTACAGATTTGCCATTCCATGTCTTCGCCTGCAAGAATCGCCATAGACGGCCTGGTCGCGCCATCGTTGACATACATCCCGTCTATGCCAAACCCATTTTCAGCGCCATCGATGAACGACTGCTCGGACCTATACCTCGCAAATGATGCACATAGCACCATTGCGAGACAAAGTACAAAGCCAACAATCGCTATCTTTGCATGGCTCTTGCCTATCATGTCATTCACCTCGCTCGTATGTATCGAGGTATTCCTGCTTGAGCGTCTGCGAGGACGACTTGATCTTTTCCACGAGCGTGCCGGCCTCGATGAAGTAGAACGAGTTGGTGAGGTCTGCCAGGTCGTCGAGCAGATGGCTTGAAATGAGCACGCTTCGTCCCCGCGCCACCTCGCTGCGCATCGCGTCGCAGGAGGTTTTCCGCTTTCCCGGATCGAGGCCGTTCAGCGGTTCATCGAGGATGAGGTACGGGCAATCGGTCGATATCGCCATGGCAAGCTTTACCTGCTGCTTCATTCCTGTCGAGAGTTTACGGGTCGGCTTGTCGAGATATGGGGAGATTCCGAGGGAGCTGCAGAGCGAGTCGATGTCGGCGGCCGATTTCCACGCCTCCCTAACGAAAGCAAGGTGCTCGATGGCCGATAGCGTGGGATAGAGATCCGTGCCGCCTGAAGAGCTCAGGTAGACGAGTTCTGCGAATTCGGCTGATCGACGTTGGCTGATTCCGTCTGCCGCCAGGCTTCCCGAGCGGATGCGGGTGGGAAATTGGCCCGACAGCGCTTCAAGAAGGGTGGTTTTCCCCGAGCCGTTGGGAGCAACGAGGCCCGCCGCCGTTCCCGGGCTCAGGAAAAGCGACCCGATTGAAAGTATCGTCGTGCTTCCGTATCCCACGCTCGCGTCCAGAAGCTCGAGCCCATGGTGCTTTTTCGCGGGTCCAGACTGTTTGGGCGAACGTGTCGCAACGGCGCCGACCGCAAAAAAGACCGCGACGTATATCAGGGCCACGGCAAGCATCGATGCGCTGCCTGAACCGGAGCCAATGAATTCCGTCGGGAAGCATCCCACGTAACCCGTTGCCTCGATAGGCGAGAACACGGCCAGCGGCAGGAGCCCGAGCACGGCATTATGCTCCAGCGCCGAATCGGACAGTAACGGGAATGCCGGGGCCGCGACAAGCAGCGCGGAGGCAAGGGGGCCCGCGAGGACGCGCCTCGTTGCGGTCGATAGGACGACGGAGCAAACGGATATCAAGGTTCCGCCCGCAAGCAGCGCGAGAAGCAGGGTCGTGAAGACGTCTCCCGCGGTCGTGGTGGCAAGCGCGCCGTCATGGAAGAAGGCGATCGGGTACCCAATTTGCCCGAAGCCGTTTAGGGCCAAGGCGCAAATGCCCCCGGGTGCGAGGCCGGCGAGGAGCATCGCGGTCCCCGCGACGATTATCGAAAACACGATCTGGATAAGGCGCCGGAATTTGGGCACGGGCGCCTTCGCCGCCAGGGTCCCGGGCCTTGTGGCGCCGAGCACGAGTATCGACGAGAGAAGGAAGGGGATGAAGGGAAGGAAAGACGGCGCCGTGGCAATGGCGTAAGGCAGGAAGGAAAGGAATGGCAGGTCGTTTGCGGAGGCCGGGATATCCGTGATGCCGGAGCTGCTCAGGGCGCGGCAATATGCGAGCGCCGCGTCATTGGTCTCTCGGTCTCCCACGATGGACCCGGATTGGAAGCCTTCGCCCATGAGCGCGTAGTAGCTCTCGGCAGAATCGAGAAAGGCGGCGTCGGTTTGAGCGGCAAGGGCGGCGTTCGCGTATCTTGCAAGCTCCGCGTCATTTTGCTGCTCTGGAGATAGGTCTGTGCCGCTGGCCTGGGGCGCGCGCGTATTGAATGCGTCGACAAAGCTCTGCATGCCCTGTTTCATAAAGAAGGGTCCGTAAATGGGTGAATTGAACGCAATGGGGATGGAGAAGGCTGCGGCGAGAACGAGCGTAGAGATCCATACGGCCTTGTCTCTTAGGATTAG
>CALKBP010000076.1:0-2073 GCA_937989885.1 uncultured Collinsella sp.
AGACCGGAGGGCCCCCGCGGGCGGGAATCTGGGCGTACACATTTCCTACACATATAAGTACTCTCGGCTGGCTGGTTAAAAACAGGAGGGGACCTCGCTTCCGAGATCCCCTCTTTTGCCTATCTATAGCAATAGACTCTTAAATACCTTATGCCAGCAGCTTGCGACCGGACTCCTCAATCGCGTCAAGTGCTGTATCTGCCTCGGCGGCATCCGCGCCCTTAGCGAAGATGTACAGCTTAATCTTGGGCTCGGTGCCGGAAGGACGAACAATACCCTTGTTACCACCCTCAAGATCGAACTCAATGACATTAGCCTTCGGCAGGCCGTTCACGCAGGTGTTGTAATCAACGACGGCCTCAATCTTGGAACCGGCGAGCTCCGCGGGCGGGTTCTCGCGCAGACCGGCCATGATGCCGGCCATCTTTGCCGCACCCTCAGCACCCGGATAGCTCAGCGAAATCGTCTTATTGTGATAGTAGCCATACTTCTCGTACAGCTCGTGCATCGCGTCGGCAAGGTTCTTACCCTGCAGCTTGTAATACTGCGCCATCTGGCAAATCAGAAGCGAAGTGCTCACCGCGTCCTTATCGCGCACGTGGTCGCCGGCCAGATAGCCGTAGCTCTCCTCGAAACCGAAGATAAAGCGGTCGACCTCGCCAGCATCGGAAAGCGAGGTAATGATGTCGCCGATGTACTTGAAGCCCGTCAGGCAGCGACGGAGCTCAAAGCCATACTCCTCGGCCAGAGCGTCAACCATGGCGGAAGAAACGATAGTAGTAACGGCAACCTTCTTGGTGAGATCCTCGTCGCGGGCGGCACGGGTCTTGCAAATATAGTCGAGCAGCAGGACGCCCATCTCGTTACCGGTCAGCAGCAGGTAGTCATCACCATTCTTGACGGCAACGCCAACACGGTCGGCGTCGGGATCGGTTGCAAGCAGCAGATCGGGGTGAACCTGCTCGCAGAGATCGATGCCCTTCTGCATGGCCTGACGGATCTCGGGGTTAGGATACGGGCAGGTCGGGAAATCGCCGTTAGGCTCCTTCTGCTCGGGAACAACCGTGACATCGGTGATGCCAGCGCGCTCGAGCACCGTCGTGACGGGAATGAGGCCGGTGCCGTTGAGCGGAGTGTAGACGAGCTTAAGCGGTGCGCCGGCAATCTCCTCGGCAGAAAGGTTAGTCACGCCGCGGGCGAGAACGGCGTCATAATAACGCTCGAGGCACGAGTCATCGATCCATTTAACCAGACCCTGCTCAAGAGCCTCATCAAAGTCCATGGACTTCACGCCGGTAAACGTATCGGTCTCGGCGATAGCCCTAGAAATTGCATCGGCGGCCTCACTGGTGATCTGGCAGCCGTCGGGGCCATAGGCCTTATAGCCGTTATAAGGCGCTGGATTATGACTAGCGGTCATGCAAATGCCACCGGAGCACTTAAGGTCACGGACGGCCCAGGAAAGCGTCGGCACGGGAGAAATCTTAGGATACACGAGAGCAGTCACGCCGTTTGCCGCAAGAATGGCAGCCGTCGTCTTAACGAACAGTTCACCCTTATTGCGGCTATCGCGAGCGATGGCAACCGTCGGATGCTCGAAGGTCGCGTTGAGATAGTCAGCAAAACCCTGCGTCGCGCGACCGACCGTATAGATATTCATACGGTTAGTGCCTGCACCGATAGTGCCACGTAGACCGGCGGTACCGAAGGCGAGATCTTGGAAGAAAGCGTCGGTGATGGCGTCTTCGTCACCCTGCTCCTTCATCGTGTTGAGCTCAGCGAGGAGCTCCTCGTCCTTGACATTGGCAATCCAAGTATCAAGCAGCTCATGAACATCTGCCATGTGAGTCCTTCCGTCACAATCAATAAAACAACCCGTGTAAAACAGGACAAGCGCATCAGCGCGCTAAAGCAAATATTAGTCCATTGAGAACAGAGAACCGGCCACAGAACGGTGAACGTTTATATTCACCGGTGGATGATTGAATTGATTTAATTGCTTAGTGAATGCCGCCTTTAACGCAAAAAAAGGGGGAGGCCGCGAGGCCTCCCCCTTCTCAGCTCTAGCGCACG
>CALKBP010000077.1:0-39627 GCA_937989885.1 uncultured Collinsella sp.
TCCGCACATGTGCGGATGAATGTGGGAAGTGTTCGGATGAAGTTGATAATCAAGGGCTATCGATCGGGGCCGGGCGACCGCGGCCTTCAAACGCTATACCGATGCCTACGACGCCACCAACCCACGCATCGCGCTCAAAATCGAGCATACGTACCACGTTGCCGAGGCATGCGATGCCGTGGCGCGCGAGCAGGGCTGGTCGACAGAGGATATTGACCTGGCCTGGCTTTGCGGCCTGTTACACGATATGGGACGCTTTGAACAGTTGCGGCGCTGGGACACCTTTAAGGACGCCGAGAGTATGAGCCACGCAGCGTTGGGCGTCGGGGTCCTCTTTGGCGAGAACCCCGCCGATGTGCCCGCTGTAACGAGCATCCGCGACTTTATCGATGACCCGGCAGAAGATGAGCTCATCCGAGCGAGCATTGCCTATCACAGCGACTTTCGCCTGCCGGCACAACTCGACGAGCGTACACGGTGCTTCTGCGATATCGTACGCGATGGCGACAAGATCGACATTATGCGCACCATCGCCGACAGCACCGTCGACACTATCCTCAAGGTGGATGAGGACACGTTTCTCGCCAGCCGGTTCTCGACACCGGCGCTTACCGCCTTTGACGAGCACCGCTGCGTTGCACGCGACGAACGCGACGAGGCCGCCGACTACCTGGTGGGGCTCATCTGCTTTATGTTTGAGCTCGTCTATCCAGCGAGCCGCGCGCTGGCGCGCGAGCAGGGCGATATCTACCGCCTGCTCGACGCGCCCTTTGGCATTACGCGCCCCTTTGCCGATCCCGCCACGCAAGCGACCTGGGAGCGTCTAAAGGACGAGATGCGCGACTGGCTGGCGCGCGCCTAGCGCTCAAGCTGGGCCAGCAGCTCCTCGACGACCTCGACGGCATCGCCGACAACCTTGTACTGGGCAGCACCAAAGATGGGGGCATCCGGGTCCTCGTTGACGGCGATAATGCACTCCGCCCCACCGATGCCGGCAAGATGCTGAATGGCGCCCGAAACACCGATACTCACGAGAAGCTTAGGCGCAACCGATACGCCCGTCTGGCCAATCTGATGGCGATACTCCAACCAGCCGGCCTCCACGACAGGTCGCGTGCAGCCAAGCTCGGCTCCCAGAGCCCCGGCGAGTTTTCGCATCAGCGGCAGGTTTTTCTTGGAACCAATGCCGCGACCCACCACGACCAGGCGCTCGGCATCGGCGATCGAAGCCTGCTGCCCCCACTCCTCGGCGGGAATCGAGATCTCGACACGAGCCTTGGTGTCTTCCGCAAGCGATACCCGGGTAATCGTGCCAGAGCGGCTGTAGTCAAACTCGGGCTCCCTAAAGATGCCGGGGCGCACCGTTGCCATCTGAGGACGGTGGTTGGGGCAAATGATGGTGGCCATCAAGTTGCCGCCAAACGCCGGGCGCGTCTGCTGCAGCAGGCCCGTTTCCGCATCCATCGAAAGCACGGTGCAGTCGGCCGTAAGGCCCGTCTGCAGGCGTACGGCAACGCCAGGCGCCAGCTCGCGGCCAAAGGCGGTCGCACCGTACAGAATGGCCTCGGGCTTGCGCTCGGCTACCAAATCGCAGATGAGGCGAGCATAGACCTCCGCGTCGTTCTGACGCAGGCGCTCGTCACGGCAGACCAGGACCTCGTCTGCACCGGCGCAAACCAGATACTCCAGGTCCTTGAGCGAGCTCTCGGGGCTCATACCAGCCAATGCCACCAGACGGCAACCACGGACATCGGCAAGCTCGCGGCCCTTGCTCATGAGCTCATAGGCAACGGGAGTCACCGTATCGTGCTCGTCGGTCTGCACGAATACCCAAATGTCTCGATATGCATCAAGGTCCACCGCGCCAGCGGCCTCGTCACGCTCGATCGAGATAGCGTTGACAGGGCAGGCGTCGACGCACCCGCCGCATAGGATGCAGCCGTCGGTTACGCGGGCGCAACGGTTGGGCCGCTCGCCTTCCACTACGATGCCGCCCGAGGCACAGGCGCGAACGCAGCGACCGCAGCCGATACAGGCTTCGCTATCGATAATCAGTCCGCTCATCTATGCCATCCCCTCGATAATCTTGGCAAGTTTCGCCGCCTGCTCGGACGCCGTTCCGTCAACGGCCTCGCACGTTTGGTCGCGGTCGGGCACAAACGATCGCACGACCTGTGTCGGTGAGCCGGCAAGGCCGCAGCGCGCGGGGTCGGCGTTCACGTCGGCAGCGTTGACCACGAGCACGTCCGCCTCCTCGGCTGCACGAATACCGGCAATGCTCGGCATGCGCAGTTGGCCAATCTCCTTGGCGGTCGTCATCGCACACGGCATCTCAAGATAGACCGTCTCCTCGCCGGCATCGCAGCCGTGAATAAGCGCCAGTGAACCACAGGTCGTAAAGCCCGCGCTCTGCACGCAGCTCACGTCGGTCACGCAGGGAATCTCAAAGGCACCGGCAAGCTCGGGACCAATCTGGGCTGTATCGCCGTCCACCGCCATCTTGCCGCAGATGAGCAGGTCGAAGTCCTCGTCGAGCGCCTCGATGCCGCACTTGAGGGCATAGGTGGTTGCCAGGGTATCGGCACCTGCAAAGGCGCGATCGGTCAGCAGCAGTGCGTCATCGGCGCCTCGGGCGATGCAGTCGCGCAATAGCGATTCGGTCGCGGGGATGCCCATCGACACCACCGTTACGCGCACGTCCATGCCAAAGCCGATAAAGTCGTCCTTCAGCGCCAGCGCGCATTCCAAAGCGCTCGCGTCAAAGGGATTAATGACCGCCTGCTTGCCATCGCGCACGATGGTATTGGTCTTGGGGTCCATCTTGACCTCGGTGCTGCCCGGCACCGCCTTGACGCACACCACCATATGGAAATCGCTCATCTGCACGCGCCCCCTTTCTGGACGAGCTCATCCAAGAGCTTCTCCGAAAACAGGTTGCCGCGACCCATCTGCCCGGCAGGATCGAGCTGGAGCTTGAGCCGCGCCGACTCGACCATGGCCTCGTGACCGTACATCGTCTCCAAGAAGCCCGCCTTGATCTTGCCGACGCCGTGTTCGGCGGAGACGGCACCGCCCATGGCCGTGACCTCGGAAGCCCACTGAGCAAAGAGTTCTCCGCCGCGTCGGTAATCCTGCATATCGCGCGGCAGAATGTTCACATGCAGATGGTTGTTACCGATGTGCCCCCAGGCGGCAGACTCAAGCCCGCTTTCGGCCAACGTGCGGCGATAGAGGGCGATGACATCGGCCAAGCGTGCGTTGGGCACCGACATGTCCGAGCCCAGTTTGGTGATGGCGGGATCCGTGCGGCGACGCTCGTCGATGAGCATGTTGACGCTCTCGGGCACCGCATGGCGGAAGAATCGCTGACACTCGCGATCGACCTCGGTGCGCGCGACCCATGTCGCATCGTCGCTGCCGCCCGCAAGCTCTAGCACCCACCCCAAGTGATACAGTTCCTCAGTCGCCTGGACTTCGTCGTCGCAGTCGAGCTCCACGTAGACACAGACCTTGGCGTCTTTGTCGAGCGCCGGCAGCGAGGCGAACGCGGTCGACTGCTCACGCTGACGACGCAGGATATTCAGGGCGCCCGCATCAAAATATTCGATGGCAGCCGCGTGGGACAGGACGGGGCGCACGGAATCGGTGAAGGACACGGCCTTGTCTTCGCTGTCAAAGAAGCAGCTCACGCCCCAAACGACCGCAGGCGCCGCCTGCAGGGCAATCTCGAGCTCGGTGATGACGCCGAGCGTGCCACACGCACCGATAAACAGATCGATGGCATCCATATCGTCAGCAACGAAATAGCCCGAAGCATTTTTGGTCTTGGGCATGGTGTAGTCGGGAAGGTCGAGCTCGAGCGTGCGGCCCTGCACCGTGACGAGCGAAAGGCGACGACCCTGTGCAAAAACCTCGCCACGGTGAAGCTCGAGCAGGTCGCCATCGGTCAGCACGACATGAAGGCCCGTGACGTGAGGGCGCATGGGGCCGTAAGCGTAGCTACGGGCGCCGGAAGCGTTGCACGCCGCCATACCGCCCAGACAGGCAGATGCCTCGGTGGGATCGGTAGGAAAGAATTGCTCGGGAGCTTCCTGGAACTCCTCGTAGGCCTCAAGCGATGCCTGGTCCCAGCCGGCAGTCGGCAGCACTTTCTTGCCCAGTTGTTTGCGCAGCTCAGACAGCACGACGCCGGGCGCCACACGCAAAAGAAAGCGGCCCTGCTCATCGCGGCGAATGCCCAGGTAGCGATTCATGCGGGAAGTATTGAGAATGTGACCGCCATGAGGCACGGCGCCGGCGGCAAGGCCGGTCCGGGCGCCCTGAACCGTCACCGGGACACGCTCGGCATGAAGCTTTTTCAAAATGGCGCGGACCTCGTCCTCCGTTGTCGGAAACGAGATGCTCGAGGCCTCGCCCGATGCGCGAGACTCATCGCGACCATACTCTTCGAACTCGTCGGTGAAGGGTTTGATAGTTGCAGACACGCGAACTCCCCCTTTAGCTAACTACAGTGTTTGCAGGGAGATGTTACCGCATCGTTTCGTCGACGTGTTCGAGACCGTCTCCATAATTGGCGATTTTTACGTTCGTGCAATTCGGCGAGCGGCAAGGTTTCCTCGGCAGACGATGCTTTTGACACATGTCGCTTTACCGCCAGCGACCACGCAATTGTCGCTCAAAAAAAGTTGAAGTAATTTTTACCATCTTTTACCTGCGGAGATGTCAATCCGTCAAGCATTTGGTCAGGAATTGGTCAAGTAGTGACTGATACGGTCGGCATCAACAGCCAAAACCAATGGAAGTTTTGGCCCCAGAAGCAGGGAGGTTCCCATGGCATATTACTGGCCCCAGTACGGCGTCGCCATCGAGGTCGACGACGATCCCTATCTCCTGCCTTTCGACGAAGAGGCGTTCCCCGATACGGCGGTCTACCACGTCACCACCGATGTTATCTGCGACCCTGAGTCGTTCTCGGCGCTCGCCCACCACATCGCGCGTATCCACAACATCGAGCTCCCTCACGACTTCGACGAGCTCATCTATTCGCGCCGCCTGATGCTTCACATGCTCTTTGGAGCGGACCCGTCCACGTTCGCACGCGTCTACACCACCAAGGACGCCGCATGAGCGCGAAGAAGCCGCCCCGCCTTGCAGGACTGGGGCGCCGCAAGAAACTCGTCGTTGTCTGCCTGGCTATCGTCTGCGCCCTCATCGCCGTAGGGCTATACGCCTGGCAGTCGCAGCCCGTGCCCGAAGCGGGCGCCTCAGTCACGACGGCAGAAGGTAAATCGCGCCAAGAAATCCAGGATGAGCTCGACGCCATCGTCCGCGACAACATGATGACGATCTCGGTCGCGCCGGTCGCACAGTTGCAGGAAGGCGGCAAGCTGCGCGTCAACGTGCAAAACGTCCAAGACAACAAGTTTCCCCAGCGCTTCCGCGTGATTCAAAACGACGAGACCATCTATGAGTCCGGTGTGGTCGAAGCCGGCAAGACGGTTGAGACCTGCCCTGCCGGCGATATCCAAGAAGGCGAGGCATATATCGAGATTCAGGCACTCGATGCCAAGACCTACGACACCCACGGCAATCCGACGCGCGTCAAAGTGCGGGTGGCCCAGGCAGAAGGCTAGCGGCCGACGCGCTCGCAGGGGCAGCACCCTGTCCCCATTCGTCCAACCATCACGGAAGCAGTCCGTGACGAGCAGAAAGGATCGATTATGAACACACCCATGAACCTGAGCGGAGCCAGGGCACTCGCCGTGGGCGCAGGGCTTACGCTCGCACTTGCGATGGGCGCCGCGCCAACGGCGGCCATGGCAGAGGTGCGCGTTGGAACCACCGATGTGACGGTAAAGGCCGACATTAGCAATGTTTCGTTTAAGGCGCCAACGGTCATCCCCTTTGCCGCTAAAGCCGACGGAACGCTTGTAGGACCCTCCGACAAGACGATTACCATCGACAACCTCTCGGCATATGGCATCCACGTCACTAACATGAAGGTCACGGCCAAGAACGACTGGACAATCGTTGCAGACGCAAAGACGGGCTCGGCCCAGAACTCCATCGATTTTAAGGTTGGCCCCGATAAGGCAGAAAAGGATGCCAGCTCGGCGACTCAGACTACGGGCCTCGATCTTTCCAAGGACGCAAACTTCGACATGAAGTACCAGGGCATTGCCGATGGAACGGACAAGATCAAGCTCAGTGTGAGTGGACACGTCGCGCGCGTTACGCGTGACATCTACCACGCCACCGGTACGGGAGATCAAGTGGCAAGCATCACCTGGACGGTCGAGCCCGGTGCGCACGCCACGTCCTAAGGCGCTTGCACTGGCCGCCATCGTCGGCATCTTGGCGTCCGCACCTGCCATGGCCTTTGCTCAACAAGAGCAAGCACAGGCGGCCACAGAAGTGACCGTCGACCTTTCGGGCCTTGATCGCGGTAGCCGACACGAGCCGCTCGCTCAGACGAGCGACACCCGGCAACTCATTGCGGTAGGCGTCGCCACGGTGGGAGCAGGACTGACGTGCCTTGGCCTGCACATCAAACGCAACCAATAGCCAAGCGCGACCGGAGTACGCGGAATAGATAGGAGAACCATGGCACCCAAAAACCTTTTGCCCGTTGCCGCGCTCTGCAGCGCACTGGCGAGCGGTATGCCTCTCGCCGCTTGGGCGACGCCCGCCACGGCAAACTCCTTACCGCAAGCTCTGAACCCCGTGGCGGATTCGTCGGGTATCGTCGCCTGCCAACGTTTTTCGCTCGCACACGCCACGGTCCGAACCTCGGGATGCCTTCACCGCAATACGGTCGACTCGATAGTCGTGGATATCAAGCGACCGAACAAGGAGAACGGCCCCCAGACAGGTTGTGCCATCTGCACATGGAAATCGGCCGCAGTCGACGCCGATGGCGACCCATGCGACTTAGAGCTGCGCATCGATATTGCCTCGGTCGATGACTCGGCGAACGGGGCGAAGGTCGTCTTCGACAGCGCGGCCTATGAAGAAGAAGGGGGTGTATGCCTGGGCTGCGTTCCCTCGAATGTCGATGGCGCGCAGCCCATCATCTCCTTTACGGCATCGCTGCGACTGACCAAGGCGGACACCGAAGCCATCGCAACGGGAGATGCGCCTTTGCTGTTCTACGCTGGCGACGCGGACGACCAAGAGGCTCAAAGCAATAGGCAGAAGGGCTCGCTTAACCTCACGCGTGGATCAGAACCCGCCCCCATCAATATCGATGCCCAGGCGCAAGGCGTGCAGCGCATTCTCGCCGATCCGGCGCTGCTCCAAATGACATGGCACGGAGTGGGGTCCGTCGGGATTGCTGCTCCCATATCGAGCGATAATGACAAATCCCCCAAAGACGAGGCCGCAGACGCACCGGCACATGTTGACGATGCATCATCAGAAGACAACGCTGCGGCTCCTCTCGAGAAGCCAGGCGGCACCGCCACCGAACTAGGCGATCCCCAACCGAAAGACGGCATGGACTTCGCCGCTCCCCCAGATGTCGACGAAGGCAACTGTTGCATGATGGTCGCGCTCGACCACACGGAAACCGTCGATGCCGCAAGCATTGAGCCAGTCGCCGCCAATGCGCCTCGCCGCAAAAATATCCTCATCGCATTCCCCAATACCGTCGAGCTTGTCTTTTTGCCTTCGGGTGAAGTCGTCGCGCCTACGGCACTTACAGCAGTGGGAGCAAGGAGCGCATCGAACGATATCCAAGCTATCTCGGCACTTGATGCCACAACGACCGCCAAGTTACACCTTTATTCCGTTGCAGCAGACGGAACGCGAACCGAAGAATTCGACGGAACCAAGCTTTTGGTTCCTCGTCGCATCGGTATCCAAGAAGACTTCCCCTATCAAATGGAACTTGAAGGGTTCGATCGCGCACGAGATGCCGACATCATTGCCGCAGCCATCGAATCCCCACAGCACCTCATGACGCTGCGCTTCGACTTTAGCCCCATCCTATCCTAGACCGCTAACCGCCGCTCGGCTCGGATACTGAGCGCTCCCCTCCCCGTTCTGCTACGATTGCCGCGTTGGCATCAATTACAGGAGGGTTCATGCCGGGTTTAGGAACGATCATCAACGTCGCGCTTTTGATCGCGGGCGGTCTGCTGGGCCTCATGGGTGGGCGCTTCATTACGCCCCGCATCCAAGACACGCTCATGAAGGCGTCGGGGTTGTGCGTTCTGTTTATCGGCCTGGGCGGCACCATGCAAAAGATGCTCGTTATCGATGGAGAGACGTTGGCGACCACCGGCACCACCATGCTTATCGTCTCATTTGCCCTCGGTTCGCTCATCGGCGAGGCCATCAACCTGGAGGCCGCCATCGAGAACCTCGGCGAATGGCTCAAGCGCAAAACCGGCAGCGAAGGCGACAACGAGTTCACCAACGCCTTTGTCTCGGCATCGCTCACCGTGTGTATCGGCGCCATGGCCATCGTGGGATCGATTCAGGACGGTCTGCTCGGCGACTGGTCCACGCTTGCTCTGAAGGGCGCGCTGGACTGCATCATCGTCTGCACCATGACGGCCTCGCTTGGCCGCGGCTGCATCTTCTCTGCCCTGCCCGTTGCCGTATTCCAGGGTACGATCACGCTTTTTGCCGGTGCACTCTCCCCCATCATGACCACCGCAGCCCTCGACAGCCTTTCGCTTGTGGGCTCCATGCTCATCTTCTGTGTTGGCGTTAACCTTATTCGACCTCAGACCTTCCGCACGGCCAACATGCTCCCCTCCGTCGTCGTGGCGGTCATCTACGCCCTCCTGTTCTAAATCTATCTACGCAGCGGTATCTCGAACATCTGTTTGATGCTGTGCTATGATATGAGGTCACCGAAGCTGCGTTAGGAGAGGAGAAGCGGTGGCCGACCAGGACGTCAAGATGCTCATCGAGCGCATTATGGCCGAGGCCCGGACCCATCAGTCCGCCCGCTTCTCAAACAAAATCTATGCTGACGAGCCGATTCTCAAGACCGGTCGTCAGATGCAGAACTTCCTCCCCGACCAGTACCGCAAGATGCGCGAGATATCACGCTGGCAAGATGATCCCAAAGGCGGCGCGGGGCGTTGGCTATCGGAGGCGGAGCTCTTTTACCGCCAAGGCCTGCTGATGGCCGACTTCGAGGACGATTGTCCCTACAACGGCACCTTTAAGTCGTACTTTCCCACCTACAATGCCATGAGCGATCGACAGTTGCGCGGCTACTTTACCTGGCGTGCCCAAGTGCGCCGCGGCAATATCGAGGAGACATCGACCTCGTTTGCTTTTCTGTATCTCTACGAATTGATCTGCGGCATTGGCGTCGACAATCCGCGCGACGGCTATGACAAGATCAAGGCATTTTGGGATGCCTATCGCGCCTTTGAACCCGGCATCGACCGGTTCGCACGCGTATGGCTGCAGGACTACGCCGTGTTCCATGAGCTCGACCCCAAGCTGCTTCGCGACTCTAAAACCGTCGCATTCGACAACGCCCTCATCGAGCTGCGCCGTGCGGCGCGAGACCTTGTACCCGCGCCGGCGCCGTCGGACCTGCCGCCTGCGCGTCGTAAGACTTCCGAGCCCACGCTTCCCCTTCCGCCCGATGAGGCGCATGAGGAGCGGCTCATGGCTGCCATCGACGCACTCTCGACGTACAACCTGAATAACTCACGGCTCGACCGTTCCCACCATCGCGACCTGCGCCACGTGGCATGCGCCGTGTATGTCCGCATGGCGCGCTACTATGACACGCACCGAAAGACCGGCATCGTAGCGAGCTTGTTTGGGGAGGAGACGGCCATGCCCTACACCATGTTTGCCTCGGCCGTGTTCTTTGCGCCCGAGCGCCACGAGGACTGCGAATATCGCCTGGACCCCATTCACATCTACCGCTGCCAAAATGGCTTTTGGGAATGCATGCGGATTCACGGCAGCAGGCAAAAGAGCAGCAAGCTCGGCGAGATGATGCGCGCTTGTGATCAGCGCCTGCGCTTGGCACTGGATCCCGGCCATCCCCTTAAGGAAGAGAAGGTCCCCAAATATCTGGCTAAGATTATCGATGACGAGATCACGGCATGGCTTTCGTGGGATGCCGCGCACCAGCCCGTCAAGATCGATATCGACCTGAGCCAGCTGGGGCACATTCGGAGCGCCGCCGCACAAACGCGCGAGGCGCTTTTGATCGATGAGGAGCGCGAGGACGATGCGCTTGCAGAGGTCGATACGGTGGACTCCGAGCAGCCGAAAACCGAGCCCGCAGCAGACGCGTTTGTCGAGCCGATCACGACGGCCGCAGGGCAGGACGAGGCCGACGAGCCAACCATTTCCACCGAACAGTTTGGTGTCGTGGCGCCGCTTCTCGTGCCGACGCCCCCGCTCGCAGCGGCTGCGCCCACTGACGCCGCGACCGAACTCGCGCCTGCCGCAACCGCGTATCTGCGCGCACTCCTCGAGCAAAACGCAGCGCAAGCGGCATCGGCAGTAGCGCACTCGGGCCAGAGCGAGGACATGCTCGTCGACAGCATCAATGAGACGCTCTTTGACCTGGTGGGTGACACCGTAATTGAATTTGGCGCGGCAGGACCGCAAATTATCGAGGACTACGAAGCAGACGTGAGAGGATACCTAGACCATGAGTGATACCGCATCCGCAGCGCCCCGCGTACCTAAACGCGTCGCCGCCGTCATTCTCAACTCGCTCAAGGGTGGCGTGGTCCCGCGCATCGGCCTTCCCTATATCACTGTGGGACGCGAGGTCGAGATTCGCGCCTTGCTCACCGATTTGAGTCTCATCGCCGATGGCGGCGCGAGCTTCCGCTTTTTAGTCGGTCGCTACGGCGCCGGCAAGAGCTTCTTGCTTCAGACCATCCGTACGCACGCCATGGGCGAGGGATTCGTCGTCGCCGATGCTGACCTATCGCCCGAGCGCCGCCTGCAGGGCGGTCAGGGGCAGGGCCTTGCCACCTACCGCGAGCTCATCCGCAATATATCGACCAAGACGCGCCCCGAGGGCGGTGCGCTCAACCTTATCCTGGATCGCTGGGTCGCCTCGTGTGCCGATGCCGATGAGTCTGCCGTCAATGCCCAACTGGCCCCGCTCGAGGAAATGGTCCACGGCTTCGACTTCTCCCGTATGCTCCGCCGCTACCGCGCGGCCGTATCCGAGGGCGACGAAGAAGCTATGAGCCGCGCGACCAAATGGATTCGCGGCGAGTACCGCACCAAGAGTGAGGCACGCGCCGAGCTGGGCTCCTCGACCATCATCAGCGATGACGACTGGTACGACTACGTCAAGCTCATTGCGCGCTTTTTGGTCTGCAGCGGCTACAAGGGCATGCTGGTGCTCATCGACGAGCTCGTGAATCTGTATAAGATTCCCAACGCTATCACGCGCCAGTACAACTACGAGAAAATCCTGACCATGTACAACGACACGCTCCAGGGCAAGGCACAGTACCTGGGCATGATCATGGGCGGCACGCCAACCTCCATCGAAGACCGCCGCCGCGGCGTGTTCTCCTACGAAGCTCTGCGCAGCCGACTCGCTCAGGGTCGTTTTGCGCGAGATGATCTCAAAGACATGCTCGCGCCCATCATCCGCCTGCAGCCGCTCACCTACGAGGAGCTGCTGGTGCTCATCGAAAAGCTCATGCAGATCCATGCCGGCTACTTTGGCTGGACGCCCACGCTTACCGAGAACGACTTGGTGGACTTTCTCAAGATTGAGTTTGGCCGCGTGGGGGCCGACACGCATCTGACGCCCCGCGAGGTCATCCGCGACTTTATCGAGCTGCTCGACATCCTGTGTCAGAACCCCGATGCCAACGTGGCCGAGTTACTGCAAAGCGTCGGTGGCGACGCGCTGGCGCCGGCAGCCGCAACAGACGACACCGGCACCGCAGACGACGACCGCAACTTCGCCGAATTCACCATCTAACCTGCCAAAAAGGGACAGGTTTATTTTGGCAGGTTTTATCTGGGCAAACGCCGATGTTGCAAGATATCGAGCCGTTGCCCGTTGCGTTGATCGGCCCGTTGATGAGAGGAGGTCCCATGAACGCTTTTGACCGATATGCCCCGTTTATCCAGGATTTCATTTACTCCCACGATTGGGAGAGTCTGCGCTCCATCCAGGTTGCGGCGGCAGATGTCATCTTCAACACGCAAGACAATGTGCTCCTGACGGCATCCACGGCATCTGGCAAAACTGAGGCGGCCTTCTTTCCCATCCTGACCGAGTTTTGGGAGAACCCGCCCGCAAGCGTTGGCGCCCTCTATATTGGCCCCCTCAAGGCACTCATCAACGACCAGTTCGTTCGCCTCAACGATTTGTGCGAAGAGGCCGATATCCCCGTCTGGCACTGGCACGGCGATGTCTCGCAGTCGCACAAGGCAAAGCTCATCAAAAAGCCAAGCGGCATCCTACAGATTACGCCCGAATCACTCGAGGCACTCCTGATCCACAAGCACATGGCAATTCCGCGTATGTTTTGCGACCTGCGCTATGTGGTCATCGACGAGGTCCACTCGCTCATGCGTGGTGACCGCGGCGGGCAGACGCTCTGCCTTATCGAGCGTCTTTCGCGCATGGCGGGCGTGCGGCCCAGGCGCATCGGCCTTTCGGCCACCATCGGGGACCCGGAACGCACGGGCGCTTTCTTGTCGCAGGGGACGGGACGCGACTGCGTCATCCCCCGCTTTGAGGAGCCGCGCCGCGTGTGGCGTATCTCCATGGAGCACTTCTACAACTCGGGTCCCCAGGCGCAGCAGCGGGGATTCACGAGCACAGGTCCGCAGGAAGCTGAGGTGCTCGCATGCGAGCGCATTGAGACGGCGGCACCCACGGCGCTGCCGGCCGGCACCCAAGACATGCGCCACAGCGGACAGCTCACACAGGAGGAGCGCCGTCATCGTCGCGAGCAGGCACGGGGCAAGGCTGCCCCCAAGGACCGTCGCACTTCGTCAGCCCCCGAGGGCGAAGTCGACATCCCGCAGGCAACCGAACAGGCACTGCTCAACCCCACCGACACCGCACCCGACAACGCCGACCCCGGCATGGCCTACATCTTTGAACATACCCGCGGCCGCAAGTGCCTGGTCTTTGCCAACTCGCGCGAGGAGGCAGAGGCCGTGTGCTCCATGCTGCGCAGCTACTGTGAAAACCGGCACGAGCCAGACCGCTTCCTTATCCATCATGGCAACCTCTCGGCATCGCTACGCGAGACCGCCGAGGAGCTCATGCGCGACGAGGAACAGGCACAGACAACCGTCACCACCTCTACGCTTGAGCTTGGCATCGATATCGGTCGCCTGGAGCGTGCGTTCCAGATTGACGCGCCGTTTACCGTCAGCTCCTTTCTGCAGCGCATGGGGCGCACGGGACGCCGTGATCTTCCGCCCGAGATGTGGTTTGTCATGCGCGAGGAAGAGCCCGAACCGCGCACGATGATGCCCGAGACCATTCCCTGGAAGCTCCTCCAGGGCATCGCGCTCGTACAACTCTATCGCGAGGAAAAGTGGGTCGAGCCGCCCGAGCTCGATCGACTCCCCTACAGTCTGCTCTATCACCAGACCATGTCGACCCTCGCCAGCACCGGAGAACTCACGCCAGCAGAGCTTGCCCAGCGCGTGCTCACGCTCAGCTATTTCCATCGCATCTCGGCCGATGACTATCGCGTGCTGCTGCGTCACCTCATTGACATCGACCATATCCAGGTCACCGAGGGCGGCGGGCTCATCGTGGGTCTCGCGGGCGAGCGCATCATTAACAACTTTAAGTTTTACGCCGTGTTCCAGGAAAACGAGGAGTTCACCGTTCGCAGCGAGTCGGCCGAGTTGGGCACGATTGTCAATCCGCCCCCGCCCGGTGAGCGCATCGCCATCGCCGGACACTGCTGGATTGTCGAGGAAGTGGACTGGAAGCGTCATACCGTCTTTGCCACGCAGGTCAAGGGCCGTGTGCCGGCTTACTTTGGCGACTGCCCCGGCGATATCAACACGCATGTGCTCGAGCGCATGCGTAAAGCGCTCAACGAGCACGCGGCATATCCGTACCTCATGGGCAACGCACGGGCACGCCTTGCACAGGCTCGTCATACCGCCGAGATTTCGGGCGCGGGAACCAAGCCGCTTATCAACCTGGGCGGCGACACCTGGGTACTCTTCCCCTGGCTGGGCAGCTACGCCTTTCTGGCGCTCGAACGTATGCTCAAGATTAAATGCGCCACGGAGCTTGGCCTTCGCGGACTCGACCCATCACGCCCGTACTTTATGCAGTTTAAGATGAAGGCCGACGAGGAGACGTTCTTTGAGGTGCTCGCCGCCGAGGCCGAGAAGGACTTCGATCCCATCGAGCTCGTCTATCCCGGCGAGGTGCCTTACTTTGATCGTTACGATGAGTTCGTTCCCGAAGAGCTCGTGCGCAAAGGCTTCGCCGAAGGCGTGCTCGACATAGAGGGCATGAAGCAGCGCGTCCTCAGCTGGCGTGACCACGCCTAAGACCAGTCTTTTTGGGACGGGGCTATTTTAGCTACCTTGACAGGCAACGCGATCGGTTTGGCCGATTAACGGCAGGGGGTAGCTAAAATAGCCCCGTCCCAAAAAGACTGGTCTCAAGGAGACGTACTAATCGTGAAGGACGGTACCGAGGAAGTCAGCGTCGAAGGGCACGGCTTCGGCAAAGGCGTAGTCGCCGTCGCTGGCGACGAGCAGGTAGTTCTCCTCGCCGCCGAACTCCGCATCGCCACATGGGACCACCCAGGCGTGGGCGAATACCTCGACTGCCGTGGCAGCGCAGTCGCGCAGGAACGTCACGTCGCTCCCCTCGTTTGCGCTCACGATATTGGCAACGTAGATACCCCCGGGGTTCAGGCTGCCTCGCACCAAACGCAACGCCTCAACCGTCGCCAGCTTGCGTACGGGCTCGGCACCGCCAAAGCAATCGCTCACGACCACGTCGTAGCGACGATGTCCCACGCTCGTCACGCCCAGATACGAGCGAGCCTCGGCGGTTATCACCCGCAGGCGATCGCCCACCGCGCGCTCCAGCTCATCCAGGTAGAACCAGCGGCGCGCCAGGCGCGTAATCTCTCCGTCATACTCGATGACGTCCATGCGCAAGCCCGCGTGCGACATCAGAGCGAACTTGGGATAGGCAAACCCGCCGCCGCCCAGCATGAGCATACGGTCGATACCATGCCCGTAAGCATCACGCATTGCGTCCTCAGCCTCAAACACGTCGTCAAACGCGCGATAGTACGCAAAGACGGGCTCCGCCCAGCGTTCGCCAACGTAACTCGCGCTTTGGTAGACGCCGCCTTGCACCAATACGCGGACTTCGTCGCCGCCCTCATCGTGCACGCGTTTCACACGCGCCAACCCATTGCGGGTTCGCGCAACCTGCAGACAGGCAGCACGAACAGCGACAGCGGCCGCACCAAGCGCCGCGGCCCCCAGAGCAACGCCGGCAACGACGCCAGCAGAAACACTCGGCTTGTTCAGCTTGTTCATTTAGAGCTCCTTTTGCAGATAGAGTCCGTGGTCGTAAAAACCCAAATGGCGATAGTACTCGCGCGTACCGATCGCGCTAATCACGTTGATGTGCGTATACCCCGCGTCTCGAGCAATCTGGCACGCACGCTCTACGAGCACACGCCCCAACCCGTGATGCTGCGCCGCCTGGCCCTGGTCGCCCACGCGCGCCGCCATGCCATACACGTGCACCTCGCGAATCATTGCCTCGTCCGGCGTCGTCGGCAACTCGTCTGCGTGCGCGGTAACAAACGCACGATCGGGCAACGACAGGCGCAAAAAGCCGGCGATCTTGCCCTGCGGCGTCACCCACTGCAAAAAGCGCTCGTGCGTCACCGGCGTCTCGTACGTCACTTCCTCGTCAAGGGTCAACTCGTCCAGATCGGCACCCGCCGTGCTGATCTCGCGATAGCGAATCTCACGCACCGTCGCACCGTCACCCCGAGCAGCTAGGCGGTTCTCAACGAGCTGACGCAGATTAGGCTTCTTGTTGCCCACCATGATGTCGTCGGAGCTAAAGTCACGAATCATACGGCTGATACGGCAGAACGCCGGCGTCACTACGATGTCGTCGGCCAACACATCGAGCAGCTCTTCCTCGGTATAGGGGCGCCACTCGCCGCGCTCATAGCAGCCCACCAAACGCGAGCCCTCGATGAGCGCACACGGGTAGACCTTGACCTCGTCGGGCATAAAGGCCCCCTCGGTCATAAAGCGCTCGTAGTCGCGCTTGTCCCCCTCGGGCGTGGCGTCCAGCAAGTTGAGCATAAAATGCGCGTGAATCTTAAAGCCAAACAGGCGCGCAAGAGAAAACGCCCACTCGACCTGAGCCACCGAAATGCGGCGCTCGTTGATGTCGAGCAGGTGCTGGTCGAGACTCTGGATACCCATCTGAATCTTGGTGCAGCCCAGGCGGCGGATGAGCGTGAGGGCCTGCGGCGTTACGGCATCGGGGCGCGTCTCGATAACGAGCCCCACCACACGATGCTTCGCCGTCTCGTTGATACGCTGCTGACGCTCAAGCTCTTCCATCGTTGTCGTTTGCCACTCGGCAACCTCGCCCCACGGCGTACCAGGGCCGTACAGACGACGCACCGCGCGGTTATAGCCGCCCACGGCAGCATCCACACGCTCCTGCTCGTCGGCAACGCCGGCAGCAAGCTCAGCCTCGTCTGTCGCAATGCCGGCGGCCCGATAGCGCTCGCGGCGCTCTACTACCACCGGCGGCAGGGCATCGGCGGGAGCGTCATCGAGCAGACGCCCCGCCTCGGCACGACTGATGCCCGGACGCGCCAACATGGGGTTTGCCGCCACGCCGGCGACGGCATCGTCATTGAGCGCACGGAAAAGTTCCGACATAAACCATGTCTGGTACCCTTGCGGATAGTCGCTCCAGGTGCCACCGAGCACGATGAGCTCTATCTTGTCGGTCGCATGCCCCATCTGCGAAAGCGCGGTCAGACGAGCGCTCACCTGCAGATACGGGTCAAAGCAATTTTGCTCTGCACGGGCGCACGCCGGCTCGGCGTGCAGATAGCTTTTGGGCATGCGCAGATCGTTGGGGCAAAACAGGCAATCGCCCGAGCACGGCCAGGGCTTGGTGATGACGGTAATGGTCGCCACGCCCGAAGCCGTGCGACGAGGCTTCATCCTCAGCACTTGCAGCAACCGACGTTCCAGATCGGCGTCGACATTCCACCCAGCCCACCGCGCCGGCTCCTCACGTTTAACCCGCTGGTAGAACGGCAGCAGACGGCGCTTGGCCAAATCGCGTTTGTCGGCGCCCTCACGGCGCGCCTCGGCATGTATCAGTTTGACGAGCGCTTTGTCGTCCACGGTCTCGCCGCGACGCAGAGCCTCGAGTATGTTCAAGATAATCTGTTCCATGCCCCCATTGTAAAGGCAAAGGCGCCGGAGCCGATCTCGGCTTAGGCGCCTTCATCAAACAGCGCAGCTATGGTGTATAAGTCTTCGATAACCGCCCGTCACTCTGAATCAAATGACATGTCGCCCGAACCAACCTCAAAACGATACGTGGCGGACTTATCGCCATTATCGAATTCAAGATTCAAAATGGTCTCGCCGTCGTAGTCAAGCGGAAGGAAATCGCTCTCGAAGTCGCCGCTGCCCAAGGTGAGGCTCGCCTTAAAGCCCGTCGAGTTCGGAACCGTCATCTCCACATCGCCCGAGCCCACACTCACGTCCATCGACTTCGCGGGGGCCTGGTAGAGCTCGAACGTTACATCGCCCGACCCGACCTCTGCACTAAGCGCATCAGTCACGCTGCCCGCAAACCCTACATCTCCCGCACCCAGGAAAAGGTCGAAACCATCACAGGTGACACCGGCAATCTGCAGATCACCCGAGCCCACGTGCGCGTTGATTCCCTTCAGATGTTCGGCAACACGGCGCGGCAGCTCAACCGTAACCGAGCGGTCAATTGCCTTACCGTCATCACTTCCAAACTGAGAAACCTTGAGCGTCGAGTCCTCGACGGATGCGATGTTCTGCGTCGCGGCCTTGGAGGCATCCATACCATTGGCAACGCGTCCCCGCTCGATAACGCGAGCCTTGTTGCCATCAACAACCTTGACGTCCACCGAAGCCGCATTGATATCGAAATCGAGGTAGCGGAACTCATCGGCATCAAAGGTCGTACACGAAAGCTGCTGAGGCTGAGCGGAATATTTACCGCCATCGTTCATAAAATCGTCGTCATCAACCACATCGTCCATACCGGACAAGCCGGGTATAACATCGTCGAGATCCCACGGGCCATCAAAATGAATCAAAGTCCGCGAAACGCCAAAAACAAGCCCGATAATCAGTACAAACGCTCCGATGCCAACGCCCAAGCGTACCTTGGATTCATGCGAAAGCTTCATCATTCATCACCCTCTTTGGCAATCGGCTCAGCGGTAGTCGCGGTAGCCACGTCAGTATCAACCGCAGCGGAAGCATTCCGAACCCTAGCTGTCACCGGTGCCGGACCAACCTGAATATCCCCGCGCGCCCAATCACCATCGAGCGCACGCGCCACCCAGTGATAGATGGGAATCGTAAAGAAGATCAGCGCGGCAAAGGGGCCGGCACCAAACGGGAACATCAGCAAAAAGAACAGTAGCCAGCACACGGCCCAATACGGGAACGACTGGAACGGGCCCTTCACCGGAGTCGAGCCAATCGCGGTGCCACTCGTCGCCTGCGCCGTAGCGGCATTGGCGGCCTGTGCACTCCAGCTTGCCGCCTGCGCCGCCTTGGCGGCGGCGTCACTCGCCTGTGTTGCCGCCTCGGTAGCTCGTGCCGCCGCCTCATGGGTGCGTGCGCGCTCTGCCGCCTCGGCCTCGCGCTGGCGGGCGCGGTCCTCGTTCTCAAACTCGATATCGTCCTCGATCTCATCGCTCGGATTGAGCAGCTCGTCCAGGCTCACGCCATAGAGCTTGGCGAGCGAGATCAGGTTCTCGGTATCGGGCGAGCTCTCCGCGCGCTCCCATTTACTGACCGCCTGGCGCGACAGCCCCAGCTTTCGCGCCAGCCCTTCTTGGCTAAAGCCCTTGCTGCGGCGAAGGTCGGCGAGCCGCTGCGCAGTTTCTACATTCATGGTTCCTCCTATGTGATGCCAGCCGTGCCGCCGGACCGTTTTTGTTCTTAAGGCGCCTTGCACAGTTAAAAATCTATCCGCCACCGCCAAAAGCATGCCACCTATTCTAGTGAGATTTTTGACAACCGGCGGTTGCGGGTGCATATGAGCTGCGGAAATGTGTCCAAACAAAGCAATGACCCGTAGCTTGGTTGTCCCTGTTGCGGCGTTAACGGTAGTATGGTCGTACTGTTTATTCCGCACCGCCAACGGAGGGAGTTCCGCGCCGTGAACCGCGATTTCGCCTCATCGCTCATCCAGCTCAACAACACGTTCTATCGCGAGCACTCCGCCTCCTTCTCCGATACGCGCCAGGCCCCGTGGCCCGGCTGGGTGCGCACCATGGATATCGCGCTCGGGCAGCTCGACGTCGCCACGATCGAGCATCCCGTCCGTGTCTTCGATCTCGCCTGCGGCAATATGCGATTCGAGAACTTTGCCGCCGGCGGCGCACTTGCCGCCAAGGGCGTCGACGGCGCAAACCCCTCGGCAGATGCCAGCTGTCCGTTTGAGTTCTATGGCGTCGACTCGTGCCAAGACCTGGCTATCGATGCACGCGGCCACGCCCTGCGCATTCCCAACCTGCACTTCCAGGAGCTCGATGTGCTCGACGCCCTTATGAAGCTCAACCCCGCCGAGACACCCGACGTGCTTTTCGACGCCCCGCTCGCCGACATCTCGGTCTGTTTTGGCTTTATGCACCACGTGCCGTCGTGCGAGTACCGTGTACGCGTGCTCGACGCCCTGGTGCGCCAGACGCGCCCAGGCGGCATCATCGCCATCAGCTTTTGGGAGTTTATGAACGACGAGCGCATGGCGCGCAAGGCCGTTCGAGCCGAAGCCCGCGCCGAGCTCACCCCGCCGTTTGAGGGATACGATTCAGCGCAGTTTGAAGCCGGCGACCACCTCATTGGCTGGCAAAACGACCGCCACGCCTACCGCTATTGCCATCACTTTGACGATCAGCAGATCACCGACCTGGTGCGCGGCGTCCGTACGTTCTACAAGAGCGGCGAGGTCCCCGTGCGCGAGCTTGAGCGTTTCCATGCCGACGGTCGCAGCGGAGAGCTCAACCGCTATGTGATTCTCAAGCGCCTGTAGGCACCGACGACTCGCCGCCGAGCCGCACCGCGTCTTTCGGGCAAACTATGCCCACTCTTTTTCAACCCATTGACGGAACGCGCAGCCATGCGTTCCATACTTATGACCAAGGAGCCTCATGGGAGCCGTCCACGTTCGCACGCCTAAGAACTTTGTGCTCGAGGAGCGCCTGGAGCGCTACGCCGATGCGATTGAGACGAATCCCGAGGCCTATGCCGGAGATTGGCGCGAGGCTTGCGCGCCCGCAGGCGGCAAGCCCTTCGAGCACCTTCACCTTGATCTTGGTTGTGGCAAGGGAACGTACCTTGTAGAGCGCGCGGCCCACGAGCCAAACACGCTCTTTATCGGTATGGACCAGGAGCCTATCTGCATCGCCTATGCCGCACAGAAAATCTGCGAGCAGGAGCTGTCCAACGCACTCGTCCTGCCCCGAGGTGCCGCATCGCTGCCGCAGCTGTTTGCCGCAGGCGAGCTCGATGCCATCACCATTAACTTTCCCACGCCACAGCCCAAGGCCAAGTACGCCAAAAAACGACTCGTCCATGTCGACCATCTGATGCTCTACCGCTCGCTCTTTGCAGCCGGCGCTACCGTCACGCTGCGAACCGATAGCAAGCCATTGCGCGACTACGCCCTGGGGCAGTTTGCCGCGGCCGGCTACGACACGCTTTGGGTTAGTGACGACGTCCGCCGCGACCATCCCGAGCACCCCGAGACCGAATATGAATGCCGCACGCGCGAGATGGGTGCCGCCGTCTATGGCATTTGCGCCACACCCGGCGAGAAGCCTACCGAAGAGCAACTCGCAGCAGGCCGAGCGCAGGAGCAAAGCCTTGCCTGCTACCTGCCCGATAACCTCGATGAGCTCACCTATGTACCTCTGGGCATGGAAGAGGCCGTCGAGAACTTTAGAAACCGCGCCCGCAAAGGCAAGAAGCGCCTGCCGCAGGAGTCCTAGGGGCTTCTGATGGTCGCGACGTCGGCAAACAAGCGCAAAGAGGCGCCGGCAAACGGCCATCAAACCTAAGTGAGTAGACTTTTTTGCAATAGCCAAGCACAACCCGAATAACGAAAACTAAAACCGCAGGTAGATCCCTTGCACAAAAGCCATGTGCTCGCGATATCGCAAAAAGTCTACTCACTTAGCTGACAACTGCACCAAACAGCTGGACAGAACGCCCATTTCCTGCATTTTCTCGCGCGCTGGCACCCCGCGCCGCCGCTACGCCATAATAGTTGGCGGACAAACGCGAGAGAAAGCAACCACATGGCACAGACCACGACAGATACTTCCGCCAGCACCGTTTCCGGCGCCGGCGCCGCCAGCTCGTTCTCGGGCGGCACGGGAACCGAAGCCGAATTCGGCTCACTCGGTGCGCTCTCCCCCACCTGGTGGGAGCCCGAGGACGGCAGCGAGCCCGAACCGTGGCTTACGCCCGATCAAGCCTTCGAACGCTTCTTTGAATGGACGAGCGATCGCGGCATTGAGTTGTGGGATCACCAAGAAGAGGCCCTCATGGACCTGGCTGCCGGCGATCACGTCATTTTGGGAACACCGACCGGATCGGGTAAATCGCTCGTCGCGCTGGGCATGCTCTTTATGGGCATGGCGCAGGGCAAACGTTGCTATTACACGGCCCCTATCAAGGCCCTGGTCAGCGAAAAGTTCTTCGATCTGGTACAGGTGCTCGGCCGCGATAACGTCGGTATGATCACCGGCGACACGCACATCAACACCAAGGCGCCCGTCATCTGCTGCACGGCCGAAATCCTTGCCAACGATGCACTGCGTGAGGGCAAGGGCGCCGACGTGGGCTGCGTGGCCATGGACGAGTTCCACTACTTTGCCGACCCCGACCGCGGCTGGGCCTGGCAGGTGCCGCTGCTCACCCTGCCCCACACGCAGTTTATGCTCATGAGCGCCACGCTCGGCGATGTCACCGCCATCGCCGCCTCACTCGAGGAGCACACCGGCGCTGCTTGCGACTTGGTTGTCGACGCCCCGCGTCCTGTTCCGCTGAGCTACGACTATGTGACGACCTCCCTCGAGGGCACCGTCGAGCTCGCCATGCGCCGCGGCGAGGCCCCGCTCTATATCGTGCACTTTAGCCAGGATGCCGCCCTTGCGACGGCACAGTCGCTCGCCAGTTTTGGCATCGCCAGCAAGGAGCAGCGCGAGGCCATTAAGGATGCTGCCAAAGGCACGAGCTTCTCGACGGCCTTTGGCAAGATTCTCAAGCGCCTGCTTGGATGCGGCGTTGGCGTGCACCATGCTGGCATGTTGCCGCGCTATCGCCTCCTGGTCGAGCGCCTGGCGCAGCAGGGCCTACTGCCCGTCATTTGCGGCACCGACACACTCGGCGTCGGCATCAACGTACCCATCCACACCGTGGTGCTCACCGCGCTCACCAAGTTCGATGGCTACAAGATGCGTCGCCTGCGCGCCCGCGAGTTCCATCAGATCGCTGGTCGCGCCGGGCGTTCGGGCTTTGACACCGAGGGCATGGTGATCGCCGAGGCCCCGGAGCACGAGATCGAGAACGCAAAGCTCATGGCCAAGGCGGGCGACGACCCCAAGAAGCTCCGTAAAATTAAAAAGAAAAAGGCCCCCGAGGGCTTTGTCACATGGAACAAGCAGACCTTTGAGCGCCTGATCGAAACGCAGCCCGAGACACTCAAGCCACGCCTGCGTATCACGCACTCCATGGTGATTAGCGTGGTCGAGCAGGGCGGCGATGCTCGCGCCCGTGTGCACGACCTCATCGAGACAAGCCTGCAAACGCCCGAGGAAAAGGCCAAGCTCGAGGTTCGTGCCGACGAAATCTTCGCCACGCTCATCGATTCCGGCGTCGTCGTTCGCACCGAGGTGCCGCCCGCGCCTGACGCTCCGGCTGACGCCGCACCAGACATCGACTATGCGCTGACGGTCGATCTGCCCGAGGACTTTGCGCTCGACCAGCCGCTCTCGCCGTTTTTGCTTGCCGCGCTGGAGCTGCTCGACCCCGAGAGCGAGACCTATACCATGGATCTGATCTCGATGGTCGAGGCAACGCTCGAGGATCCCAAGCAGGTGCTGCGTGCACAGGAGCGCGCCGCGCGCGACCGCGCGATGGCCGAAATGAAGGCTGACGGCGTCGAATATGAGGAACGCCTGGAGCGCATCCAGGACGTCACCTACGAAAAGCCGCTCGAGGACTTGCTCGATGCCGCCTTCGACAAGTACTGCCAGGAAGTACCTTGGGCCAACGACTACCAGCTCTCGCCCAAGAGCGTCCTGCGCGACATGTTGGAGAGCGCGAGCGACTTTAAGGGCTATATCCAAAAGCTCGGCATCGCCCGCTCCGAGGGCATTCTGCTGCGCTACCTAGCCGAGGCCTACCGTTCCCTCGATCGCACCGTTCCCATTGAGAAGCGCGATGAGCGCTTGCGTGACATCATTTCGTGGCTCGGCTTTGTGGTGCGCTCGGTCGACTCGAGCCTGGTGGACGAGTGGGAGAACGCCGGCAACCCCGCTGCACTCGACGCCACACCGCCGCAGGGCATCGACGAGGTCGTGGCCGACCGCCGCGGCTGCACGCTATTGGTGCGCAACGCGCTCTTCCGCCGCGTGACCCTTGCGGCCCGTGGACACGTGCGCGATCTGGGCGAGCTCGACGAGGACTGGGGCATGAGCGAGGTCCGCTGGCAAAAGGCCCTCGACGCCTATCACGAGCAGCACGAGGAAATCCTCACCGACGGAGACGCCCGCAGTGCCGCGATGTTTACCATCGACGAGAGCGACGAGAAGACCGATCACGTGTGGCACGTGCACCAGATTTTTGCCGACGAGGATGGCGACCACGACTTTGGCATCATGGGCGATGTCGACCTGGATGCCACGCAAGATGGCGGCGAGGTCATCTTCAAAAACTACCGCGTCGGCTTTATTGAGGACCTGCTCGAAGACTAGCCGGGCGCAATGGAACGAAGCGGGGCCGCTGGCAACATCGCCAGCGGCCCCGCTTTTGTGCGATACGCTATCCCCTACTCGGCATCCTCGATCTCATACGAATCGGCATCGGTGGGCTCATCAACCGTGTCCGCCGCCACCTCACGCGCCTCGTCGAAGGCCGCCTTCATGGTTTTGTTCCCCCAGGTGAGTTTGCGGATCGTGAGGTCGTCGGCCTTCTTGTTTGCCAAGCGTAGGTTGTTCTCGGACGACAGGAGCGCCTCCTTGGTCTTTTGCAGATGGCCAATCGTCTTGTCGATCTCATCGATCGCCGTTTGGAACTTGCGGCTCGCGATCTCGTAGTTGCGACCGAAATCATTCTTGAACTTTTCCATCTTGGCTTCGAAGTTTGTGACGTCGATATTCTGCTGTTTGTACTCCGCCAGCTCCTGCTTATAGCGCAGCGAACCCATGGCAGCGTTGCGAAGAAGCGTAATCATGGGAATAAAGAACTGCGGGCGGATCACGTACATCTTCTCGTAGCGATAGCTCACGTCCACGATGCCGGCATTGTAAAGCTCGCTCTCGGGCTCGAGCAGCGTGCAGAGCACTGCATACTCACAGCCCTTCTGGCGACGATCGTGGTCGAGCTTCTTAAAGAAGTCCTCGTTCTTGTGCTTGGTCGCAGTCTCGTCGTTCTCGTTTTTCATCTCGAACATAATCGAAATGACCTCGTTGCCGCTCGCGTCGCACTCGCGGAAGATAAAGTCGCCCTTGGTGCCCTCGGACGCATCGTTATCTTTCTCAAAGTACGCGTTAGGAAACGCCGTCATGCGTAGGCGGTTAAACTCGGTCTCGCAGTGCTGCTCGAGCGACTCGCCCACCATCTTGGTGGACAGGCGGACCTTCATGTCCTTAAGGCGCTCAATCTCTTCATCCTTATAGCGAATCAGGTCATCGCTCGCGCGCTTGGCCTGCGCAAGCTCGAGCTCATGCGCCGCCTTGGCCTGTTCCTCGCGAGAATCGCGCACCGCCAGCTCGCTCGCGAGCTTGGCACGTGCCTCATCGCGCTCACGCTCCGCCGCAGCGACCGCCTCCGATAGGTTCATTTTGGCCGTCAGCTCCTGTTCGCGCAGCTGCGCGCGCAGGCCCTCGGCCTCTTGCTCGGACTGAGCCCTTGCGGCGGTAAACTTCTCTTGTACCTTCGCGCGGTAGTCAGCAAGCGCGCGCTCGGCCTCGCCGCGAGCGGCATCAAGCTCACGCTGTGACTCTGCCGTGGCAGCGGCAAGCGCCATCTCCTGGGCCTTGTCCGCAGCGGAGAGCTTTGCCTGTAGCTCAGCAATCTGAGCGTCGCGGGCGGACAGATCGTTTTGAGCAGCATTGCGCGCCGCCGCCTCGGCAAGTTTGGCTTCGTCATCCTTGCGTCCCAGCTGCGCGCGCAGGTTGTCAATCTCACGCTGGAGCTCTGCGTTTTCCTTCTGCGCATCCGCACGGGCCTCAACCGCCGCGCGCTGGCTTGCACTCTCGCGCTCCGTGGCAGCGCCCTCAAGCTTGGCGCGCAGCTCGGCAAGCTCGGCATCGCGCTTGGCGACTTCTTGCGCCAGCTGCTGGGCCGCAGCGTTCTTCTGCTCGACAAGCTGAGCGTTGCGCTGAGACTCTGCCTCTTGCAAGGCGGCCGTCGAACGCAAGCGCTCAAGTTCCAGCGCCTGCTCGCCCTCGCGCTGGACTGCCTTCACACGCTCATCCAGGTCGCGCGAGAACTCGGCATCGCGCACCTGTTTGACGATATCCGCATAGCCGGACGCATCGACCTTAAACACTTCGCCGCAATGCGGGCACCTGATCTCGTTCATAGCAGCTCCTCGATGGACGCAAATTTCAACCGCCTACACTCTACCGCGCCGCACGGACAAAAAAGGCGCCGCCGCCATAATGGCAACGGCGCCAGAACCACCACAAAGGTGCCTGTCCCCTTTGTGGTGGCATGGGCCCTTACAGGTCGCGGTAATCAATCAGGCGAAGATCGGGTTGGGACTCAAGCCAAGCGCGCAGCTCAGGATCGATCAGCGCATCGACTTCCTTGGTACGATCGACCGTAAGCGAGCTGTTCTCGAGGATAAAACGATCAAGATAGCCCGGGTGGCACACAAAGACGACCGTCTCGCCGTCGGACATCTCGCGAACCGTCTGCATAATCGAGTCTTTTGGCTCGTAGCCCGGCTCCATCGAATGCATCACCGCGCGCAGATCAGTATTTCCGCAACGCACCACCGCCGTGGGGTCGAAGCTCGCCTTTTGCTCCTTAAGGCCCAGCTCCTGGGCAACCGCCGAGATCGCTCGGTTAAGGTTTTTGCTCATGACGGCATGGGCTTCAAAGTAGTCGGGCTCGCGACCCACAATCTCGACAAAGCGGTCATGCTGCGCAAGAATCTCGATGCAGGCCTCGTCGAAGTCAATCAGTTCCTCGCCACGCTTAAAGTGCTCGCGGAAGGTACGACTGCTATGGAACTCGCCGTTCTCGTTGAGCATGCTCGGGATGAGCGCCGGGTCGGCGCACGGTTTGCCCAAGCACACGTTGGTATGCTGGCCCACCGCAATGCCGGCATCCGCCACGAGCGACCAGCCACGCTCTGCCTCGGGCATATTGGGCATAAGGCCCGCCGAGCGCACCAGGCCCTCGTTGACGCTGCGGGCAATCCCCAAGTCAACGGCGTACGAATAACCGATATCATCGGCGCGAATAAGCAATTGCTTCATAACGACTCCAATCTATGGAAAAGGACACTTGGAGTGCAACCAAGTGCCCTAGGTAATTATCCTGCCCAAACAGATGCCTTAAGCCTTAGCGGCAGCAGCATCTTCCTCGAGCTGCTCCTTGGTAAAGCCAAAGAGGTAGGCGATGGCGGCGGCGGCAACAAATGCGACGCCGCACGCAACGCATCCCCAGACGAGATTAGCGGTTCCGCCGGCAACAAAACCGGTGACGCACAGAATATTGGACGCGCCCAGAACATACAGCGTCACATTAGTAAGAGCTGCGATCAGGCCACCGAGAGCACCGCCGGCAACCATGGCACCCAAACAGCGGGTGTACTTAAAGCCGCAGCCATACAGTGCGGGCTCCGTCACGCCACCGACAATGCCGGAGAGCGAGAAACCAAGCATGGCGCCCTTTTCATCGGTCTCCTTAAGGCGCAGGAAGGCACCGAAGGCCATGCCCCACGTAGCGAACTGAGCGATACCGGCCGCAACCATAACGCAGGAGTCAGATCCCATCGTGAGCACCTGCACAATACCAAGGGTAAGCAGGACCTGGTGCATACCGGTCATAACCAGGAATTCCCAAAGCGCGGCAATGGCGACGAGGGAGAGGATCGTGACGATGCCGCCGGCGTTGCCAAGGCCGAACATGAAGTTGCCAACCACGCTACCCAGGATAGAGCCGATCGGAGCCAGAGCGCACAGCGACACGGGAACCATGACGGCCAGGGTGCACACGGGCACAAACACCGTAGAGAGCATGTCAGGAATGATCTTCTTCATGAACTTCTCGACGACCATGAGTACCGGCATGGACAGAACCATGGGGAGCACGGTGGAGGAATAGTTGTTCAGCTGGGCCGGCAGCACGCCGTAGACCATGGTGGTCGTTACGCCCGAATCCGCTGCAGCGTTGACCATCGTCATGAGCTCGGGGGCAATGAGCACACCGCCGAGCATCATGCCGAGCGGCTGGCTGCAGCCAAGCTGCTTCGCAGCAGCCCAACCCAAATAAACGGGAAGGAAGTAATAACCGGCGTTGTAAATCCAGTTGTAGAAGAAGTTGTAGATGTCGGAATCGGCAGACCAAATGCCGAGCATGCCGTCACCGCAAACCACGGCGATAGTACGGAACATGGCAGCACCCATGATAATGGGGATCGTCATGACCATGGTCTTGGACAGGTAGTTGAGGGTCTTACTGCCCGCGGTCTTGAGCGTCAGCGGCTCCTTGGCGCCGCCATCGAGGCTCTCGTCAATGGAGCCTTCGCCCTTGACGCCCAACGCAATGGCGGCGTCATAGACCTTCGGCACGTTCTGACCGATGATGACCTGATATTGGCCGCCAGACCACTGGGCACCCAGTACGCCCTTGATTTTCTTAACTTCATCGTCATTGGGGATGGACTGATCCTTAAGGTTCAGACGCAGGCGGGTCATGCAGTGCGTCGCGTTCGTTACATTGGAGGCGCCGCCGATGGCAGCAAGCACGTCCTCGGCAATCTTCTTGTTATCGACAGCCATGTCGAATCCCTTCTCTTCCAACTAAAAGCCCGTGGGGTTTCACAGCGCCAAGACGCACGATTCTGCTCGCGCCTGCGCAGCACGCGATGCCCGTTGGCAAGAGATTTGATTACATGTGATTCCCGGGTGGATCGACATGAAAAAAGCCCCGCGCACAACCGACAGAGACCCAATGGGGGCCTCGACAGAATCGGTAGTGCCTCTCGGAGCTGCGCCGTGAGTAACACCCAAAACACGGCGAGTATATGCGGCAGATGCGTTCTCCGTGACCCAGATTGCCGACGAACGGTAGCAAACAGTCCGCGAACGGTCACTACGACGGAAATAAAACGCCAGAGACCCTATTTATTCAAGCTTGCGGGAGCCACACGATTCACATGCATGATCAGATAGACGAGCTCTTCTTGGGCCAATGGCTCGCCAAAGGCCTCTTGAATCAGAGCGTCGATACGATGAGCGCAGCGCGATGCCGCAGGATATTGCTCCACGAGCACGTCGTAAAGACCGGAATTCTCGGTGTCAATCGGCTCTTTCTTTGCCACGCGATCGAGCAGATAGCGCACATGGGTGGCAAAGCGAGTAAAGGCAAACGACGAGCGATCGACTGTCACGCCCAACTCTTCTTGAATAATCGCAACCGTCATATCGAGGAGATGCTCCTCGTGCTGCTCGGCAAGCACGCGCCGCTCGCTCGGCTTAATCGCCGCATTGATAATCGACATGGCGATACCCGCGGCCTCACTCTGGGGCATGCGAACGGCAAAAGTTTTCTTAATGCCGCGAACGGCTAACTCGCCCAATCGATACTCAATAGGATGCAGCTGCTCCAGATCGCGCTTGAGCGGCAACGACACCACCATATGTTCGCGGGCGCGCTTAATGGCAAACTGGATATGATCTGCCAGCGTAATGGGCAGATTAGGACTCAATTCGTACGAAAGCTGTCCGGTCGCAATATCTGCCAGCTGAGCAGAAAACTCAAGCACCTCGGGGTCGACCTCGTCGATGAACGCCAGATACTTTGAATCGATGCCGTAAAAGGTACGCGTAATAACGTCAAGATCGACCTCGTGCGGCATGTCGCCAAAACCGATACCACGACCCAACGCGATAAGCTGGCGCCCCGCACCATCTTCGCAGATGGCAGCGTTGTGGTTAATGCGCTGGATAGCCCTCATGGAATCACCGTTCCCGCAAACACACGCCGCGTAGACCATCCACACGGCGCGTTCATTCTACCTGCACCTCGAATTACAGTCCAAAAAAGCCAAGGATTTGATCGCGGCTTATGGGCCTGTACTCGTTGGCATCGAGACCGACATCGTAGCGGTAAATGGGGCGCTCGCGATCGCGGTTGCGCGCGTTGGTGCGGTCTCCCCTGCTGTGGATATGCCCGTGCAGCATGATGGCACCACGCGCCTTGCCATTCCAGCTAAGCATGGGGTAGTGGCTCATAACCAGACGATGGCCCTTGGCATAGCCGGGAGCAATCTCCAGGTAATCGCGCACGTCTTCCCAAATCTGCGGTACGTCGGAATCTTCCCAGTCGCCGTCATGGTTACCGCGGATGAGCGTCACATTCTTGCATTCGATACGCTCGCGCAGGCGCACCGCCTCCGCCAGGGGCAAACGATAGGTAAAGTCTCCCAGGATGTAGAGACGGTCATCCGCAGCCACGCACTCATTGATGGCATCGATGACCTTGCGGTTCATCTCCTCGGCCGAGCCAAACGGTCGGTCCATGTCGTGCAAGATATTCGTATCGCCCAGGTGCAAGTCGGCGGTAAACCACATCATCGTCTGTGTCCTCATTTCGCAACGTGTTCAACTCGTGCTAAGTATACAGACGCAGCGATGCGGCGGTTATCCAAAGAGCCCGCCGAACAGTCCGCGGCGGCGTTTGTCTTGCTTTTTCGAAGCGTCACCCCGGGCGTTCTTGTCCTGGCGCTTCTTACGATCCTGCTCCAACTCATCGTCATCGAGTAGCATATCCCACTCAAACGGATCGTCTGTCAGATCGAACAGATCATCGCCATCAAACATGGCCGCCTCCCTTGCCGATTAGCGAGCGTCCACCACGTAGAGGCCAACGCGCACCTGATGCCACGGGCTGCGCTCGGGAGCGACCTGTTGCACGCGGGCCTCAAATACGCCCTCATGGCCGTAATACATCATCAAGGACAGCGGGCCGGCCTCGTTTCCCGGAACATAGCCAAGTTTGGTCTTGCCATAGTAGATTGCAACCGCCTCGGGGTCATGGGGATTATCGCGCTCGGCGCACAGCGTCAGTTTATCGCCCGCTTTAAGATCGCCTAGGACCAAAGCGCCGTCGGCATATTGAAATCCTGCAATATGAAACGACAAAAGAACACGTGAAGGCTCGTACATGGCAACTCCTCTAACAGCCGGAATACCCGGCGTTTAACCTTACAGAGAAGTCTACGAACTCGCGCGGACACAAATTCATCCTGCCTGCGTCTTTCAAGCGCTCTGTCTCGCAACGCTTGCGAGACAGAGCGCTTGCAGATAAGATAGGAGTACGGATGGCACCCGTTGCAGCGGGTCTTGCCAACTCCGATACACGTTTTCATCGTGAGAAGTGGCCGTCTTCGCTTACGCGGGGGCGGCTATTTCATTCGGCCGATAAACAGGCCGAGTTCGATAGCCGCGATTAACAACGCCAGTAACGAAATAACATCGCTTACGTTCATACCAATTCCCTTCTAAAGGGAGTTGGCCCATCCGCACCCCATAGCAGTAGTCTAACGTAAATGACAGGTAATAGGAACACTTGTTCGTATTACCTGTCATTTCCTAATGCACAAACATGCGCACGAATTTGTGCTTCCAGCTTGCGTAGGGCGCATACCGAAACGGCACGTCCAGCCACGTTGCCTTGTTCACGATGCTCTTCTTATGGCTAAACATATCGAAGCTCTCGCGGCCATGGTACTGCCCCATGCCGCTCGCGCCCATGCCGCCAAAGCCCATATGGCTCGTAGCCAGATGCATGATGGTGTCGTTAACACAGCCGCCGCCAAAGGGCACGTAGCGCACAAAGCGCTGCTGGACCTCGCGATCCTGACTAAAGATATACAGGGCCAGCGGCGTCGGACGATCCGTAATAAACGCTTCGGCCTCGTCTAGGCTCTCAAACGTCAGCACCGGCAAGATGGGGCCGAAAATCTCCTCCTGCATCACGGCGTCCTCAGGCGCCACACCGTCTAGAATCGTCGGCTCAATCTTGAGCGACGACTCGCGCGCCGTGCCTCCCAGCACAACCTTATCGGGGTCGATCAGCCCGCGTACGCGCGCGAAATGCTTGGCGTTGACAATATGACCGTAGTCCTCGTTGTCGAGCGGGTGCTCGCCAAACATGCGACGGACCTCCTCCTTGATGAGGCCCAACAGTTCATCGTGCACGCGCGCGTCGACCAGCAGGTAGTCGGGCGCCACGCAGGTCTGCCCCACGTTGAGCCATTTACCAAAGGCGATACGCCGTGCCGCGACCTTCAAGTTTGCCGTCGCATCCACGATGCAGGGACTCTTTCCGCCCAGCTCAAGCGTCACGGGCGTAAGGTTTTTACTTGCGCGCTCCATGACGAGCTTGCCGACCGGAACGCTTCCGGTAAAGAAGATTTTGTCCCAGCATTCATCGAGCAGCGCCTCGTTCTCGGCACGCCCGCCTTCGACGACCGTTACCAGGCGCGGATCAAATGCTTCCCCGCAAATCTGCCTGAGCACCGCGCTCGAAGCCGGCGCATAGGCACTCGGCTTGATGACCACGGTGTTACCCGCGGCAAGGGCGCCGGCGAGCGGCTCGAGTGTTAGCAAAAACGGGTAGTTCCACGGAGCCATAATGAGCGTGACGCCATAGGGCACGGCTTGCGTTTTGCACACACTAATGGCATTGGCGAGGTCGCAGGGGCACAGGCGCGGGCGGCTCCATCGGGCCATATGCGCAATCTGATGCCGAATCTCGGAAAGCGACGTGCCGATCTCGCACATATACGCCTCGTCATGTGACTTACCCAAATCGGTCTTGAGCGCATGGGCGATATCGGTCTCGTGTGCCCGCACCGCCTCGCGCAGGCGCACGAGGGCGCGGCGGCGAGCATCGACATCAAACGTGGCATGCGTCTTAAAGTAAGTGCGCTGATCGCCGACGATGCGCGCAATTTCCTCGGTGTTCATGGACCCTCCTAGTTCTCGTCCTCAAACATACCACCTGCAACAACTTCGTACATATGCTCGAGCTCCAGGCGGTCCATTAAAAGAGGAACGGGATACAGGGGATTGGCCTCGGCATCGGCATGGGCCGCCATTTGCGGAATATCGGAGCGGCGAATACCCGAGACATATTTGGGGATTCCCAGGGCCTCGTTCATGCGGTCGACCCAATCGATAAAGGCCTCGGCCGCAAGACTGTCCTGCGCGGTAGCCGGCGCAATGCCCGCCATGCGAGCAAGATCAGCAAGCTTGGGGGCGGCGGCGTCACCATAAGCGCGAAGCATGTGCGGCAGGATAATCGCGTTGGCCAAGCCGTGCGGAATCCCGTAACGCCCGCCCAGGCTGTGTGCGATGGCATGAACGTATCCAACATAGGAGCGCGTAAAGGCAACGCCCGCCTTATACGCCGCCGAAAGCATATTGCGACGCGCACGTATGTCGTCACCATGCTCATGGGCCTCGAGCAAATTGTCGCGGATGAGCTGGACCGCCTGACGCGCCATCTTGCGCGTGTAGGGCGTGGTGCTACGGCCGATAAAGGCCTCGACAGCATGCGTCAGGGCATCCATGCCCGTCTGCCCCGTAATGGAGGCGGGCAGGCCGCGCGTAAATTCAGGGTCGTGCACCGCAAAGCGCGGGATAAGCACAAAGTCGTTAATGGGGTACTTGTAGTGCGTCTCGTCATCGGTAATTACCGCCGCAAGCGTGACCTCGCTTCCCGTGCCTGCCGTGGTGGGAACGGAGATGAGCAGCGGCAGGAGACGATGAACGCGCAACAGGCCGCGCATCTTGTTGATGGGCTTGTTTGGCTGCGCGATGCGTGCGCCCACGCCCTTGGCGCAGTCCATGGCCGAACCGCCGCCAAAGCCAATAATGGCCTGGCAGTCGTTCTCGCGATACAGCGCCGCCGCTTCCTCCACATTCGAGACCGTGGGGTTCGCACGCGTTTCGGCATAGACCGTAACGCCAATCCCCTGAGCCGTAAGCGCACGCTCGAGTGATGCCGTGAGCCCTAAACGTGCAATACCAGGGTCTGTCACGATAAGGACCTTCTGGATCGAACGCTTTTGAAGCACCGCGGGCACATCCTCGGCATGCTCCAAAATGCGCGGCTCGGTATAGGGCAGGATCGGCAATGCAATGCGAAAAACCGTCTGATATGTTCGGCACCAGGCACGACGGGCTAGATGCATAAAGGAAACTCCTTTATTTGTTGATGGGTCAACATTTGCTCGACCGATTGTACTCAGCGGCGGTCAAAGACGGCCTGCCAATCGTTAATCAATCAACATCTTCATATCTCAAAATTGTTTTATTAAAAATCATTCCTAATAGGCTTCACATTTGGTTGCATTTATGGATAATAGAACTCGTCAAGACGCACGTCCGGAGAGGGCCCTTACGGGACCGGACAAGCGCACAATCGCCATCGATCGAAAGGATCGAATCATGAAGTTTGTTTGCCCCGTTTGCGGTTATGTGGAAGAGTTCGACGGCGACCAGCTGCCCGAGGACTTCAAGTGCCCCCAGTGCGGCGTTCCCGGTTCTCGTTTCCTGAAGCAGGAGGAGGGCCAGCTCGAGTGGGCTGCTGAGCACGTCGTGGGCGTCGCCAAGATGGAGGGCGTCTCCGAGGACATCGTTGCCGACCTGCGCGCCAACTTTGAGGGCGAGTGCTCCGAGGTCGGTATGTACCTGGCCATGGCTCGCGTCGCTCATCGCGAGGGCTACCCCGAGATCGGCCTGTACTGGGAGAAGGCTGCCCACGAGGAGGCCGAGCACGCCGCCAAGTTCGCCGAGCTGCTGGGCGAGGTCGTGACCGACTCCACCAAGAAGAACCTCGAGATGCGCGTTGAGGCCGAGAACGGCGCCACCGCCGGCAAGACCGATCTTGCCAAGCGCGCCAAGGCCGCCGGCCTCGATGCCATCCACGACACCGTGCATGAGATGGCTCGCGACGAGGCTCGCCACGGCAAGGCTTTCGCCGGCCTGCTCAAGCGCTACTTTGGCTAAGCCAGCCGTCTGAGAGATAATCTCTAGCTCGATAAGGCCCGGACCGCACGGTTCGGGCCTTTTTGTGTCTCGAGGACTCGTTAACGCCCTGAAATAGGACTGCCTTCGGCATCAGTTGCTCGTCAAAAACTAAGTGAGTAGACTTTTTGGAACTTGCCGAGCACACCATCCATATTGCTTTATAAAGCCGCAGCTAAATGACTTGTTGCAAAACGGCCTGGTCGCCAAAGTGCCAAAAGTCTACTCACTTAGAACCGCAGCCGTCCACGATCGAGCAGTTTTGCGTCTAACGGGCATCTTTCCGTCGATTACTCCCAATTTTGTCCAGTCAACGAATAGTTCAGACCGGAGTAATGTCTCAGCCCTTTGCTCATCTGAGCTTTTATCACGATATTCAGCATCGAGCATCCTGCATACGGCCTTAACGACGGCGCGGAATCTATCCTCATCGGATATCTGTCTGTGTGTCAGGAGAAGTACATCGTAGCCCATGGCCTGAAGGGCCGTCATGCGGTCAGCGTCACGCAAACCATCCCCTGCGCGTCCGTGCGAGGCCTTTCCCTGACATTCAATGGCCACCTGTCGCCTGCCGTCCGGCGAAGAAAGAAGTAGGTCGATATATACACGGGACTTTCCCACAATCGCTCGAGCACTTGTGCTTAGCGTCACTTCGACATCGAGCTCTATGCCGCAAAACCCCTCGCCTCCCAGGACTCGCGGCAGTGCAAGCAACAAATACGCCTCGACCTCAAAAGGCGATGCGGCACCCAATGGAACAAGTTGCGATACCGCCATAAATCTATTGCCGTAACGCATCCCGCAAACATCTGAACAAAAACGGTCAAGGTCTCTGCCCAAAACCAAAGCGTCTCGACGCCATAAATTTGAAGTGGCGCCGTCCTCGGACGGGCAGCGCACCCAACCGAACGTTGTCGAAATCGCGCCCGAATCAATTGCACGCGTAAGCTCCGCCTCAAGTGCCACCGGCAGAGCGCACACCGCAAACAAGCCACACATCTCCGCCAACACAAAAAGAAGCTGAAGATCCGTCAGATGCCGCGACATGATGAATGCCGTCAGTAGAGGAGACGTAATCAAAAATCCATGCTCCGTTTCCAGCACAGATTCCCTGGGGAGCTCACCAAGAAACAGCCGCTGTCTAATGCTGGCAGGACAAGTCCGTTTGTTTCTCGTACGAACCAATGTATACAGTGGAAAACCGAGCGCAACCGCAGCCGTCGGGTTACGGGCGAGGTCATATCGCTGCCGGTCTTCTTCCGCTCGCGGAAGCGGCGGACACAAAGCGCGGACTTGAGGGGGCAAACGCCAGTATCTAAAAGCCGATATGTCACAAAGTAAATCCTTCATAGGCACAGGAAAACACGAATTTCAACCCAACCTGTCTCGCATTGGGGCGAACGCACCAAAAATGGCACCGAACGGACTGTTAAGTTTTCAACAGCCCTCCCCAACTGGCCAAAAGCTTGCCAAAAGCTGGACGAAGCCCTGTTGAAAACCCATTTTTTTCTTATGCAGAAACTTTGCGCGGCAAGTGAGTAGACTTTTTTGAACATCCCGAGCAGGCCGGTCATCCTGCTTTTCAAAACCGCAGGTAGATAGCTTGTTACAAAACTGCCTGGTCGCCAAAGTTCCAAAGGTCTACTCACTTAGGTTGCAGAGTGCTCCCATTAGCTGCAATTCCAAGGTATTAAGCACTTTTGGACTCAAATCGTCATACTGAACAAGAATTTGACTTGAGTTTTCAGGGACAGATGCGCCATCGGCACACCAATAGCAGTCACTGACATCGACGAACGGGATACCCGAGCGCGTGAGGGCCCGCACAAAAGAGCTTCCACCCGCTCCGCGCTCTGCAGCCACGGTGCAGTAAAGGCCGGCGTCTGCATGCTCGATTGAAACCTCCCCTGCCGGAAACGCTTTCCGCACAAGCGCCATCAGGCCATCGCGTGCCTCGCGAGCGCGCACACGCACGCGGTTCACATGCCGCTCGTAATCACCCGATTCCAGCAAACGCGCCAAAGCGACCTGGTCAACAGAGCTCACCGACGAAGCGTAAAAACCAAGGTCGCGCCCAAACCGTTCCATCAGCTCATCGGGCAACACCATGTACGCCAAACGCAACGCCGATGAAAGGCTCTTCGAAAACGTGTTGGTGTAGATAACCGACTGGGCGGCATCGATCGACGCGAGCGCAGGAATCGGCTTGCCGGCAAGGCGAAACTCGCAATCGAAGTCGTCTTCGATGAGATATCGGCCCGGCTGCTCGGCGGCCCAGCTCAGCAGCGCATAGCGACGTGCAATGCTCGTCACAAGGCCGGTCGGATACTGATGGGACGGCATCAGGTGAAGGACATCGGTCCCGCTTTTCTGCAGAGTGTTCAAGTCCACACCCTCATCATCCAACGGGATATGCCGAACTTTGCAGCCCATGGCCTGGTAGATGCGTGTCAGGCGTAAATAGCCCGGGTCCTCAACGGCATACACCTTGTCCGCGCCAAGCAACTGAACCAACATGGTATCGAGCAGCTGGGCGCCCGCGCCGATAACAATGTTGTTGGGGTCGATATTCATACCCCTTGTCCCGCGCAGATGATGAGCAATCGCGCGTCGTAGCCGAGCGGTGCCCTGTGCCGGTGCGGGTGAGAAGATTTCGCGCTCGTCTTCGGATGCCAGCGTCGCCCGCAGTGCGCTTTGCCAAAGCCGCGCCGCCTCCAAAGTGGAAGGAGAAAGTGCGTCGAATTGCTCGACCCGTCCATCAACATCATGTGCGTTAAGACCCGCAGGAGCGGAATCTCGATCAAGCTCTGTCTCAGCCAAGGGCAAAACGGGTGCATCCGGAAGCTCACAAGCGTAGTAGCCACGACGCGGCATTGAGCAAATATAGCCCTCGGCAAGTAGCTGGCTATATGCATTCTCGATGGTAATGACACTGATTCCCAGATGACTGGCAAAGGTACGCTTAGACGGAAGATGCTCCCCCGCCGCAATGCGTCCAGCAACGATATCATCTCGTATTTGCTGGTAAACATACTCATAGAGCGATGCTCCGCCGCGTTTTTCCAAATTGTAGTCAAGCATGAGCCTATCACCTGACCTTATTAAGTCATTCAATCTGGTATTAGTCTGACCTTGTCATTATCTCGAAAACTGAGTATTTCGCCATACCCAGCTCCCAGATAGGATGTTCCGTCAAGCAATGCACATGCCAACCAAGGGAGCAACCATGGCAGAACAGACCAGCAAGGCCGATCGCGTCAAACTCAATCGCGAGCTCGCGCAGATGCTCAAGGGCGGCGTCATCATGGACGTCACCACGCCCGAGCAGGCACGTATCGCCGAGGAGGCGGGCGCCTGCGCCGTCATGGCACTCGAGCGCATCCCGGCCGACATCCGTGCCGCAGGCGGCGTCTCGCGCATGAGCGACCCCAAGATGATCAAGGGCATCCAAGAGGCCGTCTCCATCCCCGTCATGGCCAAGTGCCGCATCGGTCACATCGTCGAGGCGCAGGTCCTTCAGGCCATCGATATCGACTACATCGATGAGTCCGAGGTTCTCTCCCCCGCCGACGATGTCTACCACATCGACAAAACCCAGTTTGACGTCCCGTTTGTCTGCGGTGCCCGCGACCTGGGCGAGGCGCTGCGCCGTGTTGCCGAGGGCGCCACGATGATTCGTACCAAGGGCGAGCCGGGCACGGGCGACGTCGTCCAGGCTGTGCGCCACATGCGCAAGATCCAAAAGCAGATCCGCGACGTTATTGCCCTGCGTGACGACGAGCTCTTTGAGGCTGCCAAGCAGCTGCAGGTTCCGGTCGAGCTGGTGCGCGATGTCCACACCACGGGCAAGCTTCCCGTCGTGAACTTTGCCGCCGGCGGCGTAGCGACCCCCGCCGACGCCGCGCTGATGATGCAGCTGGGTGCCGAAGGCGTCTTTGTGGGCTCGGGCATCTTTAAGAGCGGCGACCCGGCCAAGCGCGCCGCCGCCATCGTTAAGGCCGTGGCAAACTTCACCGATGCCAAGCTCATTGCCGAGCTTTCGGAGGACCTGGGCGAGGCCATGGTCGGCATCAACGCCGACGAGATTGAAATCATCATGGAGGAGCGCGGACGCTAGTCCAGCAGAAAGGATCACACATGAGCGATTACGCAGACCAGACGGTCGCCGTGCTGGCGGTCCAAGGTGCTTTTGCCGAGCACGAGGCAAGGCTGTCCGAGCTTGGCGCACACTGTATTGAGCTGAGGCAGGCGGCTGATTTAAAGCAGGACTTTGACCGTCTGGTACTTCCCGGCGGCGAGTCTACCGTTCAAGGGAAGCTGCTTGATGAGTTGGGCATGCTCGAGGAGCTTCGTGCCCGCATTGTTGAAGGCATGCCCGTCTTGGGCACCTGCGCCGGCCTGATTCTGCTGGCTCACGACCTTGCCGCCCATGACGATAAGGGCACGCCGCGTTTGGCAACCATGGATGTACTTGTCGAGCGCAATGCCTACGGCAGACAGCTCGGCAGCTTTCGAACCAAGGGACAGGTAGCCGGCATCGACGGTCAAGTGCCGCTGACGTTTATCCGCGCGCCCCGCATCGTCGAGGTCCACGGCGACGCAAAGGCCTTAGCGAAAGTCGACGGGCGCATCGTCGCCGCGCGCCAGGGCAACCAGCTCGGCGTAACCTTCCACCCCGAACTCGATGAAGACACTCGCCTCCACGAACTGTTCCTCCAAATGTAGGCATCGAAATCAACAAACGAAACGAGAGTGGATAATCTCCCACTTTGAGCTTGAATGCAGACTCAAACCGGGAGATTATCCACTCTCATGCTATGCAGTCGTTGGGGACGTTCTTAAACGACTAGTCAAACAAGAACGTCCCCAACGACTA
>CALKBP010000078.1:0-7089 GCA_937989885.1 uncultured Collinsella sp.
CAGGACTGTAGAGCAGGAAACCTTATATCCGGCCCCTCCGGCCGGGGACCGCGCCTTTGCGACTACAGCGTCATGTTCGGATCGGCGTCGACGTCGAACGGCGAGATTTCTCCTCGATCGAATTTACGGCGGGCGACCTCCGCGATCATGGCGGCGTTGTCGGTGCATGCCGAGAGAGGCGGCACCGTCACGCGGATGCCCTGGCGCCCGAGCTTCTTGATCATCATCTCGCGCAGATGCGGATTAGCCGAGACGCCGCCGCCGATGCAGTATTCCTTGCATCCGGTGGCATGCAGCGCGTTCTTGGCCTTCTTGTACTGTACGTCAAAGACCGCGGCCTCAAACGAAGCCGCCAGGTCGGGCAGATGAATCGTACGCCCGGCTTTGGTCTCCTGCTCAATGTAAAGCGTCACGGCCGTCTTAAGGCCCGAAAGCGAGAACCGATAGTCTCCCCTACTATTGAGCGCACGGGGGAAGTCAATCGCGCGGGGATTGCCCGTCTCGGCCAGTTTGGAAATGATGGGGCCACCGGGATAGCCCAGACCCAGCGCCTTGGCCACCTTGTCGAAGGCCTCGCCCACAGCGTCGTCGAGCGTCTCGCCGAGCACCTCGTAGTCGCCCCATGCCTTGACGTGAACAAGCATGGTATGACCGCCCGAGACGAGCGTGAAGATAAACGGCGGCTTGAGATCGGGCTGCGCCAGCAGGTTGGCAAACAGGTGGCCCTCCAGATGGTTAACGCACACGAGAGGTTTACCGGCGGCATAGGCAAAGCCCTTGGCGAAGGCGACGCCCACCACCAGAGCACCCACCAGGCCCGGACCCTGTGTCACGCCAACAGCGGCGAGTTCGCTCGGCGCGATGGCCCCGCCCTCAAGACCAAGCGATGCTGCGGCATCCTCGAGCGCCGCGTCCACGACGCTCACGATAACCTCAACGTGCTTGCGCGAAGCGATCTCGGGCACTACGCCGCCAAAACGGGCATGAAAATCAATCTGCGTCGAAACCTGATTGGCCAGCATATTACCGTCCGCATCGATAATCGCCACAGCCGTCTCATCGCACGAACTCTCGATGGCAAGCACCAGGCGACGGCGCTCAATTTCGGCGCGCTCCTCAACGGTGCGCTCGGGTGCAGGTAGCGGCCATACGCGCTGCTCAGCCGCCGTCGGCTCGGGCGAAGCGTTGTCAACCGGGAGCACCAAGGGCAGCGGCGCCGTCATGACGATGGCGTCTTTGCCAACACCGTAGTAACCACGGCGGCGGCCCGCCTCGGTAAAGCCCAGGGAAGCATAGAGCGCAATAGCGCCCTCGTTGCCATCCTCAACCTCGAGCGAGGCGGTCGTGCAGCCGAGCATCTGGGCATCGTAGCTCACGTGCGACAGCAGCTTGCGAGCAATACCCTCGCGGCGATGCTTCGGGTCGACGGCAACATCCAGAATCTGCACGTCACCGTCTACGACCATGCCACCGGCAAGCCCCAGCAGCTGACCGTCGTCGTGCGCCACCCACCAGCTGCGCGGCGCCGCAACATCCTCGCCCAGCTCGGACAGGAACATGCCCGGCGTCCACGCCTCGTGCCCGGCGTCTTCAAAGCAGGCGGCCTCCAGCGCACTCGCGCCCTCGGCGTCCGCCGCACCCATGGGGCGAAATTGCAGATGGCGACCGGCGAGCTCATCGGCGACGCCCGTAATTTCGCTCTGCGCGCTCTCGGCTAGACCGAGGCGTTTGCGCTCGTTTTCCTCGGCATCAGAAAGGCGCGTATAGATCGGTAGGACGCGGGCCGGATCGCCGTCACCCGCGGCATGCGCAAGGAGGAGGCCCTCGCCCGAAGGCCACCACAAGCCGCGCTCTACGCAGCGAGCGGCCTCATCCTCGCCCAGCAGCTTGCCATAGCGCACGAGACCGTCGCCAGTCAGCTTAACCTGGTCCCAGTCCGCGGCTTGGCGCCACTCATCAAGCGCCACGGCAGCCTTGACCACGTGCTCGCGCTCAAACTGACGCTCGAGGCCCTCATCGCTCAGCACATACAAAGCCGGATACACCTCGCCGCGCATGGCATCGGCCAGAATGCCGAGCTTGCCACGCACGCCGGCCTTCCACGCGGTCCATGCGCAGGCATCGAGCGTCGACACGCCCAACAGCGGCACGTTGGCACCGCACGCCAAGCCCTTGGCGGTGGAAATGCCGATACGCACGCCGGTAAACGAACCCGGACCGCGGCCGACAACGTAACTGCCCACGTCGGCACGGTCCATGCCAGCCTGAGCAAGCACGCTATCGACGGTATTCACGAGCTCCACATTGGCATGGCGACGGCACATATGGTCACCGCTCACCAGCTTCGCCTCGCCCGTCCGTCCATCAATCCAGCTTGCCGCGCAGGCAAGCATATCAGTCGAAGTATCGAGCGCCACCACCAGCGCGTAATCGTTATGCAAGCTCATCTTGTACAGCCTTATCAATCAAATCGGAAAGCTCCGCTGCGCGCTCGCCGTGCGCCTCGAGCGTTATCATTCGCACGTCGCTATCGTTCTCATCACGCTTAAGCGTTACCGAAAGATACTCGTCTGTCAGTTCGTCCTGGAACTGTTCGCCCCACTCCAACAGACAGGCACCCTCATAGCCCAGTACATCGAAAATGCCCGTATCCTCGAGCTCGTAAGCATGCTCCAGACGGTACAGGTCAAAGTGGAACAGCGGAATACGCCCCTGGTCATGAACAGCCATGAGTGCGAATGTGGGGCTCGTGACCATATGGCCGTCGCCCAGACCACGCGAAACGCCCTTGGTAAAGTGGGTTTTGCCCACCCCGAGGCCGCCGGTCAAGATCAGCACATCACCATCTTCCAGGCACGGCGCAACCAACTCGCCAAAATACTCCGTATCTGCAGAGCAAGCCGTTTTATAAATACCTACCCCCAGGCGCTCCAGGGACATATATGCTCCTTATTATTCCGAGGCACCCTCTGGCGCGGGATGCCGCTCCAGATAGTCGCCCAGCATCTTAAAGTCTTCCTCCAGCAGCTCCTGCCACGCCGGATTACGCAGCGCCGCCGCCGGATGGAACGTGGGCATCACCACAAAATGCCCCATCTGATGGAACCTGCCGCGCAGCTTGGTGATGCCAATCTCGGTCTTAAGCACAAAGTGCGTCGCGGGGTTACCGAGCGTCACGATGATATCGGGCCAAATGCTTCGAATCTGCTCACGCAAAAACGGTGAACAGGCCAGCACTTCCTCGGGCCGAGGATTGCGATTTCCCGGTGGGCGACACTTAAGCACGTTGGCAATGTAGACGTCTTCGCGCTTGAGGCCAGCCAGCGACAGGATGCCGTTGAGATCCTCGCCCGCCGCCCCCACAAACGGTTCGCCTTGCAGATCCTCGTTACGCCCCGGCGCCTCGCCGATAAACATTACGCGGGCGTGGGGGTTTCCCACGCCAAACACGATGTTATGGCGCGACTGATAGAGCTGGCAGAGATGACAGTCGCCTAAAACAGCCTCAATCTCCTCGAGCGCAACCTCGCGCGGCGCCTGGTGACTATGTCCGGGGATGTGCATGACACCCATAGTGGCTCCTACACGTAGACCTTGTCGAGACGCATGCCAAAGCCGCAAGCAACCTCGTAGTTAATCGTGCCGCGCAGGCGAGCCATCTCGTCCATGGTAATCTCGGCATCACCATCGCGGCCGACGATGATCATCTCGTCGCCATGCTCGGCCTCGGGAATCTCATACGCCGGATTGGACTGGATGGCGACCATAAACTGGTCCATGCAGATGTTACCCACCTGACGAATGCGTTCACCGCGATACAGCACGTCCATACGATTGGAGAGCGTACGCGAAAGACCATCGGCATAACCGATCGGCAGCGTGCAAATCTGAACGCGTGTGCGCGGTACGCGGTAGGTAAAACCGTAGCCCACGCCCTCACCCATCGCAGGATGCGCCACACGCGTCACGCGCGCATGGACGCTCATAACAGGATCGAGCTTCATCACGCGGCCGCTCAGCTCGCATGGCTGCATGCCGTACAAGCCAACGCCGGCGCGAATCATATCAAAACGCATCGAGGGATCGAGCATCGAGGACGGCGTGTTGGCACAGTGCACGATGCCGCACTCAAAACCCGCGTCCTTAATGGCTTGAACGGCTTCGGTAAAGCGTTGGCACTGCAGTTTGTAGTCCCAACCCGAAGGTTCATCGGCCGTGGCGAAGTGCGTAAATACGCCATCACACTGGATACCGCGATGGAAGCTAATGCCACGAACAAAGTCGAGCACCTGCGTGTAGTGAACACCGATGCGGTTCATACCCGTCTCGATGGCTAGATGGTACTTGCCAACCTTGCCTGCCGCGACAGCGCACTCGCCATAGGCAAGGGCGAAATCGGACGTATAGACCGAAGGCATAATGTCAAACTCAAGCAGTGTGGGGATAGCCTCGATAGGCGGCTCGCTTAGGATCAGGATGGGTTTTGTGATCCCGCCCTGTCGAAGCTCAACGCCTTCACTAACCGTCGCCACGGCAAACATGTCGGCACCGGCCGAATACATGATTTTGGCGCACTCGACGGCACCATGGCCATAGGCATCGGCCTTGACCACGCAGCACAGTCGCTGACGTGAATCGAGCAGATTCTTGTAAGCCCTCGTGTTGCGGCGAAGCGCCCCTCGGTCAATCTCAACCCAGGACCAGCGCGTCAAATCGGCTTTATTCATGATTAGTCATCCGACCCTTCGTCCATGATTCCCAGATCATCGAGTGCATCCTTTGCCGCCAATTCCATGGCAGGACCGATCAAGTCGATCAGGTCGGTTGCAATAACACTCTTCTCACCATACTCCGTCGCCGCGGCAAAACCCGCGTAGCTGTGAAGCGCAACGGCATACGAATACAGCAGCTCCCAGCGATCCATCTCATCACGCATGGTAGCCAGTGTGCCAGCCAAAATGCCCGCAAGAACATCGCCCGAACCGGCAGTCGCCAACGACGCCGGACCCGAGAGCGGCAAAAGCACGCGCTCAACGCCACAGATAGCCGTCGTCGGCCCCTTGGCAATAACTACGAGATTGTCGGAGCCAGCAGCCCAGACAACCTTCTGCGCGGCCGCAATTGCAGTCCCCAGATCGTTAACCTCGTCACCGGCAACCAAGCGCGAAAGCTCACGATAGTGCGGCGTCATGACGAGCGGCTGCTCACGGCGGTACATCTCAGGGTTGCTATCGATACCGTCGATAGCAATCTTAGAAAGGCAGTTGAGCGCATCGGCATCGAGGATCAACGGCACATCAAGCTCTAACAAGCCCGAAACCACCTGCATGGCACCGGCAGACGTCGTCATGCCGGGACCGCACAGTACGCAGCTGTACTTCTTTGCAATCTCGCACACGGTCATACGAGCAGCGGCACCAAAAGAGCCGCGGGAATCGGACGGAATAGCAAAAACCGGAATCGAGGGAAGTGCCATACGAATAAGATTGGCGCACGCATCGGGCGTCGCGACAGCCACATAGCCGGCACCCGCGCGGGCAGCAGACTTGGCGGCCATGATGGCAGCGCCAGGATACTGCGCCGAGCCGGCAACAATAAGGACGGAACCGCGAGAATACTTATCGATATTCGTGGGCAGCGGAGCAAAGAAATCCACCAGGTCACCGGGCTCGACAATCTCGGCGGCATGATCGACATCATCGATGACCTCATCAAGGCGATCATAGAGGCTACCGCACACCAGATCACCGGCGTACTCGGGGCCATCAGCGCTGTAGAGGCCAATCTTGGGCGTGATCATCGTGACGGTACGCTCGGCACGGATGCAGTCGTCGTCGACAACACCGGTTTCGGCATTCAGACCCGAAGGAACATCGATGGACACCACATGGTCGGCGCAGTCGTTAACCGTCGGAATCCAGATGGAAAACGGCGCACGCAGGTCACCGTGGAAACCGGTACCAAAAATAGCGTCAACAACAACGTCGGCCTTATCGATCAAAACCTCAAGCTCATCTCGTGAGGGACCGACGCACACATGTACGTCACGACCGGCGGTACGGCGGGCAACATGGCGAGCCAGAGCGGCGGGAATCTCATCCGGCTCAACCGGAGACACGATATCCACGTCAACGCCCTTATGACTCAAGATATCAGCCGCGACCCAGCCGTCTCCACCGTTGTTGCCAAAACCGACCAGAACAAGGACGCGATCGGGATTGAGTTTTAGAATTTCAGTAGCAGCAAACTCACCCGCCAGTTCCATAAGTTCGGCCTTCGAAGTTCCTTCGCGTTCGATAATATCCTCGAGACGAACGACTTCCTCGGTACTCAAAACCGGTTTCATCTATGCTCCTAGCGTATCTCGCGAAGCATCGCCCAGGTGCTCCGTTAAAGCTGAATTTTGCAGTTGCTCAAGCTCATCTAAAACCGAGCGAGCCTCTTTAAACGTTTGTGCAACGCGTTCCTTGGTGCTCACCTTTTCTTCCTTAGGCTTAGGTCGAGCATCCTCGGTGATCGCAATGGCATTGGCTACGGCCAAATCACCCGTCAAGGTAATGGAAAGCGCAACTTCAACGACACCCAACTCTTGAGCAATCTTGAGCGCTCGACCTGAAAGCACTGCTTTAGGCTTTCCGAGGTTATCACGCGTTACCGAGACGTCTTTGCGGCCGACGCCCTGGCTAAAGCCCGTACCAAGAGCCTTGAGAACCGCTTCACGAGAAGCAAAACGGCTCGCATAGTGCGCCGCAGGACGCGATGAAGCGTCGCAATATGCGCACTCTTCTTCGGTAAACACACGCCGAGCAAACGACGGCGTCTTTTCAAGGATTGATTTCATGCGGGAAATCTCGACGATATCAACGCCGATACCAGCTTCAGCCATGTTCACCTCCATATTGCACAGACTAAGCTATTGTAGCCCGTTAACGGAAGATGCGACAAACGAGGGTCATAAAACACAGCGAGTTTGTTAGATCTGACTTAAACAAAAAAGGGGGAGGCCGCGAGGCCTCCCCCTTCTTCAGTCTGGATGACGGCTCGGTGCCGTCCACCGGTCAGCGGCGCCCTGGCCTCCCACGGGCTGAC
>CALKBP010000079.1:0-124333 GCA_937989885.1 uncultured Collinsella sp.
CGGACGCGATGACGTTATGGCCGCGCTCAAAGACCACTACAAGGGCAAGATCCTGCTGCCCAAGAGCTTTGTCACCGGCAACCATATCGACGAAGTCCAAGGTGTCTACGTGCCGTTTTGGCTCTACGGCGCCCGCGTTGACGGCGAAGTGTGCTTTGACGCGACCAACGAGACCGTAACCGAGGAATCCGACCGCACCGTCACGACCACCGACCACTACGACGCCTACCGTAAGGGCAATATCTCGTTTGAGCGCGTGCCCGTCGACGGATCGTCCAAGATGCCCGACGGCCATATGGACGCCATCGAGCCGTTTGACTACGACGCGCTGCGCCCGTTCTCGGTCGCGTATATGCCCGGCTACATCGCCAACCGCTACGACGAGGATTGCGAGACCTGCAAGGCGCGTGCCGAGCGCCGCATGGAGGAGAGCACGATTTCGGCCCTGCGCGAGACCGTCGTCGACGAGTACGACGACGCCACGGTCGAAAACAAGCAGCTCGACTACACCTGGGAAGAAAGCGATTATGCCCTGTTCCCCGTGTGGATGCTCTCTACCTCGTGGAACGGCAAGAGCTATCTGTTTGCCATGAACGGACAGACCGGTCGCATGGTCGGCGAGCTCCCCTGCTCCAAGCCCAAGCTCGCCATCGCCTCGGTGCTGTTCTTTGTGATCGGGTTTGTCCTCTCCCAGATTCTCTTTATGGGAGAGAACGCCTTCGATCCGGACTACCTCGCCTTTGATGTCGAGGGCATCCTCATCAACATCGTCGCGCCGCTGATCATCGTAATCATCGCGGACGTGCTGCTGGTGGGCCAGCTCAAGACGGCCAACGAGGCCATCCACGCCGATTGTTACTGCGGCGAGCTCGACCTGACCGAGAAGCACGACACCTTCAGCCACACCGAGACCACCGTTGTCATGAAGGACAACAAGGACGATTAGCCATTCTGACCAATACCACCCGGCCTTTGACGAGAAAGGAAGATCACCATGGGACTCTTGAAAGCTGGATTGGGTGCTGCCGGCGGCGTCATGGCCGACCAGTGGAAAGAATTTATCTATTGCGAATCGATGCCCGCTGACGTCTTGGCCTGCAAGGGCAGCAAGCGCACCGGCGGCCGCAGCTCCAACACGCGCGGCGAGGACAACGTCATCTCCAACGGCTCCGTCATCGCCGTCAACGACGGCCAGGGCGTGCTCGTGGTGCAAAACGGCAAGATCATCGAGGTCGCGCTGGAGCCTGGCGAGTTTGTCTTTGACACCGGCAGCGAGCCGAGCGTCTTTAGCGGCAACCTGGGCGACTCCATCAAGGAGACGTTCGCCAATATCGGCAGCCGCTTTACCTTTGGCGGCGACGCGGGCAAAGACCAGCGTGTCTACTTCATCAACACCAAGGAGATCATCGGCAACAAGTACGGTACCGCCTCGCCTGTGCCCTTCCGCGTGGTCGATAACAATATCGGTCTGGACGTCGACATTTCCGTTCGTTGCAACGGCGAGTATTCGTACCGCATCACCAACCCGCTGCTGTTCTACACCAATGTGTGCGGCAACGTGACCGATAGCTACACGCGCGATAAGATCGACAGCCAGCTTAAGTCAGAGCTGCTCACCGCCCTGCAGCCCGCCTTTGCCAAGATCTCGGAGATGGGCATTCGCTACAGCGCCATCCCCGGTCACACCACCGAGCTCGCCCGCGCACTCAACGAGGTTCTCTCTGCCGACTGGCGTGACCTGCGTGGTGTCGAGATCGTGAGCTTTGGCGTCAACTCCATCGCCGCCTCGCAAGAAGACGAGCAGATGATCAAGGACCTGCAGAAGGCCGCGGTCATGCGCGATCCCACCATGGCGGCCGCCAACATCGCCAGCGCTCAGAGCGACGCGATGCGCGCGGCAGCCGCCAACCCCAACGGCGCGATGGCCGGCTTTATGGGCATGGGCATGGCAGGCGGCATGGGCGGCATGAATGCCAGCCAGCTGTTCGCCGCCGGCCAGGCGCAGCAGCAGGCCGCCCCGCAACCGGCTCCGGCACCCGCCCCGGCACCGGCACCCGCTGCCGCACCTGCGGCCGGCGCATGGACCTGCAGCTGCGGCGCCACCAACACCGGCAAGTTCTGCTCCGAGTGCGGCAGCCCCGCACCCGCCCCGGCACCGGCCAAGTGGTTCTGCCCCAACTGCGGTAGCGAAAACGGCGGCAAGTTCTGCAGCAACTGCGGAACGCCTAGGCCCTAATCCCTCTATCTGGTAATTGGCGGGGGTTCCGCCACCCCCGCATTTGCTTCTATGGGTTTCGTTCGATAAAGTAGGACACCATGAAGACAACGTTCAAAAAGTCCGTACTCGCATTCCTGACATGCATCTTGGCGCTCGCCTTTGCCCTGACGGGCTGCAGCGGCGGCGGCAAAGACCCCAAGGCCAACTTCGTCGGCAGCTGGGAACTCTCGGGCGGAACCGTGGAGGGCGAAGAGCTGACCGATGAGTACATGAAGATGCTCGAGGATTGGGGTGTCCACTGCGTCCTGATTCTCGACGAGGACGGTACAGGCGCCCTCGACCTGTTCCTTGAGGTTGTCGACCTGAAATGGGAGGCAAAGGACGCCACCACCGTAACCATCACCGCCGAAGACGAGTCACATGACATGAAGCTCAAGGACGGCAAACTCATCCTCGAAGAAGATGACGGCAATCTTGTCTTCACCAAGTCCGACAAGGACCTGTCCGGTACGGTGAAGAAGGATCGCGAGGCGGCCGAGAAGGAAGATGAGATCGATGAGGCCGTCGAAGGCGACGATGTCCAGAGCGTCGAAATCTCCCCCGCCGTCACCGTCGCCGATGACGATCTGTGCACCATCACCATCACCGAGAAGTTCAAGGACGACTGGGGCGACATCGGCTTTGTCGTCAACATCACCAACAAGAGCGACAAGGACCTGACCTTCTACGCTCCTTCCGGCAAGACCAACGTCAACGGCACCATGAAGGAACCCTGGTTCTCGGCTAACCTGATGCCCGGCACCAGCGCCACCGAGGAATTCACGTTCTCGAGCGGCGAGCTTGACAGCCTTGACGACCTGGTCAATACGACCATCGGCATCGACGCCTACCTGACCGATTCCTACGAGGACGTCGCCTCCTACAGCGCAACCATCGCGTAGCGGCAGACATCGACGGCCGCGGATTGGCGGACACATCCGCGCACTTGCCAGGCGGGGCCGCAGGAGATAATTCTGCGGCCCCGTCGCTTTATGCCGACAGCACCGCTCACACAAGCAGGCCGCCCGCCGTTTTTAGATGCAAAACGGCGGGCGGCCTATCTTTGGCGTTGGAGCACGGGCGGCGCACCGACTACGGGCGCTCCATATTGGGGACGATGCTGCCTTCGGTCACCGCATGCACGGCCAGGCGCATAATGTTGTCGTAGCCAGTCTTGCTCAGGATCTCCGAGATGCGGCGCTTGATGGTGCCCTCGCTCATAAACAGCTCGGCCGCGATCTCGCGGCGGCTTTTGCCCTCGCAGGCAAGGCGCAAAATTGATAGCTCTACATCGTCGAGTGCCGCCGTACCCGAAAAAATGCTCTCGGGCGGCTTGGGAAACGTGCAATAGCCCGCCAGCGTGGAGCGCATCACGGCGAACAGCTCGTCGATACCGACGTTCTTGTACACAAAGCTATCGACGCCCGCCTCGCGGGCCTGATCGACAAAGGTGATCTCGGGCATGCCGGTCATGATAATGATGCGGCACTCGGGCAGCTGCTCCTTGATGCGCGCCGCCGCCACGATGCCGTTGGAATCATGCTCGGTGCATACGTCCATCAGTATCATGTCCGGACGCTCCTTGAGCGCGACACCCAAGGCCTCGGAGGCATCGGCGATGGCTGAAACAACGGTCATATCGGGCTGGTCGCCAACGGAGCGCGTCAGGCTCTCGCGCAGAATGGCCTGGTCTTCGACTATAAGGACGCGAATCATGAGCTTCTCCTCCGAACAGCGGCGTTGGGCGTAAGTGGAATGGATACCGTAAGCGTAAAGGGCGGGGCGGCGTGGACCTCTAGGCTGCCACCCAGATCTTGCGCGACATGCCTCATACCTGGGATACCCGTTCCCTCGCGATACGATACGGGGGCCGGGGACCCGTCGTTAGAAATCGTCATGCGCGCGACGGCTCCAGCATCCGCCCCCTCCTGCCACAGACGCACGTGGACCCGATGCGCCTGCGCATGCTTGGTGGCATTGGTCGAGGCCTCGCGGATAATCTGCAAAAATGCGGCGGCGACACGCGCGTCCTCGGGCAGCACACCCTCAACATCGATCTGCACACTCACCAGGCCAAAAGCATGGACGATATCACCCAGCTGCTCTGCAGGCTCGCTGGCACCGCCACTGCGCAAATCGGCGGCGATTGAGCGCAGCAACGGGTCAATCTGCTCGAGCGACTCATCGTCCAGACGTCCCTCCTCCAAATAGCGATGAAGAATGGACAGGCGCTGCCCGATCACGTCGTGCACGCGGGCACGCATACGTAGGTAGGCCGCATTGTCGGCAACCTTTTTAACTTCTTCGATCTGGGCCTGGAGCTCTTGGCCCGCAAGCTCAAGCAGGTGGTTGGCTTGCGCCAGGCGGTCGTAGGCGTGTGCGTATTCCGTCACGTCCAGGCCGACGACGCGCTCGAACGGACGGCCCGAGACCGTAACGGAGTCACGCACGAACAGACGAATCTCGGAAGGAGAGATCTCGACCACGGCGCGATCCCTACCAAAGCGATCAAGGTCGATATGGGCGCGATTAGTGCTGCTTTCGGGCATTTGCATGCTAAGTTTGCGCAGGTCGTTCCACGTGCTGCTCATGTCGCCCAGGTCGGTGGGCATATGGAGCTCTACGAGGTTTTTGCGTATGCAGCGGTTCATGAGCAGCGGACAGCCCCTCGGGTCTAGATACAGGATGCCCACGGGAATCACGTTGATGGTCTCGATCGTCGAGAACATGGTGATATCCTCCTGGCGGTTACGGACGTCCATCAAGAGCGCCGCGATGGAGCGGAACAGGAAGAACGCCCCCTCCGTGATAAGGACAACGGTCCACGCCGAGCCCATGGCAAAAACCACCGGTGGTGTAACGGCGACAACAAGCAACAGTTCGGCCAGCATGACGAGGCGACGATAGTGCACCATAAGTACCACGCCATAGGCAAAGATTGCGGCATTGAGCCACAACGCTCCGCCCATTGCCCTGGCGCAAACGTCAAGCGGCGCCACCAGATACGAGCCAGACGACGCGAATAAGATGAGCGCCGAAACCACCAGGTGAAGCACAAGGCTCGCCTCGTAGGCGCAAATCACCTTACGGTTATAGGGCGAGCGGCGCGATGCGATGAGCGGGACGTGGATCGTCTGCAGGCACGCAGCCAGGGCAAAGACAACATCGAGCGCAACGATTTGGGGAAGAATGAGCGAAATCTGCATCGTCACTCACCCGCCCTCGGCATCAAGACAATCATGTGCAGCTGGCCGGGCTCGCCCTCAAGGCGGTATGCCACGTTGCGCCCTTGCAGAGCGCTTTCGAGCTCTTGCGCAGCGAGCGTCTGCGAAAGATCTTCATCATCGTTGGAAAAAAGCGTGGCGCGCAGCTCGACACTGCATCGGTCATGGTCGCCCAAGTGATACATAAGCGCCGGATGGTCGGTGGTGTAGGCAAAAAACGCAAAGTCATACACGCAGTCGTACAGGGCGCTTACCGTACTGGCGTGCAACGGGCGCCGTATGGCGATAATCGAGGCGCAATCGACATCGATCGTGCGCAGGTCACTTGCGAGCTCGTTGGCGATGAGCTGAATGCGGTCGCGATCAAAACCGCTCTCCCCGTGCTGTGCCAACGTGAGCGACCCCTTGCGCTTGCAATAGGCGACGAGCATCTTGGCGCGCTGCAGCATGCGGTAGCGCTCGTGCGAAGACGCTTCGTCGGTCAACGGTGGCAGCGAGCCCAGCAGGTCGTACATCTCTTCGAGCGCGCGGGCAAGCGCCTGGTCCACGTCTTGGACCAGCAAGGTCTCGGCCTCTTGATCTGCCAAATGCGTCTTAAGGTCGTAGTCGGCGGCGAGCAGCTCGTTTTGACGCTGCAGCTCCATTCGACGATGTGCCAGTTCACGGTTAAGCTCGTTGAGCTCCGACACGTCTTGGGCAAGCAGCGCCGATCCACCCAGCAGCGGAAAGGCACGGTACATCACATTGGGATCGGACGCCACGGCAAAGGCATGGGCGCGGCCGTGCTCCTGGATCCGCAACTCCTCGCGCACGCCTACCGGCATTGGCTTTGACACTGGCGTGGCATAGACCTCCTGCAGGTCGCGCGTTAGGACTTTGAGGTCGAGCGGCAAGGTGTCGAAGATGCCGGCGATGTCGTGATACGACGGAATGACACCGCAATCGAGACAGATTTCCATCGCCACCACGCACAGGACGCAATAGACGAGCGAAAAGTTGAGCCTCCATGCCCAGGGCACGCGCAACGCATACGAGACGGCAAAGAATGCGCCACCCAGCAGTACGAGCGCCGCCGTGCCCGAGAAACGCTGGATGCGAAAGGACGAGGACCGACCAACCAGGATAAAAAAGGCCACGAAGTCGAAGACCGTCCACACGAGAACGACAAAATAACCCCAGCCGTACGTGTAATCGTTACTCCAGGTGTCGCTTGTACGGTCAAAGCGGAAGACCTGCTGATGAAAATCGTTGGTGAGCACAAATCCGATAAGCAGGATGGCCGCAATCCACAGCGCAGCGCAGTAGCGGCGACCCAGGCGGTGTTGCTCCAGGCCCGCAAGGCGCAGGCCGCAGAGCTGGCAGAGCAGCGGAATGAGCGTCATGGGCACGTAGTACAGGTACCACAGCACGGTGGCATAGAACGGCGTGAACGACTTGTACTTGAGAATGACTTCGATCATCCACAGGGCGCAGATGGTGGCGATGGCCACAAGGCGGCGACGCAACACATAGTCCAAACAGCGCAGATAGACCGATACGCCCCAGATCGAAAATACAATTGCGGCGACAAGCAGCGGGAGAGAGCTCGAATGGGCGAGCGCATCCACGACCTCTTCGGACACCTTGCTATAGGCGGGCACGGCGTTAGAAAGTTTGGGGTCGAAGGCGAACAGCGCCGGCAAGACTGCCAAAAGTATGAGGAACAGCGCGGTGATGGCGCCGGCGATAGCGAAGACGCGGTGACGGTACACCTGATGTGTTATGCCAACAAGGAATCGCGGCATGGCGAAGAGCCTGCCGCCCCTGGGATCCGCCACGGGTGCGGATCGGGCGGCCGCGTGGCCGATATGTCGCTCGCGGGTACCCATAGTGCTTTTAGTGTACCGACAGGCAGGCTCAAAAAGCGGGCCGCATGTCCCAAAATCCGCAGACGGCAAGGCGCCCGGCGAGCATTACCTGCTCGCCGGGCGCCTTGGTTAGAAGGCTCTGAAGTTGAGCGTCTCAGCTTCCTTAGGACAGGTCCTCACCATTCGTCTCAATGACGTGCTTGTACCAGTCGAAGCTCTTCTTCTTGGAACGCTTGAGGGTGCCGTTGCCGGCGTCGTCGCGGTCCACATAGATAAAGCCATAGCGCTTGGACATCTCGCCCGTGCCGGCAGACACCAAGTCGATCGGGCCCCAGGTGGTGTAGCCCAGCAGGTCAACGCCGTCCTCGGTCACCGCATCGCGCATCGCGGCAATATGCTGGCGCAGGTAGTCGATACGGTAGTCATCGTTGATGGAGCCATCCTCCTCGACAACATCCTTGGCGCCCAGACCGTTCTCGACCACAAACAGCGGCTTCTGATAACGGTCGTACAGGTCGTTGAGCGTAATACGGAAGCCCAGCGGATCAATGGCCCAGCCCCACTGGCTCTCCTGCAGGTAGGGGTTCTTGGCGCCGGCGAACGCGTTGCCCTGGGTGCGCTCGACATCGGGGTTATCGGCACCGGCGGAGCAACGGGTGCTGTAATAGCTAAAGCTGATGAAATCGACGGTGTTGGCGGCCAGGATCTCGCGGTCCTCGTCGGTCATGCCCACATCGATGCCCAGACGCTCGAGCTTCTTGACGGCATAGGCCGGGTAGTAGCCGCGGCTCTGGACGTCGACGAAGAAGTAGTTGTCCTGATTGTCGAGCTGCGCCTGGCGCACGTCGCCCGGACGGCAGCTGTAAGGGTAGTAGCTACCTGCGGCGAGCATGCAGCCGATCTTGACCTCGGGGTCGATCTCGTGGGCAATCTTGGTTGCCCAAGAGCTGGCAACGAGCTCGTTGTGGGCGGCCAGGTACTCGACGGCCTCCTTGTTCTCGCCCTCCTCAAAGACCAGACCGGCACCCATAAACGGCAGGTGCAGAATCATATTGATCTCGTTGAAGGTGAGCCAGTACTTCACCAGGCCCTTGTAGCGGGTGAAGATCGTGGTCGCGAGGTTCTTGTAGAAGTCGATGAGCTTGCGGTTGCGCCAGCCGCCGTACTCCTTGATGAGGTGAATCGGGCAGTCGAAGTGCGTGATGGTCACGAGCGGCTCGATGCCGTGCTTTTGGCACTCGCGGAATACATCCTCGTAGAAGGCCAGGCCAGCCTCGTTGGGCTCGGTCTCGTCACCGTTGGGGAAGATGCGGCTCCACGCCAGGCTCATGCGGAAGGTCTTAAACCCCATCTCGGCAAAGAGGGCGATGTCCTCCTTGTAGTGGTGGTAGAAATCGATGCCGGTCTGTGCGGGATAGTAATAGCCGTCCTCGAAGTCGAGCATCTTGCGCTGGCCGGAGACCACCGCGTAGCGCTCGGGGCCGTGCGGAGCCACGTCCACGTTGGCCAGGCCGCGGCCGTCCACGTTGTAGGCGCCCTCGCACTGGTTGGCAGCCGTCGCGCCGCCCCACAGGAAGTCTTTACGGAAAGCCATGCATCGATCCTTTCATACGCTGCTTGTCGTGCTTTCAGTATCCCCGCAAATAGGGCCTCGCCCAACGACAGCGGCGCAGGTCGACACTTCTTTTCGCACGCGGGCGCTCGACAGCCGCCCCCATCTGACACTTTTTGATACCAGCATGCCCAAACCACCACAAAGGGGACAGGCACCTTTGTGGTGGTTGGGGCGGTTTGTCTCGATCCGTAACAGGTAGGCCGCCAAAACCGGGCCTGGTGTTACAAATCGAGATTTTTCGGGCAGCCCCTGCAGTTTGTCTAAATCTGTAACAGGTAGAGACGATTTAGCCCGCTAGATGTTACAGATCGAGACGGAAGATTCTAGTCGCAGGCGATGTCGAGGTTCTTTCCGACGAGGCCTACGTAGCCGCCTTCGCCGGCGGGATATTTGACTGAATAGGAAAAAAAGGAAAAAATAGGAAAAAAAGGAAAGGAGACTCATGACTGAAACCATCTTCTCCCCCTCATTTGGAAATCGCCCGTCCTATCTGGTGGGGCGCGGGAGCGTGATTTCGACATTCATCTCCGGCCTTGAGCAGGAGCCGGGCAATCGAGACCGGGCTATGCTCATGCTCGGCCAGCGAGGCAGCGGCAAAACGGTTCTGCTGTGGGAACTTGCCGATCGCGCACGCAAGCTCGGCTTTGTTGTCGCCACGCCCACCGTAGCCTCCGAGGATATGCTCGAGCGCATTGTTGAGAAGATCCAGGAAGCGGGCGAGCCCTACGCCAACAAGCATCGTCTCCCCAAACTTGCGGGCGGCAGCCTGAGCGTCTTCGGCTTCTCAGCCGGCCTTGAGTTCACGCGCGATGTGCAGGAAACCAAAAGCTTCCAGTTCAAGCTCACGCAGCTGGCGCGCAAGCTGACCGAGCAGGGACACGGCATCCTCATCCTCATCGATGAGCTCCAGGCCAATTCGCCCGAGATCAGACAGCTCGTCATCGCCTATCAAGAGCTGGTCGGCGAGGGGCTCAACGTCGCGCTCGTCATGGCGGGCCTCCCGGGAGCAGTCTCCGCGACACTCAACGACCGCGTACTGACATTTCTCAACCGCGCACGCAAGGTCACGCTCGAACCGCTTTCAGTTGGAGATGTGGATGCCTACTATCAGCGAGCTTTCGAAGAGCTCGACCTTGATATTCCAGGCAATCTTCGGCTGGACGCTGCTCGCGCAACTCAGGGCTCGCCCTACATGCTGCAGCTCATCGGCTACAACATCGCCAATCGTTGCCAGGCAGGAGAACACGTAACGCCAGAGCAAGTCGACGGAGCAATCGAAGCGTCAAAGGCCGATTTCGAAAACGATGTGTGCGAAACGACACTCGCCGCGCTATCGGACCAAGACGTCGCGTTTCTCGACGCAATGACTGATGACGAAGCCGCCGTGTCTCGCATTTCTGATGTTGCGAAGCGCATGTCAGTCACACCGGACTACGCACAAAAGTATCGCCGGCGCCTCATCGACGCCGGCGTTATCGAACAGGCACGCCGCGGCTACGTGCGTTTCGCCGTACCATATATGGCTGACTACCTGCGCAGCCAACTCTAGGCAGCCACCACAATGGGGACAGGCACCTTTGTGGTGGATTGGGCCCGGTTTGTCTCGATCTGTAACAGTTGGGCCGCCAAAATCGGGCTTGGTGTTACAGATTGAGATTGTTCGGTCTTTCCCCTGCAGTTTGTCTAAATCTGTAACAGGTAGAGACGATTTAGCCCGCCAGATGTTACAGATTGAGACGGAAGATTCTAGTCCACGGCGATGTCGAGGTTCTTGCCGATGAGGCCTACGTAGCCGCCCTCGGCAGCCTTGGGGCTGTCGGCGTGGCAGAGAACCCACTTGTCTGCCTTCCAGTAGCAGTAGCTGTCACCGGCCGCGGGCATGTCGGCCGCGGCCTCGGGGCGCGGACCATTGGTGCCAGCGGGCAGCGCCACCATCACCTGGAAGCCACCGTCGTCGACCATGCACGGCGTGTAGTGGAGCGTGGTGTTGAAAACCTCGACGACCTTGCCCGCCGGCACGCGGAACGCCTTGACGCACGCGGTATCGAGCTTGCCGTCCTCGATCTCCCAGCGATGTGCCACGAGCAGGATAAAGTCGCGTGCACCCAGGTTGAACTCGCTCGCGCGGTGGTACTCCAGGCAGTTGAGACGCGTGTTGTGGCCGTTGCACCAGCCGAGCTGGAAGGGACGGCCGCCAAACATGAGAAAGCCCAGTTTATCGGCATCCTTGACGCCCTCGAGCTCCGGCGCGCTTGCTACGTACTTGCTACCCTCGGGGATGGGCGTGGAGGCAAGCGCCTCGACGAGCGGAGCGGTCAGGTTGGACGGAACGTCGTTCCACACGCGGCCATAAGATTTGAACTCGGGATCTGATACAGAGTAGATATGCATGCTCACTCCTGTTCGTTTATGTGACAGTATGAACATTCTAGAACTATCTCGTTCCGTTTTGAGCGCCCAGCATGAAAAAGCGCCCCACAAAGAGCGGGAGCGCTTCTGGCGCAAACGCTATTCCTACCAGCAGCCTTACGCCTGCTGATAGTGCAGGTGCTTCTCGTCGATATCGGCCAGGTCGCGGTCGAGGTAGCGGCGCGCGAGCCAGTTGGCCATGGGGAGATTTTGATCCAGGTAGTTGCCACACTCCTCGGGAGCGGCTCCGGGGACATCGCCCTCAAAGTCGGCGACGAACTCAAACAGCTCGCGGACGAGCGGCAGGATCTCCTCGCTCGTTACCTCACCAAACACGACCAGGTAAAAGCCCGTGCGGCAGCCCATGGGGCCAAAGTAGACAATACGGCTCGACCACTCGGCATGATTGCGAAGGAAGGTCGCGCCCAGGTGCTCGATGGTATGGCACTCGGCCGTGTTCATGACCGGCTCCTTGTTGGGCGTGGTCAGGCGCAGGTCAAAGGTGGTGACGGCAGTGCCGGTCGCCGGATCGCGGTCGATGCGGCTCACGTACACGCCGGGCTCAAGCAGCAGATGATCGACAGAAAAGCTCGCGATGCGCTCCATGGCAGATCCTCTCGTTAGTCAATTTGGGACGGGGCTCTTTTAGCTGGTTCGAATGGTCGCACCAATCATACCAGTCAAAAAAGCCCCGTCCCAAATTAGCCACCTGGGACGAGGCTAATGATTTTTTGATCCCCGTCCCAGAAAAATCATTCTAGGCAGTGTAGGAAATTGTGGCCTTCACCGCGTGGCGCCAGCCGGCGATCTTTTTGGCTCGCTCGTCGGCCGGCATCGAAGGCTCCACGATACTGCGAGCGCCGTAGACGTCGACGACGTCGCGCGTGTACATGCCCAGCGCAATGCCGCAGGCCCAAGCCGCGCCCAGGCCGCTCATCTCGTCGTTGCTCGCGATGCGGATGGGCGAGCCCACAAGATCGCTCTCAAACTGCATCAGGTACGCATCGCGCGTGGGGCCGCCGTCAACGCGAAGCTCGGCCAGCGCCGCGCCCGAATCCTCGACCATCGCATCGATCACGTCGAAGATCTGATAGGCGATCGACTCGTCGGCGGCCTTCACGAACTCCGCGCGGCCCGTGGTGCGCGTCATGCCAAAGACGCAGCCCTCGGCGTCGCTTGCCCAGTGCGGCGCGCCCAGGCCGGTAAACGCCGGCACAAAGTAGACGCGGCTCGCCGGGTTGGCGGCATAGCACAGGTCGGTGACCTCTTCGGGGTTGTTGATGAGCTCCAGGTCGTCACGCAGCCAGGTCTTGACGGCGCCGGCGTAGCTCGCGTTGCCCTCGAGCACGTACTCGGTCACGCCGTCCATGCGCCACGCAAGCGAGCTCGAAAGCCCGTGTGAGCTGGCCACAAACTCGTCGCCGACGTTCATCATAACCGAGCTGCCGGTGCCATAGGTCGCCTTGGCCATGCCGCGGCTGTGGCAACCCTGCGCAAACAAGGCGGCGTGGCTGTCGCCGAGCACGCCGTGAATGGGCACGGGCGCCGGCAAAAAGCCGCCCAGGTCCGTTGTGCCGAACAGGCCGTCGGAATCGGTCGCCTGCGGCAGGCAAGCAGCGTCGATGCCAAAGGCCTCGCACACCGGCTCGCTCCAGCAGCCACGGCGCAGGTCGAACAGCTGCGTGCGGCTGGCGTTGGACCAGTCGCAACGAAACTCGGTGCCGCCCGTGAGCGTCCAGACCACCCAGGCATCGATGGTGCCCAAGCAAAGCTCGCCCGCCGCAGCGGCCTTAGCAGCCGCCGGCACGTTCGCGAGAATCCAGGCCATCTTGCCCGCCGGATAGTAGGGCGAGAGCACCAGGCCCGTCGTGTCGCGCACCAACTCGGACACGCCTTCGCGCGCGGCCAGCTCGTCGCACAGCTCGCGGGCACGGGCGCACTGCCACACCACGGCGTCGCACAGCGGCTCGCCCGTCGTGCGGTTCCAGGCAACGGTGGTCTCGCGCTGGTTGGAAATGCCGATGCCGGCGACGTCGGCCGGGTTAACCCCGGTCTCCTCCACCACAGCACGCGCCACGGCCAGGACGTTGGCGGCAATCTCAGCCGGATCATGGCTCACCCAGCCGGCCTCGTTGACGATCTGGCGGTGTGCGCGGTCGGCACGATGAATCAGATGGCCGCCCTCGTCCACCAGCAGCGCCTTGGTGCCCTGCGTGGACTGATCGATTCCGATGATGTATTTGCTCATGTACTCTCCCATTCCTTCCGCCAAATCAAAGACAGCCTGGCGGACAAGGAGCGAGCGACCGCCAAGTGCCGCAGATTGCCGTGAAAGAGGAGCGCCGCGTACTTTGTGTACGCAAGCGACGGTTTGAACGGCAAGGTGCGGTGCTTGGCGGCCGCGCAGCGTCTGTGTCTACTAGTTGCCGAGGAACTCGGCAACGGTCTCAGCGATGCCTTCACCCGTCAGGCCGTAGTGCGCGAAGACCTCGGGGCTCGTGCCGGTGATGACCGGCGCGTCGGGAAGGCTCAGGCACTTGACCGGACGCGGGCAATGCTCGCCCACCACCTGCGCGACCATGGAACCCAGGCCGCCAAAGGGGCTATGCTCCTCGACGGTCACAACAGCACGCGTGGCGCCGGCGGCCTCGATCACGGTCTCGGCGTCGAGCGGCTTGACGCAGTACATGTCGAGCACGGTGGCAGAGATGCCCTGCTCGGCCAGCAGGTCGGCGGCGTCCACGGCGTGGCGAACCATTTCGCCGGTGGCGACGATCGTCACATCGGTACCGCGGCGCACCCAGGTGGCGTGATCCATCTGGAACGGGCACTCATCCTCGGCGTACACGTCCTCGACCGGGTTGCGGCCCACGCGGATGTAGGCGGGCTTGTTGTCGGCGACCAGGGCGCGCACGAGCTCGGCGGTCTGGAAGCGGTCGCTCGGCAGATACACGCGCATGTTGGGGATCGCGCTCATGGCGGCGATGTCCTGCGCGGAGTGGTGGCTCATACCCAGAGCGCCGTAGGACACGCCGCCCGAGATGCCGATGAGCTTGACGTTGGTATTGGAGTACGAAACGTCGACCTTGCATTGCTCATACGAACGCGTGGTCACAAAGGATGCCGGCGAGGCGGCCCAGGCCTTCTTGCCGCACGAAGCCATGCCGGCGGCGATGCTCACCAGATCCTGCTCGGCAATGCCGACCTCAACGGACTGCTGGGGATACTGATCGAAGAACGGCGTGAGCGACGCGGAGCCACGGGAGTCGGAGCACAGGACGACGATGTCCTTGTCGGTTGCGGCGGCCTCGAGCAGCGTGTCGCAGATAACCTTGCGGTTGGCGATCTTGTTAGCCATTGATGGCCTCCTTGTGGGCAGCGAAATCGGCGATGATCTGGGCGTATTCCTCGTCGTTGGGCAGATGGTGGTGCCAGCCGGCCTTGTCCTCCATGACGGGCGAGCCATAGCCCTTCACCGTGTTGAGGATGATGACCGTGGGCTTTCCGCTGGTCTCTGCCGCAAGCGTCAGCGCGGCGTCGATGGCTCGAACGTCGTTGCCCGGAATGGAGAGCACGTTCCAGCCGAAGGCGGCCCAGCGCTCCTCCTGCGAGTCCTGCTTCATGACGTCCTCAGTGCTGCCGCTGATCTGCAGGCGGTTGCGGTCCACGAGCGCGCACAGGTTATCGAGCTGGTAGTTGCCACCGCTCATGGCGCCCTCCCAGACCGAGCCCTCGGCAAGCTCGCCGTCGCCCATGATGGTGTAGACGCGGTAGTCGCGACCGTCCATCTTGCCGGCGAGCGCCATGCCCACGGCCACGGGCAGGCCGTGACCCAGCGAGCCCGAGTTCATCTCGATGCCCTTGAGTTTGTTGTTGGGGTGGCCGATGTAGGGGCTGCCGAACTTGGAGAAGCGGGCCTTAACGTCGTCGAGGTCCAGATAGCCCTCGTGGCAGAGCACCGCGTAGTAGGCTTCCATGGCGTGGCCCTTGGAGAGCACGAAGCGGTCGCGGTTGGGATCGTCGACGGTCTCGGGCGAAATGTTGAGGTGGTTGGCGTAGAGGGTCATGAGGGCGTCGATGACCGACATGTCGCCGCCGATGTGGCCGCCGGCGCCAGCCATGATGATATCGACGCAATCGCGGCGAAGGTCCCAACGCAGGGACTCAAGCTCTTCGATAGTTGCCACGAAAAACTCCTTTCAGGAAATTCCAAAGTCAAAGCCACCGCGTTTCCACAGTGCCCAAGATTGCGGCGAAAGAGGAGCGCCGCGTACTTTGGTACGCAAGCGACGGCTTGAACCGCAAGGTTGGGTGCTGTGGTAGCGCGCCGGCTCGTTGCTACAAAGTAGGCACGACCCTACTCACCGCGCAGGTAAGCTTTAACGTCCTGCTCAATAGGGTCGTATAGGTCGGGCTGGATGCCGATGTACTTGCACGCCTCGTAGAGCACCGGCACCACGTTGGCGTGGATGGCCACGCAGTGGTGGATGTAGGGGCCCTCGACGATCTTGGCCTCGAGGCGCTTGAGGTTCTCGACCTCGACCCACAGATAGGTGCCCATACCGGCCGGGCCGTCGATGCCGCGGGCGTTGCCCAGCAGCAGCGAATACTCGCCGTTGTCGCCGTCAAAGCGGGCAAGGGTGAGATCGCCGTGTTTGGCCTCGGCCGTCAGCGCGCCGGGGTGGTCGAAAGCCAGCGGGTAGGTGAGCTTGGGCTTGACGGCCGCGCAGCTGCAGGGCCAGGGGCCGCAGTGCTGCAGCAGCTCGCCGTTCTCGTTATCGGGATGGCGCACGGTCCAGTCGGCGAACATGCCGCGGTGACGGCCCAGGTCGGCGGCCTCGACCATCAGCGCGGTGATGGCGCCGTGGATATCGGTCTCGCATACGATGGGAATGCCCATCTCGTTGAGGATGGCGTTGGCGGCGCAGGGCATAATGCCCAGCTCGTCCTGCAGGGCGTTCCAGCACTGGATGGCGCCGGCGTTGCAGCCGTACTTCTCGACCAGGCGCTTCATAGCGATGGCGAGCCCTGCGACCGCGGGGACCTTGTCCTCGGGTATGCAGATCTCAAAGCTGTGACGAATGTGGTCGAGCATGGCGGCCATGGCCTGCTCGTCGGCCTGAGCGTCGTGCACAGCCTGAACGAGTTCGGTCATGGGGATGGGCGAAAGCTGAATATTGAACTTCTCGAGCAGCTCGCCCTCGTTGCACATGGTGGACCAGAAGTCGAACGGACGGGTCGCCATCTGCAGGATGCGAGTGTGCTTGAAGGTCTTGACCACATTGCATACGGCCAAAAAGTCCCAGACGCCGCGCTCGAACTCGGGGTCGGTCAGGCGGCAGTTGGTCATATAGGTAAAGGGAACCTGGAAGCGGCGCAGAACCTTGCCGGTGGCGAACAGGCCGCACTGGCTATCGCGCAGGCGGGTGCCATCGGGCTCGGGACGCTCGTCACGCGGACCCCACAGCAGCACAGGCAGACCGAGCTCGCGGGCAAGACGGGCGCAAACGTACTCGGTGCCAAAGTTAGCGTGGCACAGCATGATGCCGTCGACGCCTTCGGCGCGGAACTTCTTGACGATAGGCTCGATATGGCTGTCGTCAAAGAGCAGGCCCTCGTCGTTAATGTCGTCGATGTCCACGATGTCGACACCGATCTCGCGCAGGCGGTCAGCCGTCAGGCCGCGATACTTAAGCGCGTCCGGCGCGCTAAAGATGCTGCGGCGCGTGGGCACAAAGCCGAGCTTAATCTTATCCATGTACGTCCTCCCCTAGTTGTATGTTCAGTAAACAGACGCGTGTTTCGTTTTGTTCTGTTTACTAAATGTTTTACTCTTTGTTTAGAAGTGTAACGCGAAATACCCGTAAACGGTAGAGAAATCAGCCTAAACGGTATGTAAACAATCTGAACATACAAGGGGAACAAAAAAGAGGGCCACGAAGGACCCTCCATCTGTGATGCTCTATGTATCCGCCCGCGGCATGTCCGCATCTATTGCGAACGGGCGCCGTTCAGCCTAGATCTCGCACACGCTCTGGCGCTCGACAAAGTAGGTCGACACGGCCGTCTTGCAGGTATAGCTCTTGGGGTTGCGGATGTTGCCCACCAGGCGACGCACCGCGATCTCGCCCACCTCGTGCTTGGGAACATGCACCGTGGTGAGCGGCGGGTTGGAGAAGGCGCCCAAAGACAGGTCGTCAAAGCCGATGATCGAGACATCCTCGGGCACGCGAATACCGTGCTCGTTGAACGCGCGCATGGCGCCCACGGCGAGCACGTCGTTCTCGGCAAAGAAAGCCGTCGGCAGATCGTCGCGCGAGACGTTGTCGAGCCACACGCCCATGTCGCGATAGGCACCCTCGAGCGTGGTGCCCAACGTGACACGCCATGCCGGATTGGCCTCGAGGCCCGCGTCCTCAAGCGCTTGGCGATAGCCGCGCTCGCGGTCCTTAAAGTTGCGGATCCGAAGGTCGCCCGCCAGATAGCCGATTTGCCTGTGGCCTTTCTCGATAAGGTAATCCACGGCACGCAGCACCGAATCGGTGTTGGCGATGACTACGGCATCGAAGTACTGGCGATCGCTCCAGCCGTCGAGCACAATCAGGTGGGCGGCAGCGTCGGCGAACAGGGCGTAGTCCTCCTCGCCCAGCTCGGTACCCATCAGCACGATGGCGGCCGACGGGTCGGCGATCAGGCCCTCGACCTGCGGGCGCACGGCGTCCAGGTCGCTAAAGTCGAGCGAGACAAAGCTCGTGCTCATGCCGTGGCGACGCGCCTGGCGCTCCACGCCCTCGATGACCGCGGGATGGAAGGTGCTCTCGTCCAGGATGGCGCCCGTCTTGCGCGCAAGCACAAACTGGATGCTCTCGAGCTGCGTCGACTGCTGATAGCCAAGCGACTGCGCGCACTCCAGGATGACCTTGGCGGTCTCCTCGCTCACGCTGCGCTTGCGGTTGAGCGCGTTGGACACGGTTGCGGGCGAAAAGCCGGTAATGCGGCTGATCTCGCGGACGCTTGCTTTAGCCATCGTTCCCCCTAGCATCGGTCGCGGCCGAGCATCGTGGCTTGACTGCCCCGTGGCTCGGCAACTAAACGACCGCAAATTCAATCTAAACAGAATAGTAAATGTTTAATAGCTAGTTTAGCCTGTTGTCAAGCGAAGTGGCACGACTATTCCCCCAACGGGCGCATTTGTCCATCTTAACGTTATTACGCAAGGTCTTCGCCATTGCTTGCTATTACGCGTCGGTACCATTCGAAGCTTTTCTTTTTACGTCTCTCAAACGAGCCCGCACCGCTATCGTCTCGATCGACATAGATAAACCCGTAGCGCTTACGCATCTGTCCTGTGGCGACCGAAACCAAATCGATCGGGCCCCAACAGGTATATCCCATGAGTTCCACCCCGTCGAGCTCGACGGTCTCCCTCATCGCCTCGATGTGGGCCCGCAGGTATTCAACTCGATAGTCGTCTTCTATTTCACCCGAATCTTCCGGCACATCAGGAGCACCCAAACCGTTTTCGACGATGAACAGCGGCTTTTGATAGCGATCCCAGATTTCATTCATGGTGACGCGCAGCCCTTTGGGGTCGATAAACCTCCCCCAAGGCTCCTGTTTTAGATACGGATTAGGCGCCGAGCGAAGAAGGTTCGAATCGAACTGACCTTCCGCACGCGCTTTTGCGACGCGCGTCGAGTAATACGAAAACGAGACGAAATCGACCAGGTTTGCAGCCAGTACTTCGCGGTCATCATCCCGATAGGGCACCTCAAAACCATGGCGGGCGTATTCCTTGAGAACATAGCTCGGGTACGCACCGCGCACCTGGACGTCGGTAAACATGTAATGGCTGCGATTCTCAGCCTGCGCAGCCAGCACATCGTCCGGATCACATGTAGCCGGATAGAAGACACCTGCGTTGAGCATGCAACCGATCTTCGCCCCAGGGCACAGTTCATGACACGCCCCGACCGCACGGGCGCTCGCAACCAATACATGGTGCACGGCCGTGTGAACCGTTGCATAGCGATTCTCCCCTTGCTCGAAGATGATCCCCGCCGCCATAAAGCACGCCTGCGTCATGATGTTGATCTCGTTAAAGGTCAGCCAATAATTGACCAATCCCCGATAGCGCTCGAACACGGTACGCGAATATCGCTCGAACAGGTCGACCAACCTGCGATCGCGCCATCCGCCATACGCATCGACGAGATGCATGGGGACATCATAGTGGTTGAGCGTCACCAAAGGCTCAATGTCATGCGCGCGACACGTCCTAAAAACATCCTCGTAAAAGGCAAGGCCTTCTTCATTGGGCTCGGCTTCGTCTCCTTTGGGAAAAATGCGGCTCCAGGCGATTGATAAGCGCAGGCATTTAAAACCCATATGGGCAAACAGTTCAATATCCTGCTTGTACCTATGGTAAAAATCAATGCCCTTGCGAGCGGGATAGAAGCTGTCGGGTGCCAACGCACGCGGATCAAGGTCTCCCCGCATGACGTCCATGCGTTGATCGCCAAACGGCAGCATGTCGGAATTGGCTAAACCGCGACCGCCTTCGTTCCATCCTCCCTCGCACTGGTTTGCAGCCAGAGCCCCGCCCCATAAAAAATCTTCTCTAAACATTATGGTGTCGTCCTTTCTATCAAATTCCCGGCCCACACTGTCGAACGCAACGGACTCGGCAAGTGCCGCGCAACAGCACAGTACCGTTGCGCGGCCAAGGGGTCGGACCGCGCAACGGCTGGGGAGCATATTTGTGTAGTAGCCTCTTATGCCTCGACGGATTCAACGGCCTCAGAATCGCCGCTCTTGGACTTCAACGGCATCTTCTCCTGTCCTTCAAATCCAAAAATCATCGCCAACGCAAACGTCACGGCACCGCCAGCAAGACACCCGATGGTGCCGGGGATGATATCCTGAGCAAACATGAGCACGTTCATCCATGGGAAACCAACGCCAGTGAAGATATAGACGTTGGCATGAAGAAGGCTTACCAGCAGACCACCGACAGCGCCACCAATCATGTTCCAGGCAAGAGCCTTCTTGTCGCGAAACAGGATGCCGTAGATGATGGGCTCACTCACGCGACCGAAGGCATAGGTGATGAACAAGTTCCAGCCCGTGGCTCGACTCTCCTTGTCCTTAGCGCGCAGGCCATAGGCGAGCGCGATGGCAAGCGTGGTGTAGGCTACAACCGCGGTGCCGGGGTATAAGATGGCGTCGTAACCGTTCTGGAGCGCGGCGGGCAATATGGCGGTATAGATCGGCACGTGCATGCCGGTGGCGATGATCAGATTCCAGAATGCGCCGATAACCGCGGTCGCAGCGGGACCGGCAACAGAGGCGAGCCAAATGATGAAATCGGCCACAAGGCCCATGACAAATTGGACGGCAGGGCCGCAGAGGCACAGCGCGACCGGCAACATCACGAGCACCGTACCCACGGGTACGATCAGAATGCGCAACATATCAGGCGAGATCTTCTTAAAGAAGCGCTCAACATAGGACTGGGCCCAGGTGATCAAGATGACCGGAAGAACAGCCTGGGTGTAGTTGACGAGCTGCATGGGGATGCCGAAGACGCTGAAAGGCTTTCCGTCCTCAACAATAGCGAGCATGTCGGGATAAATCATCACAACAGCGATGAGCAGTGCCAGCACAGGACTCGTTTTGAACTTCTTAGCCGAGCTATAGGCGGCAAACACCGGGAAGTAGTAATACGCCGCATCGCCCACCAGGGAAAGGATCCGATACAGGTCGCTCGTTTCGGACATAAAACCGGCGCCTTCGGGCCCAAACAGAATAACGAGCATCTTGAAGATACCGGCGACACAAAAGATCGGAAGGATCGGGGTGATAGCGCCGCTCACGGCATCGAGCAGCTGATTGAAGAGGTGCTTGGGCGCCAAGCGCTCCTTCCAGCTAAGCTGAGGGCCATCGAGTTCCTCGTCAATCGATACCGTGACCTCGAATCCGCCCTGCTTACAAACCTCGTCGTAGACCTTGTCGACCGTGGGCCCGACCACCAGCTGCACCTGCCCTCCGGCGTGCACGACGCTGATGATAGACGAGATGTCCTCAAGCTTCTCATCATTCGAGAGGCTTTCATCCTTGAGGTTGAAGCGCAGGCGCGTCATGCAATGCGTAACCGAAGCCACGTTTTCCGCCCCGCCCACAGTGGAGAGAATCTGCTCTGCCACCTTTTTGTAATTTGCCATCATTGGCTCCTTTGCACAATCTTGGCTTACTGTTCGAATCGGCAAAGGTCATGCCCCGAATGGCTACGGGTTACAATCCTTTTTTGGAGATGATCCGGTTGAGATGGATCATCAGATAGAGTTCCTCCTCCTCGGAGAGCGTGGCGTCCCACGTTTCACGACAATAGGAACCGATATGCTTCACGCACTCTGCCAACTGCGGAAACTCCTCACGAAAGTTCTTGTACATCTGCATGTTGGCGCTGTTCAGCGACTCGCCGGCTTGAATGCGCTTGAACAGGTACCGCAGATGCGTGGCGAAGCGGGTGAAATCAAAGGAATCGCGGTCGACAATAATGCGGAAATCGCTTTCGAGAATCTCGATAACGTCCTCGAGCATATCGTCGAACTGCTTTGCGGGCTCGGCCGTGGCTTTGACGGCTTCAACAACCCGTGCGTTCACGAGATTCATCGCAATACTGGCAATCTCATCCTTGGGAAGCCGCTCTCCGAGCTCCTTCTCGAGTCGCATGACGATAAACTGGGCAGCCTTGTATTCCTTCGGATACGTCTCCCGCACTTCATAGGCAAGAGGCATCGCGATGCGGACCCCCTTTTGGGCTCGCGCAACGGCAAACGACAGGTGATCAGCCATGAACAGCGTCGCATTGGTCGAGAGGTCGTAGGGCAGTTCGTTGGCAACGATGTCCATAACTTTCGCCGCAAACATCACGATATCCGAGGGAAGATCCCTCATGACATCTTGTCCTTTAGGATCAATGTCGTAAAACGTATGCTCGATTTTAGAAAGAGGGAGCTCTCGAGGAAAATCTCCGCCGAAACCGACGCCCCTGCCCATGGCGATGACATCTCGCCCCTGTCCGTCACGGCAAAGAACCGCGTTGTTGTTAAGCTTTTTAATTGCAAGCATGGTGAACCTCCTTTCAAGAACACTCACAGAAAAAGGCATGATAGCCAATAGCAGTGCTATTGCGGTCATGCCTTACGTAACAATCCGTGTTGTATTGCTCTTGGGCATGCCTCCACACAGGAGTAACAATCCAAGATGCAGAATGCATTATAGCGCTCTCCCCGCCCCGGGGACCATCGGGCTGGCGAACGGTAGATGTCGGCCCGCCAGCGGCCACATCGAGCAGATGGGCGTGCTTCGATCCCGAGCCTAGCCTAGGATGCGGGCCATGCGCGCCTTGAACTCGGACAGAAAGCGCGGAGCGTCCACGGTGAGTGCCACAAGCGCGCTCTTGTCGGGGTCGGACAGGCGATGCTCGTCGCAGATAGTGCGGCCGCGATACTCGCCGAGCAGGTCGACGCGCAAGTTGCAACCGAGCGCGCCCACGAGCGTGGGATCAATCGCCACGGCAACGGCAAGCGGATCGTGCAGCGCGCAGCCGCCCAGGTAAGGGGCGTTCATCTCGTACGAGCCAATGTAGTGCTCCACCATGCTCGCAAACGCGCAACCGGCCATGGTGCCCGAGCCCGTCCAGCCGGCAATGTCGCGACGCGTGAGCGCCACGCGATGCGTCACATCCAGACCCACCATAGTGAGCTTGCGGCCCGAACGCAGCACGGCATCGGCCGCCTCGGGATCGCTTGCCATGTTGGCCTCGGCACCCGCACTCACGTTTCCGGGCACGGTAAGCGCACCGCCCATCACAACCACGCGACCGATAGACATCATCGCCGCCGCATCGCGCTCCAGGGCAAGCGCCAGGTTGGAGAGCGGACCGGTCGCCACGTAGATCAGATCGGGGCCATAGGTGCGCGCGGCATCGATCAGATAATCGACCGCCGCGTTACCGTCGGCCGACGTCGCCCCCACCGGCTCGTACGGCGACGCGGGCACGCTCGCCCCGCCAATGCCGTTCTTGCCGTGGATGAGCGTGGTGGACGCCGGCGGTGTATAGGGCTCAGTCGCCTTAATGGGACGATCGGCGCCCAGGTACACCGGAATCTCGGGGCGACCCAGCAGATCGAGCACTGCCAGGCAGTTGTGCGCCGATTGCTCGACGCGCACGTTGCCAAAGCACGTGGTGATGCCCACGAGCTCCACCTCGGGGCTCGCGATGGCATAGGCAAGCGCCATCGCATCGTCCACGCCCATATCCAGATCAAGGATCAGCTTCTTGATTGCCATTGTTCTACTCCGCTTCTCCGTCTTTATCGTTTAACCAAACCAATGTTCAACTTCGGCGCGCGTGGGAATCGACTGTTGCGCGCCCAAGCGCGACACCGTCACCGCCGAGGCGCGTGCACCCGCCGCCATGCACTCAAAGAGCGGCAAGCCCTCTAGGCGAGCCGCTGCTAACGCGCCAATAAACGTATCGCCGGCGGCCGTGGTATCGACTACCGTGCTCGAAAGTGCCGGCATGCGCAGCAGATCACCGCCATCGCCGAGCGTAACCGAGCCGGCGCCGCCCAACGTGATGACCGCAGCTCCAGCACCCTTGGCGAGCAGGGCATTGAGCGCCGCGGCGCAGCTCTCATCGTCCTTGGGCAGGATACCCGTCAGAACCTGGCACTCAGTCTCGTTGGGGCAGACCAAGTCGACCGCAGGCCAGGCCTCCGCAGGCAACTCACAGGCAGGCGCTGGATTAAAGATCGTATAGAACCCCAGCTCGTGAGCGCAAAAAAGCGCCTCGGCAGTCGCTGCAAGGTCACATTCGCCCTGGGCGATAAAGACGCTTCCGGCAGCCGGGGCAATATCGTTGGCGTCTCCGTCGAGCCCATCGGCCACCAGACGCCCCAGCGCGCAGGCAACGTCCTCGCCCGCGAGTGCATGGTTGGCGCCCGGCGACAGCACGATGCGGTTGTCGCCCTCGCAGCGAATGATGGTCGCCGTGCCCGTCTCCACGTCATCGCGACGCGCCACGAACTCAACGTCCACGCCGGCATCCTGAAGCCCCGCCACGAGCGCATCGCCAAACGCATCGCGCCCGACCGCGCCAATCATGCACGTGCGCGCACCCATGCGCGCGGCGGCGACGGCCTGGTTAGCGCCCTTGCCACCGGCGTTGGTGATAAAACCGCTGCCACCAACGGTCTCGCCCGCGCGTGGCATGCGCTCGCACGCCACCGAAAGGTCCATGTTCATGCTGCCGAACACCGCAACGATGCCGCGATCTGCCATGGAAACCTCCTCATCCGCGGGCCTTATGCCCACCGTCGGCCGTCGATCGTGCGCCCTCGCACCTCTATAACTTTAGTTCACTTTGATGTGAACGCGCCCTTGAGGTTGCGCCAGCAGCAAGCATTCACAGGAGCAGGCAGCTACAATGAATATGTGCTGATTATTCTCGTCATTGGATGATGTTTTATGGAGCAATTCCCACAATCGAGCCCACGCGGCCCGCGCCGCGCGCCCGATAACCAGGCGCCGCACGAACGCCCACGCGCCGACCGCCGTGCCGGCGAGTCGCGACGCGGCCCGGTCCCGCATCGAACGCCCGCCAACAAGGGCGCCCGCACCAACAGCGCCGCAAAAGAACAGGCACCCGCTCGTCCCAAGTCCCGCTACATTCCTGCGCTCGACGGTCTGCGTACGCTCGCGGTCGTCGCGGTGGTGCTCTATCACCTCAACCTCACGTGGGCTCAGGGCGGCCTGCTCGGCGTCACAATCTTCTTTGTGCTATCGGGCTATCTGATCACGCGCTTGCTGCTCAACGAAATCGCTAAGACCGGCCGCATCGACCTTAAGAGCTTCTGGATTCGCCGCATCCGTCGCCTGGTCCCCGCCGTGGTAACGGTAGTGTTCGTGACCTGCGCGCTGTGCACCATCTTTAACCACGTGATGCTCACCAAGATGCGCCCCGACATCCTGCCGTCGCTGCTGTTCTTCAACAACTGGTGGCAGATTGCCCAAAACGTCTCGTACTTCAATGCTCTGGGCGACCCCTCGCCGCTCACGCACTTTTGGTCGCTTGCCATCGAGGAACAGTTCTACCTGATTTGGCCGCCGCTGTTGTTTGCCATGGTATCCATGCATGTGAGCAAGCCCAACACGCGCCGCGTGGTTCTGGGCCTTGCCGCGGTATCTGCCCTCGCCATGATGGTGCTTTACAACCCTGCCGCCGACCCCAGCCGCGTGTACTACGGCACCGACACCCGCGTGTTCTCGCTGCTGTTGGGTGCCTGGATGGCCTTTATCCCCGATCGCGACCTGGCGCCGGTGCGTCTCGCACATCGTTTGGGGCTCAATCGCCTGGCTGGCGCCGCCAAACACGGCAAGAACGCCGAAGGCAAGCCTGGCGAGAGGGCCGACGAAGCAGCCAAGACCGCCCCGGCACAGCCGAGCGCCCTCGTGCGCTTTTGGTCCTCGCCCGCATCCATCGATGTACTGGGCGTCGTGGGTCTGGTTGGCCTTGCCGCCATGGTCGCGCTCACCAACGGCTACACCGCGTTCCAGTATCGCGGCGGCACACTGCTATGCTCCATCCTCACGCTCATGGTCATCGCGGCCTGCGTGCAGCCCCAGGGAATGGTTGCCCGCGCGCTGTCCGCCGAGCCGCTCGTGTGGGTTGGCAAGCGCTCGTACAGTATCTACCTGTGGCACTATCCGCTGCTGTTGCTCATGAACCCGGTCGCCAACATCAACGATACGCCCTGGTGGCAGTACATCTTGCAGGTACTTGTGGTAGTTGCCGTAGCCGAGTGCTCTTATCGCTTTATCGAAACGCCGTTTAGGAAGGGCGCCTTCGGCCGCACCGTCACCGAATTCCGCAATGGCACCACCACACCCGCCAACTGGGCACGCGCGCACGTCCCTGTCTGCGCAGCCTGCGCTGTCGTGTTGGTCGTCGCACTGGGCGGCCTGATCTTTGTGCCCGAGACGTCTGCGCTGAGCGGCGAGGGCGCCGAAGTTCTGAACAAGGAAGCCAAAAACACCGCGCCCACCGAACAGCAGGCGGCCGACGACACCGACAAGGACAACGACGGCTTCCCCGATGGCTCCTACGACCTGTTGATGATCGGCGACTCCGTGTCGCTGCGCGCCGTTGATTCCTTTGACGGCGTGTTCCCGCACAGCCATATCGATGCCGAAAAGGGCCGCCAGTTTGATGCGGGCCGCGCGACATTTGAGGGCTATATCCAGCAGAACCTTGCCGGCAAGATCGTGGTCTTTGCCCTGGGCACCAACGGTTTGGTAACGGACGCCCAGGTCGACGCGATCATGGCCGACGCCGGCGAGCAGCGTATCGTCGTGTTTGTAAACACGCGTAGCCCGCAGCCGTGGGTCGGGTCCACGAACCAAGCCATCGCCAACGCCGCCACGCGCTACAAGAATGTACGCGTTATCGACTGGTACGGGCATAGCGCCAACCGCAACGACCTGTTCGATGGCGACGGCACGCACCTGTCGACTACCGGCGTGACCGAGTACCTCAACCTGATCCACGATGCGGTCAAGAAAGACCTGCCCGTGCACCCCGAGGACCACGTCAACGATCCGCAACCGGCAGCCGTCAAGTCCGCCGCCGACGCACTCGTCAATGCCCTCGCCTACAAGCCACACAAGCTGGGCACCGACAAGTAACGCGCAGCCAAATCTGCGTACACCCGCAGGGGGCGTCGGCCACGGCCGACGCCCCCTGCGGCAGTTAGGGACGCTCCTTTTGTACCGGCACCTGGAAGCACTCCTGGCGTAGCCAATGAAGACCTCTACGGATGAATTCCAAGCCGCTCCGCCGCTCCAGACATCGTTTCCGTGCCTCGCGCCTGCTCCGAGCAATCAAAACAAGCCCTTTTCGCCGCAACCTCAAAGGTCTGTGGGCAAAAAAGGGCAAATATGAGTACTGTTACCATTTTAGTAGCAGGCATAATGGCTCAAAATGGCATGTTTGCAGCCTCCGCACCGCCTCAGATCAACCAGAATGGCCTGTCCAGGACTTGGAGGTACTCATTTTAATGAACGTATATTACGATTATGTTCACTATCTTCTCAGTCGCAAATGCTATCGGCTCGGCAACAGTACTCATATTTGGCATTTTTTGCCCACCGCCATATAACTAACGCCCTATAGCAAACGAAAAACAGGCCGCAGCCCATCGCTGCGGCCTGTTCGGAAGCAAAAGTGGGCGCTACGCGCTGTAGCCCATCGCTTGCAGCACAAACATGACGACCGTCAGCACCGTAATCACGCCGATAGTCGCCCAAGTGAGCACGTTCCATATGCGGCCGTTGCGGTTGGCGCCCATAATGTGGCGATCCGCCGCGATAACCACCTGGAATACCAAGACTACAGGCAGCAGCACGCCGTTGATGACCTGCGAGGTCATCATAATCTGGAACAAATCGACGCCAGGCATGAGCACCAACACGGCAGAAATGCCGATGATGGCCGTAATGATGCCGCGGTAAACCGGGGCCTCGTCCCAGCTGCGATCGGCGCCGCGCTCCCAGCCAAAAGCCTCGCAGATGGCACTCGACGTAACGCCCGGCAGCACGCAGGCAGCCAAAAAACTCGCTGCGACCAGGCCCGAGGCAAACAGCACCGTGGACCACTGGCCCGCGATGGGCTCCAGCGCGCGGGCGGCATCGGCGGCATCGCTAATCTGAATACCCGCCGGGAACAGCACCGTACCGGTCGTGATAATAATGAAGCCCGCAATGATATCAGCAGCGATCGAGCCGCTCACGGTATCAATACGCTGCAGCACGATGTCGTCCTCGCCCGCATTCTTATCGACCACGTTGTTCTGAGCCAAGAAGATCATCCACGGTGCGATGGTGGTACCGATTGTTGCGACCACAAGCGACACGTAGCTGGGATCATTCTGAATATTGGGGACGACCAAGTCGACCGCGACCTCGCCCCAGTTGGGGCCGGCCATAAACGCGGCGACGATGTAGGTCACGAACACGCAGCTTACCAGCAGCAAAATCTTCTCGATGCGCTGGAAACTACCCGACATGGTAAGCATCCACACCAGCAGCGCCACGAGCGGCACCGAGATGCTCGCCGGAACGCCAAACAGAGCAAGGCCACTCGCGATACCCGCGAACTCCGAGATGGTCACCGCCGTGTTGGCGATCAACAGCGCCGCCATGGCCAGCACGCTCTTACGCACGCCAAAGCGCTCGCGAATGAGCGACGCCAAGCCCTTACCCGTAACGCATCCGCAGCGCGCCGCGGTCTCCTGCGTCACGATAAGCAGCACGGTCATGACGGGAAGCATCCAGAGCATCTTATAGCCATAGCTGGCGCCCGCGCTGGAATACGTGGCGATGCCGCCGGCGTCATTGCCCGAAAGCGCCGCCAGAAGACCGGGGCCCATGGCGCCAAAGATGGCCGCGATGCTCAGCTTTTGCTTGGTACTCGGCTTTTGCTTCGTATTTTGCACGCGACCACCTAACCCACGACTGACATGGTGAGCAGCACCGCGGCGATGCAGTACGCCACACACGAGATCATGACGGCGATGACGTTCATGGCGGTACCCGACGTATTGAGGTCGTGCTCGTCACGCCAGAACAGCACCATCAGGTAAATCACGGCACTCATGTTGCCAACCAGGCAAATGACGGCAGCGATATTAAAGCAGCCGGTAAAGAGCTGCTCCTCAAACATAGTGGCATCGGGGAACGCGGCGGTGCGCACCAGCTGCGCGCACAGGTAGGTCACGAGTGACAGGATCAGGCCCATACCCGTGCTCTGGAAGAAGAATCCCAGGTACGGTTTGGGCTCGTCGTCGTGACCGTCGTACTCGAGGAAGTAGTTCTTGACGAACGACACCATGCGTGAGGCAGCCAGCAGCACGAGCGGCATGGCGCACATGGGGAACACCACCAGATGCGCGGAGCCCAGCGCAGTCCCCAGCACGGTCGCCATAATGCACGAGGCGATGCCCCACACGACGACCCAGTACTGACGATGCACGAACCAGCTGAGCACGTTCGTCGAGTCGTCCGACGCGCTATCGCCCGAGCCGACACCGGCGATCTGCAGGTCCTCCTGATGCTCCTCGGCGATAACGTCCATGGCGTCGTCGAAGGTCACGATACCCAGGATATGACGGTTCTCGTCGCAGACAGGGATGGCAACCAGGTCGTACTTGGTCATCTCGTCCGTTACGTCTTCCTGGTCCTCGTCGGGCGACACGTAGACCAGATCACGATAGGCGAGCTGGCCCAGCGTGGCGTCGCGGTCGGCCACGATCAGCGTGCGCAGCGAGAGCACGCCCGTCAGCATGCCACTCGGATCCTCGGTATAGACGTAGTAGACGCTCTCAAAGTCCTCGTCGAGTTTGCGAATCGCCTCGATGGCATCGCCGACCGTCGCCGTGGCGGGCAGCGAGACAAACTCCGAGGTCATGATACGGCCGGCGGTGTTGTCCTCGTAGCCCAGCAGGTTACGAATCGCCTTCTCCTCCTTGACGCCCATCAGGCGCAGGAGCTTCTCGGCCTTCTCATAATCGAGCTCGTCGATCAGGTCGGCAGCGTCGTCCGGGTCCATCATGGCCAGCATCGACGATGCGTCGGTATCGGACAGGCCCTCGAGCATCTCGGTCATGAGCTCGTCGTCATCGAACTCCGAGATGGCCTCGGCGGCTTGAGCGGTATCGAGCTGAGCGAACACCTGCGCGCGCAGGCGCGGGTCGAGCTGCTCGATAATGTCGGCGATGTCGGCAGGATGCAGCTCGCCAAGCGTCTTGTGCGACACCGAGAGCTGGATGTTCTTAGTCGAGCGATCGAGCAGGTCCATATAAGACCAGGCGATAATGTCCTCACTGAGCGGCTTGCCCAGGTGCTTCATAAAGCCCTCGACGACATGCTCGAGTGTGGGGCTGATCGCGCGCAGCAGACCGCGGGCGCCGACCTCGGCACCCAGCAGGCGCAGCTGATTCTCGCCCGACATGGAGAACTTGATGTCGTTGACGCGCACGACCTTCATGCCCTGCGTATCGACAATCTGCTTGTTAAGCACGTCGCGGGCAAGCAAGAGTTCGGTCGGCTGCAAGTACGAAAAACGGATTTCGGTGGCCGACGTCTTAAGGTGTACACCCGTCTCGTCGATACGGTCGACCCATTTGCGCCAGCTGATCATAAACGGCGTCTTGCCGGGACCGCGGAACGCGAGCGACGTCACGTGCGGGAAAACTTCGCCGGTTGCAATGCCAAAATCGTTAACCACGCCGAGCTTTTCGCCGTCGACGTCCAAGACTGGCAATTTGAGCATCTCACTCAGATAATTCAATGGTGCTCCCCATCATTATTCCTACGGACCGCGCGACCATGCCGGCACGCAATCCGTGGACTTTTTGATATGTATACGCATGCGCGGGCGGCACGCCGCTCGGCGCTCACACCCCGTGCACGCGCAGAAAGCACCTGCATGGGGTCATCGACTGTATGGTCGAGGTTTGGATTTCACCTGTAACCTTTCTCTTGACCCTCATTAACCGCAGTAACTATAGCATCAGCATCGCGCTGCGGCACCGAATTTATGCCCTGCACATTGCAGGCATACCAAACGCTGACGTATCCGTGGCATAGAGCCGGATGAGCACAGTGGGACAAAACGATTAAGACCGCCCTAAACGACCAGTCGTTTAAGAGCGTCCCCAATGACTACTCTGTGGTGTCGTCGTCCTCGGGGAGTTGGGGGAACACGGCGTTTTTGGGCATGGAAACCTTGGTGAGCGAGGTGAGCTTTTTGCTCAATGCCTTGTCCGTCTTGACCAGGTCGCTGAGCGTCACGATCTTGTAGCCATCGGCGACTAGGCCATCGATAATCTGCGGCAGCGCCTCGAGCGTCTGCTCGGCGCACTCATCGCTATCGGTGAGCAGCACAATATTGCCCGGCGTCATCGAGTCGAGCACGGTCGACACTTGCTCGTCAGCGCCGTTGAGCAGCCAGTCGCCCGAATCGATATTCCACGAAACCACGGCGGACACCAGGTCCATCGAGTCAATCCAGTTTTGCTCGTCAAACGCGGCGTAGGGGGCACGCAGCAGCATCGTCTCGACGCCGGTCGCCGACTTAATCGACTCGGTGCCCTTCGTGATCTGTTTGCGCACCGTCTCGCGATCCTCGCCCTTGAGCGAATCATCGCTGTAACTGTTGGAACCGATCTCGCACCCGGCATCGACAATCGCTTTGGCAGTAGCGGGCGAGGCTTCCGCGGCATCGCCCGAAAGGAAGAACGTCGCCGTGACGCCCTTTTCCTTGAGCACCCGCAAGATCTGCTTGGTCGCGCCGCTCGGACCCTCGTCAAATGTCAGGGCCACGTACTTTTCGTTGCCCTTGGGCGCTACGCTTGCGCACTCGACTACGCAGTCGGTGGCGGGCACGACCTCGCCGCGGTCCTGCGTCTTGCCCGACTGCTCGCCGACCCATACCTCGGAGCGGCCCTGAACGCCCCAGGTTTTGACATACTCAATGGCACCCGTGCCCTCGACCTTAAGCTTTGGCTCGATGGTCGTGGCCTGGACCTCGTGCTTTTCGTACACGTTGCGGCCGTCCTTGACCGTCACCTTCTCGCCACCCGTAAGCTCGCGGCTATCCCATTTGCCTTGCTTCACGCGCTTGCCGTCGACCTTCACCGACAGCTTTTCGCCGCCATGGCGCTTGAGCACGCTGTCGTCGACGGCCAGCAGGTCGCCGGCATCGTACGTTTCGGTCAGGCTTTGATCGTCGATAAGATTCTGCAACGTAGAGCCCACGCGCACCGCGGTCTTTTGCCCGTTGAGCTCCACGTCCACGCTGCGATTGACGTAGCCCACGACGGCAGCGATAAACAGCACGAGCGCGCAACCCACGGCGATGAGCGCATAGGACAGGCGGGACGGTCGACGCGGCGAGCGCCCGTTGCCGATGCGCGCGCTGCGATCGCTAAACCCACGGCTATGGTTGAGGTACATCGCGCCGGGCTTACGGCGACGTCGACGCTGGCCGCTGGGCAGCTGCCCCAGGTCGCGGCGCGCCGTCGGACGCGCACCCGAGCGCCCGTTTAAGTTAGATCCGTTTTGGCGCATGTGCCCTCCCCCATAAACACAGCGAGCCGGAGCAACACGTCTCCGGCTCGCCTCCCATCATTTGGTACGTCGCTATTTGCTAGCTTTTGACGAGCCCCCGCTCGCCTTTTGATATTCGTCCTTAAAGGCCTTGAACATACCGCGCGTCTTGCCGAGCTGCTTGCCCAGTGCGCGGCTGCCCTTGTCCACGGCGACCGATCCCTTGTCATCGAGCACCTTGGCGCCCTTCTTGACCTTATCGCCCACCACGACACTGGCCTCGGCAGCCTTAGCGGCCGCGCCGCCCGAATACCCAAGCGTCTTGACCTCGTCCGAGACAATCATCGCGCCGTTCTCGTAGCCGCGCAGCATCGTCGGCGGCACCTGCGTGTCGCCCACCAGCACGCTCGAAGCGGCACCGGCGGTCACATAGAACATCTGCACAATACCCGAGCGCGGCTTGAACTCAACGTCCGAGCAGTAGCCCACGACATCGCCCGATTCCGTGCGCACGTCCATGCCAACCCAGATAATGCAATCATCCAGGTTGATATCGAGGCGCTTGGCCGCAGCGGCATCGTAGGTGCCCTTGACGTCGTCGACCGCGACAGCACCCTCATAGACGCCGATGGCATCGAGCGCCACAAACCGGTCGGGGCGCTCGATCATGCCCGCGATATCGGACTGGCGAACCATAAAGCCCACCACGCGCGTACCGCCCGGGGTAAAGACGGGAAAGTGAATCTTGCCGAGCTTTTTAGGGCTGCGCGGCGTGCCGTCCTTTTTGGTGCGCTTGTCTTCGGCAGGCTTACGATAAACCTTGACGCCGACAAAATCCCCTGCGCGCATTATGCCTCGGTCGAGGGCTCCGTGGCCTCGGTGCCGGCCTCGGTGACGTTCTCGACCACGACGTCGGCAGCGGGCGTCACGTTGCCGCCCGAGATGGCGTCGTTGAGCTGCTCGCGAAGCTGATCCATGCGCTCGCGGGCCAGGTCGACCTTGGCGCGCAGGTCATCGGTCTTGGCATCGACCATCGGACCAAAGTCGCTGACCGCGGCACGAGCCTCCTCGGCACTGTGCTCGTAGGTGTCACGCATGTTGTCCCAGGCATCGTTGGCGATATCGGCGGCCATGGCGCGGGTCTCGGCACCCGAGCGCGGGGCCAGGGCAACGCCGATGATAGCGCCGGCGGCAGCACCAAAGAGCGCACCGGAGACAAAGCTGAAAGTCTTTCCCATGATCATTCCTCTCCTGCGGGCACCTCGATGCCCACCGTTTGAATGCTGTCCATTATACCCGCAGCGCAACACTTGCCGTCGCGCTCATCTGCGTACGGTAAAAGCGCAGGTACATGATGGTGATAAGCGAGTGAGCCTACTCCTGCGGCATAGCCGGCATGGCGACCGTGGCGGCCGGGTTCTCGCCGGCGCCATCGACGAGCGGCAGGTTGCCCTCGTGCGCCGAGCCGGACGGGGCCGTTGCCGCACCGCCAAAGACGGCCGCGGGGGCCTCGTGGTTCTCGGCGACCGCACCCTCGGTATCGATTGGCATCTGCGGCTCGTCGTCAAAGCTCGGGACGTCTTGGGGCTCCGCAGGCTCGGGCTCGGCAGGTGTCTCGGCAACGGGCTCAGTGTCGGCGTCGGCAGGAGCGTCGCCCTCGGGCGCATCCTCGGCCACGTCCTCGCCGTTCGCAGCGGCAACGGCCTCGTGCGGGTCCTTGCCCTCGGCCTCGGCACGCATGCCCAGCACCAGGTTGCGCAGGCCCGCGACCGTGCCCTCCACGTCGGGGGCCGGCTGGTCGGCGTGCAGGTACGCCCAATCCATCATAAAGGTCGCCGACGACAGCGCGCCGATGGCCAACGCGTCATCGGGACACGAAAGCTCAACCTCAAAGACGCGCTCGTCATGCTCGCTCACGCGCGTGCGACCGCACGAGATGCTGCCGGCAAGACCGGTCTCGTTCATGAGCTCGACCGTCACGTGCTCCAGCAGGTGGCAAAGCTCGGTCTGGCCCATGCAGTCCTGGAACTCGCGACCCGAATCGCCCAGGCACAGGTGCTTGGCAATCGCGGGCACCAGGTAGTACACGCGCGCCGTAGCCTCGATATCCTCCGAGGTCATGAGCGGCATGCCGGGGTTCACCAGCACGTGCGCGCAAATCTTGTCCTCGCTGACGGTGACCTTAAGGATGTTGAACAGGCCTGCCATAACTCTCCCCTACTCTTCCTTGCCCTACTCGTCGCCGTCGTGCGGGTCCGCAGAACCCGCGCCCGACGCCGCCGGCTTCTCTGCCGAGGACTCGGAATCCTTCTTATCGGTTTCGGCTGGAGCGATCACGCGAATGAGCGAGATGCGCTGGCCACGCATCGACTGTACCTTGAACTTGTACCCTGCGACCTCAAACACCTCTCCGATGTCGGGCACCGAGTCGCAAAGCTCCAAAATCCAGCCGGCGATGGTCTCATAATCATCGCTTTCCTCGAGCGGCCAACCAAGCTCAATCGCGTCATCGCACGAAAAACGCCCATCGACGAGCCACTCACGGCGCGAAAGGCGCGTGAGGTACTTGTTGTCGGGGTCGAACTCGTCCTCGATCTCGCCGACGATCTCCTCGACGATATCTTCGATGGTGATGATGCCGGCCGTGCCGCCGTACTCGTCCACGACCACTACGATTTGGTCGTGCGAGGTCTGCATCTCGGACAGCAGCGGCAGGATGTCCTTGGTATCGGGCACAAAGGTGGCGTCGCGCAAAAAGTCAGCGATGGGCTGGTCGCCCTTGCCGTCGAGCGCGGGCTGGATCAGGTCCTTGATGTGCGCGATGCCGGCGACGTTGTCGGGGTCCTCGTGATAGACGGGGATGCGGCTGAAGCCGGTCTGGCGCATGGTGGACAGCACGTCGGCGACCGTCTCGTCGTCCTCGCACATGGTGGTGTCCACGCGCGGCACCATGACCTCGCGAGCCACGGTGTCGCCCAGGTCGAAGATCTCGTGGATCATGCGCTTTTCCTCGTCGAGCAGGTCGTCCTGCTCCGAGACCATGTACTTGATTTCTTCCTCCGAGACATTCTGGCGGTCATCGGCGCTCTTGATGCGCAGGAGGCGGGCCAGGCCGTCGGAGCAGGCACCGGTCAGCCACACGAGCGGGCGGGCGATCTTTTGGAACACGGAGAGCGGTCCCACGACTTGCTTGGATACGCCCTCGGCGTTAGCGAGGCCGATGCGCTTGGGCACGAGCTCGCCGATCACGATGGACACAAAGGCGACGGCAACAGTGATGATGACCGGCGCCAGGCCGCGCGCGATGGCGGAAAGCGGCGCGATGCCAAAGCTCATGAGCCACGTGGCAAGCGGGTCGGACAGGCTCGTCGAGGCGACGGCGGACGAGGCGAAGCCCACGAGCGTAATGGCAACCTGGATGGTGGCCAACAGCTGGTCGGAGTCGGCGGCGAGCTGGACGGCGCGCTCGGCGCGCTTATCGCCCTCCTCGGCATCGTGCTCCAACACGGCGCGCTTAGCCGTGGTGAGAGCCATCTCGGACATAGAGAAGTAGCCGTTGATGAGGGTCAAAACGAGGGTGGTGATAAGGGAGATGGTTATGTCCATCGGGAGTTTCTCGAACCTCCAAGATTCGGGACGTTAGGTTAAAACGTTGATCGCGGATACGGCAATTGCGCCAGTCGCCCGTGCGAGCGGGGCCGTGGGCGCGGTCGCTAGATTACGAAGAGGATCACCGCCATGAACTGGAAGATACTGCCGGCGAGCACCCACAGGTGAAACACACTGTGCAGATAGCGAACGTTTTTGGCGATATAGAACGGCACGCCCACGGTATAGCACACGCCGCCGACGGCGAGCAGGGCAAGCGCGACGGGGTTGAGCAGCGCCACGAGCTCGGGCAGCTTAAAGACGACGAGCCAGCCCATCAGCAGGTAGACCAGGCCGCTTACCCAGTGCGGTTGACGCTCGCGCATAAAGCACTCGAGGGCGATGCCGATAATGGCGATGGCCCATACGGCAAAGAACAGCGCAGGGCCGCCGTCGTTTGCAAGCGTGATGAGGCAAAACGGCGTATAACTGCCGGCTATGAGCAAGTAGATGCAGCTGTGGTCGATGATGCGGAACACGCGCTTGGCGCCCGCGGGCTGAATCGCATGGTAGAGCGTGGAGGCTAGGTATTCGAGGATAATACTGACGCCATAGACAATTGCCGCGGCCATGTGGGCTGGGCCTCCGCCGCGCAGGGCGGCGAATACGATCAGGAGCACCAGGCCCGCGATACCCAGCAGGCAGCCGACACCATGGGTGACGGAGTTCATGATCTCCTCGCCCACCGTGTAGTGTGGAACGGCCGCGGTCTTGGGTCGCGGCTTAGAACTGTCGCTCGAATCGGACATGCCGGTTACATCCTCCAACGTAAAGAGTTCTCAACACTATATCAAAGCGTCTGGGTGCGTGCGAAATTTGCACCATACGTGACCCTTTGTTTACCCATTCTTTGCTTGTTGACGCATCAACGGCGAACGTCCATAATGCGCTTGCATTAAATGTTGATGTATTAACATCTTATAGGAGAATACTGCATGGCTCAAAACGCACGTTCCCATCGAAAGCTCAAGATAGCCGGCATCGTTGCACTGGTGGTTGTCGTTGCGCTGCTCGGATTTGCCGGCAACTTTTTGTTTGACTTTGCCCTGAACCCCCAAGCGCCGTACACCATGAAGATGATGCAGGATAGCAAGAACGACAAAGAAGGTGAGCAGCCGGATGCCGAGGACACCGAGGCGCGGGCGTGGTTTAAAGAGAATCGCGAGAGCAGCAGCCTCACCGCAGATGACGGAACCGAGCTTGCCGCTTGGTATTTTGCTGCTTCGGAGAGCACGCACGACTACGCCGTCTGCCTGCATGGATATACCAACGAGCCCATCGGTATGGCCCGATACGTCAAGCGATTCCACGACCGCGGCATGAACGTACTCGCACCCGCCGCCCGCGCCCACGAGCGCTCCGGCGGCGACTATATCGGCATGGGCTGGCCCGAGCGGCTAGATGTCGTTGCATGGATTGGGCGGATCGTTCAGGCTGACCCCGAGGCACGCATCTTGGTCTTTGGCGAGTCGATGGGTGCGGCAACCGCCATGAACGTCGCGGGGGAATCTCTGCCCGCAAACGTAAAATGCATTATCGAGGACTGCGGTTATACGAGTGTTTGGGACGAGTTTTCTCTGCAGCTCAAGGACGTGTTCGGCCTGCCCAGTTTTCCCTTGCTCGATGTAGCAAATTTGGTGTGCAACGTGCGCGCGGGCTACGACTTTCATAAGGCGAGCAGTGTGGAGCAACTCAAACACGCGACGGTTCCCATGCTGTTTATCCACGGCGACCAGGACACCTTTGTGCCGTACAGTATGCTCGACCAAAACTACGACGCGTGCGCCAGCAAGGTCAAGCAAAAGCTCACCATCCATGGCGCCACCCACGCCAAGAGTGCGCAAGTTGACCCCGAGCTCTACTGGAACACAGTCAACAACTTCCTCGACGAGTACTTTTAGGCAAAAAGCAACGTCTGGGGCTTTATCTGACCCCCCCCTGTTTTCGGAAGTGCGGGGAAAATCGCGGGAAGCTCAACCAGACCACAGTTTTACCAACAATTTATCAGGGGTTTTGTTGCCAAAAAACGGTTTGTGGTCGGCGGTATTCGATTTTTCACCGCACTTCCGAAATGCCGCCCGTGGGCGCTGTGCTCACGAGCGGCATTTGCTAACGTTGCGCTACAAATGCGCTTGTTTTGTCCAATATCTAAGCGCTATTTAACCTCGATGAGCTCGTACTTGCTCGTGCCCAGGCCGATCTTCTCGGCATGCGCGATGCACGCGCGCCAGTCGGTGTCGGGATGCGTGATGCAGAAGGGGTCGTGCGCCTGCTCGCCTTCCAGATGCTCGTGGTTGTGCTCCATCTTGGCCGCGCTATCGGTGAGCTCGGTGTTGGGCAGCGGCTCGGACGCCATGACGGCGTCGGCGCAGGCCTGATCGATGGCGACCGGGTCGAAGCTCGCGAACATGCCGATGTCGTTGACGATAGGCGTATCGTTTTCGGGATGGCAATCGCAGTTGGGGCTGATATCCATGGCGAGCGAGATATGGAAGCTCGGGCGGCCGTCGACAACGGCCTTCGTATACTCGGCGATCTTGCAGTTGAGCACGTCGGCCGCGGCCTCATAGCCGGGCTTGATGGCGTCCTGGTTGCACACGCCGATGCAGCGGCCGCAGCCCACGCAGCGATCGTGGTCGATGGCGGCCACGTGCACCGTGCGGGTGTTGCCGTTGGCAAGCTCGCGCTCGCGGGTATCGTCAAACGAGATAGCGTTGTGCGCGCAGATCTTTTCGCAGGCACGGCAGCCAATGCAGTGCTCGGTCGCGACGTTCGGCTTGCCGGCGGCATGCTGCTCCATCTTGCCGGCACGGCTGCCGCCTCCCATGCCCAGGTTCTTCATGGCACCGCCAAAGCCGGCCTGCTCATGACCCTTAAAGTGGGTGAGGCTGATCACGATGTCGGCGTCCATGAGTGCCTGACCGATCTTGGCCTCGCGCACGTACTCGCCACCCTCGACCGGGACGAGCGCCTCGTCGGTACCCTTGAGGCCGTCGGCGATGATGATCTGGCAGCCCGTGGCATACGGGGTAAAGCCGTTCTGATAGGCGGTATCGATGTGCTCGAGCGCGTTTTTGCGGCTACCGACGTAGAGCGTGTTGCAGTCGGTGAGGAAGGGCTTGCCGCCCAGTTCCTTCACGACATCCGCGACGGCGCGGGCGTAGTTGGGGCGCAAAAAGCTCAGGTTGCCCAGCTCGCCAAAGTGAATCTTGATGGCGACGAACTTGTTCTCAAAGTCGATCTGCTCAATTCCGGCGTGACGGATGAGGCGCTTGAGCTTGTCGAGCTGGCTCTCGCGAGCATGCGTGCGCAGGTTGGTGAAGTACACCTTAGCGGGTGCTGCGGGTGCAGTTGCGGTCATAAATCTATCCCCTCGGTCTATATGGCGTTACAGACATAAGAGGATGGTACCCGTTGAAGTAGGGTCGAAGTCAAGCACGGCCACTCATTGGGGACAGACTTAAATGAGTGCCGCCAGGGACAGTCCTTGCCAGTCCGGCCGGCGAGCCGGCGAATCGGCAAAGACTGTCCCCAACGACTAGTCGTTTAAGAACGTCCCCAACGACTAATAAGGGGCTACTCCTGCACCTTGAGAGCTTCGGCCAGGCCCACACGTTTGATGGAACGCATGTGCAGCAACGCCACGACCAGGTAGGTCACAAAGCCAATGCCCACGCACGCCGCCATGGACCAAGCGGGCACGTAGATCTCGATATTGCCGTTGTAGGCGAGCAGCATCGAGCGGAAGATGACCGTGAGCGAGCCAATAATGACCGGCAGGCTCAGCACGAGCGACGCCGCCACGCACAGCGTGATCGAGCGGATGTACAGATGCGAGATCTCGCTATCGCGATAGCCAAAGACTTTCATGTAGCTGATCGAACGGGCGCTGTGGTCGATCACAGCCTTGGTCAGCAGGTACATAAACAGTAGGAAGATGAACACCGCAAGCCCAACCATCATGCCGATCATTTTGCTCATCATGCCGATGAACTGGTCGCCCACGGCGCGCATGTCGTCGGGCGTGGTGTCGCCGGCAAAGTAACGCGCATCGAGGTCGAGCTTCTCGTCACTCACATAGCCGTTAAAGTAGGTGGCGTCGTTGCCGAACAGCTCGTTAAAGTCGTCGATACTCATATAGATATTCATGTCCGACTTGGAGCCCCAGGCACAGTCCTTGCCCGCGTACTCAAAGGAATAATGCTCGTCCTCGTACTTGTCGCTGAGCGTGACCTTCTGGCCCTCGCTCCAGCCAAACTTATCGAGCAGACCGCCGCCAAAGACGACGCGTCCGTCGCCGACGTTGAGGTCTTTCCAGTAGCGCGAATCGGGCGAGATACCGTAGACGGAAATCGTCTCCTGCCCATTACCATCGCCGCGGTCGTATTGCAACTGGTAAACGGCATATTTCTCGGCCTGCGCGATTGCGCCCGCGCCGTTGTCGGTCGTATTGACCGGGTGGATATCATCGTTGTCAGTGTCGATCTTAGAGGCCTTGTCGATCAGGTCGATAGCCTCGTCGCGGTCGCAGCCGAGGGCATCGGCAAGGTCATCGAGGCGCGCATAAAGCGCATCCTTCTTGTCCTGGACCTTGGCGAGCGCGTCCTGCGCCGCGGCCAGGCTCTCGGCAGACGGAGCGCTGGTCGCGGCATCGGCTGCTGCCTGCGCTGCATCGGCCGCGTCGTCAAGCTCGTCATCGGCATCCTGAGCGGCAGAAAGCAGTGCGCCGTCAACCGACTGCAAACGCTCGAGTGCCGACCACTGCTCGCGCTCCTCGGCGGTGCCCTCGAGTTCCAGCGGGGCCTTGAGCGTGTACTGGTGCTCGGCGACCAGGCTTGTCTCGAGGTTGTCCGCATAGTGCGTCATCGTGGGCAGAATCGCCAGGCCAAAGAGCAGTAGCAGCGAGGCAAACGCAATGCCCACGAAAAGCGTGGCGAAGTTGCCCAGATTACGCAGGAAGATGCGCAGGCGGAAGCGCGAGACAAAGCCCATGCGCTCCGGCAGCTGCAGGCCGCGCTTGGTGCCCGACTTGCCGCCCGCCTCGTGACGGAGGAACTGCAACGGCGTCTTGCCCATCTTGCGAAGCAGGCCCACCAGCGTGATGAGGATGAGCGCGGCGGCGGGAACCACGGCGCACTTCACAAAGATCTCCCAGCTCCAGTACACCTGGAAGGGCGGCAGGCTGTACGAACCGTAATAGAGACTGCGCATGGGCTCGGTAAAGAACACAACGCCGAGCGCAGTGCCCAAAAGCGCCGCGACCACGCCCACGATAGCGGGAAGCGCAAGGTAGTGCAGCACGATCTCGCGTCGACGATAGCCGCTGGCGAGCAGCGTGCCGATGATGGCGCTCTCCTCCTCGATGGTGGCGTCGGTAAGGACCACAAAGACGAACGCCATGATCACGATGATGATGTCGAGCAGCGTCATCCACATCATAGAGTCGCCGTCCACGTCATCGCGCGCATAGCCAATGCCCTGATTGGAATCGGCGTCGATCAGATCGTCCACGCGCGCATCGGCGTCGGTCAGTGCCTCGACCATATCTTGCTCGGCGTCGATGCGGTCCGCGGTGGGGAGGTCGCGATCGGTAAAGGTGAAGGAGTAGGTGTAGGCGGGTGCGCCGCCGGCATCTTCGAGCGCGGCAAAGCCGCCATCGGTGACCTCGGCCACGCCGTACGTGATGGTGTTCACCGTAAAGTCCGAATTGTTGAGGAACAGCGCCTGGCTATCGGGCTGGGTCATGATGCCGCAGATGATGTAGGCGCGACCCTCAAGCTCAACCTTATCGCCCACGGCGAGGTCGTTGTTGGTGGCGAAGACACGGTCGATGGCTACCTCATCGTCCGTCTTGGGCTCCTTGCCCTCACAGTAGGACGCGATATCGACCTTGGTGCGGTGCGCATAGGTGCGCAGCGTGCGCTTGGTGCCGTCGTCGCCGGCGGTCTTTTTGATGATGGCGTCGATGGAGAAATTCTTGTAGAGCGTGACGCCGCCGACGTCGTCGGCCGCGTCCTCGGCGGCCTTGAGCTCGTCTTTGGTGGCCTCGAAGGAGGTGGTCACGCGGCCGTCCTCAATCGTGTACGCATCGCGCATGTCGTCGATAAGGCAACCGATGGAATGCGCCGCGAGCAAAAAGCCCGAGGTGAGAGCGATGCTTCCGCACATAAGCAAAAAGATGCCCAGGTACTTGCCGATATTGCGGCGCAGCTCGCGCGGGAGACGTTTTGCGAGAGGTGTCATGGCGCCGCCTACCAATCGAGCTCGGCGGCCGCAACGGGCGACTCGTTGAGCTCATCCTCGACGATGCGTCCGTCGCGCAGGCGCAGCACGCGGTTGGCCATGCGGGCGATGGCGGCGTTGTGCGTGACGATGATGATGGTGCAGCCGTAGGTGCGGTTGACATCCTCCATGAGCTGCAAGATTTCCTTGGACGTCTTATAGTCGAGCGCACCGGTGGGCTCGTCGCACAGCAGCAGGCCCGGGTTTTTGACGAGCGCACGGCCGATGGCGCAGCGCTGCTGCTGGCCGCCCGAAACCTGGCGCGGGAACTTGTTGCGGTGCTCGTAGAGACCCAGCGAACGCAGCAGGTCATCGATGTTGAGCGGCTTTTTGGACAGGTGTGCCGTGACCTCGATGTTTTCCTTGATGGTGAGATCGGGCACCAGGTTGTAGAACTGGAAGACAAAGCCCAGCTCACGGCGGCGATACTCGCCCAGGTCGGTAGGTTTGAGCACCGTGAGGTCGCAGCCGTCCACCAAAATAGAGCCAGCGTCGGCATCCTCCAGGCCGCCGATCAGGTTAAGAAACGTCGACTTGCCCGAGCCCGAGGGCCCCAGCATGACGCAGATCTCGCCTCGGTTGATGGACGTGTCGATGCCATCGAGTACCGTCAGGCGCGCATCACCGTCGCCGTAGTGCTTTTTGAGATCCTTAACCTGGACGTAGGCTTCCTGCGTTGCCATGGTATCCCCCATTGTTAGCCTAGTACTACTTTATGAACGTAATAGTAAACCTTGGCGAACTATTTTGGGGCGAGAGTGGGGATTTGTTTCAGACTAGTCATTGGGGACGTTCTTAAATGACCAGTCACAAGGGACGCTCTTTCGCCACCCGGCAGTTGGGGACGCTCCTTATCTGCCCCCGATGGCTAGTCATTTAAGTCTGTCCCCAATGAGTAGGTGTCTAGGCGTGGGATTTGTTGTGGGCGAGGGCTAGGCCTACGGCGGCGATGGCCGCGGCAAAGAGCACTGTGACGCCCAGATCGCAAGCGATGTCGCCCAGCACGGTGGACGTCAGGTCCGCGGCGAGCGCCTTGCCAATCGCGTCGTTCACCCAATACGTCGGCACAAAATGCGCCGCGGTCTGCACGGCTGGGCCCATCAGCGACAGCGGCATCCAGGCGCCGCCCAAAAACGTCATGAGCATGCCGAGCAGGTTGCCCACACCGTTGAGCAGCTCCTCACGCGCACCCAGGCTCGAAAGGGCAAAGCCAACGGCCAGAGGCGTGCACGCCAGGGCAAACGTCGCCGCCAGCGCCAGGCACACACGACCCACGCCGACCTCGGCAACCGCGCCGGCAAAGCCCACGACGCCCATCATGCTCGACACAAACCAGATGCAGACGGTGATCACAGTGGCGGCCGCAAACACGGCGAGCGAACGCCGGCGCTCGGAGATTGGGCCGGCATCCATACGACGCACGCGCTCGGGCTCGTTCATGCCCGAGAACACCAGCCCCACCGATACGATGACCGACGAGATAATCGCGTACGCGCCAAAGTTGAAATACGACTTGAGCATGGCGGCGGCAGTCGAACCAACCTTGACCTGCTCAATCTGGACCTCGGCGCGCTTGGCGGCGGCATGCTCGGCGGCCTTGGCGACGCTACCATTAGAGGCGGCGGGCTCTAGGGCCGCTGCAGCGCCCGCGAGCGAAATCCAGCGCGAGGCCTCAGCAGACGAAAGCGCCGCCGCCATGGTGCCGGCACCGTAGGTCACATCGAGCTTGGGCAGGGCCTCCCCCGCGCGGGCGGCCGCGACCAGGTCGTTCTCAAACCCCTCCGGGATAAAGAACACGCAGTCGGCGCTACCCTTGGCGCTGTTGCTCTTGGAGAGCGCGTCCGCAAGATCGTAGGTATCGTCGCCGACGCCCGTGACCAACTCAAAGCGCGACCCCAGGTGCTTGGTGAGCGCATGCGAAAGGTCGCTGTCGTCGCGGTCGACCACGATCACGTTGGCATCGTAGGGCTCGTACTCGGTGAGCTGCGACGAGTTCCAGCTCACCGATGCCGCGATGAATACGCCCATGAGCGAGATGAACACCGTATAGATGAGCAGGTAGAACGGGTGCGCCAGCGCCATGCGAAGCGCAGTCTTAAAGGTGCTCATAGCGGCTCCTTCCAAAGGTCAGCGTGGCGGCGGCAACGAACAGCAGCGCCATAAGGACCAGCGCGCCGGCGCGAACGACAAAGGGGCCCAGGTTCTCAAAGAAATACAGGCGGTTGAACATGTCGCAGATGAGCTTGACGGGGTTGAGCCAACACTCGGCCGGGCAGGCGCGGGCGACGTCGTCGGCAAGCGCCATCGCCGGCTCGCCGTAGAGGCCGGCGAACAGGGCGCACGTGGTGGCAAAGCCCGTGAGGATGCCCGACTTGGACGCCTTGCCGCCCTTAACGGGAAGCGTGCCCACAAAGAGCCCCAAGCCCGTGGCGGCAAGCGCGGATGCAGCACCGCCCAGCAGGCACAGCCCCTCGCGCCCGCCAAAGTCAACGCCAACGACTAGGCGCACGTAGCTAATCGCGACCGCCATCGAGGCAAAGGAAACCAGCCACGAGCCGACAAAGATGCCGGCTAGCGACGCCGTCTTGGAAAGACCGCCCACACAGCGACGCGCACCAAGGCCCGACAGATTGGGCTGCAGATCGACGACGCTCAAGGCGGCAAACTCGGCAGACATCATCGCGACCAGGCCAAAGAGCGCGTAGTAGTAGACGACCGTACCATCGGGCGTGGTGCGTGTCAGACTTACGCGGCGGGTGCCACCCTCGAGCGACAGGGCGCGCGCAACCGCCTCCGGGTCGGCGAGCGCCGCCGGGTTGTCTTGGGCAATCTGGGACATGAGCTCGGCATTTTGTGTATACGAGCTTGCCACCGTCTCCAAAATGCTGCGGTCGGTGAGCACCGTCGACGCACGCGAGCTGTCATAGCTCGAAAGCAATGTGAGTTTGGGCGTGCCCACGGTATCCACCGTGTAAATGCCCGCGACTTCGCCGGCCTTGAGCGCTTTGCGCGCGGCAGCCAAGTCTTCGTACTCGCTCACATCGAGCAGCTGGTCGTCGCCTTCCTTGGCAAGCGAAGCCGCCACGTCCTTAAAGGTCGAGGCGTCCCAGGCCTCGTCCGCCACGACGGCAACCGGCACCGGGTCGATCTTGCCGTCGGAGCTCAGATTCGCAAACATAAACATGAACATCGTGGAGAGCGCGACGGGAAAGATCGCGCCCCAAACCCACGTGCTCGGCCGGCGCAGCAGCGTCTTGACCGTAATGACAATGGTGTTGAACATGGCCGCCCCCTAGTCGCGCAGCTCGCGGCCGGTGATCTCGAGGAACACGTCGTTGAGGGTCGGCGGCTCGCTCCACACGCGGCCGAGCGCCACGTCGGCGGCGCGCAGCGTGTCGAGGATGTCCACCAGGTTGTGCGGGCTCGCCTCGCAGGTGCAGACGAGCTCGCCGCCGGACAGCTCGACGCTGAGCACGTGCTCGTGGGCGCGCAGGCGCTCGACTGTGGCGGCCTCGACGGCGCCGACCTCGACAGTCACGCGCTCGCCCATCTGAATCATGCGCTTGAGCTCGTCGTTGGTGCCCTGCGCCAGCACGCGGCCGCCGTCCATGATCATGATGCGGCTGCAAATCTGCTCGACTTCCTCCATGTAATGGCTGGTATACACCACCGTGGCGCCCTCGTCGCGCAGGCGGCAGATGCCCTCCAGGATGGCGTTGCGGCTCTGTGGATCGACCGCCACCGTGGGCTCGTCAAAGAAGATGAGCTCGGGCTTGTGCGCGATGCCGCAGGCAATGTTGAGGCGACGCGCCAGGCCGCCCGAGAGCTTGCCGGGGCGAAACTTGGTAAAGTCGCCCAGCCCGACAAAGTCGATCGCCTCGTCCACCAGCGCGCGGCGGCGCTTGCGGTCGTTGACGTAGAGGCTGCAGAAATAGTCGATGTTCTCGCGCACCGTAAGCTCATCGAATACCGCCACCTGCTGCGGCACCACGCCGATGCGGCGCTTGAGGTCGTAGCGGGCGGGTGTCATGGGCTCGCCGAACAGCTCGATGGTGCCCTTGTCGTAAGCGAGCAGCTGCAGAATACAGTTGATGGACGTGGTCTTGCCCGAGCCGTTGGGTCCGAGCAGGCCAAAGATCTCGCCGGGGGCGATGCTCAGGTTAAAGTGGTCGAGCGCAATAAGATCGTCATAGCGCTTGACGAGGTTTTCGACGTGGACGATGTCTGTCATGAGGCGGCCCTTCCGTTGATTGCGGCCCGGTACGATTGCATCATCGCAGGAGCCGCCGACGCGCGCCAGTGAGCTTTGTCACGAGTGCGGGGTCTTGGTCGTGCGGCCTGCCGACGTCCCCGCTTTGCCGCGCGGGAGGAATGTCACGGTTGCCCCGGGCGGCGCCTCCCCCGCGCGCAGCATCGCGTACAATACCCGTATGAACAGGCTTTTCGACAAATCGATTGTGCTGGCGTGCTGCATTGCGGCCGCCGTGGGCCTTGCTGTGGACGCTCGCCTAGTCGCGGCGTTTTGTCTTGGCGTTATTGCCACCTCGCTGGCCGAGCTCGCACAGGAAGAACGCATGCGCCGCACAAGCGAGGCCGCGAGCTTCGTCTACATCATCGCGGCTGTCTTCGTGCCGCCGTTTGTGCCGTTTGCGCCTCTCGCCCTCTATGACATCGCACGACGCGTGCGCCGCGAGCACGCCTGGATCGCGCTAGGCATTGGCTCCGTCTTTGCCTTTGCGCTCGTCGCGGACCTTCGCACCGACGCGCTCACCGCCCGAACGCTCCTGCTGACCGCCATCCTTTCGGTTGCCGCCACCTTGCTATCGCTACGTACCGCCCAGCTGGAGCGCGAGCAGCAGCACATGCGCCATATCCGCGACGAGCTGCAGGAACGAGCCCTCGCGCTCGAAGCGCGCAACCGCGATCTTGCCGATCGCCAGGACTACGAAGTCGAACTCGCGACGCTCGCCGAACGCGCCCGCATCGCGCGCGAGATCCACGACAATGTGGGCCACCAGCTCACGCGCGCCTCGCTGCAAGCCGAAGCCCTGCGCGTGGTTCACGCCGACGAGCCCAGGGTTGCCGCCGATTTCGCCGATGTCAAACGCACGGTTGACGAGGCGCTCCAGCTTGTGCGCACCAGTGTCCATGCGCTCAACGACAACGCTGTCGACCTTTCCGTGCAGCTCGAACGCATTGTCGAAGGAGCGCGATCGGACGGCGGCCCGCAGATTGAGCTTGAAGTTTTGGCCGAGCATGCACCCGCAAACGTCGCCAACTGTTTTGCGGCGGTCCTGCGCGAGGCGCTCTCCAACACCATGCGCCACGCTTGCGCCCATGCTGTCACCGTACGGTGCATGGAGCATCCGTCGTTTTACCAGCTCATTGTTAGCGACGATGGCGCGAGCGGGGTTCAAGCAAGCGGCCGCGGCGCCGCAGAAGGCATGGGGCTCGGCTCCATGCGCGAGCGCGTCGAGGCGCTTGGCGGCACCTTCACCGCCGGTCCGCGCGCCGGCGCCGGCGGCTGGCGCGTGTTTGCCACCGTTCCCAAACAGCAAGGAGATGAGGACCAATGAGGCTCATCGTTGTCGACGACGACCGCTTGGTAGTCGATTCGCTCAAGATTATCCTGGGCGCCCAGCCGCAAATCGAAGTGGCGGGCACCGGCGCCAATGGCGACGATGCGGTGGCGCTCTACGCCGAGCACACACCCGATATTGCACTGCTCGACATTCAGATGCCGGGGCGCGACGGCCTTTCGGCGGCACGCGAGATCCTTGAGCGCGACCCCGCGGCGCGCGTGGTGTTTCTGACGACATTCTCGGATGACGAGTACATTGTGTCGGCGCTCAAGCTGGGCGCCCGCGGCTACCTGATTAAAACCGATGTCGCCGCCATTCCACCGGCGTTGGCGCAGGTTATGGACGGTAAACGCGTGCTCGAGGGTAAGGCAATCGAGGACATCGATTTTGACGGAACGGGCGTCGAGGCGGGCACGCCTCGCCGGCCCGCGGCCTTTGCCAGCCTGACCGACCGCGAGTTCGAAGTCGCCGAGCTTATCGCCCACGGCCTCGACAACAAGGAGATTGCCGCCACCGCCTACATGGGCGAAGGCACCGTGCGCAACCACATCAGCTCGATCCTTGCCAAAATGGGTCTGCGCAACCGCACGCAGATCGCCATCGCCTACCTGCGGGGGTAATTACCTAGCGGCAGACCACCCCGGCATAGCAAAATGGCTGCTACCAATTTAACGACATTTCAAAACTATGCCTGTTTACTACGACGAATCGCCCACCATCGACCACGGCAAATTGCGCGCTTGCAAAACCGCAGGTAGAACGCTTGCAGTATTTAGAAAAATGCAGTCATGGTCGGGAATGTCGAATTTATCGTAGTAAACCGACATAGTTTTGTTCGGGCGGCCCTGCACGAGCGCCTCCGCAAGCCTCGCGGGACCAAAATGATCCGTTTTCTTCCGCCCGCGGAGATCGGCTGACGGCGCCCGCCACGAAATCGGCCCATCTACTACGTTTGAATCGATACCCCCGACCATAACCGCTTTTCATGAAAAATTGCAGGCGTTCTACCTGCGGTTTTCATTTCACATTACTTGCCGTGGTCGAGGGCTGCCGTCTAAACGTAGTAGATGGGACCATTTCGTGGCAGACGGGTCACGCGATGGCCCTCGCGAGGCCAAAAAGATCCGTTTTCCTCCGTCCCCGAGGGATCAGGGGCTGGTACTGATATGGTGTCATTTCAAAACTATGCCGGATTACGGGGCTAAAGTCGGGGCCCTCATCCATACCTTCATTTTTTCAAAAACGGCAGGCTATCTACCTGCGGTTTTGTTTTTGCGATTTTCTGTATGGTCGGAGGTTCGCTATCCAGCCCCGTAATCCGGCATGGTTTTGTTCGTGGCGGTACAACCGCGCGTTTAAGCGCGGGGCCGGTGGGGCAATTTTGCCCCACCGGCCCCCATTCCAGCGCTATACCAGCCCAATTCCAGAGCTATTCCGGCTTGGTTTCTACCGTGGGAGTCTTGTTCGCCGCAACTGGAGTACGAGCGGTGTCCATAGTCAGGCAGTGTTTGGGGCAGCTCTCGATGCACTCGCCGCACACCACACAGGCGTACGGGTCGATCGACCACGTCCCACCCTTGCGATCGACCGCGAGCGCGCCCGCCGGGCAGCGACGTGCGCACATGCCGCAGCAGATGCACACATCCATGTCATTGACGATATGCCCGCGCAAGCGCTCGGGCGCCGTCAGCTTCTCCTGCGGATAGCACACCGTGACCGGCTGCTTGACCATAGAACCCAAGGCCGTCTTGGCAAATGTCAGTAAACTCATGCCGCGCCTACCTTTCCGTGCAGCTAATGCAGGGGTCGATGGTCAGGATAATCATGGGCACGTTGGCAAGGAGCACGCCCTGCAGCGCATGCGTCAGACCTGCCAGGTTCTGCGACGTCGGCGTGCGCACGCGAAAACGGTCCAGGTTCTTGGTGCCGTTGCCGCGCACATAGTAATACGCCTCGCCGCGCGGCTGCTCAATCACAACCTCGCCGCGCGCGCCGTCGGCCGGCGTGAGCTTGGTGCGCCCACCGATACCGTCGTGCGGGATCTTGCCCACAAGCTCCTTGATGATGTCCATGGCCTGCGTGACCTCGGCACAACGCACCTGGCAGCGGGCATAGCAGTCGCCATCGCTAGCAACGATAGGCTCAAACGCGGCCAGATCCGCATAGGCACCGTCGCCAAACATGCGCACGTCGTAGTCCACGCCCGAGGCGCGGCCGAACGGGCCGACCATCGAAAGCTCCAGCGCATCCTTCTTGCTGATCACGCCCACGCCATGCAGGCGCTCGCCGCAGCTATTGTCGTCCAAAAACGTATGCACCAGGGCCTCGTAGTCGGGACGCATGGCATCGAGCGTCTGGACAATACCCGCCAGCTCGGAGTCCTCGATGTCGTGCTTAAGGCCGCCGATCTCGTTGATCGAAAGGATCACGCGGCCGCCGCAGGTGCTCTCGAAGATCTTGAGAATCTGCTCGCGCAGGGTCCACGAACGATAGAACAGCGCCTCGAAGCCAAAGGCATCGGCGAGCAGGCCCAGCCACAGCAGGTGCGAGTGAATGCGCGAAAGCTCATGCAAAATGGTGCGGATATACTGCACGCGGCCGGGCACCTCGATGTCGAGCATGCGCTCGCAGGCGCTGGCATAGCCGCAGCTGTGGCCCACGGCGCAGATGCCGCAGATGCGCTCGGCGATGTAACCAAACTGGTGCATGTCACGCTTTTCGGTGAGCTTCTCGAGTCCGCGGTGCACAAAGCCGATCTGCGGAATTGCCTCGATGACGCGGTCGTCCTCGATCACCAGGTCCAGATGAAGCGGCTCGGGCAGCACCGGGTGTTGCGGGCCAAACGGAATAACGGAGCGATGTGCCATGGACCTTACGCCTCCTTTTTCTGCTTGTCGCGGGCGGCCTTGGCGGCAAGCGCCGCGCGGACCTTGGCCGCTTTCTCGGGATCCATGGCGGCGAGCTTTGCTTCCAGCTCGGCAGCCTTGAGCGCGGCCTTGGCGGCAGCCTCGTCATGCTGGGCATCGGAGCCGGCAGCCGCAGCAGGCCGAGCGGCGGCGCCTGCGGCATCGCCGGCGCTCGCAGCGCCCTCCCCTGCAGCAGCCGCGGCAGCCTTCTCGGCCGCGGCCTTGCGCGCCTTGGCCTCGGCGGCGGCGCGGACCTTCATGGCCTTCTCGCGCGCGGCTTTCACCTCGGGCGTGATGACGCTCATGGGCTCGGCAGTCGAGACCTGGTAGAAAAAGCCCTTAAAGTCAATCTGCATGTCGGTGATGGCAAGACCAAATAGGTCGTGGGCCTCATTTTCAAACGGGAATACCGCCGGATAATACGAGCTGATGGACGGAATCTCCTGGTACTGGTCGATACCCTCGACTACCAGGTTCTCGATCGCATAGCTACCGTCCTGCGCAATATGCTCCTGAGCAGCACGAACGTCGATAAACGTATAGACCAGCCGATACGTGCCGTCGTCGATGTTGCGCTCGGCGTGCATTTGCACAAAGCGCGCGCCGACGCCCTTGAGCGCCTGGACATGCGACAGGAGTTCGTCGATCCCGACGGTGGTATAGATTGCCTTTTGCATTACTCGGCCTCCTTTGCAGCGGCTGGCGTCCCGGCGGGTGCGTCGCCAGCGGCGGGTGCGGCGGGCGTCCCGGCAGGGGCGTCGCCGGCCCCCGCAGCCACAAACCCGTCCTCGCCCAGCTCAACGCCACCGTCCCAGGTTGCGGCGCCGCCCACGGTAAGCGGGTCACCGCCAACACGCATCACGGCTTCCTTCTGGTCCAGGATGCCGCACGCCTCCACAATGGCGTCGATCACGGTCTCGGGACGAATGGCGCACCCGGGCGCGTACACGTCCACGGGAATCGCGCGGTCCACGCCGCCGATCACGTTGTAGGCATCGCGGAACACGCCGCCCGAGCACGCGCAGATACCGCATGCCACCACGCACTTGGGCTCGAGCATCTGGTTGTAGATCTGGCGCACGACGGGCAGGTTCTGGGCATTGACCGACCCCGTCACCAAAAAGATGTCCGCATGCTTGGGGTTGCCGGTGTTGACCACGCCAAAGCGCTCCGCATCAAACAGTGGCGTGAGCGAGGCCAGCACCTCGATATCGCATCCGTTGCAGCTCGAGCCGTCGTAATGAATAACCCACGGCGAGCGCGACATTTTATGATCCATGGATGCCGCCTCCTAAATAAACACGTCGACGAGGATGGGCATAAGGTTGAGCAGGCCAAACACCAGCGCCACGCCCCAGCCGAGCTTAAAGCAGCTGCGCCAGGTGCTGCGTGCGAAGGTGTTGTCGATCAGCACCTCGACAAAATACGTCGCGGCCATCACGACCAGGGCTACGACCCAGCTCACCGGGTTGTCCCAAACAAAGAACATGCCCACCCACATCAAAAACAGCACGGTCTCGCACCAGTGCATAAGGGTCATCTTGGCCAGCGTGCCGCCGCTCATCTCGGTGGCGACGCCCTGGACAATCTCCTGATGCGCGTGATGCGAGTATGAAAGATCGAACGGCGACTTGCGCAGCTTGATGGTAAGCACCGCAAGCAGCGCGAGGAAAATGGGCGCGCTGTACACGATGATGGGGGCCGTCTGCCCCGTCACGGCGATGGAATCGAAGCTGTCGGTGGCAAGGTACAGGCCCACGCTCATCAGCAGAACGGCGGGCTCGTAACTCATAACCTGCAGCAGCTCGCGGTCGGCGCCGACCTGGGCAAACGGGCTTTGCGTCGAGGCGGACGCCAGCACCACAAAGATCGCGGCGAGGGTAACCATAAAAGCGCACAGCAGCGTGTTGGAGCCCGACACAAAGATGCCGCCGCCCACCACGGTAAAGATGAGCGCGCACGCCATATAGGTATCGTCCATGGTGTTTACGCTGGCAGGAGCTTTGCGCAGGAGCTTGGCCACATCGTAGAACGGTTGCAGCAGGCGCGGGCCTACGCGGCCCTGCATGCGGGCCGAAAGTTTGCGGTCGATGCCGTCAATCAGGCCGCCCACAAGCGGCGCAATCAAGGCAAACGCCGCGGTGCCTATAAAGATGCCCAAGACGCCCGAACCTTCGAAATACTTACCGCGCAGCACCGAGGGCGCGCTCATGGCAAGCCGCTCGGGCCCAATCCACGCGCAACACAGCAGCGCAAACAAGATAATGCTGCAGCACACGACGCTACCCGCGGGGCCAATACGCTTCTCGCCAAGGGCGTCCTCCGAGTACCAATTGCGCTTTTCGGCCTTTACCTCGCGACCCATCGAGCCGCGGAAATGGCGGTAATTGTCGGTTCCCACGCCCGAAAGGTACACGTTGACGTGCGGTTTGTTGCTCACGCGGAACGACGTCAGCAGCACTACGGCGATAAACGCCACGATAACCACCATCAGATACATGGCGTCCTTGCCGATAACGTACGGCACGCGGCCAAACACCATGGCCAAGTAAGGTGACACCAGACCGCTCGAGATAACCGGGAACGCCACGCAGCACAGAATCAGCAGCGCGGCGATGGTGTTGAGGGCCATCCATTCGGTCTTATGGACATTGACCTCAACGTTTTGAGCCGTGGGGTCGACGCCCGAAAGCTTGGCAAGCCACTTGCCCCAGAAGAAGAACGTCGCAGCCGAGCCAAAGGCAAGCACCATGATCATGAGCACGTTGCCGGTCTGCGCGAACGCCACCAGGGCGCCCCACTTGGACACGAGCATGCCAAACGGCGCCACAAACATACCCATGATGCCCAGCATCATCAGGCGCGTCAGGTGCGGCATGCGGCTGAACATACCGTCCATGTCCTCGATATTGCGGCTGCCGATATGATGTTCGGCCGTGCCCACGCACAGGAACAGCAGCGACTTTGCCACCGTGTGGAACAGAATCAGGAAGATGGCAGCCCATACGGCCTCGGGCGCGCCGACACCCAGGCAGGCACTGATGAGGCCCAGGTTGGAAATGGTGGAGTACGCAAGCACGCGTTTGGCGTTGCTCTGCGAGATGGCCATGAGGGCAGCGAGCAAAAACGTTATGGCACCCACACTCGTGACCATAAAGCCGGTCACGGGATAGATGGCATAGAGCGGGCTCAGCTTGACCATCAGGAACACACCGGCTTTGACCATGGTTGACGAGTGCAGCAGGGCGCTCGTGGGCGTGGGGGCAACCATGGCACCCAACAGCCAGGTGTGGAACGGCATCTGTGCGGCCTTGGTGAGTGCGGCGAGCGACAGCAGGATGACCGGCATCACCAGCAGCGCGGACTGCGCGGTTCCGGCGCCGGAAAGCTCGATCATGCCCGAGATGGTCAGCGGCATGCCGTTAACGTGCAGGTACATGAGTCCGGCCAAAAACGCGATGCCGCCCAGCATGTTGAGAATGATCTGGGTGAAGGCGTTCTTGATGGCCTCGGGCGTGCGCGTGTAGCCAATCATGAGGAACGAGCACACGGTGGTGATTTCCCAGCCGCAGAACAGCCACTCAAGGTTGTCGCTCGTCACGATGACGAACATGGCCGAGAGGAACAGGAACATGAGCGCCAGGAACTGCGGGCGACGGTCGGGCGCGGTCTGCCCGCGCAGCGCGGCCTCGTGCTCATCGTGCGCTTGGAAGTCCTTCATGTAGCCCAAGGCATACACGCAGATGAGGCTGCCGACGATACCGACGGCGAGGACCGTGATCACACTCATGTAGTCCAGGTAGAGAGGCGTTGCCGTGACGGCCTCGGCCGCGGGCAGCGTCATGGCTGCAAAGGCGAGCGAACCCACCAGCTGGACTATGCCGAGCACCGTGGTGAGCGCGTTCCTATATTTGTACGCGTTGTACAGGATGACGGCGCACAGGATGACGTCGATGACGGAGCTGATGATCGAGAGCACATGTGAGGTGCCGGGGGCAATCTCAAAGCTCTGCGGACCCGTGCCAAAAAACATGACGGCGACTACAACTGTCACCGCCATAATAATGCCGGAGCCTATGAGCCCCACCGCATCGCGGGCACGGTCACCGCGCGCGAGCAGCATGCCCAGCGCCGGTACCAGCGGAAACAGGGTAAGGAAATACAGTAGCGTCATACCATCACTCCCCCATGCAAAAACGCTGCAATTGTTTAACGTTATAGCTCAATTGAGGAGTAGCGGCGGCAGGTTTTCGGTCAACTGGGGAGTTTTAGGCATACGGGGTAAGGAGTCTGTCCGCTTTGGAGCGGAGGGGCAGCAAGAAAAATGCGCCCCTGTGGGCGCACCCTCTTGCTACTCTGCCTGCTTAACGCGCGGCTTGCGACCGCGCGGCTTATCGATAAGCGCGTCGGCGCCGCCATCGCGATACTGACGACACCAAGCCTTGACCGAAGACTCGCTGGGAATCTTGTGCTTGATCATGGCCTCGCGAACCGTCAGGCCGTTTTCCAGACGGTCCTTAACCACGGCGAGCTTTACGTCGTACGAATAGGTGTGATGGCGAGCGCCCGCGTTGAGCACGGCGTCGGCACCGCCCACGGCGTATGCGCGGGCCCACTGACGAGCCGTGGCCTGGGGAATGCCAAGCTTTGCGGCGAGGGCGCGGTGACCGACCCCCTCTTGGAGGACCTCGACGGCGCGCTGCCTAACCTCGGGCGCATGCGTGCGAGTCCTAGTTGCTTCCGACATACCTGCCACTTCTTAGCCTTAACCGTTAATCTGCTTTCTTACGTGCACGCTAGATAGTAGCATTTTGCTGTTTGCTCAAAACAGTTAATTAAAATAGACGCGGCGTTATCTGGACATTTGGCACCAATTTACGACATTTCTTTATCGATTATTTACGCTGGTAGCTGACTCGCAGCTAATCGTCATTCGCTTGTCAACAAAATTGGCATCTCTTTATGTCCTTTGGTCTAGAGGGAATAATTATTAACCCCTCCCCCAATAATTTTGAGCGGCCTGCAGGGCAGTGACGCCTCACTTCTCATGATTACCGCGCATTGCCATCCACCCGAGCAAAACAAAAAGGACGGGACCTGCTGCGCTTGCAGACCCCGCCCCGGTTGACACCCGATGGGACGCAGTCGGGCGAGGCAGATCCGTGCTACCGCCCCGCCTGGCCGCGAAGTTAACTACAGCTCGTTGGCCGCGTGATATGCCGTGCGAATAGCGCTCGCAATATCGGCGGTGCGCTCGCCCGAGCAGTCGCCCACGCAGGTCACGGGCACCGTCACGCCATCAAGGTCAAACGCGTTGGCCTTGGAGCCCACGGCCATCACCACGTAATCGCAGGCGATCTTCACCGGCTCCTCGGCGCCGTCCTCGGTGGTACGAACAGCCTCCACGCCCTCGTCGGTAATGGCGGTCAGGCGGGTCTTCACGTGCTGCTCCACGTTGTGCTCGGCAAAGTCGCTCATAATCAGCGGCAGAATGGTCTCGGACTCGCCCGCGGCAATCTTGTCGAGCATCTCCACGATCGCCACCTCGCAGCCGTGCTGCAGCAGGTACTCAGCAGTCTCGGTGCCCACCAGGCCACCGCCAATGACGGCGACGCGGCCCGCAAGCTCCACCTTGCCGGCCAGCACGTCCCAGCTCGAGACGACCTTGTCCGAATCGGCACCCGGAACAGGGATGACCACGTCGTGCGCGCCCACGGCCACAATCGCGGCATCGGCGGCGTTGAGGTCCTCAGCGGTAGCGACGTGGTTGAGCTCAACCTTCACGCCCAGGCCGGGCAGAATCTTCTCGTAATACTCGACCGAGCGCATGATCTCGTCCTTGCGCGGGGGCGCGGCCGCCAGCACAATCTGGCCGCCCAGACGATCGCTCGCCTCGTAGATGGTCACATCGTAGCCGCGCTTGGCCGCCACGCGTGCGGCCTCCAGGCCAGCAATACCGCCGCCCACCACGGCGATCTTCTTGTCGCCCTCGCCCGGCTTAATGGCGATGGTCGCCTCGTCGCCGTTCTCGGCATTGAGCACGCACGAGATGTACTTGCGGTTTTGAATCGCATCGACGCAGCCCTTGTTGCAGTTGAGGCACTCGCGGATGGGCTCACCCGTGGCGGCCTTCAGTGCGATGTCGGGGTCGCACATGAGCGAGCGGCCGTAGGCGATGATATCGGCCGCGCCGTCTTCCAGAATCTTCTCGCCGGCCTCGACCGAGACAACGCGGCCGACGGTTGCCACCGGCACGGAGACCAGGGCCTTGACGCGCTCGGCCACGGGCAGCGTCCAGCTGTAGGGCATGGCGCCCATGGGCGGAATGGTGTCGCCCATGTTGCCGGTGTGGTTGGCCTGTGCAACCTGGATCATGTCGATGCCCGCGCCCTCGAGTAGTTTGGCAAACTCGCAGGCCTCGTCGGGCTGCAGGCCGCCCTTGCCGCGCGGCGTGCCGTCGGGATTCTCCATGATCACGGGGAGCTTGTACTCCACCATCAGCTGCGGCGCAGCCTCCTTAATGGCGGCGACGACCTCGAGCGCGTAGCGGACGCGGTTCTCGAACGAACCACCATACTCGTCGGTGCGCTGGTTGAGGATAGCCGAGCACAGCGAACCCACCAGGCGGTCGCCGTGGACCTCGATGGCGTCGATGCCGGCCTGCTGCGCGCGGGCGGCCGAGGCAGCGATGGCCTCCTTGATCTGGGTGAGCTGCTCTACGCTCGCCTCGTTCACAAAGTGCTGCATGTCGTGGTGCAGCTTGGCGTAGGCCTGATTGCGGATCTCGTTGGACTCGGCCATCTTGGCGGCAAAGGTCTCCTCGTCGCCGGCGGCCTTGGCCTCCTGCGCGGCCTTGGCGGCGGCCGTGGATCCCATGACCATGCGGCCGACACCGGGCACGTCGTACTCGGGGTGGAACAGCTGCAGCGCGACCTTGGCGCCGTGCTTGTGGACGGCGTCGGCCAGGGCCTTAAACGTGGGGATCTGGGCGTCGGTCGCCAGCTTGGGCGTGGGGCTCGCGGTCATGACGGGAGCGACGTCGCCGATGACGATGTAGCTCACGCCGCCACGGGCCAGGCGCTCGTAAAAAGCCAGGCTGCGCTCGCCAATGGAACCGTCGCGCTCCTCGTAGCCGGTGGTCAGCGGCGGGAACATAATGCGGTTCTTGAGCTCAAGGGGGCCAACCGTAATGGGCTGGAGCAGCTTGGATGCAGGTGCGGTCATGGACATTCCTCTCTTGTAGGCGCGGCGGCGATGATGCCGCGTAGTTGTCTAGAGGATATGGCATGGGAGTACGGCAGCGCAACGGAAATCGGCGAATATCAGGTGGCGGCAGGTGGATGGGGCGGGGCGGCCCGTCGGTTTGTCTCAATCTGTAACAGTTACTCAGCAAAACCGGGTCTTACTGTTACAGATCGAGACAAACCAATCTAATCTGCCGAAAAATCTCAATCTGTAACAACAACTCGGCAAAATCCGTCCCTCGTGTTACAGATTTAGATAAACACGACCCGACCCACCGGTATATCTCGATCTGTAACACCTAGCGGCTAAAAGTCGGTCTAGATGTTACAGATCGAGATTTTGTTTGAGAGGCCGAGAATTGGACCGAAAACACGGTCCCGGAATAACAAAAAAGCTCGTCGGCTAGGCCGACGAGCTGCAAGTTCTTGGTCGCGGGGGCAGGATTTGAACCTACGACCTCCGGGTTATGAGCCCGGCGAGCTACCAGACTGCTCCACCCCGCAATGTCTGGGCGCCTCATGTGCGCAAGAAAGAATATTACGTGGGAGTTCGGTAAACGGCAAGGAAAATCTCGTAGAGCATAATTCCTTCATATTTAAACCCCTCAGTCCATATCACTGTAACCGAATCGCAGCCGAGCGCCGCCGGCGGCGCGTATACAATGGTGCGCGTCCTTTTACGCCGACACCTGGAGTAGACATGCTGCTCGCTATCGATATGGGAAACACGCAGACGGCCATGGGCCTGTTTGACGGAGACGAGCTGGTGCAGTCGTGGCGTATGCCCACCGACCGCTCCTATACCGCCGACGAGATCCACGTGCGCCTGATGGGCTTCTTTAAGATGTACGACCTCTCGCTCGGCGCGGTCGACGCGATCGCCTTTGCCGGCGTGGTGCCACAGCTCTCGCGCGAGTGGCACGCCGTGGCCAACCGCATCGCGGCAGACGCCATCGTCATTGGGCCGCAGACGGCGGCCGTGACCAAGCTGCGAGCGGCACGCCCCCAGGCCGTTGGTGCCGACCGCATCGCCAACGCCGTCGCTGCCGAGACCTTCTACGGCGCCCCGGCAATCGTGGTGGACTTTGGCACCGCAACCAATATCGACGTCATCGACGAGGACGGCTATTACATTGGCGGAGCGATTGCGCCGGGCATCCGCATTTCGATGGACGCGCTCGCCGCCCGAGCCGCCAAACTCGCCAGCGTTCCGCTCGAGGCGCCCGAGCACGCCATCGGCCGCGATACCGAGGAGTGCATCAAGGTCGGCGCCGTAACGGGCGCCGCCGCCATGGCCGAGGGCCTGGTCGCGCGCATGAAGCGCGAGCTGGGGCGCGAGGATGCCACCGTTATCGCCACGGGCGGCCTCGCCAGCATCGTCGCCGATTCGACCGACGCCTTCGACGTGGTCGACGGCCAACTCACCATCAAAGGCATCTGCGAAATCTACCGCCGCATGCAGAAGCTGGGGTAGGCTCTGGCGAAGCCGAGGCGCTACAGACCGCGGATGCGTACGGCCTCGGGCGGAAACTCCTGCTCGCCGGCATCGGTCTTGATGGTCGCGCGGCCCCAGATGTCCAGGCCCGCAAACACACCGACCGCAAGTGGCAAGCCGTTGGGCGACACCGCCGCAACTTGGCGACCGAGCAGCGGCACCATGTCGAAGTACTCGCCCAGCACGGGAGCCAACGGACCAGCAGCACCCTGTGGCGTGTTGGCGACAACCGCCCAGGCGTCAACGCGAGCGAGTACTGCCGCGGCCAATACCTCGACCAGCGCTTCGTCAGCCACATCCACACAAAGCTCGCTCAACGCCGAACGCTCGATATCCACCGTCACGGCACCGAACATGCCCGCGGCACCGGCACCGCCGTTGACGGTGACGCGCGCGAGCGACGTCTCAAACGCAGGCGCGCCGCACACGATGTCACTCGGCCACTGGATGCCCGCCTTGCCGGCAAGCCCCAGGCCCGGCGTTGCGGCCGTGCCCGCGAGCGCGTCCATCATGCCCATTGCGGCCACAAACGGCAGGCCGTGGAAGGCGTGCATGTTCACATCGGGGCGCACGACCAGCGAAAACGTCAGCGATGCATCGCCCGCGCTCCACGCGCACCAGCCCGCGGACATGCCCTCGCGGCCCGCGTCACGCGCCGCGTCGAGCTCGGTACCGGCGGCAACAGCATTCATCTCGATCATCTACATACGCCCCAATTCGCCCACGATATGGCCCACGCGATCCTCGGGCTCCTTGACCTCGACGCCGTTGTAGCGGAAGAACCGCGCCGGGTCGTGCGTCAGGTCCTCGAGCGGCACCAGCACAAAGTCGCGCTCGCCGATCAGCGGATGCGGCAGACGCAGCTTCTTGCCGCCGTGGGTCTCACCATCCATCCACAGCAGGTCCAAGTCGATGGTGCGCGGGCCGTTTGCCTTGGCCTTTTTGGAGCGGTCGCGGCCCAACTCGGCCTCGATCTTCATGAGCTCATCGAGCAGCACCAACGGCGCCAGCTCGGTCTTAATCTCGATGACGGCGTTGGCAAACGCGTCCTGGCGCGTCTCGTAGGCCGGCTCGCTCTCGTAGATGCGCGAGCAGTTGGACACGCAAGTGAGCGGGATCTCGGCAATCATGTCGCGCGCAGCGCGGATATTGTCGCAACGATGCCCCAGGTTGGAACCCACGGCCACAAACGCGCGGCGCGGCTGCGGCTTGGCAACAGCCCAGTAACCGTTCAGGAACTGCGCAAAGCCCGCGACGTCATGCACGCGCACGATGTTGGCGCCAGCCTGGATGGCGCCCAGGCACACACCAAACGTGGCGGCATCGCGCGCGGCGGCCTCGGTCACGCCCGAGACGGCGCCCACAAATCGCTTGCGCGACACGGCGCACATGAGCGGGTAGCCCAGTGACGCCATCTTGGCGGTCTCGCGCTGGATGACGATGTCTTCGTTGGCCGTCTTGCCAAAGCCCGGGCCGGGATCGATGCAGATACGGTCGCGCGACACGCCGGCATGGATGAGCGTGCGGGCCTGGTCGGACAGAAAGCCCATGACGCGGCGCATGATGGGCGCAGAATCGGGCAGGGTAAAGCGGCGGAGCTGCGAGGTGGGCACGTAGGCTTCCTCGCGGCGGGCGCTGCGGCGCATCATGGCGGCCAGGTGGTCGCTGGGCTCTGGTGCGGCTTCGGTAGCTGCGGGCACGGTCTCGGGCGCTGCAGTCTCGGCGGCAGGAGCGGTCTGCTCGGCAGCCGGCGTCTCCGGCTCGGCAACAGGCTCGGGCGCGGGCTCCGGTTCACCAAACGGCAGCGAGGGCTGTACCACACCGCCCGGAAGCTTGGCCTCAACCTTGGGCTCGCCCAGCAACTTGCCGCGACGGCGACGGGCCGGCTTCTCGGCCTCGCGCGCAGCCTCGGCAACCGCTTCGCGTGCCTTCTCGGCAACAAACGCCGCAGCCGAGGTATCGAGCTGCACCGTCGCGTGCGTGCGGGCGGGTACGGCGACCTCGCCGGCGTGCATTACGATGACGCCGCAGGTGCTCGTCTTAACGAACTCAACCATCTTGGGATCGGTGAAGCCCGTCACGTCGTTGACAATCGAAGCACCGCAGCGCACAGCCGCCTTGGCAACCGCCACATGACGCGTATCGATCGAGACGATGGCGCCCTCTTTGGCGAGCGCGCGCACGACGGGCAGCACGCGACGCGCTTCCTCGTCGGGGTTGACCGGGGTAAAGCCGGGGCGCGTGGACTCACCGCCCACGTCGATGATGTCGGCGCCGGCATCGAGCATCGCCAGGCCGTACTCGATAGCGGCATCCTGGTCAAAGTGCTCACCGCCGTCGCTAAACGAATCGGGCGTCACGTTGAGGACGCCCATGATGCGCGGACGGTCAAAGCTGAGCTCGTACTTTCCGCACCGCCATGTCTTGCTGTCGTTCGCCATGAACATCCTCCTAAAATGCCCACGCCGCCGCGCTCGGGCGCTGGCGGCGGGGTCGCTTTGCAATCAGTCTTTCTATTGTATCCGCGCGCACGGGCTAGAACGCAAACGCGGCCGCGATGTCGCAAGAAATCAGCAGGTCGGCATTTGCATCCTGATCGGTGGGCGCCAAATTGCAAATGGCCAGCGTATCACCAGTAAAGTAACGCGTGAGGCCCGCCGCCGGATACACCACGAGCGAGGTTCCGCCCACGACGAGGGCGTCGGCTGCGGCGATGGCAGCAACGGCGCCGGTAAGCACACGTTCATCGAGCGGTTCTTCGTAGAGGACCACATCGGGTTTGATGCGACCGCCGCACGCAGGACACACGGGCACGCCCGCGGCGTCCTCGTGCTCGCGCGAGCAAATCCATTCGGCGCTGTAGACCGCGCCGCACGTCTGGCAGATATTGCGGTGGACCGAGCCATGCAGCTCGAACACGCGCTGCGAGCCGGCCATCTGGTGCAGGCCGTCGATATTTTGCGTCACCACGGCGTCGAGCTTGCCGGCGCGTTCCAGCTCCGCCAGCTTGGCGTGGCAGTGGTTGGGCTTGGCGTCAAGGGAGATCATCTTGGTCCGGTAGAAGTCGAAAAACTCCGCCGGATGCGCCCCGTAGAAGCTGTGCGAGAGCATAGTCTCGGGCGGATAGGAAAACCGCTGGTGATACAGGCCATCCACGCTGCGGAAATCGGGGATGCCACTCGCCGTGGAAACGCCCGCGCCGCCAAAGAAGACCACGTGGCTATGGGTTTCGAACAGCTCCGCCAGCGCGGCGGAGGCCTGTTTGGGGTCCGATATTGCCTGCGTCATATATGCCCTCCGTCCGTGTCTTAGGGACGGCGGCGTTCGCACTATCACTCGCGGACTCCGCCCCGCTCTTGTTGCGTTAATCTTAAGCCTGCCAACCCCGTCGAAAGGACACCATGCCTCAGACTTACACTTTCGCCTCGTGGAACGTCAACGGCCTGCGCGCCGTGCTCAAAAAGGACCCGAGCTTTATCCAGATCGCACAAGAACTCGACGTCGATATCCTGGCGCTGCAGGAGACCAAGCTGCAAGAAGGCCAGGTCGATATCGATCTGCCCGGCTACCACCAAACCTGGAGCTACGCCGAGCGCAAGGGCTACTCGGGCACCGCGGTCTTTAGCCGCCAGGAACCGCTGCGCGTGCTGCGCGCCGATGCGCTGCTACCCTACGCCGGCGAGGGTGGGGCCGCCGAGCTCGTCGCCCAAGCCGCGACCGAGGGCCGCGTCTGTGCGCTCGAGTTCGACAAGTTTTGGTTTGTCGACGTCTATACGCCCAACGCCCAAAACGAGCTTGCCCGCATCGATGTGCGCATGGCCTGGGACGATGCCTACCGCGGCTTTTTGAGCGCGCTTGAGCGCGAAACCGGCAAGCCCGTCGTAACCTGCGGCGACTTTAACGTGGCACACGAGGAGATCGACCTAAAGAACCCCAAGTCCAACCGCGGCAACGCAGGCTTTTCGGACGAGGAGCGCGGCAAGTTTACCGAGCTGCTCGACGCCGGTTTTACCGACACCTGGCGCGCGGCAAACCCCGACGTCGAGGGCGTCTACAGCTGGTGGAGCTACCGCTTTAATGCCCGCAAGAACAACGCAGGCTGGCGCATCGACTACTTCCTGGTAAGCAACGCAATCGCCGGCAACGTACGCGACACCGGCATCCGCGGCGACATCTTTGGCAGCGATCACTGCCCCGTCACCCTCGCCCTGGAGCTCTAACCCCCAAAATGATCCCCTGGGGACGGAGGAAAACAGATCATTTTGGCTCTCCGAGGACACCTGCGTAATACATCTGCCGCGAAAAGCGCCCATCTACTACGTTTAAGCCGTTACCCTCAACCATAACCATGTTCTACGAAAAACCACAGGCTTTCTACCTGCGGTTTTCTTTTCACATTGCTCACTGTGGTTGAGGACGGCGACCTAAACGTAGTAGATGGACCGCTTTCGTGGCGAGCACTCCCAGCTGGTCCCCAGTGACGGAGGAAAATTGGTCATTTAGCCTTCTGGAGCCCGCTGCGACCGTCATACGAGTCGGCGGGCGCAAAACTATGCCGGTTTACGGGACTGAATCGCAAATCCCTAACCACACGCAATTCAAGCAAAATAAAACCGCAGGTAGACGGCTCGTCTATTTTCGGAAAAGCCAGTATGGTCTGCCTATGCCAATCCAGCCCCGTAAACCGGCATAGTTTTGATATGACACCAAGGCAGTATTGATTCTCGCCCCGGCGCAACCACCACTACAGCCCGTACTTCACGACGACGCGGTTGATGCGGCGACACCAAGGCTTGTACAGAGCGGCCAAAAACACGCAGGTCGCGAGTCCGTGCGTGATATCGAACGGTACGGCGGTGGCAAGACGCGCTGCGGCGCCTGCCCAGGTGAGCGGCTGCACAAAACCGATGATGTCGTATGCGTTGATTACAACGCCATACAGCAGGCCCGACGCAAGGCCGTACGCCATCAGCGCCGGCATGCGCACGGTGCCATCGGCGCGATCAAAAGCGCCCGCATGCGCCAGTGCGCCACCGATATAGCCCACCAGACCCCAGGCATACATCTGCCATGGCGTCCACATGCCCTGTCCAAAAAAGAAATTACTGGTCAGTGCCGCCAGCGCGCCGACCATGAAGCCGTTGCGACGGCCAAGTGTCGCACCCGCGATAATGGCGATAGCACTCACGGGCTTAAAATCGGGAATGGGGCCGAACAAGATGCGGCCCGCCGCGGCCAACGCCGCCAGAACCAGCGTTGGCATAATCTGGCGCAAGCCCGGGCGCGATGCCTCATAGCCCGCAAAGAACAGTGCGAGCACGAGCGCAACTACAACCAGCATGGCAAGCGCCGCCTGCTCAATGCCCGCCAGCAACGCCGCAGTCATCACTGCCGGCACCGCCAGGAGCAGCGGAATCTCCATTTTTGTGAGTAGGCGCGAGGCGCGATGATCCGTCATTCCATCACGCCCTGTAGAACACGTTGTCGGCAAAGAAATCTGCCGGAGGCTCCATGCAGGCGATCTCGCCGTCGAACATCATGGCGACGTCGTCGGACACCTGCTCGGCAAAGTCTAGGTCGTGCGTGGCAATGACAACGGTGCCGCCAGCCCGCGCATGCTCGCGCAGGGCTCGGGCGATAATACAGCGACTTGCCAGGTCAAGGCCCTTGGTGGGCTCATCAAGCAGCAGCAGCTCGGGGCCGATCAGCAGCAGCTTTGCCAACGCAAGCAGCTGGCGCTGACCGCCCGAAAGATCGTACGGGTGACGCGCCTCCAAGCCCACCAGGCCCAGGCGCGCTGTCTGCTCCTGTGCTGCGGCCTCGTCGTATCCGCAGGTCGAAGCCCATTCCATCAGCTCGTCGCGCACCGTTTCGGCGACCAGCAATGCCTTGGGGTTCTGTGGCAACAGCGCCGCCGAAGCCGTCCCACGCACCATGCGGCCACGCTGCAGCTTAGCCGTCTTGGCCAGCACCGAGAGCATCGTCGACTTGCCGCAGCCGTTTCCGCCCACGACCGCATGCACCGCGCCGGCCGAAAACGTCACATCGAGCCCGCGCAGCACCCAACTGCCCACGCGATCGTAGCGAAACCAGCCTTCCGACAGGGTGGTAGCCGACCCACCGTGCATTTTTTGGAGTATTCTGCTTCCATCCGTGCGCGGGAAGGCTGCCGAGCCGTTCTCGAGCGACATTTGCGCCACAAATTCGGACGATTTGTCCAATTCCGAACTTTTTTTCGCGCTCGATACGTCCCCGGGCGGTTCCGGAGAGCCCAAATTGTCCTCGTACCTGCTGAATACTCCGTTTTTTGCACATCGGATGGCACCCCACCCCAACATGTCATCGGAAAACAGCGATTCTCGGCGTCCCAAAGAAGCCATATCCGCCACCTCGCGCACGCGACCGCCCTCAATCCGGTACGCACGCGTCGCATACTCGAGCATCGGCCGCGGTTGATGCGTAGCCACAACAACCGTGCAGCCCAGCTCACGGTTCACGCGAAACAGCGCGTGCAGAAAATTCTTCTCGGCAACGGGATCGAGCTGAGACGTGGGCTCGTCGAGTAACAGCACACGCGGACGCAGCGCCAGGACGGCGGCAAGCGACAGCAGCTGCTTGCGGCCACCCGAAAGCGTATCGGTATCGCGATGAAGCCAGTCCTCCAGACCAAAGAAATAGCTGGTCTCGGCAACACGGCGGCGCATCTCGTCGCGCGACACACCCAGATTCTCTAGTCCAAACGCCATCTCGTGCCACACGGTCTCGCACACAATCTGGTTCTCGGGATCCTGGAACACGTAGCCCACGCGCTCCGCAGACGCGCGCACGTCCATGTCGGCAACGTTCTCGCCCAGCACGCGCGTATCGCCAGCGCGCTCGCCCGCCGGAGCAATCTCGGGCTTGAGCAACGACAGCAGCGTCGACTTACCCGATCCGGTACCGCCGACAAGCAGCGCAAATGCACCTTGGGGAACAGACCAGTCGAGCCCCTCGAGCACCGCAGCATCAGCCCCGGGGTAGGCAAAGCTCAGGCTCCGCACCTCAATCGCCGGCATATCCGGGCCGCACGCCGCGCCCGACACCGGGCCCCTATCCAACCGAGCCATCAGCCAAACCTCTTCTCATCGATCGTATGCAACACGCAGGGCAGCACCATCCAGACAGCGTACACGACATAGCCCAGCCACGGCGCGGGCACCGAAAGCTGCGGGTAAAACGAATACTGCGTTGTCGCGGTCCATGCCACCGCCACCGCGGCAGCACCAAACAGCGCGAGCCCGACCAGCGCGGCAACATCGCCGCGCCTCAGCCGATACCGCGCGTACGTCGTGCGGCGCGTCACGGCACCCCACCCACGGGAGCGCATGGCGTCCGCGCGCTCAAGCGAATCTTCCATGCCCCAGCCCATCAACACGCTCGATGCCCGCAGACGCGAACGCACGGGATCGGTGGGCGCACGCCCCGGCACATCAATCGCGTCCTGCACCGCCAGCACCGTGCGGCCGCGGCGCAAAAACTGTGGGATAAGCCGCATGCACATCGAGATCATGAGCGCGATCACCGGCGCGGCGTTGCCCAACAGTGCGAGCACCTTGTCGTATTCGAGCATCGACGCCGCGGCCTCAAACCACAGCACGCTCGCCACAAACAGTCCGCCCATGCACAGGCCATATACCATGCTTTCCAGATACACCGCGCGCGCGCCGATGCGAAACAGCTCGGTCGAGCCCGATGCACTAAACAGAGGGTTGACCAGCGCGATAATCAAAATAACCGGCAGCTGCCAGCGAAGCGCCCCCAACGTGCGCGCAGCACCGCGCGTCGCAAGCCCGTACGCCAGCCCGCCCGCAAGCGACAGCGCAATCAGCACCGGCTGCATCGAGAACATGGTGAGCCCCAACGTCAGCACCATGTAGAGCGCCGGCACCGCCGGATGCGACATCGAAAATGCCGCGACGGGTTCGGCGCCCGAGCCCTCTCGCATGTTGTCCACAGGCATCCCCGCCCTCCCGCCAAATCACCGACGCCGAAGCACTGCCGGCACCGCCTGCAAGCGGCGCAAACGCCACGCCGGCGGCGCAAGCCTCAACCGCCGCAAACCAATCGCTACGCGCTCATCATATGCCTGCGGTATCATATTGCGCCGTGTATCGTTTCCAAACACACGTCTCTATAACGTAACAGGAGATCACATGGACGCAACCGCAATTATCCTCGCCGCCGGCGAGGGCACCCGCATGAAGTCGAACCACTGCAAGGTTTCGCACAAAATCCTGGGCAAGCCCATGGTCCAGTGGATCGTCGACGCCACCATCAAGGCCGGCTGCAGCCGCGTCGTGGTCGTCATCGGCAGCCACGCCGACGAGATGCGCGCCCTCATCGATGGCGCCTACGCCAACAGCGCCACCAAGGTCGAGTGCGTCGAGCAGACCGAGCGCCTGGGCACCGGCCACGCCGTGAAGGTCGCGCTCGGGGCCTGCGGCATCGCGCAAGGCCCCGTCGTCGTGCTCAACGGCGACCTGCCGCTCATCACCGCCGACACCGTCGCCAAGTTCGCGCAGACCGTCGCCACCGGCGAGCTCGCCTGCACCGTCATGACCATGACCCCGCCCGATCCTTTTGGCTACGGCCGCATCAAGCTGGGCGCCGACGGCCAGATCGAGCGCATCATCGAGCAGAAGGACTGCACGCCCGAGCAGGCCGCCACGCTGCTGGAGTGCAACGCCGGCTGCTACGCCTTTGACGGCGCGCAGCTCGCCGCCCACATTAACGAGATCGGCAACGACAACGCGCAGTCCGAGTACTACCTGCCCGACATGCTCGAAATCCTCAAGGGTCACGGCCAGGCGGTCTCCATCTTCCACTGTGACGACTACCGTGACGGTCTGGGCGTCAACAGCCGCATCCAGCTCGCACAGCTCACCGCTATCGCGCGCGACCGCATCAACGAGCACTGGATGGCCGAGGGCGTTACCTTCATCGACCCCACGCAGGCCTGGATCGGCCCCGATGCCGTTATCGGCCGCGACACCGTCGTGTGGCCGCAGACGCATCTGATCGGCCACGTCACCGTGGGCGAAGAGTGCCAGCTCGGCCCCAACAGCCGCCTCACCGACACCACCGTCGGCAGCGGCTGCATCATCTATGAGACCATCGCCATCGAGGCCGTCATCGAGAACGGCGTCGACTGCGGCCCGCGCGCCTACCTGCGCCCGGGCACCCACATGCTCGACGGATCCAAGGCCGGCACGCACGTGGAGATCAAGAAGTCCACGATCGGCGAGGGTTCCAAGGTGCCCCACCTGTCCTACATCGGCGACACCACCATGGGCTCCGGCGTCAACGTGGGCGCGGGCTCCATCACCTGCAACTACGACGGCGTCCACAAGCACAAGACCGTCATCGGCAAGGATGCCTTCATCGGTTCCGACACCATGATGGTCGCGCCCGCCCAGATTGGCGACGGTGCGCTCGTGGCCGCCGGCTCCGTCATCACCGAGCCGGTTCCGGCCGACGCACTCGGTCTGGGCCGCGCCCGTCAGGTAAATATTGAGGGCTGGGCCGCCGATTATCGCCGCCGTCTGCACGAGGACGACGAGGCATAACGCTTTGCCAAGCACAAAAGGAGCTGTTCCATGGGGACGGCTCCTTTTTCTATCGTGACCTGCGCGACCGGATGAGTGGTCGGTTCGTGTCCGTTGACGGTAAAGACGTTATCAAGACCCGATTAACCCCGCCGCACGGTTACAATGCAAAAAGGCATCTATATGGCATTCGATGTATAAAGGAGAAGGGTAATGCCGATTAATGATCCCGAGAAGTCGGAGAATATGCGCAAGTCCATCCGCGTGTATTCCGGTTCCTCCAACCGTCCCCTCGCTCAGAAGATCGCTGAGTACCTTGGGGTCGAGCTTTCGGGCCTTACGCTAAAGCAGTTCGCCAACGGTGAGATTTACGCCCGCTACGACGAGACCGTCCGCGGCGCCGACGTCTTCCTGATTCAGTCCGTGGCCGGCGGCAACGTCAACGACATGCTCATGGAGCTGCTCATCGCCACCGACGCTGCCAAGCGCGCATCCGCCCGCTCCATCACCGCCGTTATCACCCACTACGGCTATGCCCGCCAGGACCGCAAGGCCGGCCCGCGCGAGCCCATCACCGCCCGCCTCGTCGCCAACCTGCTCGAGCGCGCCGGCGTCGACCGCATCATCACCCTCGACCTGCACCAGGGTCAGATCCAGGGCTTCTTTGATATCCCGGTCAACCACCTGTCCGCACTGCCGCTGTTTGGCCAGTACTACAACAACATGCACTTCGACACCGACAACCTGGTTGTCGTCTCCCCCGACGTGGGTCGCGCCAAGGCCGCCAAGAAGCTGTCCGACATGCTCGGCTGCGACCTGGCCATCGCCCACAAAGGCCGTCCGCGCCACAACGCCGCCGAGGTCATGGGCATCATCGGTGACATCAAGGGCAAGACCTGCGTCATCAACGACGACATGATCGACACCGCTGGCACCCTGTGCGCCAACGTCAAGGAGCTCAAGGCTATGGGCGCTGGCGACATCTACGTCTGCGCCACCCACGGTATCTTCTCCGGTCCGGCCATCGAGCGCCTGAACGACGCCCCGATCGTCGAGTGCGTCGTCACCGACGCTATTCCCGTCGAGGTGGGCGGCAAGATCAAGACCATCTCGGTCGCCGAGGAGTTCGCCCAGGCCATCTCCGCCGTTTACCACGAGGAGCCCGTCTCCACGCTCGTCGGCGGCGACTTCGCGCTGTAGTCGCTCGACCCTCGCATCCCTCCGGAAGCCCCGGACGCGCCTGCGGGGTTATCACGCGAACGTCCTCGCCGCTTTGCGGCTGCGGGATGTTCGCTTTGATAACCCCTCCCAGCGTGTTCGGGGCTTCCTGCTGTCTCGGGGCAGCTGTTTTCTGAAATGACTTTGCTGCAACCTTTCCTCGCCTTCGGCGGGCGTGGTAGCCTTTGTCGTTGATTAAACTTTTGTGTAACGAAAGGAAGCATATGGCAGCTGCACAGCCGCTTAAGATTCGCATGGTTGCCGGGCTTGGCAACCCGGGCGAGGAATATGCCGAGACCCGCCACAACGCCGGCTTTAAGGCAATCGACGAGCTGGCCCGTCAGGCCGGCGTCACGTACTGGAAAAACCAGGCCGGCGCCGAGGTCGCGGTCATCAACATCAACGACCCCGAGGAAGAGGGAGGCAAGCGGCAGATTGTGCTGGTCAAGCCGCAGTCGTACATGAATACCTCGGGCGGCCCCATCTCCAAGCTCTGTCGCGAGTACAAGATCAAGGCCGAGGAGCTGCTCGTAATCCACGACGAGCTCGATATTCCCGCCGGCGACGTGCGCGTCAAGGTGGGCGGCGGCCATGCTGGCCACAACGGCCTGCGTTCCATCATCGACAAGATGGGCAGCCGCGACTTCAGCCGCATCCGCACCGGCATCGGCAACCCTCCCGGCAAGATGGCCGTCGCCGACTACGTGCTTAAGCAGCTGCGCGTCCGCGAGGCCGAGGATTTCCAGGACACCTGCGCCCGCGCGGCCGACGCCGCCGGCCTGGCGATCGTGCACGGCGTGGTCTATGCCCGCGACCACGTCAACGGCGCCGCCTCCGCCAACGGCAAGCACTAAAACCTACCATTTAGGGATGTTTATTTTGGCAGGTTTTATCTGCGGAAACGCCACAGTGAGCGCATCGCAATAAACCCTGCGCCGCCATATGCACGCAACACCCCAAAGGGGGCCGGCCTCATCACAAACCGAGGCCGGCCCCCTTTGCCGTTTTACCCGATAAGGCTGACCAAAATAAACCTGCCCCTATTTGGTAGGCCAAAGTGGATAAACCCTGCTCCCACCTGCCAAAGACACACGTAAGCGACATGTCCATGAGGGTATAATTTGCACCGTATGTCTGCACAACGCCTGTGCGCGTACGGTTTTATTCGGGCTACCGTCCATTTCCGTGGAGGCACGGTTCGGCAGCCCTAACAAGAGAGGGGTTCTATGTATAAGATCCTGGAGAAGACGCAGTTCTCGGAGAAGGTGTTCAAGTTCCGCATCGAGGCGCCTGCAATCGCCAAGCATGCGCACGCTGGACAGTTCCTCATGGTTCGCGCCAACGAGACGGGCGAGCGCGTCCCGTTTACCCTGGCCGGCTGGAACGGTGACGAGGGCTGGGTCGAGTTCATCTTCATGGTGATCGGCAAGACCACCGAGATGCTTTCCACCTACGAGGCCGGCGAGTCGCTGCGCGACGTCGTGGGCCCGCTGGGCGTTCCCACCGAGATGGCCGAGGGCCCCTGCGCTGTCATTGGCGGCGGCGTCGGCCTGGCAATTGCCTTCCCGGTCGCCAAGCACCTGGTCGAGACCGGCCACGAGGTGCACGCCATCATGGGCGCCCGCACCAAGGACCTCCTGCTCATGGAGGACCAGTTCCGCGAGCTCCTCGACGAGGACCACATCCACATCACCACTGACGACGGCTCCTACGGCGAGCAGGGCGTTGTCACCGCTCCGCTGGAGCGCCTGCTGCAGGACAAGGCCGTGAGCCAGGTCTTCTGCGTCGGCCCCGTTCCGATGATGAAGTTCTCGACCCTCACCGCCCAGAAGTACGACACCCCCATCACCGCGTCGCTCAACCCCATCATGGTTGACGGCACCGGTATGTGCGGCTGCTGCCGCGTCGAGGTGGGCGGCGTGACCAAGTTCGCTTGCGTCGACGGCCCCGACTTCGATGCCACCCTGGTCGACTGGGATGACCTTCGTGCCCGCCAGGCCGCTTACCGTTCCGAAGAGGGCGAGTCCCTCAAGGCCTATGAGGAAAAGAGCTGCGCATGCCACTAGTTAACGGTCGTTTCGTTGCCGATATGAAGTCGCCCCGCACCCCCGATAACGAGGAGCCGGCTGCCGAGCGCGCCTGCGACTTCCGCCCCGTCGACAAGGGCTTCACCGAGGAGATGGCGCTGGCCGAGGCCGAGCGCTGCCTCAACTGCAAGAAGCCGTTCTGTGTTGAGGGCTGCCCCGTCAACATCAACATCCCCCGCTTTATCGAACAGATCCGCGAGAAGGACTTCGGCGGCGCTCTCGATACCATCCGCGAGGACTCCATGCTTCCCGCCATCTGCGGCCGCGTCTGCCCGCAGGAGAACCAGTGCGAGGGCAAGTGCATCCGTGGCAAGAAGTCCGAGCCCGTGGCCATCGGCCAGCTCGAGCGCTTCCTGGGTGACCGCCCCGAGCTCGCCTCCACGCCCAAGATGGCCCCCAAGAACGGCAAGAAGGTTGCCGTCGTCGGCTCCGGCCCGTCCGGCATCACCTGCGCCGGCGAGCTCGCCCGCAACGGCTTTGACGTCACCGTCTTCGAGGCATTCTTCACCGGCGGCGGCGTGCTGGTCTACGGCATCCCCGAGTTCCGTCTGCCCAAGGCGGTCGTCAAGCGCGAGATCGACGGCCTGGAGGACATGGGCGTCAAGTTTGAGTACAACTCCGTCGTGGGCAACATGGCCACGGCCGAGGAGCTGTTCGAGCAGGGCTTCGACGCCATCTACGTGGCGACCGGCGCTGGCCTGCCCAAGTTCCTCAACGTCCCCGGCGAGAACCTGCCCAACGTCTTCTTCGCTAACGAGTACCTCACCCGCGTGAACCTGATGAAGGCCAACAAGTTCCCCGAGTACGACACCCCCACCAAGCACGGCAAGAACGTCGTCGTCTTTGGTGGCGGCAACGTGGCTATGGACGCCGTCCGTACCGCCAAGCGCCTGGGCGCCGAGCACGCCATCATCGCCTACCGTCGTACCGAGGACGAGATGCCCTGCCGTCGCGCCGAGCTGCACCATGCCAAGGCCGAGGGCGTCGAGGTTCTGCCGCTCGTCTCCCCGCTCGAGTTTGTCGCTGGCGAGGACGGCTCCGTGTGCGCCGTCAAGGTCCAGAAGATGGAGCTCGGCGAGCCTGACGAGTCCGGCCGTCGTCGCCCGGTGCCCATCGAGGGCGCCATCGAGGAGATCCCCTGCGACGTCGCGATCTCGGCTATCGGCACCAACGCCAACCCCTTCGCAAAGAAGATCGGCGGCAAGATGGAGCTCAACAAGTGGGGCTACATCGTTGCCGACGAGGAGACCGGCCAGACCACCGATCCCCGCATCTGGGCCGGCGGCGACATCGTCACCGGTGCCGCTACGGTCATTCTGGCGATGGGCGCCGGCAAGAAGGCCGCCGCTTCGATCACCAAGAGCCTGCTGGGCGAGTAATCACCTGCAGCGCTAGCCATCAAACGGCAAAGTCCCCGTCGAGCACACGCCCGGCGGGGACTTTTTCTATACCGGCCGCCCAAACCACCACAAAGGGGACAGGCACCTTTGTGGTGGTTTGGGGCCTGGTCGGTCGTTTTGTCTCAATCTGTAACACCTGGAGCCCGTTGAGCCTTGTAGTTGTTACAGATCGAGATCTTGCGCCAGCCGCCTCCGCTTTGCCTCAATCTGTAACAGTTAGAGACCAAATTCCCCGCTACGTGTTACAGATCGAGACATTAGATTGGCGGCCGAGCAGTTCATCTCAATCTGTAACATCTAGAGCCGTTTTGGGCAGCTTGGTGTTACAGATTGAGATCTTGCAAAAGCCGAGAATGGGCGTTGTCGCCAAAACCTAACGCTTGCGACGCTTGGTCGCGGCGATGCCGGCCGCGGCAACGGTTGCGCCGGCGATGCCCAAGGCGGCGACCGTCATCGCGGTGGAGTCACCCGTGCTGGCGAGCTCCGTGCCGCCGGACTTCTTGTCGTTCTCGCCCTTACCCTTGGACTTGTTCGTCGTCACCGTGGTCGTCGTCGAAGTCGAACCGCCCGCAGGTACCCCGGTGCCGCCAGAGCCATCCGCACCGCCGCCCTGCTCGCCGTCGCCAGGCGTCGGGTCCGGATCGGGCGTCGGATCAGGCGCCGCCTCATCGGTCACCGTAATCGTAATGTTCAGACGCTCGGAATACTCGCTGTACGACATGCCAGGGCGCTGTGCCGCAATGCGCACATACATGTTGCTATCGAGCGCAATGGGCTCGGTGTACTTTACACGGCCTTCGTCACGGCAGGGGCAGGTGTCGTTGGTGGTGTACCAAATCGTCGCGCCATCCTCGGCAGAAAGCTCCAGCTTCGTGCCCTTGGGCACCGTAATGTAGTTCTCCTTGGGCGACCATGCACCAAACGTCGTCGCACCAATCGTCGCCACCGGTCGCGCCGGTCGCACTGCCTCGGCAGACACGCGAACTTCGACCTGCTTGGACAGCGCCGTGCCGCCCACCGCCGCCGTCAACGTCGTCAAACCGGGCAGAGCACCATGCAGCACAAACGTCGCCGCACCGTCCTCGCCCGTCACGGCCTGGGTGGTATCGACAGGGCAGATAGCCGAGGACTCCAGCCCAACACTAACCTTGGCGCCCGCAAACGGCTTGCCCGCCTTATCGGTCACGTGCGCCACCAGCTCAAAGTCACTGCCATCAAGCATGGTCACGGCCTGCTCCACGTTGAGTTTGAGTTTGTCGGCACGAACGCCCACGACAAGCTCGCCACTTGCCCAGCGCGCCATGGCCGTGCCGGCGTAGTTGCGAGCACCGTCGAGCTCAAACGCCACCGTCGAGCCCGCCTCACGCGCATCGGCATAGCGAATACGCAGCACGCGTGACAGCGGCTTGCCATTGGGATCGTCCTGCTTGTCGAGCCACGTATACGTCACGTCGCCCAAGCCCTGCGCGCACAATGCGACCAGGGCATCGTCGCTCGCATCCATATACTGCGCAAACTCAACCTCGATGCAATCGGTATAGGCATGGGCCGAAGCCACCTCGGGCGCCGCCGTCGACACCAAGCCAATGTTCACCTCAGTCTGAATCGGCGGCACGCGCAGCCAAGCCGAACGCGCCTCCTCATACCCGTCCTTGGTCACGCGCACTTGATACCAGCCGGTCGGCGTATTCCAGTTGTACGCACCGTCCGCACCCGTTGCAAGCGGATTGTCCTGCTCATACCCCTCGGCATCCCAACGCACCGCATTGGTACCGGCCGCATCGTCGGCGCTCCACAGCTCAACCGCCGCGCCTTCAACCGTATTGGACAGCAGGCCCTCGTACACCACGCCCGCAGGGTCGGGTGCTGCCTTGGCAGGCACATTGCGATAACGCGCCTCGAAGATCGACTGCATCTTCTCGTCCGAGATCAAGCCGTCCTTGTTGGCCTTGTAGACCTCGGCATCGGTCAGCTCGCCCCAGTTGACCGTAATGCGATTCTGGCACGCGCGCTCCACCTGCTCGCAGGCAACATCGTAGGCGCATTCGGCATTGGTCAGCTTAATCGCGCGCTCCGAACCTACGCTGGTCGAAGCTGCATCATAGGCGGCGCCCACCACGGTACCCGCCGAACCGGCCGTCAGCACGCCGGCGATTGTCATAATGGAGCCCACCGCCACATCGGTGCTGTCGTGGCAGAGCTGGCGATACAGCAGATCCTCAAACGCACGCGCCTTCTCCATGGCGTCACGCAGCGCGTAAATGCACTTCCAGTCGTCCTCGGTCTTCTCGGGCTTGGCAAGCAAGCGCGTATGCTGAAGCTCATAGCCCTCGCGCTCGCCCTTCACCTTCTGCATACGGACGTTCACGTTCTCCCAGTTCTTGCTGGCATCGTTCACGCCGTAAATGCCGGTAAAGATGCCGATACCCTGGGTCGCCGCGGGAAACGCCTGGCCGGCCGCCTTCCACGCATCGGTCTTAAAGACCTGTCCGAACATCTCGCACTCGATCTTATAGCTCTTGAGCGAACGGATCGTGCGGATGAGCTTCATATGGGCGCTCACGTCGCCGTTGAGCTTCCAGGCCATGAGCCATCCGCGCACCTTGGAGTTGTTGAGGCTATGGACCACATTCCAGTTGTCGTACAGGTCGTCCAGAATGTCGCACTGCATGGCGATCGAGTTAAACAGAAGCGCCTGGTTCTTGTTGTTATTGGAGTTCTCGATAAATTCCGACTCGATATAGGCCGTCTGCTCGCCATCGGGCGCGGCGACCTTAAAGCCCTTGACGGTATCGTCGTCAGCCGCCTTGTAGCTCAGCGAGCTGCCGAGCGCCTGGCCCAAATCGTTAAACCCGCTCGTCGACTGGCCGTTGTACTCGCTGGCCTTAATGCCCGCACACTTGTTGAGCGCCGCAGCGGTTGCGTCATTCCAGCTTCCGTATTGGTTGAGCTGGCCGATACCCATCGACTGGCCCACCAGATCCTCGGCCTGCTGGGCAATAAACTCCGCTCGCGATGCATGGTCGACGAGCTCCTTGATGGCGGCCGCATCCGCAGCGTTCGCGCCCTGGGCCGCCGCGAGTTCCTGATACCAATCCTCGCTGGTGCCGTAAGCATCCTCAAAGATCATCTTGTCCACATTGACGCCATAGCTGTCGCCCTGCTGGGTCAGCAGCGCCGCCGACCCGCCGACCGCGGCCTTGAGCTCAGCCGCAAACTGCGCGGCCTCGTCGTTGCCAGCACCATCACCCTCGCCGTCGCTGGCGGCAGGGGCGCGACGAGCCTTACGGGCAGCTCCACCTTGGGCTTCGTCCTCTTTACCGTTCTCGTCCTCCTCGGCAAACGCATCAGCGACCATCTGGTCAATCGCGTCGTTAAAGGCCTCGTCGACATCATTAAACGAGTTATCCATCATATACTCGTGCCACTGCTGCACGGCATTCGAGAACTCCTGCTGGCGCTCCTCGGCCGCGGCGGAATGCTTTTTGGCCGAAGCGTTGGCGTCAAAACTCAGCATGGTCATAAGCTGAGCATTGGAGATGCGGTAGGTCTGCGGCATAAAGATCTGCTCAAAGTTGCCGCAGTTCACATAGGTCGAGTCATTCGCCTTGTTAAACTCGTCGAGCAGCTTAAGGTAACCCTCGTCCACATACTCCGCCACATAGCGCACATGGGTGCCCTCGCGCGACTTTTGAGTCAGAGGAATCGTCACCGTCTTGCCATCCACGCAGTCCACGTACAGGTCGAGCGTGTCGGCGGCCTCTTCGTTTCCCACCTCGAGCGTGATATCGAACGTCCAGTAGGCGTTCTTCTTTTGCGGCAGATGGTGGAAGGTCCACAGACTCTTGCCGGTGTCCTTGCCGTCCTTGACCAGGCTTTGCGTACCGCCACGATACGTCACATCAAAGTTCCAGACCGAAGCGCCCGGAACATAGCGCACATAATTGCGAGCCGTTACCTCGGCAGCAGCGGCGGCAGCAGCGGTCGAGCCCACGCGCGCTTCGAGCGTCACACGCTCGGCGGCAAGCGTATCCTGCGGCAGGTCGTATTCAATCTTGGCACGGCCGAGTTTATTGGTCTTGCCGGTGTACTTTGCGGCCGAGGCGCCCACGCCCACGGTAAGCTGCACGCTTTTTCCGGGCGCTGCGTATACGTAGGCCACATTGCCCAGTAGGCTGTGAACGTCGGTGCTGTCGACCTCGATGCGCGATCCGCTAACCTCGAGTGTGGTGCTTCCCAGCGGCAACGTCACCTCGCCCAGCGTAATAAGCGGCGAGATGGCATAGATGCCCGCGGCCTTAGGCTTAAAGCGCACAAACACATCGGCGCCCATGCCCTTATTCATATTGAGAACGAGGTTGTCGCCCTCCCAAGTTGTGTCAGCCCACATGGCCTCGGAGCTGGCGCCGGCTTCGCGAGAGCCTGCGGACACATCCCCGACGGCATCCTTGGCCAGCGGAATCTCAATCTTGGCAGCCTGGCTGTCCTTGAGCTCGTAATGAATGCGCAGCTCGGTCTCCACGCCAACGACCGCGGACGAATCAGCGATAACCGAGCCCGCCGTCAGCCCGCGCTCGGCACGATACGTCTCCACGTCAAACGTGGGGACGTCGAGCGTCACGTCGAGCTGTTTGCTGTCCTCAATCTTCACCTGCTTTTGCGCGATATGCTTACCCACGGTCAGCCCTAGGCGGCTAAACGTAGAATAGCTCGTCGCTTGGATGTCGTAGCTCGTCTTGTTAAAGGCGACGATGGTGTACGAACCGGCCTTAAGGCGCGGCGTCTCGGCCTTCATGATAGGCGTGGTGCCATCGTCTTCGTAACCCATCAGATAGGTGACGCCGTCGGCGACCAGCTTGCCGTCGGACGTACGGAACACCAGCACGCGGTTAGCGCCCTGGTAGTCGCCCTTGGTCGCGACCGTCGCCGTGCCCCAGGGCTTCAAGTCGATATCGACCTTGCCGGCCGAGGGATTCACCGTCGCCGTCGTCCCACCCAGCTTGAGGCTGTCTTTGGGCTCGAGCGTTATCTCCAGATCCTGGTCCGCGTCGGCAATGGCCTGCGACACCACGAGCGCTGTGCCCTGGATACGGAAGTCGTTTTCCTTGTCACCCTTGGCAGGCTTAAGCGTCTTGCCGCCGCTCTTCACCGTCAGATCGATGTTATCGAGACTATCGAGCTCAATGCGTTCGGTCTTATCCTGGCCCACAATCGGTTCAAGATAGCCCACATTAAGTTCAATCGCGCGCGAAGCCGGAATCTTGGTAAAGACCTCCGCCTTAATCTCTCCGATATTCCATGTGCCCGTCATCTGGTCGCCCGGGCGCGCCAGCACCATGTCATAGTAACCGCTGAGCGAAATGCGCAGGGTGGCTGCTGTCTTGGAGAGAGCGTCCGCTGTAAAGCTGCCGTCATCGCCAACCGCCAGCGGCGTGGACTGCCCCGCCTGCACGAGTGTAGCCGTCGCGCTCTGGGGAAGTTTGCCCGTCACCTGGGCCGCCTCGCCCATCCACTCAAACGTGTAGGCAGGCTTCGAGGAATCGACGGAGTCCTTGCAATCGGCCACGGCATCGGCAAGCTTTTTGACCATCGAGGGGTTGCCAGCCGAATCGGTCGCATAGGCATAGATGGTCTGGCCTTCACTAAAGGGAATCGCATACGTTACGCCATCGATTGTCACGCGCTCATTATAGTCGCCCGGATAGCCCGCCTCACCAAACTGAAGATCGGGGTTCATCACGCGCAGGGCAACGGCATTATGGTTCGTCTCGTTTCCGTATCTCGTGTTCTCAAAAGCTCCCCACTCTATCATTTCCACGCTTTTGGGTAGCACAATCTCTTTGCCGGCAATCGCAGGATCAAGAGAGGCGAACGCGTGCGCTCCGATATATTTAACGCCGTCGCCGATCGTCACCGACGACACATGCGAGCACCCGTCAAAGGCATTGCGCTCAATCCGCTCCACCGTGCCCGGCACATTGATCTGCGTAAAGGTGAGCACTGTTGTGTCCGAGACATAGAACTGTGGCACGCCGCAATAGGCGAATGCAAGATAGTCGATAGTTTTGACCGAAGGCGGCAGCGTTGCCACCACCTTGTCGTCAAGTTGTTCACATTCCTTAAAGGCCTGCTCGGGAATCGTGGTAAAGGCCGCGTTGTTGGGCCAGGTTACCGTTTGGAGCGTCTTGCTTTTGTAGAATGCATAGCTCTTGAGCTCCTCGACCGAATCGGGCAGTGCGATCTCTTTGATGCTGCTGCCGCCCAAGCCTCCAACCGAGCGGACATGCGAATTAGGGGCGAAGGTGATCGATGTGAGCGCAGCGCTTCCCATACCCGTAAGGCTTACGACATTTTTGTCGTCGATGGTCGAGGGCACCTCCAACGTGGTAATGCCCGCGTCGCCATACTCGATAGAAATTTCGTTGGTGAGGCTATCAATCGAGAAGTAGTACTGCGCGGGGGTCTGCTCGCCGGCCACGTAGCCATCGTCGTATTCGTCCTTTACGCCCGTGGCGCCCTTCGAGGTCATCCAGAGCCCAAGATCCTCATTCCAGGTTGCTTCGGCTTCGGCGGTCTCCTCCTGCTTCTGCTGCTCGGCGAGTTCCTTGCCCTCGACAAGATCGGTGGCGAGCGTACCCGCAGGTGTGCTCTCGGTCTGCCCGGCGCCCGTTAGGCCCGCCGCCGATGCAATCTCGGGGGGCGGGGGCGTAGGGGTATCACCGCTATCGAGCACTGTGGGGTCGGCGGCGCCGGCATCGGGCGCGGGGTCGGCGGAAGCAGAGTCTGACGTTTGGGCGTCAGCCGAATCGGCGGAAGCGGCGTCGTCCGCTTGGCCGTTATCCGTCTGCACAAAAGTGCCGTCGGTGTTGAGGGCCTCAGCAAACGCGCCCACAGGCAACGAGCCCGTCACCATGGTGAGGGTCACCGCGGCAACGGTCAGGCGGCGGCAAAGCGCTCGAACAGTAGTCCACCTCATGGTCGTTCCTTTCCTGCAAACCAAAAGTCATCCAGCGTAATCGTCGTCCAAAAACAAAGCGAACGGTAGGTTCATATATACGAACCTACCGTTCTACCTGCGCAAACCACCACAAAGGGGACAGGCACCTTTGTGGTGGCTTTGGACTTGCCGGCCGGTTTGTCTCGATCTGTAACAGTTAGAGGTCAGATTCCCCGCTTGGTGTTACAGGTCGAGACATTAGATTGGCGGCCATTCGGTTCATCTAAATCTGTAACATCTAGGGTCGTTTTGGGCAGCCAGGTGTTACAGATTGAGATCTTGCTGAGGTGGAAACGAGGGCCTCCGCCGAAACCTAGTTCTCGCGGCGCTTTGAGGCGATGCCGATGGCTGCTGCGATGGCGCCGGCGAGGCTCATGGCCGCGGCGACAAGTCCGGTGCTGTCACCCGTTGCGGCGAGGGTGGCATCGCTGGTCTTGGCAGCGGGCTTGACGGCCGGAGTCTTGGTGGTCGAGACGGTCGTAGTAATCGTGGCGGTCGTTGGCGCCTGACCCGGCTTGGTCTCGGGCTTGGTCTCGGGCTCGGGCGTCGGCTTGGGGTCCGGCGTCGGCGTCGGCATTGCTTCAGGCGTCATCGTAAGATTGGTATAGACCCACATGGTGGTCGTCTTACCGTCTCTATCGAGATTCTCCGCATCGGATTCGTTCCACCAGTAGCCATAAGTCTTGCCGTTAATTGTGACCCTAGTGTCACGAGTAAAGTAGAAACCCTCATGCGACTTGAGATAAAAACCGTAGCTGTAGGTCTTCCCAGCCTCAAACGTATCAATGTGGTTCTCGATATTTTGATCCCAGAACCATGCCGAGTTCACTCCAGCGCCATCCTCAGAATTCCAGAACTCGCACTGATACCAATAACGAGTGTCATCGGACGTAGCGCCCGTGAACACCGGCTTATCGCCGTCTTTGAACGTGACGGTAGCGCCATTAATCTCGACCGTGTCGATTGCTTGCCACACAAGAGCCTTTTCGCAGGTAAACGATGTGGTCGGCGCAAGGAACAGACCATTTTCGACTTTCTGAACACTCATGGCGTTAAGTGGCTCGCCATTGATTGCCACAGTGCAGCCGTTGGCAAACTCATACCCGTTCTTTTGGCGTAGCATGACAGAATGCATGTAGTGCTTGCCTTCTTCGAACTTGTCGATTCGCTTCATGCCCGGTGTGTACATGCCCTCGTCGGAATACCAGAAGGCGACGGGATGAAGATCCGTGGGGTCGCTGTTGTCCATCTCCTCCCAGCACTCGTAAGCAATTTCATACTTGTCGTAATCTGCGTATGGTACATGAGTGGTTGGAGCGGGAGTATCCCCAGCGCGATAGCCGATATATCCTGAACCCAAATCAACGCTATTGATTGCCTGTCCATGAGCAGCTAGCTTTACCACGGTGTTGAAGTTGTAGCGCAGGTAGTAATCGGTCCTTGTTTCATGGACAACGATTTGAGCTGGTTTATCGGAGGTGCTATCAGGATCGCCGATGAGGATGCCATCATTATAGTCGGTGCCGTTGAACGTCAACGTTGAAGTAAACGGCACATCCTCGTTGCGGATGAGTGCATAGTTTCCGTCTACAAAGTCGCCACCCGTCAGGGTCAGCGTCGCGCGCATCTGCCCTTCATATGGCGCAATGGAAATCGTCACGTTCGATTGAGACTGATCGGCGACTTCAACAAGCGCGCCAGTAGCGGCATCTGCCTTGTAATACTTAGTTTCGGATGCGTTTGATAGCTTATCCGCCACCTCATCTGGGACCGGTCCAAAATCCCATGAGAAACTACCGCCTCCGGTAAGAGAAATCTCGGGTGGAAGCTCGCATTCCCTGTAGTAGGATTCGACGTTTGTGTCGATTGTCACGCCATCCCCACCCGTCACGTCGGTCACACCGCAGGGCATAATGGCGTTGTCTGCCGGCATGGCGGCGTTGTTGCTGGAAGCGTTTTGCTCGGCGGGCATTGCATCGCCAGCCCCTTCGACGGTGTCAGCCAAAGATACCTGCTGAGTATCGGCCTCGTTCTGAGTTGCCGGAGCAGCCTCGGTTGTCGGTGTTGTCGCCGCATTCGCATCCACCGTAGCCGCCGGCGCCGCAGGAGCCGCAGCGACCTCACCCGTCGTAGCAGCAGAATCCGCACATTCGGTCGCAAGCGCCACACTCGGCAGTAACAGCTGGCCGACCATGAGCGCGCACGCACCGACGCTGGCGACCCTCACACCCGCGCAACGCCAAGTACCGTGAACGAGCGAGCAAGCGCGCTCGCGCTGCGTCTGCTTGGCAAAATGTTGTCCTTGCATGTCGTCCTCCTTAATCGAGGTTTGTTTCCATGACATCACAGTGCGGCAAACCGGGCGCCACGCCTAGGTTCGTACATGCGAACCCGCGTCCCTACCTGCGCAAACGCAAAAGCCGCCACGCGGGGACGCAAATCCCTGCGCGGCGGCTCAATCAAGCGCACCGAGGTTTTATGCCCTGCATGCCCTAGGCAAAATTGCTATTCCTCGCGACGACGCGCGGCGGCGATGCCGGCGGCTGCAACCGTGGCACCAGCGACGCTCATGGCGGCAACACTCAACGCGGCGCTATCGCCCGTGGCCGCGAGAGTAGAGGCCGTCGCCTTCGAAGCCGTGACGGATACCTTGGCGGCAGCAGGCTTTACATTCACGGCCGAACCAGTCTGTGTCGAAGTTTGGGTCGTCGCCCCCGTCGTGCCCGTCGAGCCCTCGCCTCCCGGCTGCGGCTTGGGAGTCGGTGCCGGATCGGGAGCAGGCGTAGCACCTCCGTCGAATACGATATGCGCGACCTTGGCGATCTTGTCCGCATCGCGATCGGCCCTCAAAACGCCTTCGCCGGGCTCACCAATCGTCTGTCCCCAAAAATCAGAATATTCAAATCGGTTGCCCAGCGCCATGGGACGGGCACCCAGCTTTTGGTAGTCACGCACCACGCCGTTGACGGGAAGCACGATCTTCCCTCCCTCGCCGATAACGATCATGCCAGCGGGGCCGTTGGCGGTCGTGAAGTTGTCGGCAACGATCGCTCCATCGCTGCCCTGGGCAACAACGGAGCCGTTTTTAATTTGGATGCTTCCGCCCTCGATCGCACTCCCCGAGCTGGTATGCAGGCCGTACGTGTCGTTAGAATACCGATCTTTCGAGGCGCTGGCGATCGCGGTCACAAACGTGTTCTTTCCATCGATGATGATATCGGCAGTGGCATCGTCGCCCATTCCGGCCGCCTCGATACCCACGGCACCCCAGTTGCCGCCCGAAGCGTCGGCAATCGCGGTCACGAGCGAATCGCCTGCAATCTCGACACGCGCGGCGCCGTTGTTGACACGGGACACAATTCCCTGAGATTCCAGGGTGGATTCGGCCTTGACCGTCACCTTTGAGCCAGAGCCAATTGACACGCGACCGCCCTTGTTGCTCTGTCCGTCATGCTCCCATGTAAACTCGCCATCTCCCCTGGGTGCGCCGTTAGTGGCATAGATGCCCGTCACGTAACCGTAGTACCCGTCGCCGGACTCCGTCGCACGTCCCGCCTTTACATCGACAGTCGCGCCGTTTTTAATGGTCACGTCGCCACCAAACGTAGTTATGGCCTCGGCGTTCTCGCACTCCTCGCCATTCGCATCCGTACCCGTCGCCGTCACGTTGACCGTGGTGCCGTCGATGGCCACATCTCCGCCAATAATACCGTCACCCGCCGCCGTGATGACGTCGGTCTGGCCCGTCGCGTTGAGCGTGCCGCCGCCCGTTATGGCAAGGTTGCCGCCTGAGACCTCGATGGCGCTCTGACCGGCATCGGCCGTAACGGTGTTGGTGTTGGTCACACCGATGTTGAGGTTGCCCTCGGCGCTGATGCCGCCGCCGTTATAGCCATTGAGCTGCATGTCGTCGGCGCCGTTCCAGGACCACGTGCCCGCCTCGTCGCCGACGGCAACACCCCCATTGTACTGCGTGCCACCCACGTTGATCCAATCTGCTGCCAAGGCAACGCTTGGCAGCAGCAGCTGACCGACCATGAGCGCACACGCTCCGACGCACGCCAGCCTGGCACCCGCCCGTTTCCACGAACCGTGAACCAGCGAGCAGGTACGCTCGCGTTGGGTCTGCTTATCAAAGTGACTTCCGCACATAACGCCCTCCTTGGTCGTAGGGACACCACCACAAAGGTGCCTGTCCCCTTTGTGGTGGTCCTGTACCACCAAGATGTGCCAAATGACTCCGTATGCCTAGGTTCGTAGATGCGAACCTAGGCCTCTACCTGCGGTTTAATTCAATATGATTTCGCCATCGCCACACGCGTCCCAAGGACGCTACAATCGAGGACACGATCATTCGTCCACCCAAAGGACTGTCCTTGAACCTGAGCAAGCCTAAAATCAACGCGCTTCTGGCACTCGCGCTCTTCACCTTCGCCTTCCTTGCCGCCGAGTTTCGCTTCGACGTTAACGTCGGGCTGCTCGCCGGTGCCGAACGCGTTGTGATCGCACAGGGCTTTATTCTGGGTGCGAGCGTGCTCGGCTTTATCGGGTACGCGCCGCTGCTCGGGCTCGCACAGCGCAAAGGCCACTCATTGGCAGCCGCCAACGCCGTCGCCGTCCCTATCGTCATCGTGGGCCTGACTCAAATTCAGTTCCCTACGACCCCGCTTGCGCTCGAGATCCTGGGCTGCATGGCATTCCTTGGACTCGGCCTGCTGGGTGCCGCCGCTCACCATGCCTTCGCGACGGCATTCCAAGACGATTCCAAGCTCGCCACCGGTGCGGGAGCGGCCTATGCCGCGGGCATCCTGATGCAGTTTGCCGTCAACCTGCTCAATTGCGGCAGTATCGCAGAGCTCATCGTCCTTGGCGCAGCGACTATCGCCATATCCGCCCTCAGCGTCGTTCCCCAAAAGGCCGCCGAGAGCTCCGGCCGCGCCATCAATCCCTTTGTCGAGCCTCCGCACACTCTCGCCAAACAGGCATGTTGGAGCATCGCACTCGTCATGATTCTCGCCTGCTTGTTCTCGACCCTCGACAACGTGGTCACGCTCTCCAACGCCCACGGCACCATCGCCGTACAGACCTGGCCGCGCCTCTTTTTGGCGGCAAGCGGCCTTGCCGCCGGTCTTATCTTTGATCTTGCCGAACGTCGCTACATGGGTCTCATCATGCTCGGCGTCACGGCACTTTCCACCATCTCGATCTTGGCCGTGGAAGCCGGCGCCGACCCCAACCTGGGCCTTGTCGTCTTTTATCTGAGTTCGGGCTTTTTTGTCACGTTCTTTACCGCCACGTTTACACAGCTGGCGCCGCGCATGCATACGGCCGCACTGTGGGCTGGCATGGGCCGCGCAGCCAACAACGTGTGTGCGTTCACTACGTCGGGCATCTCGCTGGCACTTGTGACCTCGGGCAATGTCGCCCTCATCATGATCGGCGCGCTCATGCTGCTTGTGGCGGCGAGTGTGGCGTTTGTAGCCGCGGGCCTGTTCCGCCTACCCCAAACCGAGCAGGAGCGCGAACACCAGCAACGAGCCGAGAAAGCACTCGCCGCCCCCACCATCGAGGAACAGCGCCAGGCCTTCATCGCCAACCACGCTCTCACCCCGCGCGAAGTCGACGTGCTCACAGCTGTAACCCAAGACGAGCGCCCGCTCAAGCAGGTTGCCGAGGAGCTCGGCATCTCGATGCGCATGGTCCAGCGTCACCTGAGCTCCATCTACCAAAAGACCGACACGCAAACGCGCGCCGGCCTCACCAAAGCCTTCCCCTCCGCCTAAAACAAAAACCACCGCAAAGGTGCCCGTCCCCTTTGTGGTGGTTTGAACGACACGGCAGCTCTCTCCACCAGTTTGTCTCAATCTGTAACATCTAGACCCCAAATAGCAGGCCAGCTGTTACAGATTTAGATTTCCCCACTCGGCTCCGCGTTTTATCTAAATCTGTAACAGATAGAGACGATTTAACCACCCAGATGTTACAGATCGAGACAGTAAAGGAAACTAAGCGGTGCCCGCCCTTGAGTTTTTTGAGCACCCTTGAGTTCTTTGAGCATCTTTGAGTTTTTTGAGCAGCGTTGAGTTCTTTGAGCGCGCAGCCGGCAGTGATACCTTCCAGCCTCCTCCGCCTAAAGCAAAAACCACCACAAAGGTGCCTGTCCCCTTTGTGGTGGTTTTGACCATCTAGCCTTCGAGCTGAGCTACTTTGTAGCGGTAGGCGGCGGCGATGACGTCTTTACAGCCCTCGCGGCCCAGCTTAGCACGGTTGACGACGATGTCTTTACCGCTCGTCATCTTCCACTTTCCGGCGCTGTAGCGCTTATAGAACGCCTCGCGCGCCTTCTGCTGCTGCTTGACCAGCTTGGCGCCCTTCTTTTTGTTAAGGCCACGCTTCTTGCGCACAATCTCGACGCGGTCCTCAAAGGGAGCGGTCACCAATACGGCAATGTGATTGGGGTTGTTACGCAACAGGTAATCGGACAGGCGGCCTTCGATAATGCAGCTCTCGGTCTCGCCCAGATCCAAAATCACCTGGCTCATCTTTTGGAACAACTTGTCCGAGTACGAACGCGCATCGTAGCGGTCGGGCAGAAACGCCATGTTCTCCACGGCCAGGCGCTCGTCGTAAGCGGCCATCTTGTCGAGCGACTCGCCTGTGCGCAGCGAAGCACGTACCAGCAGCTCGTTATCGTACAGCGGAATCCCCAACTCGTCGGCAAGCATGCGACCAATCTCGTGGCCCTCGGCGCCAAAGTCGCGCGCGATGGTAATGACCACAGGATTCTTCTTGTTCTCCAGATCGCTCATCGCGATTCCTTTCTCTATGTGACAAAGGGGCTGTCCCTTTGTCACATTCTACGCTGCCACCATTCGCCTCTGATATGCTCTCACCAGCAACGAGATACCAAAGTTGAGCACAAAGTACATCGCAAACACCAGGCCGTAGAGCATAAGCACCTGCGACAGGTCGATCGCATGGGCCATCACGACATTTGCCGTGTACATGAGCTCGGCCACGTTAATGCCCGAAAGATACGAGCTGTCCTTAATGACGGTCGTGCACTGGCTAAACAGCGCTGGGATGATCGTCTTAAACGTCTGCGGCAGAATGATGTAGCGCATGGTGGCAAAGAAGCCGAAGCCCTGGCTCTGCGCTGCCTCAAACTGGCCGCGCGGAATCGAGTTGAGGCCGCCGCGCACAATCTCGGCCATAACAGCGCTGGTAAACAGCGTAAAGGCGATGGTCGAAATCACAATGTCCAAACCCTGCACCGTAAAGTAGATAAACAGGATCCACAGCAGGTTCGGCGTGCAACGGAACAGCTCGATATAGGCGCTCACCAAAATACGGAACGGGCGGGGCGCATAGCTTTTAACGAGCGCCAACACCGTGCCAAAGATGAGCGAGAAAAAGATCGACAGCGCCGAGATCTCGATGGTCTTAACAAAGCCGCCCCAAATGTAGAGCAGGTTGGTCGCGTTGAAGATTTCCATGCGCTAGGCCTCCTCTACGTTGTCGAGCCCCAGCTCGGCCAGGCTCACGCCGCGCGGACGCTCCTTGGAGCGGCGCTCGAGCCACTGCACCAGCATGGCGAGCGGAAAGCAGATGATGAAGTACATAAGGCAGCAGACGATGTATCCCTGCAGGTAACCGTACAGACTCACAAAGTTGTCGGAACGGTACATAAGGTCGCCGCCGGCCACAAGCGCCAGCACCGACGTGTTCTTGACCAAGTTGAGCGCCTGGTTACACAGCGGCGGCAGAATGATCTTGAATGTCTGGGGCAGCACGATGTACCAGTACGCCTGCGCACGGGTGAAGCCCTGGCTCTGGGCCGCCTCCATCTGACCGCGCGGAACCGCCTCGATACCAGTGCGGATGACCTCCGAAATGTAGGCCGCGTGATACAAACCCACGCCCAAGAAGCCCAGCACGAACGGCGCGATGCGCACCGGCTGGTCGGCACCGGTTATGGCCTGCAAAAACTGCGGACCGGCCATGTACATAAAGAGCACCTGCACGGGCAACGGGGTGTTCTGGTAAAACTCCACGTACACGCGGCTGATCGCACGCAGTACACGCGAACGGGTGGTAGAGAACACGCCCAGCAGCGTGCCCAGCACCAGCGACAGCAGCAGACCGGCAACGACCACCTGCAGCGTCACGCCAAAGCCCTCCCAGAAGGGCCCCATGTTTTGAAATGTCGTCGACCAACGGTCGGCGTCAAATAATCCTTCGAGCATTTGATTCCTTCCTTGGACGATTCGCCTATACAAGACCCCAGGTCTTAACCTCTTGGTCGAGCCAGCCATCGGCCAGGCGATCGCAAATCACCTGATCGACCACGGCGGAAAGGTCGCAGCCCTTCTTGGTCGCCACGCCGTAGCCCTGCTCGCCAAACTTGACCTCGGGCTGCAACAGCTCAACGGTCTCGTTCATGTAACCGGCCAGCGTGGAGCGGTCCATGGCAAAGACGTCGATATTGCCGGCGTCGAGCGAACTCTTGATGATGGGGTAGCCACTAAAGGCCCTAAACTCGGGCTTGCAGCTAAAGCCGTTGTCCTTGATCATCTGCTCGATCAGGCTCTGCGTGGTGGCGCCCTGGCTCACGCCAATGACCTTGCCATCCAAATCCTCAATCGAGGTAAAGCCCGAACGCTTCTTGACCATGAGTCCCACGTAGTCGGTGCGGTACGGCGTCGAAAAATCCCAGCTCTTCTTGCGCTCGTCGGTGATGGTGTAGGTCGCCGCGACCACATCGAGCTGGCCGTTATCGATCAGCGGGCCGCGCGTCTTGGGCGTCACGTCGGTAAACTCGACAAGCTCCTGGGCGCGGGCCTCCTTGTAGCTCACGCCAAAGACGGCAGCGGCGATCTGGTAGCACAAATCGACTTCCATGCCCTCAAAGCGGCCCTTGGCGGTGTCGTAATAGCCGTAGCCGGGAACGTCCTTCTTAACGCCGGCATTCAGATGTCCACGCGACTTGATGGCCGCAAGCTTGGATCCCTTGTCGGAGCCCTCGCCGCTGGTGGAGTTGCCGCAACCGGCAAGCGCGGTCCCCGTCAGCGCAAGCATGCCGGCGCCCGCCAGCTGCAAAAAGTGACGGCGCGACACGGCCGCCCTCGTCATATCCGTCATGTCCATCACCGCGCCTAGTGCAGAATCTTGGACAGGAACTCGCGGCAGCGCGGGTTCTCGGGGTTATCGAAGAAGTGCTCGGGCGTGCCCTCCTCCAGGATACGGCCGTCCTCCATAAAGATGACGCGGTCGGCCACCTGGCGCGCAAAGCCCATCTCGTGCGTCACGCAGATCATGGTGATGTCCTCCTGCGCGAGTTCAATCATAACGTCCAGAACCTCCTGGACCATCTCGGGGTCGAGCGCCGAGGTCGGCTCGTCAAACAGGATGATGGGCTGCTTGGTGCACAGGGCACGGGCGATGGCGATGCGCTGCTGCTGACCACCCGAGAGATTCTGCGGATACTCGCCGGCCTTATGCGCCATGCCGACACGCTTGAGCGCGGCGATGGCGATCTCGGTCGCCTCCTCCTTGCTCTTCTTTTGCAGCTTGATGGGCGCGAGCGTCAGGTTGCCGAGCACCGTCATGTTGGGATACAGGTTGAACTGCTGAAACACCATGGAACTATACTTGCGAGCCATCTCCAGGTGATTCTTTTTGGTGAGCGGCGTACCGTCGATGACGACCTCGCCCGACGTGGGCTCCTCCAGATAATCGACGCAACGGATGAGCGTCGACTTACCCGAGCCGGAAGGCCCGATCATTACGAGCTTCTCGCCGCGCTTGACGGTGAGATTGATATCTTTGAGCACATGCAGGTCGCCAAAGTACTTGTTGAGATGCTTGATCTCGATCATGTCTGCCATGAATGTCCCTTCCCTGCGTTTACACGAGTTGAACTATTGTACGGAAAGAACCGCGTTTCCGCAGCCCACACTACATTCCCGTAAAGAACCCGCAACCTTTAACCCACTCATTGGGGACAGACTTAAATGAGTACCTACTCATTGGCCACTCATTTAAGCCTGTCCCCAATGAGTATCCCCAATGAGTACCCAGCCAAAAAAGGGGCGCGACCGCAATGGTCACGCCCCCTCAGCCTCAACTGTGTACCGCTCGGCCCCTACGCAAGGCGGGCTCCGACAATCTTGGCAGCCGCAGGCTTGTCGAAGTTACCGCCGGTGGCCTTGCCCAGAGCACCCATGACCTGGCCCATCTGCTTCTTAGAGGTCGCACCCAGCTCGGCGATAACCTGCTCGATCAGGGCCTCGAGCTCCTCGCCCGAAACCTGCGCGGGCAGCAGGCTCTCCAGAATCTTGACCTGCTCAGTCAGGTTGTCGGTACGCTCCTGGTCGGTACCGGCCTTAATGGACATCTCCAGCGTCTCGCTCGTCTGCTTAATCAGACGCTTGATCATGCTGTTGACGTCTTCCTCGGTCACATCACGACGCTCGTTGACCTCGATGTTCTTCACCTCGGCCTTAACCTGGCGAATGATGGACAGGCGAACCTTGTCCTTGGCCTTCATGGCCGCAATCATTTCCTTCTGCAGTTCTTCGTTGGTCATCTGCAAATCCTCCTCAATAGTGCGGGCGGCACTCGCGCGAGCGCCGCCCCATGATTACTTAGTCGTCGACGAATCGTCGGTCGAACTCTTGGTGACGCCCTTCAGGCTGACGTTGTACGGCACGTCCTTGGGCATGGGGTTAACGGTGATGTCGGCATCCTTCTTGTACTGCTCCAGCCACTCGCTGTACGCGGTGCTTGCCGCCTGCGTCTTCACCACGTTGGAGACGTACTTCTTGATGTCCTTGGGCACCTGCTTAATGTCATCGACCTGATTATCGACATGGAAGTAGTCGGTGCACTTGATGATGTGATAACCATAGGTCGACTCGACGACGTCGCTCACATCGCCCTTGTTGAGTCCCTCGAGCGCCGCCTGGTAGCTGTCGACGAAGGTGGTGAGCTTGTCCCAGCCCACATCGCCCTTCTTATCCTTGGAGCCGGTATCGTCGGAGTACTGCTCCACGGCGTCCTCAAAGCTCAGCTCGCCGGAGTTGATTTTGTCCAGGCACTCCTGCGCCTTAGCCTTGGCGGCGGCCTTGTCCTCGTCAGATGCGTCGGAATCGACCTTGATCAGAATATTCGACGAACGACGGGCATCGTTGTAGTTGGACAGGTTCTCATTGATGTAATCGACAATCTCGCTGTCCTTGGGCTTGCTGGTGGGTGCCACGGCATCCTTGAGCTTCTGCTGCGCCAGGCTCTCCTTGAGCGAGTCCTTGTAGGTGTCCTCGGTGTAGCCATAGGTCTTAAGCGTCTTCTTAAAGGCTTTGGCGCCGCCGGCACTCTTGCAGGCGTCCTTCCAAGCCTTCTCGGCCTCCTCGTCCGAGACGGTCACGCCGTTTTCCTTCTGCGCCTGCTGAAGCAGGATCTGCTGCGCGTAGGAGTCGATGAGTTGCTTGCGGTACTTCTTGGGCGTGAGGTCATTGTCGACCAGGTACTGCGCCCAGTCCTTGTCCTTGGTGTAGCCGTAGGACGTGCGCATGCTCATGATCTGCTTGGTCACGGTGTCCTCGGTGAGGTTGGTGCCGTTGATAGTGACAGCCACACCGCCGGTGAGCTTATAGCCCGAGCCGGCGCTTTCGGTCTGCGACATCAGGCCGGAGCACGCCATGGCCGAAACGGAGAGCAGCATCGCCAGCACGCCAATGACCACCAGGACAATCTTGACGGTCTTGGACACATAGGTCTTGCGCTGCTTCTTGCGAGAGCTGGAGGCGGCGCGGGACCGTTGCTCGGGCGTCGGCGCGACCTCGGGGTTCTTTTTCTTATTTGCCATGTTTGGCCTTTCGCATCACGAATCGAACAAACGCCATTGTGTCACAACGCAGCCCCCGCGGCACACCTGGTGCATGGGGGACAGGTTAATCTGCACCATTTTGGTGCAAAGGGGACAGATCTGGCAGCCGGCAGTTAGGGACGTTCCTTTTCTGCCGGCAGTTAGGGACAGTCCCCAAGTGCCGGCCCTAAAAGTGGCGGCGGATGGCGTCGACCATGCCTTGGCACGTGGTCTGGCCGAGCACATCGGCTGCAGCGTCGGTGTCCATAAAGATATTCATGAGCGCCTGAAGTGCCTCGACCTGGCCGCCCGGCTCGGCAATGCCCAGGTTGATGACGATCTGCGCCGGCACCGGGGCACCCATGCCCGCCATCGCGTTGAACGTCACAGGTGCGGCGGGCTTTACCACCGCAATATAGGGCTTGGCCACAAATCCCGGATCGGTATGCGGAATGGCGATGTTTGCCGCCGGCATGGCGAGACCCGTGGGATAGGCGTCCTCGCGCGTGCGGACGGCGTTGAGCCAACCCTCGGCAATGTAGCCGCGCGGGGCAAGCTCGCCCTCGAGCCGCGCAAACACCTCGCCCGGCGTCGCGCACTCCCAATCAAAAAACACCAGCTCGGGCGTAAACAGCGCTTCGTTATCCGCCACACGCTCACCTCTCTCACTTAGTCACCTGGGACGTTCTTAAACGACTAGTCGTTTAAGAACGTCCCCAATGACTACCTAAAACAAAGGATGGCCACTTGCGCCTTGGCGCCAATGACCACCCTGACTACTCGGCTAAATTGTACTGTGTGCCACTAGCCGCGAGGCGCATCAATTGCGACCTTGCCGCTCTCCAGCACGTGAACGCGACCGTCGGCGAGCATCTGCGCGACCTCGGGATACAGCACATGCTCGATCGCATGGATGTGCTCCTCGAGCGTGTCGACGTCCCAGCTCTCCTCAACAGCCAGCGCACGCTGGGCGATGATGGGGCCGTTGTCGTAGATCTCGTTGGCAAAGTGCACGGTCACGCCGGTCACCTTGACGCCGCGAGCAAACGCATCGTCGATCGCATGGGCGCCGGTAAAGCTCGGCAGCAGCGCCGGATGTAGGTTGACCACGCGATTGGGAAACGCTGCTAGCAGCGGCGTGTGCACCATGCGCATATAGCCGGCCATCACCACGTACTCGCAACCGCGTTCGAGCAGCTCATGCGCGATAATCTCGTCAGCTGCGATGGGGTCAGCATAGACATCCTTGGACAGCGTGAGCGTCTGGATGCCCGCACGCTCGGCACGCTGCAGGCCCTTGGCCGAAGGACGGCTCGACACCACAAGCTCAATCGAGGCGTTGAGCTTGCCGGCGGCGATCAGGTCGATCAGCGCCTGCAGGTTGGTACCCGAACCGCTGATGAGCACGCCGATCTTGAGCGGCTCGGCCGTATCGGTACCGGTCGGACGGGTGTAGGGCACAAAGCCCAGGCCCTCGGCGGCAGCCATCTGCTCGTTAGCGCTCATCGGAGTACACGACCTTACCGGAACCCTCGACGCACTCGCCCACGCGGAACGGCTTCTCGCCCAGCGCGACCAGAGCCTCGGTCACGGCAGCCTCGTCCTCGGGGGCGACGATCAGGCACAGGCCGACGCCCATGTTGAAGGTCTTGCACGCCTCGTTGGGCGCGAGCTCGGCCTGACGCGACACGTAGGTGATGACGGGCGGAACATCCCAGCCCATCTCGGCGCCGTTGCGGGTGACCACGGCATCGACGTCGTCGGCGAGCGCGCGGTTGAGGTTCTCGGTAATACCGCCGCCGGTGATATGGGCAATGGCATGAACGTTGGCGCCACCGCGGAGCAGCTCCAGAATCGGCTTGACGTAGATGCGCGTGGGAGCCAGCAGAGCGTCGGCCAGCGAAGCACCGCCGAGCTCCTCGAGCGGACGGCTTAGCTCCTCGGCCTTAGCGGCGGCCTCGGGCGTGCCCGGCTTGATGCCGTCGACACCGATAACCTTGCGCACGAGCGAGTAGCCGTTGGAGTGCACGCCGGTGGAGGGCAGGCCCAGGATCACATCGCCGGGGCGAACGTTCGCGGGGTCGAGCATCTTGGGACGATCGACAACACCCACGGTAAAGCCGGCGAGGTCGTAATCGGCGGGAGCCATGACGCCCGGGTGCTCGGCCATCTCGCCGCCCACGAGCGCGCAGCCCGCGAGCTTGCAGCCGTCGGCCACGCCCTTGATGATCTTTGCCATGTGCTCGGCCTCAATGTGACCGATGGCAACGTAATCCAGGAAGAACAGCGGCTCGGCGCCCGAAGCCAAAATGTCATTGACGCACATGGCGACCAGGTCCTGGCCCACCGTCTCGTGACGGTCCATAATCTGGGCGAGCACAAGCTTGGTGCCCACGCCGTCGGTGCCGCTGATCAGGATCGGGTCTTCCATATCCTTGAGCGCGGCGGCCGAGAACAGGCCACCAAAGCCACCGATGCCGCCGATAACCTCGGGGCGGTTGGTGTCCTTGACCATCTGCTTAATAGCGTCGACGGCGCGGCCACCCTCGGCGGTATCGACGCCGGCGTCCTCGTACGTCACATGCTTGCTGTCGCTCATCTGAGCCTTCCTCTCCCACTACCGTGGCGCCGCGCGGGCGCCAAACGGTGCTCATAGTTGCGTTCATTTCGGCGCACGCCATAACAGCACGCGCCGTCATATCAACAAAACAGCAGGTAAAACCTACCAAAATAAACCTGTCCCCACATGGCAGGTTTTAGGCCTCGCCGTGCTCCTCTTCCCAGCTGCGGTCGTCGTATTTCTCGACCACGGCGTCGTCGTCAAAGTGCAGCGGCTTGTCCAGGTTACGGGGCTTAAAGCCCTCCATGAACTTGTCGCGGCCAAAGCTCTCGGGAATCGCCACGGGGTAGCGGCCGGTAAAGCACGCATCGCAGTAGCCGCCCTTGGGCATGACCTTCAGCAGGCCCTCGACCGAAAGGAAGGCCAGCGAATCGGCGCCGATATACTCGCAGATCTCATCGACCGTCTTGTTGGCGCTGATAAGCTGCGACTGCACGTCGGTATCGATACCGTAGAAGCACGGCCAGATGACCTCGGGCGAGTTGATGCGGATGTGAATCTCCTTGGCGCCGGCGTTGCGCAGCATCTTGACGAGCTGCACCATGGTGGTGCCGCGGACGATGGAGTCGTCAATGACGACCAGGCGCTTGCCCTCGATGTTGTCGCGCAGTGGGTTGAGCTTCATACGCACGCCCATGGCACGCAGCTCCTGCGTAGGCTCGATAAACGTACGGCCCACGTAACGGTTCTTGATGAGGCCCTCGCCAAAGGGAATGCCGCTCTCGTGCGAATAGCCCTCCGCAGGCGGCAGGCCGGAGTCGGGCACGCCGATGACCAGGTCGGCCTCGACGGGCTCTTCGTGTGCCAGCTGACGACCCATGTCGTAACGGCAGGCATAGACGCTCTTGCCGTTCATGATGGAGTCGGGGCGGGCAAAGTAGACCTGCTCAAAGATGCAGTTTGCGGGCTCTTCGGCTGCAGGCACGCCCTGCTCGGATACCAGACCCTCGGCGCTGATGCGCAAAATCTCGCCGGGACGGACGTCACGGACGTACTCGGCGCCCACGATGTCGAGCGCGCACGTCTCGGAGGCAACGACCCAGCCGCCGGCGCGCGTGACATGGACGGCGGAGTCGACCGTCGAGGCACCGTCTTGCGAGGGCAGCTGCGAAACAGAAGCGGCATCGGCCTGGTCCAGACCTTCGTCCACCAGCTTGCCCAGCACGAGCGGGCGAATGCCGTGCGGATCGCGGAATGCGTAGAGCGCCTGCTCGTTGATGAGCGTCATGGCGTAGCCGCCGCGCACGAGCTCCATGGTCTTGCGAATGCCCTCGCGCAGATGACCCGTGCGCTGGGTAAAGTAGCCGATAAGCTTGGTCGCGACCTCGGAATCCGAATTGGAGAGGAACGGCACGCCCAGCTCGATCAGCTGGCGGCGCAGCTCGTCGGTGTTGACCAGAGTGCCGTTGTGAGCAAGCGCGATAATGACGCTGTTGATGGTGGAAAGATGCGGCTGCGAGGCTTCCCAGCTCTTGGCGCCGGCGGTGCCATAGCGCACGTGGCCCACGGCCAGCTGGCCGGAGAGCGTCGACAGGTCGGCGTTGGAGAACACACGGTCGAGCAGGCCCAGATCCTTGCGGACCATAACCGTGCCGCCGTCACCCACGGCGATTCCCGCCGATTCCTGGCCACGGTGCTGCAGCGCACGCAGGCCAAAGTACGTCAGTCGAGCCACATCGCGATCGGGCGCCCATACGCCGAAAATGCCACATTCCTCATGCAGCTGGTCGGAGTCCGGATCATACGTCGACATGGTCTTCACCTGTCCCGCGGCGCGCTCGGCCGCGCGGATGGTTTCTTGAGACATGGCATCCCCTCAGAGCCTCGTATTTTGGCGTTACCCGCCTTATTATACGCACGGCGCGACGCGCTCCCCAGCGCATGAGCAGCGCTTTTTAAAAGCCCACCGAGCTAATAATCAGTTTTGTTGCCAAACATTTATTTGGCTTCACGACGTGGGTGGCAGTGCCACGCCGACCTTCACTACGCCACGCTTCGCCCGCCGTTAGGACTTACATTGTTGCAATTGGGACGTTCGTCCTGTCTTTTGGCAGGTCGGCGGCGTATCCTTGTACCTACAGCAAAACGAGAAAGGTTATGTATGGATCGAAACGAACTCGACCCCAGCGTCCCCAGCGCCACGGAGGTCAAGAAGATCCCCCTCATCATTAAGGTATACGCCGTCCTGTGCATCCTGTCCGGCGTGGGCACGCTCCCGTCGGTCGGCGCCTTTATGTGGCAGGTCATCACCGCACTCATCAACGGCAACGCCGCCGCCAAGCTCGGCGACAACACGCTCGTCGCGGTCGGACTGATTGTCGCCGGCATCATGCTCTCGGCTGCCAGTGCCGTCATCTTGATCATCTTTGGCCTGGACCTCATCAAGAACCAGCGCCGCAATGCCGCCCGTCTGTCCTATATCCTTATCGCGTTTACCGTCGTCGAGCTTTTGGTTGACGTGATGCTCCAGGGCATCGGGCCCTTCTTGCTGCGCCCTGCCATCCAGCTCGGCATCCTCGTCGCGCTTTCGGCCACCGTCGACCCCACACTGCGCCAGGAGCGCGAGCTGCAGCGCCGCCTGCAGGAGATGCTCGACCGCGACGCCGCCGCCGAGGGCATGCTCGGGCGCGATGAAACCGGCGAGGGCTACATCAAGCTCAACTACTTCAACCTGTTCTGGGTATTCTTTGTCTGCTGCGTGCTCGGCCTGGTCCTGGAGGATATCTGGCATATGACCGTCAACGATCCGGGTGTCTACCAGGACCGCGCCGGTATGCTGTTTGGCCCCTTCAGCCCCATCTACGGCTTTGGTGCCGTGCTCATGACCATGGTGCTCAACCGCTTCTATAAAAAGAACCCCATCATCATTTTCCTGGTGAGCGCCCTGCTCGGCGCCAGCTTTGAGGTGTTCGTGGGCTGGTTTATGCAGACCGCGTTTGGCGTGGTCTCGTGGAGCTACTCGCACATAACGCTGTTCGGTATGCCCGACCCGCTCGTGGTCCTCACGGGCGGACGCACCTGCACGGGCTTCGCCTGTCTGTGGGGCCTGGGTGGCCTCATCTGGATCAAGCTGCTGCTGCCGAGGCTGCTCAAGCTCATCAACATGATTCCGTGGAAGAGCCGCTACTCGGCTACCGTCATCTTCACCATCATTATGCTGGTCGATGGCGTTATGACACTGCAGTCGCTCGACTACTGGTACCAGCGCGTCAACGGCACGGAGCCGGATATTCCCGTCGCGCAGTTCTACGGCAAGTACTTCGATAATGACTTTATGGAGAATCGCTTCCAGAGCATGACCATGAGCCCCAAGGATACGACGCGCGTGTAGCGCCATGCAATGCCGAGATTTTCCAACACACCGAAAAGCCCACTGGTAGACTGATGAACTGCCAGTGGGCTTTTTGTTGGCGAGTGCTGCTGCCGGCCTTACGCCTCGCGCTCGACCTCGCTCACACACTCATTTTTGATGGTACCGACGAGCGCCTGCAGTGCGTCGACCACATGTGGGCGAATGTCTCCGCCGATGAGTACGAGCATGATGTCGTCGCCCACGGCAAGCTCGCCGCTCGCCAGCCACACGCGCACATAGCCGATACCCGGCATCGTGCGCGTTGCCTCGATGGCGGCCTGCACCTTTTCGGCATCGAAGCCGAACACCATGCCGCCCACCTTATGTCCAGGCGCCACACCATTTGTCTCGATCCCACGCACCTCGGACTTAGGCGTCGCACGCACCACGCCGTTGTGTGTCAGGTACATCCCACAATCAGCCGCCGAAGCATCGGCCTTGGCTTCGCGCAGCCAAGCATCAACCGAAGGCATCGATTTGCCGTTCTCAAGCATCATTTCTCCTTTTGATTTCCAGGGTAATCTTTTGGGACGGGGCTCCCGGACACTTTATTCCTCGACCGGCGTGAGCACCATGACTGCGCGCGTATTGCTAAATGACAGCGAACGGCAAGTCACAAGCGTTACGACCTTGGTTGCCGAAGCGGCACGATCGGTGGCATCGCTCGCCACGGCCGAGGCGCCGTCGAGCATCTCGGACAGGTAGTTCTTGAGCCCGTCGTCACCCTCAAAGTTGGGCGTGCGCGCCTTGGCATATGTGTCCTCGACCACCTTGGTCGCCAGCGGGCGCAACTTATACGTCGCATCGCGCGTGATGTAGTACACGTATTCCATGCTGTCGAACGTCGCCTGATCGGTCGTATCCGAAATCACGTTGAACATCGAACCGTCGTTCATGTGGTGGCCGTAGATCGTGGTCTGCTGATCAACCATGCCGGGCGCGGTGTCGTCGCTATCCAAGAAGATGGCTCCCGAGGCATTAGCGGTGCCGTCGAATAGCGTGTTGAGGTACTTGGAGTTGTTGTTGGTCTGCACCACGGGGTAGTTGATGTTGGTGCCGGGCGCGTAAATCCAACCCACAACCTCGGGATTTGTCTGGGCAAGCGCATTGAAATCGATAGTCGGCACGCCGCTGGCGTCCTTGTCGCTCACATATTGCTTTTCGATTTTTTGATACGACTCGCTCGCCTGCTTGTAGCCAATCTGCGCGTTGATAAAGATAGCGGCCGCAGCAACGATCAGGCCAATGCCGATGATGATGAGCAGAATGGGAATGACGGAGCGGCGCTTTTTGCGCGGCGGCTCGGTATAGCTTGATGGCGCGGCATGCGCCGAAGAGCGAGGTGACTTCTTGGCCGTACTGTATGACGAAGGACGATATGCAGCCGGCGTATCCTGACGGCGATGCTTCGCCGGCGTCACGGGGCGCGGCGCACGCGGCTGCTGAGGAGAGGATGTCCAACCCTGCTGCGGCGCGTGGGCTGCTCCCGACTTGGCTGGATCGGGAATCCGAGAAGCCGAAAAACGCTTTCCCTGATAGTCGGACATGGCTCTCCTTGTGCTGCAAATGGACTGGCAGAGCGCTTAGGCGTCAGCCATCTCCTGCTTCATCTTCTCGATAACCTTGCGGTACTCGGGGTCGCATGCGCCCAGAATCTGCGTGGCGTAAATGGCAGCGTTCTTGGCACCGTTGATGGCCACACAGGCAACGGGCACGCCCGAAGGCATCTGCACCATCGACAGCAGCGAGTCCATACCACCCAGATCGCTCGTCTTCATAGGCACGCCGATAACCGGCAGCGGCGTAAACGCAGCCACGACACCGCCCAGGTGAGCAGCCTTGCCGGCGGCAGCGATAATCACCTTGATGCCGCGGTCGGCAGCGGTCGAGGCCCACTCATGGACCTTCGCCGGCGTGCGGTGCGCGCTTGCAATCACGAGCTCATAGGGCACACCCAGCGCCTCGAGCTCGGCGGTGCAACCTTCCATAACGCCCAGATCGGACTTGGAGCCCATGATGATCCCGACAACCGGCTTCTGATCTGCCATAAACAAAGACCTCCTGTTGAGAGCGGTGACGCGGCGAATCCGCGACCCTTAACTACTGAGAGTAGTATAGCTGCTCCCGTCCCTGCGGTCTGTGGGTGCTCTGCGGCGGCCCGGTGTTTTCATCTTCACTCCGGTTGCTGCGCAAAGTCGTTCAGATGAAAACACCGGGCCGCCGCAGAGCACCTTCGACCTACCGGGGATTGCTATGACGTACGTTGGCTGAAATATTAACGTGGGATCCGCCGTTCGAACGAACGGCGGATCCCACACTCACTTTTTATTCAGCCCTAGTCATCGCGCAAAGCCCCTTCTGCAGCACACGGTGCACCCGAGTCACCGCAGGCCGGGGCGGAGGTGGTCGATTTTCCCACTGAGCGACTCTGCTTGCAGCCGGAGCGAAGAGGGAAACTCGGCCCCCTCCGCCCCGGCCGGCCAGGTCAACTACACCGTGTGCTGCGGCAGGTCCTGCAGGGCGATGACGTCCATGCCCATGTCGTTGGCGCTGCCGTGACCCTGCTGGTCCTCGCGCACGGCCTCGATGGCACTCACGTACGTGTTGGCTGCAGACATCGCGGTCACGCAGGTCACGCCGCGGCGCACCGCCTCGGTGCGCAACAGATAGCCGTCGCCACGAGAACCCGGGCCGTACGGCGTGTTGATGATTACCGCAACCTTGCCATCGGCGATGAGGTCGCCGATGTTGGGACGCTCGCCGTCGTGCGGACCGCTGATCTTCTCCACGACCTCACAAGTCACGTTGCCGCCGCGCAGCACGCGCGCCGTACCCTCGGTGGAGCAGATATCAAAGCCCAGGTAGCGCAGGATACGGGCGACCGAAAGGATATGACGCTTGTCGCGGTCGCACACGCTGATGAACACCTTGCCGCAGCTCGGATCGGGCAGCTTGTAGTCAATCGCCAGCTGCGTCTTGGCATATGCCTCGGGATAGCTCTTGGCGATACCCATGACCTCACCTGTCGACTTCATCTCGGGCCCCAGGATAACGTCGGCGCCCGGGAAACGACCCCAGGGCATAACGGCTTCCTTCATGCAGAACCAATCGAGCTGACGCTCATCGCTCGGCAGGCCCAGGCTGGCGATGGAATCGCCCGCCATGATACGCGCCGCGCACTTGGCCAACGGCACGCCGGTGGCCTTGGAGATAAACGGCACGGTGCGGCTCGCGCGCGGGTTTGCCTCGATCACGTAGACGGTCTCGCCCTTGATGGCATACTGCACGTTGACCAAGCCGCGTACGCCCAGCGCCATCGCGATGCGGCGCGTGGTCTCGCGAAGCTTTGCCTGCAGGCTCTCGCTAAAGCTGAACGGCGGGATGCAGGTCGCAGAGTCGCCGGAGTGAATACCGGCCTCCTCGATATGCTCCAAGATACCGCCGATGTAGACCTCTTCGCCGTCGCACAGGGCGTCGACGTCGGACTCGATCGCACCCTCCAGGAAGCGGTCCAGATACACCGGGTAGTCGGGGCTAATGCGCGCAGCCTCGGCCATGTAATCGCGCAGATGCTCGGCATCGTAGGCGATCATCATGCCGCGGCCGCCCAGCACGTAGCTCGGACGCACCAGCAGCGGGTAGCCGATGTGCGCGGCCACGGCCTCGGCCTCCTCAAACGAGGTGGCCTGGCCCGCCGGCGGGTACATGATGCCCAGCTTGTCGAGCAGAGCGGCGAAGCGCTCGCGGTCCTCGGCAAAGTCGATGGCATCGGGCTTGGTGCCCATGATGTTCACGCCGCTCTCCTCGAGCATGCGCGCCAGCTTAAGCGGGGTCTGGCCGCCGAGCGTCACCACGACGCCGTCGGGTCGCTCAACATCGATAACATCCATGACGTCCTCGTAGGTGAGCGGCTCAAAGTACAAGCGGTCCGAGGTGTCGTAGTCAGTCGAGACGGTCTCGGGGTTGCAGTTGACCATGATGGTCTCAAAGCCGCGGGCCGCCAGCGCGTAGCTCGCGTGCACGCAGCAGTAGTCGAACTCGATACCCTGGCCAATGCGGTTGGGACCGGCGCCCAGGATCATCGCCTTGGGCTTGTCCGCCGGCGTGGTCTCGTCGGGGGCAACGCACTTCTTGGCGACCGGGCTCGTGCGGTAGATGTTCTCGTACGTCTTGTAGTGGTACTCCGTGGCGCTCGAGAACTCGGCGGCGCAGGTGTCGACCGTCTTCATGCTGGGAACCACGCCCAGGCCCTTGCGGTAGGCGCGCACAAAGCGCTCATCGGAGCCGGTCAGCGCGGCAATCTCGGCGTCACTCGTGCCGTACTGCTTGAGCAGACGCATCGCATCGGCGTCAATATCCTCCACACGCAGGCCGCGGATGCTCTCCTGAACCTGCACCATGTCGTTGATGCGGTTGAGGTACCACGGATCGATGCCGCAGACGGCATGGATGCGGGTGATGTCCCAGCCGCGGCGCAGGGCCTCGACCACAAAGAAAATGCGGTGCTCGGTCGGCGTGGCCACGGCCTGAGCGAGCTCCTCGTCGCTCAGCCTGTCGGCACCCTCCTTGCCACCGGCGCAGATGCCCTGGTGGCCGTCCTCCAGCGAGCGCATGGCCTTGCCGAAGGCCTCCTCAAAGGTGCGGCCGATCGCCATGATCTCGCCTACGGCCTTCATGCGCGTGGTGAGCGTGGGGTCGGTACCCTTGAACTTCTCGAAGGCAAAGCGCGGCACCTTAACGACGCAGTAGTCGATCGTGGGCTCAAAGCAGGCGGGCGTGGCCTTGGTGATGTCGTTGACGATCTCGTCGAGCGTATAGCCCACAGCCAGGCGCGCGGCGGCCTTAGCGATGGGAAAACCCGTGGCCTTGGAGGCCAGCGCGGACGAACGGCTCACGCGCGGGTTCATCTCGATGACGATCAAGCGACCGGTGTTGGGGTTCACGGCAAACTGCACGTTGGAGCCACCGGTCTCGACGCCGATCTTCTCCAGAATGGCGAGCGAGGCCACGCGCATGCGCTGATACTCAAGGTCGGAGAGCGTCTGCGCCGGCGCCACGGTGATGGAGTCGCCGGTATGCACGCCCATGGGGTCGAGATTCTCGATGGAGCACACGATGATGCCGTTGCCGGCGTGGTCACGCATGACCTCCATCTCATACTCTTTCCAGCCCTCGATGGACTCCTCGACCAGCACCTCGTGGGCGGGCGAGAGCTCCAGGCCCTGGCTCACGATGGAGACGAGCTCCTCGTGGGTGTGAGCGATGCCGCCGCCGGCGCCGCCGAGGGTAAAGCTCGGGCGCAGTACGCAGGGATAGCCCACGCGCTCGGCGATAGCCTCGGCGTCGGCCACGCTGTAGGCATAGCCCGAGCGCGCGACCTCCAGGCCAATCTCGGCCATGGCCTCGTTAAAGAGCTTGCGGTCCTCGCCGCGCTCGATAGCGGCCAGGTCGCAGCCAATCATCTCGACGCCATACTTGTCGAGCGTGCCGTCTTTCGCCAGCTCGACGGCGGCGTTCAGACCGGTCTGGCCGCCCAGCGTGGGCAGCAGCGCGTCCGGGCGCTCTTTCTTGATTACGCGCTCGATAAACTCAGCGGTGATGGGCTCGACATAGGTTCGGTCGGCAAGACCCGGGTCGGTCATGATGGTCGCCGGGTTGGAGTTGACCAGGATGACCTCAAAGCCATCCTCCTTGAGCACCTTGCAGGCCTGGGCGCCGGAGTAGTCGAACTCACAGGCCTGGCCAATAACGATGGGGCCCGAACCAATGACGAGGATGCGCTTGATGTCAGTACGTTTCGGCATGTTTAAAACCTCCTAGAGAGGCTGACTCAATGTTTTGGAAAAGTCAGCGAGGGTGCAACTGGTGCATCAGGTTGCCGTGATGCGAGGGCGCGCTGGGCTTATGCCCGCGCGTCCGAAGCAGAACGGCAAGATGATGTGCCAGATGCAGCCGCAGCGTCGACCGGTCCGCCGTTCGGTAGAACGGCGGAACCATCGTCAGCAAAATTCCAGCCGGCAAGGCGGTCCTTCGCGGTGTCGATGTCCAGGTAGTTCTCCTCGCCGTCCATGAGTCGCGTAAAGGCGGTAAAGAGATAGTGGGCATCGGTGGGGCCGGGCGAGGCCTCGGGGTGGTACTGGACCGAGAAGCACGGGGCATCGAGCAGCTGGATGCCCTCGGCGGTGCCGTCGTTGAGGTTCACGTGCGTCAGGCGAATGCGGCCGAAGCGCTCGTTCATCACGACCGGCGCGATGCCGCGACGCACCCAGGCGCGCAGGTCGCCGTCGGCCTCATGCTCGGTCTCGCCGCCGGAAAGCTCCGGGATCAGTTTGCCCAGACTTGGGAACAGCAGGCCAAAGCCGTGGTTTTGCGCGGTGATCTCCACGCGACGGCTCACCAGGTTCATAACCGGCTGGTTACCGCCACGGTGACCGAATTTAAGCTTTTCCATTTGGGCGCCACACGCCAAGCTGATCATCTGGTGACCGAGGCAAATGCCAAAGACCGGCACCTTGCCGATCAGCTGCTGCACCTGCTCGTAGGTCTCCACCACGGCATCGGGGTCGCCGGGGCCGTTGGATAAAAAGACGCCGTCGGGATTCATGTCGAGCACCTCACTCGCGGGCGTATCCCACGGCACGACAGTAAGGCCGCAGCCGGCACGGACCAGACCCTCCAGGATGCCGCGTTTGACGCCACAATCGTAGGCGACCACTTTGTGGCGGGAAGGAGCGGCAGGGGCAAGCGCAAAGTCATGCGTAGCGGGCAGGTCGGCAGCTGCAAACTCGTGGGGCTCAGGGCAGCTCACGGTCTTGACCAGGTTCTCGCCCACCAGCGTCGGCGCTGCGGCCAGACGCTCGGCAAGCTCGGCGACGTCAAAGATTTCCGTCGAGATAATGCCCATCTTGGAGCCGTTGTCGCGCAGGTGGCGCACAAGAGCGCGGGTGTCGACGCCCTCGATAGCGACGATGCCGTGGGCACGCAGGTACTCCGGCACGCTGACGGCCGAGCGCCAGTTGGAAGGCGTGGCGCACATGTCGCGGACGATCATGCCACGCATGGCGGGAGCGCTCGCGGGGCGGGCGGTATCACCGGGGAAGACCGACTGGACGTCGGTCTCGTCGATACCGTAGTTGCCGATCTGCGGATAGGTCATGGTTACGATTTGGCCGGCATAGCTCGGGTCGGTCATGACCTCAAAGTAGCCCTCAAGCGAGGTGTTGAAGCAGACCTCGCCGGTCGCAGTACCCTCGGCACCGCATGCACGGCCATAAAAAATGGTCCCATCCTCAAGGTACAGGATGCAGGGACCGCAGGTGCCCTTGCTGGTTTTGGCCAGCATGCGCTGGCAAAGCTCGCTGGGCGCGAAGGTGCGGACAGTAGTGCCCGCAGTATGGTTGTTCGCCATAATTCTCCTTCCCGGTCTCTCCGGACCGGCTTAAAGGTTGGTAGTTAGGCCTTGCGGTATTTTAACCGCAAGTATGCGCCATGGCGTTAATTTCATCGAAATGTTTACGAAATGATAATTATGACTTTCTATGCATATTGATTTTTCTGGGACGGGGATTAAAAAATCATTCTGAGCGCGGGGCTTTGTCGCCAACTGCATACACAACAGAATGATTATTTAATCCCCGTCCCAGAAAAATCATCCCGCGCGGGCGCTTGGCTCACGCGGGATGATGGCGTCTTATTTATCCTGCTCTAGCAGATCGGACGGCGTGCGGTCGGGCTTGCCACCGCGGAAGATCTCGCGGCCATGCAGACGATGCTCCAGGTCACGTTCGGCCTTTTCCTCGTCAATCTTGGTCTGGCTCACCGACGGGTCCTCAATCAGCGACGACACCGAGTTCACCTGCTTTTGAATGCGCTCGGAAATCGTGTCGTCCATACTCACGATATGCATCTTCCAGTCGATGTTCGTAGCGGTCGATGAGCTCTTGGTCCACACGAACGTCAGAATGGCGCTCTGATGACCCCTCGCGGGGAACATGCCAAAGAAGGAATCGTGCTGAATGTTGCTGTCCTCATCGATATAGGCGTGCACGTTGTACACCACGCGGTCAATCTTATCGTTGAGCAACGCGTTGGTCGCAAGTGCCGCAGCCTGAATCTGCCCGTTGGACAGCAGCTCGAGCTCGTTGGCAGACGACGTGTCCAACACCGTTACCTCGACCGTGCCTGTGCGCTCGTCCGCCTCGTCGACGGTAAAGTCGAGCGGGAACTGCGTAAAGCCGTTACCCCACTCAAGGCCGCCCTTCAGTGCCGTGGAAACGGTATCCACCGAAACACTCTCGGACAGGTTGGCAGTGTTCAGGCGACGCATCACGCCGTAGCCAATCTGCATGCCCACGATCAGTACAAGGATGCCGATGACCACAGCCATAGCGGTCTTCGTAATGGTATGGCTCACCTGCGAGCCCGAAGGGTCGTCCTCGGACAGCGGGTCGATCTGTTTTGTCTGGCTTGCGCGATCTTCGCTGCGAAGCTGCGCCAACGCCGCCTTGTCGCCGCGCTTGGCCGCTGCCTCTTTTTCGCGCATGCGCTCGGTGCGCTTTTTGGCAAGCGTCGGATCCAAAACGCCGGATGCGTCGATCTCGGAGAATAACTCCGTCACTTCTTCCGGTGTCAAAGGGTTCTTCTCAGCCATATACTTCCTGTCATATCAATCAGTCGAGCTCGTGCGCACGCGCACCTTCGAACTGCATTCGATAGTAACGGGCATAGGTGCCACCACGGGCGAGAAGCTGCTCATGCGTACCACGTTCCACAACGCGACCATGCTCGACGGTCGCAATCTCGTCGGCATGCTTAATGGTCGAGAGACGATGAGCGATGATGATCGTGGTGCGACCGCGCGCCAGGCGCTCGAGCGACTCCTGCACCGCCTCCTCGCTCTCGTTATCCAAGGCGCTCGTCGCCTCGTCCAGGATCAGGATCTTGGGGTTCTTGAGAAACACGCGCGCAATGGCTACGCGCTGCTTCTGGCCGCCCGAAAGACGGCTGCCGCGCTCGCCCACGACCGTGTCGTAGCCCTGCGGCAGCGACTCAATGAAGGCATCGATATTGGCGCGGCGGGCGGCCTCGGCGACCTCTTCTGCCGTGGCGCCTGGCTTGCCGTAAGCGATGTTCTCGCCAATCGTACCGTCAAACAGATAGACATCCTGCTGCACCAGGCCAATGGCGCGGCGCAGGCTCCGCTGCGTCACGTCGCGCACGTCTTGGCCGTCGATGCTGACGGATCCAGCAGCCACGTCATAAAAGCGCGGCAGCAGCGAACACGTTGTGGACTTGCCACCGCCCGAGGGGCCAACCAGGGCAATGGTCTGTCCGGGCTTGATGGACAGGTTCATATGGTCGATCACGGGGCGAGCTTCTTCGCCTGCGCCGAGCTCAACGTCCTCGTAGCTAAAGCACACGTCGCGATATTCAACCGCGCCAGCCGTCACCTGCAGGTCCGCGGCATCCGGCTTGTCCTGGATATCCGGGGCGGTCGAAAGCACCTCGTCCATACGCTTAAAGCCGGCGATGGCCTTCTGATACGTTTCAGCCGAATTGACGAGCGTCTCGAGCGGCGTGCAGAACAGTGAAATGTAGAGCGCGAAGGTCGCCATATCGACCGCCTGCAGCTGTCCCTGGGCGACCAGCCAACCACCCAGCAGCACCACGATCACGTACAACACGCCCGAAAGCAGGCCATACGTCGCAGTGTAAACGCCCATGGCGTGATACATATTCTCTTTGGACGAAAGATAGCGGTCGTTGGAGGAGCGGAACTTGGAGCGTTCAGCCTCCTCGTTCGCAAAACTCTTGACCACGCGCATGCCGGCCAGCGAATCCTGCAGCTGAGCATTAATACCGCTGATCTTTTTGCGGTTGTCGCTAAAGACCTCGCGCATGCGCATGTTCTGCCAAAACATGATGACCGCAAACACCGCCGTCGCCACGGCCATGGCAAGCGCCAGCACCGGAGCGATGGTAAAGAGGATCACAAACGAGCCGATAATCTCGATACCGCAGATGATAATCCACTCGGGCACGTGGTGTGCCGCCTCGCAGATATCGAACAGGTCGTTGACCACGCGGCTCATCATGTCACCTGAGCTGTTGCGATCGAAGTACGCAAAGCTAAAGCGCTCGTACTGATCGAACAGGTCCTCGCGCATCTTGGACTCCATGCGCGCGCCCATCACGTGGCCCCAATAGCTCACAAAGTAGCGACAGGCGCAACGGATGGCATACATCAGCACCAGACCAACCGCGATCATACCGAGCGCCTGCATAATAGCAGCCTGACCCTGGGTAAAGAGCCCACCAGTCAGATTGCGCAGAATAATAGGAAACGCCAGGTCAATGGCGGCAAGCACCAGGGCGCAAACAGTATCGGCAACAAAAAGCCCCATCTGGGGCTTGTAATAAGAAAGAAAACGCTTAAACATGCAGTCCTCGGGGAGAAATAAATAGGGTGAGAAATCTGGTTGAACCGTTCGAGTTGAAAGAAAAGCAGCCCAACAAGCATAACGCCGATGTTCTGGCAACGTCAGCGAAAACGTCCCTAAGCGAGCAAGGTGCCTTGAAAGAGGAGCGACGCGTACTTCGGTACGCGAGCGACGATTGAAAGGCAGATTGCCGCTTAGGGGCGTTTGCGGCGTCGACTCGTTACGCGGTTTGGTAAAACCGCGTAACCTAGAGTTCGGCTCCGCCCAAGCGGTGCGCGATGCTATCGCAGGCCAAGGCGCCCACGACGGTCTTGGCATCTTCGATCTTGCCGTCGAGCACGGCGTCGATCAGCTCGTGCAGCGGCACCAGATCCACGTTGACAAACTCGTCATCATCGGGGTTGGGTGCATCGAACTCGAGTTTGGTGGCCAGATAGATGTGAATGATCTCGTCACAGAAGCCGCAGGACGTGACAATCGACGTCAAAAAGCGAATGCGACCAGCCCTAAAGCCCGTCTCCTCGTGCAGCTCGCGCTTGGCGCAATCGAGCGGGTCCTCGCCTGGATCGAGCTTGCCGGCGGGAATCTCGACCGTCACGCGGTCGATGGCGGTGCGGTACTGACGCACCAGTACGATCTTGCCGCTCTCGGTCAGCGCCACAACGGCCGCCGCACCCGGATGGCGAACGATATCGCGGGCGCTACGGCGACCGTTGGGCAGCTCGACCTCAAGACGGTGGACGTCGAGGATCTTGCCCTTCCAGGCGCACTCCTCCGAAAGAATCTTCTCGTGCAGCTCGGCATCGTGCGGGTCGTCGTCGCCCAGCACCAGCGCCGGCTCGTCAGCGACCTCGCCACCAGACTCGCCCTCGGCGTGCCCATACATGCGGCTGTCCTCTTCGACGATCCGCGCGTCCACGAGCTCTTCGTTCTTCTCGTCCATCCGTCTCATCCCTCTCGGACTTTAGGCATCCCAGGCGTCGCGGCCACGCAGCGCGCGCAGGCCGATGTCATGACGCAGGGTCTTGCCCTCAAAATCAATCTTCTCGCAGGCCTCGTAGGCAAGGTTGCGGGCGTTCTCAAACGTGTCGCCCAGCGCGGTCACGGCAAGCACACGGCCACCGTTGGTCACGAGCTGACCGTCCACCACGGCGGTGCCGGCATGGTACACGGTCACGTTCTCCATGGCCTCGGCGTCGGCGATGCCGGTGATGACTTTGCCCTTCTCGTAGCTGCCGGGGTAGCCCGCGCTCGTCAGGACAACAGCCACAGCCCACTCGTCACGCCAGTCGAGCTCAATCTGATCGAGCTCGCAGTTGGCGCAGGCGAGCATAACCTCGACCAGGTCGTTCTTGAGGCGCGGCAGCACGACCTGCGTCTCGGGGTCGCCAAAGCGGGCGTTGAACTCCAGCACCTTGGGGCCGGCGGGGGTGAGCATAAAGCCGCCATACAGACAGCCGCGGTAGTCAATGCCCTCGGCAGCAAGCTCGGCCACGGTCTGCTCCATGACCTTCACCATCGTGGCGTGCTCTTCGTCGGTCACGATGGGTACCGGGCTGTAGACGCCCATGCCACCGGTGTTGGGGCCCTTGTCGCCCTCGAGTGCACGCTTGTGATCCTGCGAGGTGGCCATAGGACGCACGGTCTTGCCGTCGGTAAAGGCCAGCAGCGAGCACTCGGGGCCAACCAGCATCTCCTCAATGACAACGGTGTTGCCGGCATCGCCAAAGGTGCCGCCAAAGCACTCGCGCACGGCCTCCTCGGCCTGCTCGAGCTCAGTCGCCACGATAACGCCCTTGCCTGCAGCCAGGCCGTCAGCCTTCACGACCAGCGGGGCGCCCTGCTCGCGCACGTAGTCAAGAGCCGAAGCCTCGTCGGTAAACGAGCCGTAGGCGGCCGTCGGAATGCCGGCACGCTCCATGAGCTGCTTGGAGAATAGCTTGGAACCCTCCATCTGAGCGCCCTCGGCACCCGGGCCAAAGCAGGGAATGCCCGCCGCGCGCACGGCATCGGCTACGCCCGCCACGAGCGGAGCCTCGGGGCCAATCACCACGAGTCCGCATCCGTGGCTCTGCGCAAACGCCGCCACGGCCGCAGGATCGCATTCGTCGAGAACCACGTTCTCGCCGCAGCTCGCGGTGCCGCCGTTACCCGGCGCGATGTAGAGCTTGCCGGCGCGCGGTGATGCTGCGAGCTTTGCTGCCAGAGCATGCTCGCGGCCGCCGCTGCCCAACAACAGGATGTCGATGGTTTGAGTGTCCGCCTTCAAGGGTGCCTCCTCTATGGATGAACGGCCCGCTCCGCGCGAGCCCTTTGCAAGCAAATATACCCCTCGGCCGCCCGTCCGGGCTGCAAAGGGGTATATCGCAATAACCGAATAGTGCCGATTACTTCCAGAATCGGTTGATGATCTGCTCGCGACCAGCGCCGACGCCAATAAACGTCACGCGGGTGTGTGCCAGATCCTCGATAAACGCCACGTAGTCCTGAGCCTCCTGCGGCAGCTCCTCAAAGCTGCGGCAACCGGTGATGTCGCACTTCCAGCCCGGGAGCTCCTCGTAGATGGGCTTGGCGTGCTCAAAACGAACCTGATGCTCGGGCACGCTCGTGTAACGCTCGCCGTCGACGTCGTAGGCAACGCACACCTTAATGGTATCGAAGGCCGAAAGCACGTCGAGCTTGGTCATGGCGATATCGGTGAGGCCGTTAACACGCGAGGCGTAGTTGGCGATGGGGCCATCGAACCAACCGCAGCGACGGCGACGGCCGGTGGTCACGCCGTACTCATAGCCCTCCTCGGTCAGCGTATGGCCGGCCTCGGACTCATAGGAAAGCTCGGTGGGCATGGGGCCCGAACCGACGCGGGTGATATAGGCCTTCATGACGCCCAGCACGCGGTCGACATTCTTCATACCGACGCCGGAGCCGGTGATGGCGCCGCCGGCGGTGCAGTTGGAAGACGTCACGTACGGATAGGTGCCGTGGTCGATGTCGAGCAGCGTTGCCTGAGCGCCCTCGAACAGCAGGTCCTTGCCCTCGTCGATCATGTTGTTGAGCAGCAGGCTCGTCTCGGTGATGTAGGGGCGCAGGCGCTCGGCCATGGGCAGGTACTCGTCGCAGATCTGGTCCACGGTGTAGGTGGGCAGGTGGTAGATGAGCTCGAGCTCGGGATTCACGCGGGCAAGAGCGGTCTCCAGCTTGTCGCGGAACAGCGCCTCGTCCAGCATGTCCTGCATGCGCAGGCCAATGCGGGCCATCTTGTCCTGGTAGCACGGACCGATGCCGCGCTTGGTGGTACCGATGTTCTTCTTGCCGAGCTTCTGCTCAAAAGCACCATCCAAATCGATGTGGTACGGCATGATGATATGCGCGTTGCCACTGATCTTGAGGTTCTTGGTGGTGATGCCGTCGGCCTCGAACATGTCGATCTCCTCAAGGACAACCTTGGGGTTGACGACGCAGCCGTTACCGATCACCGACACATGGTCGGAATACATGATGCCGGAGGGCACCTGGTGCAGGCCGTACTTCTTGCCGTTGACGACGATGGTGTGGCCGGCGTTATTACCGCCCGAATAGCGCACGACGGCATCGAAGTCGCCGGCGACCAGGTCGCAGATCTTACCCTTGCCCTCATCGCCCCACTGGGCACCGACCAAAACGGTTGACGGCATGTTTACTCCTTACATTCATGGACTGTCTACGCGCCACGCCGGCACGCAGAAGCACAAAACATTCCCAGTATACCCGTGCAACGGGCGCCTGTCCTACTCCTCGGTATGCGCCCCATCAAGCTCATAGAACTTGGTGGATGCCGGCAGGAACATCAGGTCGACGTCACCGATCGGGCCCGAACGGTTCTTGGCCACGACGATACGCGTAACGCCCTCGTCGGGTCGATCGTCACGCGAGGCCTCGGCCTCATCGGCGGAGCGGTCCAAGAACATAACGATGTCGGCGTCCTGCTCGATGGAGCCCGATTCACGCAGGTCGGACAGCTGCGGGCGCTTGCCGGTACGGGACTCGACCTGACGCGACAGCTGCGACAGCGCAATGAGCGGGATCTTAAGCTCCTTGGCCATGATCTTTAAACCACGCGACATCTCGGAGACCTCGACGGTACGGCTCTCGGAGCGACGTCCCGGCGGAGGACTCACCAGCTGCAGGTAGTCCAGGATAATGATGGCCTTCTCCTTGTTGTGGAGCATGCGGCGGCTCTTGGCGCGGATCTCGGTCACCGTGGTGCCGGGCGTATCGTCAATCAGAATGTCGAGCTTAGACAAGGTCTGCGTGGCCTCGTTGATATTGGCCCACTGCTCGGGGCTAATGCGGCCCGTACGGAAGTCGCTGATCGAGATCATGGCGTAGGCGCAAATCAGGCGCTGGGCAATTTCCTTGCCCGACATCTCCAGCGAAAAGAAGCCGACGGTATAGCCCGCAGCGGCGGCATTCAGCGCCAGGTTCAGAGCGAACGACGTCTTACCCACGGCAGGGCGGGCGCCGATAATGATGAGCTGGCCCTCGCGGAAACCCATGAGCATGCGGTCGAGCGACGGGAAGCCGGTGGGCACGCCCGCGGCCTGTCCACCGGCCTTACACACTTCCTCGGCCTCGTTATAGGCCTCGACCATAAACTCGGTCAGTGTCTTATAGCTCGACTTGACCTCGCGCGCCGTGACCTTAAGCAGCTTGCTCTCGGCCAGCTCCACGACCTCCTTGGTGTCGGTGGGGGCGTTATAGGCCAGCGCGTTGATCTCGTTGGTGGCACCGATCAGCTCGCGCAGCATCGAGTCGCGACGGACGATGGCGGCATGGTGCTGCCAGTTCACGAGCGACAGGGTCTGGCCCATCAGCTCCAAAATGTAGGCCTCGCCGCCCACGGCATCAAGCTTGTTGATGCTGCGCAGGTAATCGATCAGCGAGATAGAGTCGATGGGAATGCGGCTGTTGTACATATCGACCATCGCGGTGTAGATGGTCTTATGAATGGGCCGGTAGAAGTCATCGGGCTGCAGCTCGACCTGGGCCTCCTCGACCACCTCGGGTGACAGCAGCATAGCGGCCAGTACATTGGCCTCTGCATCTTGGTTTTGAGGGAGACCCAACTTGGAGCCACGGTCCTCGACCGTCAGCCCCGTCTCCCTTTCGTCATATGCCATGAGCATCCTCATTCATATCGCTTGCGAGCATCCATAGTATCAGCCACGGTCCCAAAACGGGCCGCGCCCCGGCAATCATCACCGAACGAAACGGATGAACGGTCCCGCATTTGGGACTTCACCACAACGCATGCCATGGCGCTCGCCAAGCGTAGAAAACAAAAGGGCGCCCTGGTCTCCCAGAGCGCCCTTCTTAGAACAAGATTGTTGCGTTGCAGCAAATGCTACTCGGCAGCAGCCTCAGTCTCGACCTCGGCGGTCTCGGCCTCGGCGACCTCAGCGGCCTCCTCGACCTCAGCCTCGGCAGCGAGCTCCTCGGCGGTAACGCCAACGAGAACGACAACCTCGGCCTTGATCTCGCGGTACAGCGAGATGGCAACGGTGTGGGCACCGGCAACCTTGATGGGCTTACCGAGCTCGACGCGCTTGCGGTCGATGTCCATACCGAGCTGAGCCTTGATGGCGTCAGCGATCATAGCGGCGGTAACGGAGCCAAAGAGGATGCCCTCGTCGCCGACCTTGACGTCAACGGTGACCGTCTTGCCCTCGAAGGCAGCCTTGGTCTCGTTGGCGGTAGCCAGACGGACGGCCTCGCGCTTGGCGATGTTGTTGCGACGCTCGTCAAGCTGCTTGAGGTTGCCCTTGGTGGCGGCAACAGCGAGCTTCTTGGGGAACAGGAAGTTCTCAGCGTAACCCTGAGCGACCTCTACGACGTCACCCTCGCCGCCCTTGCCCTTGATCTCATCGAGAAGAATAACCTTCATGATGCGTCTCCCTTCTTAGCCGCGGTCGCGGTTGCCACGAGAGGAAACCACGGGGACGGTGTACGGCAGGAGAGCCATCTCGCGGGCGCGCTTGATGGCGTTGGCGATGTCATGCTGATGCTGCGTGCAAGCGCCAGTGACGCGACGGGGCTTGATCTTGCCACGGTCGGTCATGTACTTACGGAGAAGCTGAGTGTCCTTATAGTCGATGAACTCAGTGTTCTCCTTGCAGAACTGGCAGTACTTACGACGCGGCTGACGTGCAGAAAAATCATTAGCCATGTCAAAATACCTTTCGTTTGGCAACTTCGGCGAACCAAAGCCGCCTCTCACTCAAAAATAGGTGAACAGCCCTTAAAACGGGATGTCCTCATCGTAGACGTCGACCGCGGGCGGCGTAGCCACCGGTGCGGCAGGACGTGCTGCGGGCGCGGGGGCTGCGGGGGCGTAACCGCCCTGATCGTAGCCACCCTGGCCACCACGGGAGCTCATAAACTCGATCTCATCGACGATGACCTCAAGCTTGCTCCGGCGCTGGCCGTCGCGCTCCCAAGAGCTGTAGCGCAGCTTGCCCTCGATCGCAACCTTGTTTCCCTTTGCCAGGAAACGGCTCACGGCCTCGGCGCGCGTGCCGAACATAGTGCAGTCGACAAAGTTGGGATAGTCCTCCCACTCGCCAGTCTGCGGGTTGCGGCGACGATCGTTCACGGCGACGCCAAAGGACAGAACCTGGGTTCCGCTAGCGGTGGCGCGCAGCTCGGGATCACGCGTGAGGTTACCGGTGATGTTCACTCGATTGATGCTCATAACTCACTACTTCCTCTTGGGGCACAAGCCCAGTCCAAAACGACAGTCTTACTCCTGGTCGTCGCGACGGACGATCATGTGGCGGACCACAGCGTCGGTGATGCGCAGGACGCGATCAAGCTCGGCGATCTGGGTAGGATCTGCGTGGAAGTTGATGAGGGTGTAGTCACCATCGGTGAGGTCGTTGATCTCGTAGGCGAGCTTGCGCTTGCCCCACTCGTCAACGGAGTCGACCTTGCCAGCGCCCTCAGCGATCGTGGTATCGATACGCTTCATAACAGCGAGACGAGTCTCGGGGTCGAGCGACGGGTCAACAAAGAACAGCAGTTCATAAGCCTTCATATTGTCACCTCCTCTGGGCAAATGTGGCTTCAGGTCGTGAAGGTGCGCCTGAAGCAGGAAAAGACTTGGTAATAATATCTTTCAACCTCCCAGGCTGCAAGAATATGCAGCTACAACCTCATGACCTCCACATATGTCCATACTCACACGGCACTTCATGCGTCTTCCAACCAAATGCTGACCAAATGCTTGACGGATCTGTGGACAAGACACGGCGCTGCGGGGACAAACTGAGCCAAGCCGCAGGTCAACAATTGCAAGGCTGTGGTCGCGAAATACATACCAGTGGTTCACAACACCGTTCAAAGATTTTTAAAATTGCTGCCATGTCGTTTATAAATACCCATTTTGAACAATTTGCCGCATGTAACCCTGCTGGTCAGAGCCCGTTTTTGCCCTCCTAGATCCCGTCACGAAGCCAAGCGTTTCAAAAAATGCCAACTTTTCTGTTTGCACTTTGCGATTCCTCGTGTATACTGACTTTCGCATTTAACGGAGAGTTGTCCGAGTGGCCGAAGGAGCACGATTGGAAATCGTGTAGGCGTCAAAAGCGTCTCCAGGGTTCAAATCCCTGACTCTCCGCCAGTTAATTCCAAAGCAGGCCTTCGAGCCTGCTTTGTTTTTACCCCACGCGGAGGGGTGGCAGAGTGGTTGAATGCGGCGGTCTCGAAAACCGTTTGGCCTGTATAAGGTCACGAGGGTTCGAATCCCTCCTCCTCCGCCATTTTGGTTGAGAAAGCTCCCGAGAATGGGAGCTTTTTTGTTATCGGATCCCCTCTCGGCCGCACATCCCAACCAAACATGTACGTCACCCTCCAAAAACGACATTTTTTGACATCTTTGAAGGCTGACGTACACGTTTGGATTGAGCTCACGGGAGTGGCACTATTCGGAAGGTGCCTCTTCGTCTCGCATGCCTTTCCAGTTGCGGATAAGCGTCTTGCGTAGTTCGTTTTGCTCTCGCTGGTACCCGGTGTCGGTACAGCGAGGCATGCCGAGTGCTTCGCGAATGTTGTTCATGGCGCGGTGAAAGGCGAGCTGGCTACCGAACTGAGCCGAAGTGAGCGTAACGATTCGATATCCCATTTGGGAGAGAACGGCCTCTCGCTCCGCATCTGCCCCCTTGCGCTCGAACTCATCGTGAAAGCCGCCCTTATATTCGATACCGAGCTCCCTGCGCTTGTAGGTAACGAGCGCATCGATTTTGAGTGTTCGAGCTTTGGCGCAATGCCAGAGACGTTGAGGGATCTCGAGCGGTTTGTTGAGTTCGATACCTCGGATGCCAACCCCGCCTTCGCTTGTTGGGAGCGAGAGGGCGATTGCCGAAGCGGTCTCCATAGGCGAGGCCGAGTGATCGTAGATGTGCCTGAGCGCGAGCCGTGCACGTGTGGCACCGGGTTTGCCGGGGTGCCGATCGAGCAGTTCGGTTATTTCATCCTTGGAGGTGGCGGCTGGTTGCTCGGTATAATGGTCGGCGGGATTGAGCCTCATGCGATAATCGCCGCAAACTTCATAGCCATATTCGAGATATTCGATCCTATCCATCCACTCGGCAGCGAGCACGAAGGTGAAGGCTTCGTCGGTGATGAAGATTCCGGGCGTCAACTCGTCAATATGCTCGTAGGGAAGATTTTGTCCAAGAATGCGGCAAATGACGCCTTTGGTGCGAATTCGCTCGAATTCGAATACAACCGAGATATCGATAGTTTTGAGCATATCGGACGGAATGCCGCAGTCGGTAAGGGCCTGTCGTATGCGCGCAACGCGTTGCTGGGTGGAGATGCCTCGTACGCCTATCTGGTAGTCGTGCCGCGCAAGAGACTGAACCAAATTCTGGGGCGCATGATGGACAAGCCATGCGGTTTTATGCGAAATGAGAACAGGAGTATCCATTGAGGGCCTCTCGCTCTGAGCCGGTATCCAACTCTTATGTCCGTTGAAGTGGGGGAATATACCGGATGTGAGTAAATTAACTCACTCATGCTGTGAGCTCAATCCAAACATGTACGTCAGCCTCCAAAGATGTCGAAAAATGTCGTTTTTGGAGGGTGACGTACATGTTTTGGATCCCTGGCATTCCAGCAACGCCACGCCCGCATCCGCTGCTAACCGTTTACCGAGCAATGGGGTCGCAATCGGCGCCGAACATGTACTATGTACGGGCATTGTCCAAACCCGTAACTCAAAGGAACCCATCTTGCCCGTCGTCGCCGCTATAACCGTTACCCCACATGCCTCGGATGCCATGGTCGCTATTCCCTTTTGGCTCGAGATGTTCGCTGTTGTCGCGGCATCGATCTCGGGTGTGCTGGTTGCGCGCGAACACAAGCTCGACCTGGTGGGCGCGGTCGCGCTCGCGGTGGTCTGCGGTCTGGGCGGCGGTCTTTTGCGCGATATGACACTCCAGGTCGGCAACGTCTACATCCTCAACCAGCCAATGGCGCTGCCGCTCTCCATCGCCACGGCGGCCATCATCTACATCTTCCCGGCAATCGTCGATAAACCAGAGAAACTCATCCCATTGCTCGACATCATCTCGGTCGGCATCTACGCCGCCACCGGAGCGGACAAAGCACTGGTTTATGGCTTTGCGCCGGCCGTATGCATCATGATGGGCTTCTTCACCGCGGTGGGTGGCGGCATGTTGCGCGACGGCTTTATGGGCGTGGTTCCGGGCATTTTCCAACGTACTAACTTTTATGCCATCGCCGCCATCGCCGGATCGACAAGCTATGTGTGTCTCGTTATGAGCGGCATCATGAGCAATGTCGCCGCGCTGGTCGTATGCGTCGCGGTGACCATGGGCCTGCGCTGGCTCTCGCTGCGCTTTGACATCAAAAGTCCCACCGAGGAAGACATCGCGCGCTTCTTGCATCGCAAAAAGTAGACAGCGCGGCACGACCCTTCGAAATGCAACCGAGAGGTTCTTTTAGAGCGCGCGCACGTTGGGTACCCTGTTAGATATATGCCGAGTATCTAACGAAGGATTCACTATGCCTTGCAACCTAGAACCGTCGACCAAGCGCCGCAAAGCGCGGGTCCATATCGCCCTTCTATTCGCACTGATTGCGCTTGCGCTGACCGCGCTTCCCAAGACGTCGTTCGCCGGCACAGACACCGCGGGCAACGTGCTCGCAACCGAAGTTGACTCAAATCCGTCTGGCGTCGAAGGCGACCTGTACTGGGCCGGCCAGAGCCTTAACCTAGACGACGCCTCCATCGGCCGCGATATTATCGCGGCAGGCGAGAGCTTGTCGATTCGCAACTGCACCGTAGGCGGAGCCGTTCGCCTGGCGGCGCGCACCATCGATATCTCCAAAACCGCAATCGATGGCAGCGTGACGGTAGCCGGTCAGCATGTCGTGCTCAACACCGGTAGCGCCGCCAACTGTTTTTACGCGATGGGTGAGACAGTTGCCCTGCGCGGTTCTACCAAGTCGGCAGTGCTCGCGGGCGACACCGTGACCATCGACGGCACCGTCGAGGGCGATGTCGAGGTTTGGGCCGATAAGCTCGTCTTGGGCAAGAACGCCCGCATTACCGGCACCGTGAACGCGCATGTTTCCGAGGAGCCCGAGCGCGCCGCAGGAGCCGAGGTCGGCGCACTCAAGATCGACCGCACCGAGAACGAAGATACTTCCACCCTTAACGATGTCATCGGCGGCATCGTGGCCGCAGCACTCTCGACCTGCTTTATCGCCCTGTTGCTCGAGCTCGTCTTTCCGCGCGCGACCGCCAGCGCCGCCGGCATGCTTCACCATCGCCCCACGCCCCTGTGGGTAAGCGGTCTTCTGGGTACGGTAGCCATTGTCCCTGCCGTATTGTTGCTGATTATCTCGATTGCCGGCCTGTCGCTTGCCGGAGCCCTCATGTGCGCCGTGATCGGCGTCGCGCTGGTCTCCACCGCCTTTGCGGGCTGCGCGATCGCCCGCATGGTCGGACACAACCAGAACCGCTACGCCATGGCAGCTGTCGGCGGTGTGGCCGCAGGCGCCCTCACAGGACTTCCCCTCATCGGCGACTTCATCAGCGGCGTTGCCTTTGTCTTTATGCTCGGCTACGTTATCCAGATCATCTGGCGCAACGCCCACCTCAAGCCGCAGCAGGCCGCCAACACCCCGGGCCTTCCCTCCGCCTAGCCGCTAACCACCACAAAAGGGCCAGGCACCTTTGTGGTGGTGCAAAGCATCCTGACCCCATTGCACCAAAAAGGGCGCCGACCATTGCGGTCGACGCCCTTTCTTATTGGCGGTTATAAGTCCCAGCGCTTATTTGTTGACCTGACCGGCGCGGACGGCGGCCTTCTTGCGGTCGGTGGCGTTGAGCAGACGCTTGCGCAGGCGGATGTTCTTGGGAGTAATCTCGACCAGCTCGTCGTCAGCGATGTACTCCAGCGCCTCCTCCAGCGAGAAGGTGCGAGGCGGCACCAGCTGGACGGAGATGTCGGAGGTCGAGGAACGCTGGTTGCCCAGGTTCTTGGTGCGGGCGATGTTGACGACCATGTCGCCTGCCTTGCTGCGCTCGCCCACGATCATGCCCTCGTAGCACTCGGTGCCCGGCTCAACAAACAGCTGGCCGCGCTCCTGCAGCGTACCCAGAGCGTAGGCAACGGCCTTCTCGGTGGTCATGGAGATCATGGCGCCGTTCTGGCGGTTACCGATCTCGCCGGCGTAAGGACCATACTCCAGGAAGGTGTGGTAGAACACGCCCTCGCCGTGAGTGACGTTCATGATGCGGTTCTTAAGACCCATGATGCCGCGGGTCGGGATCTTAAACTCAAGGTGCGTCACGATGCCCGAGGTGTCCATGCTCGTCATGATGCCACCGGAGGTGCCGAAGACCTCGACGACCTTGCCCGAGTACTCGTCCGGGCACTCAACGACGGCCTGCTCGACGGGCTCCAGCTTGTTACCGTTCTCGTCCTTCTTAAACAGAACGCGGGGACGACCGACCTGGAACTCAAAGCCCTCGCGGCGCATGGACTCCATCAGAACGGACAGGTGCAGAATGCCGCGGCCAGAGACCTCGACGCCGCTCTTGTCCTCGAGCTCCTCGACCTTCATGGTCACGTTGTTCTCGGCCTCGTTGAACAGGCGCTCCTTGAGCTGACGGGCACCCACGATGTCGCCGTCACGGCCGACGAGCGGGGAGGTCGAAGCCTCAAAGACGATGGACAGGGTCGGCGGATCGATCTCGATGGGCTCGAGCTCGACGGGGTTCTCGGGGTCGGTGTAGACATCGCCGATATCGGTGCGGTCAATGCCCACGACAGCGGCGATATCGCCGGCGCCGACTTCCTGGCACTCGGTGCGGCCCAGGTAGTCGAAGGTAAAGAGCTGCTTGACGGTAGCGGTGGCGCTGGAGCCGTCGTTCTTCACAACCAGGATCTGATCGCCCTGGTGAATGGTGCCGGAGTACACGCGACCGATACCGATGCGGCCGACAAAGTTGGAGTGGTCGATGGTCACGCATTGCATGGCCAGCGGGGCATTCTCGTCAACCTCGGGTGCGGGCATGTCGTCGATGATCATATCGAGCAGCGGATACATGTCCATGTTGCCGTCGTTGGGGTCAAGGCGGGCAAAGCCATTCATGGCGCTGGCGTAGACCACGTGCTCCATGGCGAACTCGAGCTGGTCGTCGGTAGCGCCCAGGTCGGCCATAAGGTCCAGGCAGTCGTTGTAGGCCTTCTCGGGGTTGGCGCCCGGACGATCGATCTTGTTGATGACGATCATGATCTTGAGGCCGGTGTCGATAGCGTGACGCAGCACGAAGCGGGTCTGGGGCATGGGGCCCTCAAAGGCATCGACCAGCAGCAGGGCGCCATCGGCCATACGCAGCACGCGCTCGACCTCGCCGCCAAAGTCGGCGTGGCCCGGGGTGTCGATGACGTTGATCTTGACGTCCTTGTACTCGATAGAGATGTTCTTGGCGAGAATCGTAATGCCGCGCTCGCGCTCCTGGTCGTTAGAGTCCAGGACGCGGTCCTCGACCTGCTGGTTGGCACGGAAGGCGTCCGTGGCACGCAGGAGCTTATCGACCATCGTCGTCTTGCCGTGGTCGACGTGGGCGATGATGGCGATGTTCCTCAGATTGTCTACGCGCATGTAGTTCCCCTATCTTCTATCCATATACAAACGGCACGCGTATGCGGCCCGCCCAGCGATACAACGCTCAGCGGGAATATTGAGCCTTTTACCGAAAACTCGTTTATTTTAGCGATTTTAGATGAGAGGGGTTTCCTCACCTGCAGGTTCAGGGTCGCTCCACATAAAACCATCGCCGGCGCCCATGCCCTCATACAGCACATATGCCGAAAAGCCGCTCTCGAGCGTGGTCTCAAAGAAGCTCACGAGCAGAGCGTCGTGATAGCCACCGTCAATCTCGACACAGCCGGTGTAGCCGATGGCATAGCGGGCGATGCGGCCCAGGCCCTCGTCCTTAAGGCCCATCTTGTGCTCGGAGATAAAGTTGGTGGCAGCCTCGAGGCACGCCTCTTCGCCGTCCTCGTCGAGTGCCGCCAGATAGCGGTTGGAAGCAGCGTCCTCGATCGCCACAACTACGCCCGGATTCTCGCCGGCGGCAAGGTCGTCCAAGAACGCACCAATCAGGTCACACACCATGGCGTCGAGCTCGGCGGAGACGTTACCGGCGTCCTGCATATCCTGTGCCATCTCTAGACCTTCCCATCGAATCCGGCGTCGTTACAGTTCTTGTGCCTCGGCAGCGATCTTGGCGGCAGCGTCGCGGGCGCGCACCATATCCATCGCACGCTTGTCGAGTACCTTGATCTGGTTGGTCAGCATTACTGCATCGACCACACCCCAGATTACCAAGCCTGTTGAAATCGAAAACCCAAGCGCACCAACTGTACCACGAAGACGAGAACAGATTACTGCGACAAGGACGGAGATGATAACCATCTTGATATAGGAGCCGCGGCGTTCGCGAAGCGTGCGGGCCTGCGTCACATAGGCGATGCGAGCTGTCTCGGATGCCTCCGAGCGCATTTGGGCTTCACGCGCGATGGCGGCCGCTTCAGCCGATACGCGGGTACCCATCAGCGACCTCTCCGCTCGCGTGCCAGACATTTAGAAATCATCGGGGGAGAGCGTATGGACGAACTCGTCGAACTTCTCGAACTCCTGCTCGTCGTCGACTTCCTCGGCGTGCGGTGAGACGGTACCCAAGCGATTCATGATGTCGTCTTCGACGAACATGGGGGCATTACTGCGTACGGCGAGGGCGATGGCGTCGCTCGGACGTGCATCGATCCTATGCTCGCTGCCATCGGCCAGCACGACAACCGTCGCATAGAACACCGGCGGCTCGGCACGAACGATCTCGATGCGCTCGAGCTTGGCGCCCAGGGCATCGACGGTGTCAAGCAGCAGGTCATGCGTTATCGGGCGCTCGGCGCGACCGCTATCGATGCCGCGGCTAATGGCCGCGGCCTCAAACGAACCGGTCTGAATGGAAAGCGAACGCAGGGGTGCCGTCAAATCCGACTTGCCGCAGCGCTCACGAAGCACGATAAGCGATGGCACGGGACCGGCGGCCATGACGATGGTCTCTATGTCGACACGAACCATGGAACACCTCCGGTACGTAGCGGTTAACACACGGCAGGGTCGCCGCATTGAATAGCTATACTACCCAATCTTTCGCCCAGCACACAAAATCAAAGTAGTTAATTTGGGACGGGGCTATTTTGACTACTTTTATCGATAAGAAAAAAGCCCCGAGGCAATGCCCCGGGGCTCTTAACGTTTTGATGGTGGACCTGACAAGATTCGAACTTGTGACCTCCCGGTTATCAGCCGGACGCTCTAACCAACTGAGCTACAGGTCCATCGCGCAAGGGATATATTAGACGAGTCGTTACGCGCGCGTCAACAACTTTTTTGAAAAACTTTGGGTGGGGTGTCGGCCCCGGCTGCCCGGCGGCATGCGAAGTCGCCTGCTCGGACAGTCCTGCTCGCACGGAGAGCACATTTAGTGCTCTCCGGCTCGTG
>CALKBP010000080.1:0-127702 GCA_937989885.1 uncultured Collinsella sp.
AAAGGAAAGCACTTAATGTGCTTTCCGTCTTGCGCAGGACTGCAGAGCAGCAAACTTCATGCCCTCCGGTCCGCCCCGGGAGCCACTGCTAAGTTATCCCCCGGCATTCAGAAAATCTAAGTGCCAAAAAATAAGATTTTTTGACTCTGTGTTGTATAACCCGCCATTCGTGGGTACCATTCAACGCGTACGCAAACAAAAAGGGTTAACCCGCGCGGCATGACCGCGCGGCCCACAAAGGAGGAAACAAGCATGTCGTCTTTGAAGCCGCTTGCAGATCGCGTCCTGGTCAAGCCCGACGAGGCCGAGCAGAAGACCGCCTCTGGTCTGTACATCGCCAGCAACGCTCAGGAGAAGCCGCAGCGCGGCACCATCGTTGCCGTGGGCGCCGGCAAGGTCAACGACAAGGGTGAGCGCATCCCCATGGACGTCAAGGTTGGCGACGTTGTCATCTACGGTAAGTTCGGTGGCAACGAGGTCAAGGTCGACGGCGAGAAGTATCTGCTGATGCGCGCCGACGACATCTACGCCGTCGTCGAGGCCTAGTCTCGTCAGAATCTCTGATTCGTCTTTGAACGCGTCCGCCGTATAAGACTCGGAAGCGGCGACGCGAGTCACATTTCTTTTGGAGGATTACTCACCATGGCAAAGAACATTACGTTCAACACCGATGCCCGCGCTAAGCTCGCCAAGGGCGTCAACACTCTGGCCGACGCCGTTACCGTCACCATGGGCCCCAAGGGCCGTTACGTCGCTCTGCAGCGCACGTTCGGTGCCCCGACCATCACCAACGACGGCGTTTCCGTCGCTAAGGAGATCGAGCTCGAGGACAACATCGAGAACATGGGCGCTCAGCTGGTGAAGGAGGTCGCCACCAAGACCAACGACACCGTGGGTGACGGCACCACCACCGCAACCCTGCTCGCTCAGGCTATCGTCAACGACGGTCTGCGCAACGTCGCCGCCGGCGCCAACCCGCTGGCCATCCGTCGCGGCATCGACAAGGCTGTAAACGCCGCTGTCGCCGAGATGAAGAAGCAGGCCAAGCCGGTCGAGACCAAGGAGCAGATCGCTTCCGTCGGTACCATCTCTGCCGGTGACCCCGAGGTTGGCGAGAAGATCGCCGAGGCCATGGAGGTTGTGGGTAAGGACGGCGTCATCACCGTCGAGGATTCCCAGACGTTTGACATCACCATCGACACCGTCGAGGGCATGCAGTTCGACAAGGGCTATGTCTCCGCTTACTTCGTCACGGACAACGACCGCATGGAGGCCGTGATGAAGGATCCGTACATCCTCATCACCGACCAGAAGATCTCCAGCGTTCAGGACATCATGCCTGTTCTCGAGGCTGTCCAGCGCGCCGGCCGTGGCCTGCTCATCATTGCTGAGGACATCGACGGCGAGGCTCTGCCGACCCTGGTCCTCAACAAGATCCGTGGCGCCCTCAACGTCTGCGCCGTCAAGGCTCCGGGCTACGGCGATCGCCGCAAGCGCATCCTCGAGGACATCGCCGTCCTCACCGGTGGCCAGGCCGCTCTGGACGAGCTGGGCGTGAAGGTCGCTGACATCACCGCCGATATGCTCGGTACTGCTAAGTCCGTCACCATCTCCAAGGACAACACCGTCGTCGTCGGCGGCGCTGGCTCCAAGGAGGCCATCGACGCCCGCATCGCTCAGATCAAGGGCGAGATGGAGAACACCACCTCTGACTTCGACCGCGAGAAGCTCCAGGAGCGCTTGGCCAAGCTCTCCGGTGGCGTTGCCGTCATCAAGGTCGGCGCTGCTACCGAGTCCGAGCTCAAGGAGATCAAGCACCGCGTCGAGGATGCCCTGCAGGCTACCCGCGCTGCTGTCGAGGAGGGCATCGTCGCCGGCGGCGGCGTCGCCTTCATGGACGCTGCTCCTGCGCTCGATGCTGTCGAGATCGACGACCCCGAGGAGAAGATCGGCGTCGACATCGTCAAGAAGGCTCTGACCGCTCCGGTCGCTACCATTGCCAAGAACGCTGGCTTTGAGGGCGCTGTCGTGGTCGACAAGGTTGCCGAGCTGCCCGCCGGCCAGGGTCTCAACTCTGCCAACGGCGAGTGGGGCGACATGATCGAGATGGGCGTCCTCGACCCCGTCAAGGTCAGCCGCGTCACCCTGCAGAACGCTGCTTCTGTCGCCAGCCTGATTCTCATCACCGAGGCCACCGTCTCCGATGTGCCCAAGAACACTCAGCTTGAGGATGCTATCGCTGCTGCTACCGCTGGTCAGCAGGGCGGCGGTATGTACTAAGGCCGACAAGGTCTAGAACTCCCACCGGGAATCCGGGGGCGTGACGGGGTTTCTCTCCGGAACGTCCTCGGACATGCAAAGAGGCTCCGCATCGCGCTTCGCGCTGCGGAGCCTCTTTGCGTCCTGCGGAATGTTCCGGAGAGAAACCCCGTCACGCCCCCGGATCCCCTGCGTTTACGGCCTTGAGGTCGGCGTGGGCGGAGAATGTGGTTGATGGGGATACGTGTCCCTTTCGCTGTTTCGCGCTTTGCGCGAAAGGCGCGCTACTTTGGAGCGAACGGAGAACGTGGTTGTTGCGGCAACTGATCCCCACCATAAATTACCCTTGGCATACTTGCGCGAAAGCCTGCCCGTGCTACACTTGCAATTGCTGTTTCAGGGCGGGGTGAAATTCCCCACTGGCGGTAAATCGGGCGGTGCCAAAGGGGTACCGTGGCGCAGGAAACGTGCCTGCGGCCGAGCCGATGAGTCCGCGACCCGTGTGTGCGTTGGTTCGCATGCCGGCTGAACTGGTGAGATCCCAGTACCAACGGTTAGAGTCCGGATGAAAGAGGCAGGTGATCTTATGTCTGAACAGTCGCAGCATATCCATTTTGAGAACACGAATAGGTGGAGCACCAAACAGCTCGTTACCATGGCGTTGATGTGCGCCTTGGGAGCGCTGTTTATGTATGTGCAGCTGCCCATCCTCCCCTCGGCGCCGTTTTTGACGTATGACCCGTCGCTGGTGCCGGCGATGGTGTGTGGATTTGCGTATGGCCCTGGTGCCGGCACGGCTGTTGCCGCTATGGCGATCGTTATCCATGCGCTTACCACGGGCGATTGGGTCGGTGCGCTTATGAACTTGGTTGCCACGCTGGGCTATATTCTGCCTGCGGCTATCGTCTACCAGAAGATGCATACCTATAAGGGCGCCGTGATTGGCCTGGCGCTGGGCGTTATTGCCGCTACGGCGTTGTCTATGGTCGCAAACCTGACCATCGGCGTTTGGTTCTGGTATGGCTCGGCCGATGTGATTTTGCCACTCATGCTTCCTGCTGTTCTGCCGTTCAACCTTATCAAGACCGTGCTTAACTCGGTATTGACGCTTGCAGTGTACAAGGCGGTCTCTAATCTCATCACGCCCAAGAAGGACCAGGTCAAAGGTCGCGCATGATTGAGTGTCGGGGCGTTTCCTTTAGCTATGACGGTGTTGCACCGGCGCTCGATGGCATCGATCTGAACATCGAAGATGGCGAGTTTTTCTGCATCCTCGGCGGAAACGGGTCGGGCAAGTCGACGTTTGCCAAGCACCTGAACGCGCTGCTGCAGCCCGATGCGGGAACGGTGTGCGTCAACGGCATGGACGCGTCCGATCCCGAGCTGGTCTACGACATTCGCTCGACTGCTGGCATGGTGTTCCAGAATCCCGACGATCAGCTGGTGGCAACGCTTGTCGAGGACGATGTTGCGTTTGGTCCCGAGAACTTAGGGGTCGAATCGGCCCAGATCGCGCAGCGCGTGCGCGAGGCGCTGAAGGCCGTGGGTCTGGTGGGCTTTGAGCGCCACGAGACCCACGCTCTCTCGGGCGGACAAAAGCAGCGCGTGGCGCTTGCCGGCGTGCTCGCCATGGAGCCGCGCGTGCTCATTTTGGACGAGGCTTCCTCGATGCTCGACCCGCGCGGGCGCAAGGGCCTTATGAAGGCCTGTCACGCGCTGCACGAACGCGGCATGACCATCGTGATGATTACGCACTTTATGGAAGAGGCCGCTGAGGCCGATCGAGTCGCGGTGTTTCGGGCGGGGCGCGTTGCCATGTTGGGCACGCCCGAGGAGATCTTGACGCGGGCGGACGAACTCGCGCGGCTGAATCTGGATGTGCCGGCATCGTGTTGTCTTGGCAGGGCGCTTCGCGCGAAGGGCGTGCCCATTTGCGCGCAGGTGCGCGAGGCGGATATGGTCGCCGATATAGCGCAGGCTTATACCGAGCGGAGTAGGACAGGCATCGCCGGGCGGCCTTTCGCATCCGATCCTCGTATTCCCGACAACGTTTCCTCTGCAATCGATGGCGCAGACGCGCTGGAGCCCGTCATCGAGATTTCGCACCTTTCGTATAGCTATTCGCTGAGCGCCCGCGAGCGTCGCCGTTGGCACAAGCGTTCAGCCGCCGAGGGCGCATCGAACAAGCAGGCCCTCTGGGGCAACGACCCTAGCAGCCCCTGGGCGTTGCGCAATGTGTCGCTAACGGTGCGTCGTGGCGAGTTCCTGGGCCTTGCGGGCCATACCGGTTCGGGTAAGTCGACGCTGGTTCAGCATCTCAACGGCTTGATTCGTCCCCAGGAGGGTTCTGTTTATGCGCTGGGGCTCGACCTGGTAAACAAGAAAGATGCCGCCGCGGTTAAGGCAAAGGTCGGCGTGGTGTTTCAGTATCCAGAGCGTCAGCTGTTTGCCGAGACCGTGGCACAGGACGTGGCATTTGGTCCGCATAACCTTGGCTTGTCACAGGCCGAGGTTGCCCGCCGCGTTGCGTCATCGCTCGCGCGCGTAGGCCTCGACCTGGCCACGGTGGGCGACAAGAGCCCCTTTGAACTTTCGGGCGGGCAGCAACGGCGCGTGGCATTCGCCGGCGTGCTCGCCATGGAGCCCGAAGTCCTGGTGCTCGATGAGCCCATGGCGGGACTCGATCCGGCGGCGCGCAGTGATTTCCTGGGGCTCATCGATCGACTTCACCGCGATGGCCTGACCGTCGTCATGGTCTCACACAGTATGGATGACCTTGCCAATTGCTGCGATCGTATTGTCGTGATGAACGAGGGCACGGTGTTTGCCGAGGGCACGCCCGCTCAGGTTTTTGCGCATGCGGATGAGCTTAAATCAATCGGCTTGGGTGTTCCCGCTGCCCAGCGCATGGCGCTGGCGCTTGCGAAGACAGACGTGCCGCTACGCTTTGACGGCCTCTATACGGTTGAGTCGTTGGCCGACGAGTTGGCAGATTTGCTGATCGGTTGCTCAGACGGTTCTTCTAACGTTTCGGACAAGGCCAAATCCAAGACGGTCGCGCGAGAGGAGGGCTGCTAATGGAGGCGTTTTCGTTTGGCAGCTACTATCCCGGCGATAGTGCAATCCACCGCCTGGACCCGCGAACCAAGTTGCTCTTGGGCTTTGTGTTTCTGATCACGACGCTCACGGTCAGCAGCTTCCGCGGACTGGTCCCGGTCGCAATCTTCGTTGTCCTGATCTATGCCGTGTCCCGGGTGCCGGCTCGTCGCGTCCTGTCATCGATGGCGCCGCTGCTGGCGATCGTCGCGGTGGTCGCGGTGCTCAACCTGTTTTCCGACCAGAGCGGGCGCATTCTGTGGCAGCTCGGCTTTTTGCAGATAAGCGAGGGCTCGCTGCATTCCGCTGCCTTTATGGCGTGCCGCCTGACCTTGATGATGGCCGGTATGAGCGCTATCACGCTCACCACACCGACGCTCGACCTCACCGCGGGTTTTGAGCGCCTGCTCGCGCCGTTTGCGCGTGTGGGACTTCCTGCGCACGAGCTCGGCATGATCATGGGTATCGCGCTGCGCTTTATGCCGCAGTTTGCCACCGAGATGAAGCAGACGGCCGATGCGCAGGCGAGCCGCGGTGCGCGCGTGACGGGAGGCCCGCTCGGCGGCGTGCGTATGCTCGGCAGTGTGGCGATTCCGCTGTTCACGGGCGTGTTCCGTCATGCCGAAACGCTGTCTGCCGCCATGGATGCCCGTTGCTATCATGGCGAGCAGGGCCGCACACGTCTGCATGCGCTTGCATTTGGCCGCGGCGACGCGTTGGCGGCGGTGGTGACGGCGTTGCTGCTCATCTGCGTCATTGTCATCAATCTTCAACTTGTTTAGGCGCGATTCGAGCGCAGGAAAGGGGTCCCTATGACCGACAACGACCGCACGGCGCAGCTCGAGCGCGCCTGTTCGTATCTTAGGCGTATTCCGGCGTGGTATCTCGCCACGATCGACGTGACGGACGGACATCAGCCGCGCGTGAGGCCGTTCTCGTTTGCCATGGTTGATGATGGCAAGCTGTGGTTTTGCACCTCGCGTGATAAGGATGTGTGGGCCGAGTTGAGCGCGAATCCCAAGTTTGAGCTCTCGGGCTGGAAGCCGGGGGAGTGCTGGATCGTGTTAACTGGCGAGGCCGCGCTCGAGGACGATGCGGTCGTGAGCGACAAAGTGCGCCAGGCAGGCTTTAAGCACATGGTGGGCATCGGCGAAGACCACAAGGGCGCCAACGACGGTCGTCTTGCTTTTTTCTCGGTGCGCAACATCGCCGCCCGCTTCTGTGATATCGACGGCAGCGAGGAGCGCCTGGAGCTTTAGCCCTAGGGTAGCTAAAACAGCCCCGACCCAAAAAGACTAGTGCCAGGAGGACACATGGACGGATTGAATACAGTGTTGGAGTATCTGACGTCGGTGCCGGCATGGTATTTGGCGACGAGCGTTGACGGACAGCCGCATGTGCGTCCGTTTTCGTTTGCGCAGATCCAGGACGGCAAGCTGTGGTTTGTAACGGCGCGCACCAAAGACGTGTGGCAAGAGCTGCTGCAAAATCAACGCTTTGAGGCCACGAGTTGGTGGCCGGGCCATGGCTGGCTCATCTTGCGCGGGCGTGCGGGTCTGGATGACCAAGCCGCTCCCGATATGCGCGAGGCAGGCTGGAAGCACCTGGAGCGCCTAGGCGAGCACTACGAGGGCGCAGACGATCCCACGCTCGTCTTCTTTAGCGTGGAGGAACCCGAGGCCTTTATCTGCAACCATGACGAATGGGTGCCGGTCGAGCTCTAAACGAGTCTCTCGGCAAGCTTCGACAATTCAAATTCTTGCATGTAGCGGGCCCCACATTGCAACGTCACCGTAAGGCGCACTGGGCAATATGGGGCCCGCATTTATTTGTCAATTCCTTCGAGTGAATGTGTCGGGACTGTTTCAATGCATGAATATGTAAAAGATTTGCGTATATATGCATCTTTTGGTGCTAAAGTTTCAACCCACTTCATAACGACGGCTGCGGGATGCGCATTGGTGCATAACTGCAGACAAGGAGTCCGATATGTCTTTAAAGGTTGGAATCGTCGGTGCGGCTGGATATGCCGGCGCCGAGCTCATTCGCCTCGTCCTCGGTCATCCCGAGTTTGAACTTGCTGCCATTACGTCCAACGCCGATGCCGGCCAGCCGTTGTCTGCGGTGTACTCGAGCTTCGCCGGCGTAAGCGATCTTGTCTTCACGACGCACGATGCTCCCGAGCTTACATCCTGCGACGCTGTCTTTTTGGCCGTGCCGCACACCGCCGCCATGGCGCAGGTGCCCGCCCTGCTTGCCGCAGGCGTTTCCTGCTTCGACCTGTCTGCCGACTACCGCCTGAGCGATCCGGCCGTGTTCGAGGCGTGGTATGCCGCCGAGCACACGAGCCCCGAGCTGCTCAAGACCCGCGCTTTTGGCCTGCCCGAGCTGTTCTGCCAGGACTTGGAGACCGCTGCATCCGACCACGCCGATGGCAAGCCCGTACTGGTTGCCTGCGCCGGTTGCTATCCCACCGCAACGAGCCTTGCTGCCGCGCCTGCCGTGCGTGCGGGCTGGGTGGCCGAGAGCGGCCCCGTGGTCGTTGACGCTATCAGCGGCGTGACAGGTGCCGGTAAGTCCTGTAACGCCCGCACCCATTTTTGCAGCGCAGACGAGAACCTGGAAGCCTATGGCGTGGGCAAGCATCGTCATACGCCCGAGATCGAGCAGATACTTGGCCTGGCCGACCGCATCGTCTTCACCCCGCATCTGGCACCGCTCAAGCGCGGTCTGCTCTCCACGGTGACGCTGCCGCTCGCGCCGCAGGCTCTCGACACGTTGACCCTTGAGGACGTCGTCGACCATTACAAGCAGTTCTACGCCGGCCGCACTTTTGTGCGCGTGCTCGATGCCGGCCAGCAGCCCAAGACGGCCTCGGTCGTCGGCACCAATGCCGCCCAGATTGGCCTCGCGCTCAACAAGCGCGCGGGCGTTCTGGTGGCTACGGGCGCCATCGACAATCTGTGCAAGGGCGCAGCAGGCCAGGCGGTCCAGTGCGCCAACATCGTCTTTGGCTTTGACGAGCGACGAGGCTTGCCCACAGTGGCGTGCCCGGTGTAGCACATTCGATTGTTAGCGATTTGGTAATCGGGCATCGAGTGGGGCGCCACTTTTAAGCTGGTCTCATGATTGTGGCTGGCATGGCGCACCAACCGATGCCCCTTTTTTGTTTGACATAAGGAGCCATAAAGACGATGAATGCTGAGCAGTTCGATATCAAGATTCGTGTCGTAGAGGGCGGCGTAACGGCGGCAGCTGGCTTTAAGGCGGCGGGCATCCATGCCGGATTCCGCAAGAATCCCGAGCGCCTGGATTACGCGCTCGTCGTGCCCGATAAACCCTGTCCCGGGGCCGGCGTGTTTACGACTAACCGCTTTTGTGCGGCGCCCGTGCAGGTGAGCCGTGCCAACCTGGGCGGCGCCGACAAGGGCTACGGCGTCATTGCCGGCATTTCGGTCAACTCTGGCAATGCCAACGCCGCCACGGGTGAGACCGGTCTTGCCTGCGCGCGCGAGACCTGCAACATCGCCTCGCAGGTCATCGGCTGTGAGCCCCAGCAAATTCTGGTCGCCTCCACGGGCGTAATTGGTCAGATTCTGCCGATTGACACGTTTGAGACTGCCGTTCCTGCCGCCTACGAGGCGCTCTCCGCCCACGGTGGCGCCGATGCCGCCCGCGCCATCATGACGACCGATACGCACTCCAAGGAGTATGCCGTGTGTTACCGCAGCGAGGCCGCGGGACACGCGGGCAATGCCTATACGGTGGGCGGTATGTGCAAGGGCTCGGGCATGATCATGCCCAACATGGCCACCATGATCGCGGTCATCACTACCGATGCCCCTGTCGAGCCGGCGGCGCTCCACGCCCTGTTGCTCTCCACCGTCAAGCAGACCTTCAACAAGGTAACGGTCGATTCCGACACCTCGACCAACGACACCTGCATCATGCTTGCTTCCGGCGCTGCCGCAGATGCCGAGCCTATTGTCGAGGGCTCTGACGCCTTCGGCGAGCTGGCCTTTGCCGTGCATGAGGTGTGCGAGAGCCTGGCGCGCAACATTGCCGCAGATGGCGAGGGCGCATCCAAGCTCGTGACGGTTAACGTCACCGGTGCCGCGAACGACGAGGAGGCCGATATCGCCGCCCGTGCTGTCGCCAACTCGCCGCTCGTCAAGACCTGCATCGCCGGCCACGACTGCAACTGGGGCCGTGTTGCCATGGCGCTCGGCAAGTGCGGCGTGCAATTTAACCAAGAAGATGTGTCCATCGATATGATGGGTATGCCCGTCTGCCGCGACGGCCTGACCGTTCCCTTTGACGAGGACGAGGCGCTGCGTCGTTTTGAGGCGCCCGAGATTGTGATCTCGGCAGACCTGGGCGCAGGGGACGCGGCGACCACCGTGTGGACTTGCGACCTCACGCACGAGTACATCTCCATTAACGGCGACTACCGTTCCTAGACTCCCGATGTGCCGCGCGTCCCGTTGCAATCGCGGGCAACGAGGTGCGGCGCGATAGCTACACGAAAGACGAGGCTGACTATGAAGTTCGCACGCGATTGTCGCTCGAGCGAATCCAACGAAGTTACCGCGCAGCTGCTGTTCGAGGCGCTGCCGTGGATTAAGAACCTGACCGGCAAGACGGTCGTTATCAAGTACGGCGGTGCCGCCATGATCGACGAGCAACTGCGTCGTGACGTGATGAGCGACATCGTCCTGCTCAAGATTATCGGCATGCGCCCTGTTATCGTGCACGGTGGCGGCAAGGCCATCAACGAAGCGCTCAGCCACTACGACATCCCCGTCGAGTTTAAGAACGGCCAGCGCGTGACTACGCCTGCCACCATGGACATCGTGCGCGAGGTACTGGGCGGCAAGGTCAATCAGGAGCTGGTCGCGGCGCTCAACCACCACGGCAACCTGGCCGTGGGCGTGTCCGGCAGCGACGCCGGTACCCTTATCGCCGAGCCACTCGACCCAGAGCTCGGCCGCGTAGGCAAGGTCACGCACGTCAACACCGACTATATCGAGCGTTTGCTCGACAGCGAGTACATTCCCGTTATCGCCACGGTCGCTGCGGGGGAGGACGGTGGCTTCTTCAACATCAACGCCGATACCGCCGCCGGCGCCGTTGCGGCGGCGCTTCATGCGCACAAGGTGATCTTCCTTACCGACGTCGATGGCCTGTATAAGGACTTTAGCGACAAGGATTCGCTTATCTCCAACCTAACGCTCGACGAGGTTAATGAGATGCTCTACGGCGGCGAGGTCGACAAGGGCATGATTCCAAAGCTGCGCGCCGCTGTCGATGCGCTTGCCGCTGGCGTGTTCCGAGCCCACATCATCAACGGCACGACGCCGCACTCGCTGCTCCTGGAGCTGCTGACCGATGCTGGCGTGGGCACCGTGATCCACTCCACCGAGACGGCCTACGAATTCGATACGCATCCGCACCCGCTTTCGACGTTTGCGGCGCGCCTGACCGAGAACCTCGACGAGGTCGAGAAGCTCCAGACGGTTTAAGGTCCTGGCGCCGCATCCTAACACCCATAGCCCGCGCCGCCCGGCGCTCGACGAAAGGCATCCCATGTCACTTGCTGCTCAACAATCGCTCGAATCCCACTACGTTATGCATACCTTTGGCCGCTCGCCGGTAGAGTTTGTCGAAGGTCACGGTATGAAGCTCGTCGGCGATGACGGCCGTGAGTATCTTGATTTTCTTGCCGGTATCGGTGTGTGCAGCCTTGGCCACGGCAACGCTGCAGTGCTCTCGGCGCTCGAGGCGCAGACCAAAAAGCTCATGCATGTCTCCAACTACTTCTTCATCGAGCAGCGTGGCCAGGTCGCGGCGCTGCTGTCCAAGCTCGCTAACGATGATGCGGACGGTGCGCGCGTGCTTGCCGACGCGATTGCTGCCGACGATGAGACCACGGCCGCTGCGCTCGGCGCTCCGACGGCGGGCGAGCAGGTGTGGGAGACGTTCTTTGCCAATTCTGGTGCTGAAGCCAACGAGGGCTCGATGAAGCTCGCGCGTCTGTACGCCAAGCGTGCTGGTAACGGCGGCAACACCATCGTATGCATGCGCGGCGGTTTCCACGGCCGTACGCTCGAGACCATTGCCGCTACCATGCAGGATTGGCTACAGGACAGTTTCCGTCCGCTGCCGGGTGGCTTTGTGGCCTGCACGCCCAACGATGTCGATGAGCTGCGCGCAATCTTTAAGCAGCTCGGAAGCGAGATTTGCGCCGTGATGCTCGAGCCGATCCAGGGCGAGAGCGGCGTGCATCCCATGACCGAGGAGTTTATGGCGGCTGCGCGCGACTTGGCGCACGAGGTGGGCGCCGTTCTTATCGCCGACGAGGTCCAGTGTGGCATCTTCCGCTCCGGCAAGCCGTTTGCATTCCAGACCTATGGCGTGGAGCCCGACATCATGAGTCTTGCCAAGGGCATCGCCGACGGCGTCCCCATGGGCGCCGTGGTGGCAAAGAAGGAGATCGCCGACGTGTTTAAGCCCGGCGATCATGGTTCGACCTTCGGCGGTAGCTGCTTGGCCATCGCGGCATGTGCCGCGACACTCTCCGCGCTTGTGCGCGGCGATTATGCCGAGCATGCCGCCAAGGTTGGCGCCTATATGGAGGCAGAGCTCGCCAAGCTGCCGCACGTTACCGAGGTGCGTGGACGTGGCCTGATGCTCGGCTGCGATCTGGATGACGCTGCGGGCGATGCGCATGACATTGTTGCCCGGGCGCTGGAGGCCGGTGCCGTGATTAACGCGACCGGAGCTCATACACTGCGTTTCCTGCCGCCGCTTGTCTGCGAGGAAGCCGACGTGGACAGCCTGATCGAGATTTTGTCGGACGTTTTGGCCTAACACAGCGCAATAACTCAATTTGGACCGGGTTCCGGACTGCGGACGTGCCATATGCGGGACGATTCAGCGGTCTGGAGCCCGTTTTGTTGCCGATTTGCGATGGGCAAAAGTCCCTCTGGTCAAAAAATGCCAAATATGAGTACTGTCACCAGTTGAATCTCATATCAAACCGACTATCCAGGATTAGTTAGACCACATATGTTCAGTTTTGTTGTCAGAAAACATGCTCATCCGGACCATTAGCCGTTGCTTTGATGTCAGATTTGCCCTTTGGGACCTTGAAAATGCTGTTACAAAAAAGGTGGCAGTACTCATATTTGGCATTTTTTGACCATTGCCCTTGAAACGAGCGAGCCGTAGGGTTCGAATCCCTCTGCGATGGGCCCGAAAAAAGGAAAGGCCTCCATCGCTGGAGGCCTAACAATTCTGTGGCGGGCGATGAGGGATGTCGCGTGCGGCTGGCACCGCCCGCTTTCGCTTCGTCGCTTCGCTCCTCGCGTGCTACGCTGGAAAACGCTTCGCGTTTCCTCAGCTCTGCACCCTTGCGGGTTCGAATCCCTCTGCACGGGGCCCAAAAAGGAAAGGCCCCCATCGCTGGGAGCCTTTTCAATCAAGTGGTGGGCGATGAGGGATTCGAACCCCCAGCCTTGTGCGTGTAAAGCACCTGCGCTAACCGTTGCGCCAATCGCCCACAGGGATTGAGTATAGCGGAAACCCTGGGCTGTTCACCGCTAATTCATAACGAAACTTACGCGGCGACTTCGGCGCCCTTGTCCTCGTCGATAAAGAAACGCTTGTACCAGATGAGGAACGTCAGCGTGGTATAGATCTTGCGCTGGTTGAGCGCGCGACCCTCAAAGTGATCGTCAAGCAGCTTCATGAGCGCATCGGTGTCAAAGAAATCGGCAGCCCACGGTGCGGTGAAGTATTCCTTTACGTAGTCGTAGTACTTTTGCTCGCGAAGCCAGAACTTGACCGGTACGGGGAAGCCCACCTTCTTGCGCGTTGCCCACTCGTCGGGCAGCGTGCGGTTGGCGGCGTGACGCAGGACGAGCTTGCAGCCTTCTTCGTTAACACGGTAGTTGGCGGGAATGTGCTCGGCAAACTCCATGACCTTCTTGTCCAGGAACGGGACGCGAAGCTCCAGAGAATGCGCCATGCACATCTTGTCTGCCTTGAGCAGGATGTCGCCCGGCAGCCACATGTTCATATCCAGATACTGTTTCTTGGAAAGCTCGCAGCAGTTGGGAACCTGCTTGTAGTACTCGGCGCACATCTCGGCGGCGTTCTTGCCGGTGTCATAAGCGGGCTTGAGCACCTCGTCGACCTCGGAGGGATCGAACACCTTTGCCTGACCCACATACCAACGCTCGGGAACCTCGGCGCATTTCGTCAGGAAGTTGTGGCCCTTAAAGTAGGGGAGATGCTGAACGAGCGAGCCCAGGGCGCGACGTACGCCGAGCGGCACGCGCTTCTTAAAGGAGCGCATCTCGGGGGTGTCCTCGTACCACTCATAGCCGGCAAACAGCTCGTCGGCACCCTCGCCCGAAAGGACGACGGTGACCTCCTCGGAAGCCATCTGCGCCAGATAGTACAACGGCACGCTGGACAGGTTCGATTGCGGTTCGTCCATGTGATACTGGATATCGGGCAGTGCATCGAAGAACTCGTCGGCGGTAATCATCTTACGCACGTTCTTGATGCCCAGCTTGTCGGAAAGCTCGGCAGCGTAGTTGGTCTCGTTGAAGTTCTTGTAATCAAAGCCGACAGAATACGTGGTGTCGGGCATGAGACAGGCGGCAATGTAGCTGGAGTCCACGCCGCCAGAAAGGAACGAGCCCACCTTAACATCGGCGATTCGGTGTGCAGCGACGCTTTCGTGCACGACCTTGTCGCACTCGTCCACGTACTCCTCGAAGGTCTTGGAGTTGTCGTCGGTGAAGTCACAGCTCCAGTAACGCTTGATGTCCATGGTGTTGGTCGTCAGGTCATACGTAAAGCAATGCGCCGGGGCAAGCTTGAACACGCCCTTAAAGAAGGTCTCCTCCGTGGCGGGGAATTGCAGCGTCAGGTAGGGGCGCAGCGCGTCGTGGTTGACAGCCTTCTCAAACTTGGGGTGGTCCAGGAAGCTCTTGATCTCGGAGCCAAACAGCAGCGAGCCGTCGGATGCCTGGTAGTAATAGAACGGCTTGATACCAAAGATGTCGCGAGCGCCGAAGAGTTTGTTCTTGTTCTGGTCGTGAATCACGAACGCGTACATGCCGCGTAGGCGGTTGACCAGGTCCTCGCCCCACTCCTCGTAACCGTGTACCAGGACCTCGGTATCGGCGTTGCAGTGGAAGGCGTAGCCGGCTGCCTCCAGCTCGGCGCGAAGCTCCTGGAAGTTGTAGATCTCTCCGTTGAAGACAATCGTGACCTTGCCGTCGTCGCTCGACATGGGCTGAGCTCCAGCTTCGGAAAGATCAAGAATCGAAAGACGACGGAAGCCGAGGGCAACGTTGTCGACGATATGCTGGCCGCCCATATCGGGACCACGGTGGATGATGCGATTCATCATGGCCGTGAGAACCAGCTCACTCTGTTCATCTGTACCGGTAAAACCGACAAAACCGCACATGCAAGATCCTTTCTGCTGACGGCTCAGGTGTACTGCCGCAAGGATCGCGGCAGCTGATGTCAAATAATCTTTACTATCATGCCAATCTTTTGTTTCGTGATAGGGCATAAGCGCCGAGCGAACCGAAAAAACCACGGCGTGACTCGTCCGGGCTTCCGGTAGCGGTTCCAAGATTTAGCAATCTGTGCCCGATACAAGATTGGGCGGCATATTACGATGGCTGCTAGTATTGAAAGGGTTTTGTTGAATCGGTTTGGTCTCGAGGCAATTGAGGCTGGGCTTAGCGAGAGGGGTCGTTGTATGTCGGATAGCACGCCGCGAGAAAAACTGACACTTAAGCGCTATATAGAATTGCTCGAGGCGGAAGGCGTGGTCGTCTCCAAGCCGGCAGTGCCATGCGATTGGCCTATTGAATTTGCGACTGACGATTCGCGCCAAGTGCGTCCGGGCACGCTGTTTGTCTGTAAGGGGCGTGCATTTAAGCGCGAGTATCTGGTGTCGGCGATTGCCGACGGCGCCGTCGCCTATGTGTCCGAGACGGATTACGGCGTCGATGCCCCCGCGATTATCGTCAACGATATCCGTCGCACGCTCGCCGTGGTGGCAGATGCCTTTTATGGGCACCCGTCGGGCAAGGTGGAGGTCTGCGCTTTTACGGGCACCAAGGGCAAGTCGACCTGCAGCTTTTATCTGCGTGGCATTCTTGCCAACGAGGCTAAGCTCGCGGGTTGTCATCGACCTGCCCTCAACACGGGTATCGAGTTCGATGACGGTATCGAGACCGGTCCTTCTAAGCTGACGACCCCCGAGTCCTTCCTGCTGCAGTCGCGTATCGCACATGCCGCCGAGGCGGGCGCTCCGTGGCTGGTCATGGAGGCGTCGAGCCAGGGCCTCAAATACGAGCGTACGGGCAAGATTGACTTTGAAGTGGGTGCCTTTACCAATATCGGTGAGGACCATATCTCGCCGATCGAGCATCCCACGCTTGAGGATTACTTTGCCAGCAAGCTCAAGATTTTCTCGCAGAGCCGTTTTGCCGTGGTCAATCTCGATATGGATAAAGTCGATCGTGTGCTCGAGGCGGCATCTCGTTGCGAACGTACGGTGACGTTCTCCCTGACCGACGAGCGTGCCGACGTGCTTGCGCTGGCGATTCGCAATGGTGACTGCGGCGTGGTGGCAACGGTGCGCACGCCCCGCTTTACGCGCGACATGGTGATTCCCACGCCGGTTAAATTCAATGTGTCCAACGCGCTTGCCGCTATTGCCTGCGCCGAGGCCCTGGGCATTTCCGAAGAGGGTATCGTCCATGGCTTTGAGGGCGTCTTCGTTCCCGGCCGTATGGAGCTCTATCCGTCCGTATCGGGCAAAATCTTGGGCGTCGTCGATTTTGCACATAACGGCATGAGCCTCGAGACACTTCTGCGCGACTTGCGCGAGAACTATCCCGAGCGCGAGCTGGCGGTTGTATTTGGCGCTACGGGCGGTAAGGGTGTCGATCGACGCACCACGATGGGCATCGCCGCTGGCAAGTATGCCGACCGAATCGTGATTACCGAGGATGACCCCGGCCCCGAGGATGTCGAGGATATTTGCGCCGAGATCGCGCGCAACGTTCAAGCGCAGGGAAATGATAACTGGCAAATCGTGACTGATCGCGTTGCCGCTATCGAGACTGCCGTGCGCGAGACCGTCCGTCCTGCCGTGGTCATCGTGACCGGTAAGGGCGAGGAAGAGTGTATGCTGCGCAAGAACGGACCCGAGCCTTGCGAGCGCGACGGTTCGATTCTCAAGCGCATCCTTGCGGCGTACGATGCCTAAGACCAGAAGCCCCTTCTACGTAAATGGAGTGACCATGTCCCACAATACCCTGCCGACCGTCGCTGAGCTTTCGGGCGAGATGCGTGAGCGTCTTGCCAAGGTTAAGTACGTCTTTACCGACCTGGACGCCACCATGCTCGCGCCCGGCTCGTGCGTGCTGCGCGACAACGACGGCAACCCCTCGACCAAGCTCGTCGAGGCTGTCGTGGCACTTGCCCGCGCCGGCATACAGGTGGTTCCCACCTCGGGCCGCAACCGCACCATGATCCACGAGGATGCGCGCGTGCTAGGCCTCAACTCCTACATCGGCGAGATGGGCGGCCTGGTTATGTACGACCTCAAGGCCAACGATTGGGAGTACCTGACGGGCGACATGCCCTACGACCCCGCTTGCGGCCTCACGCCGCATCAGGTGATCGAGCAGACCGGTGTGTGCGAGAAGATTCTCGCCCGCTGGCCGCATAAGATCGAGTACCACAACGACATGTCGACTGGCTACAAATACCGCGAGGTCACCGTCGGCATGCGCGGCGATGTGCCCGACGACGAGGTCCAGGCCATCCTGGACGAGGCCGGCTGCGGCCTGGTCTGGGCCTGCAACGGTCACCTGACGCATCTGTCCAAGCCGACGACGCTCGAGCTCGAACGCGTCGAGGATGGCCGCGCGTTTAACATCAATCCCGCCGGCCTCAACAAGGGCGTTGCCATCGCACGTTTCTGCGAGCACCTGGGTATCGAGCGCGAGGAGACGCTGGCGCTCGGCGATTCCGAGTCCGACTTCTACATGGCTGACCACGTGGGCACGTTCTGCCTGGTCGAGAACGGTTTGACCAGCGCCGGCGCGCCCGAGTTCCTGGATACCTGCGATAACGCCTACGTCACGCGCGGCAAGATTGTCGACGGCTGGGCGGCAACGGCAGAGCTGCTCGTCGCGGCTCGTTCGTAGCGCGGCCCTATAGTTCTGAGCCATATCTTTTCGAGAGAGAATCTGGTGAGGTCATGTCCGATATTGAGAATCTGGCTGGCGACACACGTCCCATTGGCGTGTTCGATTCTGGTCTGGGCGGTCTGACGGTTGCACGCGCCATCGCAACGGCGTTGCCGCACGAGTCCGTCTACTACTTTGGCGACACCAAGCGCTGCCCCTACGGCACCCGCACCGAGGACGAGGTGCGCTCGTTTGCACTGCAGGCGGGCCGTTGGCTGTCGAAGCACGACGTCAAGATCATGGTCATCGCCTGCAATACAGCGACCGCTGCGGCCTTGCGTTTGGCCCAGCAGGTGCTCGACGTCCCCGTCATCGGCGTGATCGCACCGGGCGCACGCGCGGCAATCAACAGCACCCGCACGCGCCGGGTGGGCGTGCTCGCCACCAACCTCACCATTCGCTCAGGCGCTTACACGCGTGCCATCCAGGACCTGGATGCCGGCGTCGACGTATACGGCTGCCCTGCCTCGAGCTTTGTCGAGGTCGTTGAGCACGAGCTCGCCTCGGGCGCACATCTGCAAGAGCAGTGGCTCGAGAACGAGGACATCTTTGATACGCCTGCCGTACGCGCGCTGGTCGGCGCCACGGTTGAGCCGCTGCGCGACCACGGCATCGATACCGTGGTGCTCGGCTGCACGCATTTTCCGCTGCTCGTGGGGCCTATTCGCCATGCGCTGGGTCCCGGAGTGCGCGTGGTGAGCTCCGCCGAGGAGACCACGCGTGAGTTGACCGATATTCTCACGCGCCGCGAGCAGCTGGCGGGCGACGCTGCCGAGCCGCAGCATCGTTTTGCAACGACGTCCGATAACATTGCCGAGTTTGCGGTGGCGGGCAGTTTTATCTTTGGCCAGCCGCTCAAGAGCATTGAGCATATCGATATCGACGAACTGAAATAGATATAAGGTCACCGACCAAAGGCTCACGTTCACCTTTTGCCGAAAGGATATTTCTATGGAGTACATGCAGGTCAATCGCGCCAACGACCGCGCCGCCGATGAGCTGCGCCCCATCAAGCTTACTCGCGGTGTCATGAAGCACGCCCACGGTTCGTGCCTGGCCGAGTTTGGCGATACGCGCGTGCTGTGCGCTGCCACCATCGAGGAGGGCGTGCCGGGCTGGCGCAAGGGCGCCAAGGCCGGTTGGGTAACGGCGGAGTATGCCATGCTGCCGGCATCGACCGGCAAGCGCTGCAAGCGCGAGCACGCCAACCGCAAGGGTCGCTCCATGGAGATTGAGCGTCTGATCGGCCGCAGCCTGCGCACCGTCGTCAACATGAAGGCGCTCGGCGAGTACACCGTCACCGTCGACTGCGACGTGATTCAGGCAGACGGCGGCACGCGAACGGCGAGCATTACCGGCGCCTGGGTGGCGCTGCACGACGCCCTTGCCATGTGGGTCGAGGCGGGTAAGCTCGAGCGCATTCCGCTCACGGGCCAGGTCGCCGCGATTTCCATGGGCGTTGTCGACGGCAACACCCTGCTCGACCTGGATTATTCCGAGGACAGTCATGCCGAGGTCGACATGAACCTTGTCGCCACCGATACCGGTGAGATGATCGAGCTTCAGGGCACTGGCGAGCAGGCGCCCTTCGACCGCAAGCGCCTCAATTCCCTGCTCGATTTGGGCGACAAGGGCATTGCCGAGCTCATCGAGCTCCAGCGCCAAGTCCTCGCCTAACCTGCCAAAAAGGGACAGGTTTATTTTGGCAGGTTTTATCTGCGGAAACGCCGATAGATAAGGTTGATGCCACATGAAAGGGGAGATGCCGACGGACCGGTCCCTTTTACGTGACTTTGCTATACGGACAAGGAGACCACTCATGGCACTTGAGAAGATCGACATCGACACCCTCGACCCGGCGGCGACCATCGTCGTGGCAACGGGCAACGCCCACAAGCTCACCGAGATCGAGGCCATTTTAGGCAAGGTTATGCCCGAGGTTCGCTTTGTGGCGCTCGGTCAGCTGGGCGATTTTGAGGACCCCGAGGAAAACGGCACGACGTTTTTGGAGAACGCCATCATCAAGGCGCAGGCTGCCGTCGAAGAGACGGGGCTCATGGCCATTGCCGACGATTCGGGTCTGGTCGTCGATGCGCTGGATGGTGAGCCCGGTGTGTATAGCGCGCGCTACGCGGGCGTTCACGGCGACGATGCCGCCAACAATGCCAAGCTCCTCGTTAACCTGGAAGGCGTGGCCGACGAGGACCGCACTGCGCGCTTTATGAGCGTCGTCGCGCTCATCGACACGGACGGTTTGGTCACCTATGGTGAGGGTGCCTGCGAGGGCGTTATCGCACACGAGGGCCGCGGCGATCACGGCTTTGGCTACGACCCGCTGTTCCTGCCGGTCGACACGCCGGGCAAGACCATGGCCGAGCTGACGGCGGACGAGAAGAACGCCATCAGCCATCGTTTCCACGCGCTCGAGCACCTATCCGCCAAACTGACGGGCGAGGAGTAGGCCGTGCGTGCGGTGGTGCAGCGCGTGCTCAACGCCGGCGTGACGGTCGACGGCGAGTGCGTGGGCAAAATTGGGCGCGGCTATCTGGTGCTACTGGGCGTTGGCCACGACGACACGTGCGCCGAGGCCGATAAGCTGTGGGGCAAGCTCCGGGGCTTGCGCATTAACGAGGACGAGAACGGCAAGACCAACCTGGCACTTGCCGATGTCGACGGCGAGGTTCTCGTGGTGTCGCAGTTCACGCTGTTCGCCGATTGCCGTCACGGCCGCCGTCCATCGTTTACGGATGCTGGCGCCCCCGATGTCGCCAACGAGCTCTACGAGTACTTCCTGACGCTCGTTCGCCAAGATGTCGAACACGTGGCGCACGGCATCTTTGGCGCCGATATGAAAGTCGACTTGGTCAACGACGGTCCATTCACCATCGTCCTGGACACCGACAATCTGTAAGTAGTCAATTTGGGACGGGGCTTATTTAGCTACTTGCGTATGGCCACGGCAGGGTGCTATAGTATCAGAGTTTTGTCTATCTTAGGGGTATTATCCCCTTTTTGAATTGCACCTTCTGGAGGCCCTGTTCATGGAAGAGATGGAAGTCAATCACGTCGACGACATCCACGAGAAGCTGACCGATATGGTGGGCGATCGCGTTAAGGTGAAGGCCAACATGGGCCGCACCCGCGTCGTCGAGCGCATGGGCACCATCAAGAGCGTCCATCCGGCAGTCTTTATCGTCGAGGTCGACGAGCGCCGTGGCCGCAAGTCGCGTCAGTCCTACCAGTATATTGATGTTCTCACCGGCCAGGTCGAGCTGTTCGACCCCGAGAGCGGCGAGCACATTTTTACCCCGCTCGGCAATCAGCTCGAGGAGCACTAGCGGTGACCGATTGGTCCCTGACCCTTTCCGCGCCGGCAAAGATCAACCTCTATCTGGGGGTTCATACCGAGCGCGACGACCGCGGCTACCATAAGGTCGATTCCCTGATGGCAGCCGTCGGTCTTGCCGATATCGTGACAGTCGCTCCGGCGCAGGAGCTGACCGTCCAGACGATTCCGGCATCCGACTTTCCCATGCAAAAGAATACGGCGTATCGTGCGGCCGCTGCTATGGCCGAGCATTATGGTCGCGAAGCCAATGTCTGCATCACGATCGAGAAGCGCATCCCGTTGTGTGCCGGCCTGGGAGGTCCTTCGACGGATGCCGCGGCGGTCATTGTCGCCTTGGCAGAGAGTTGGGGTATCGACCGTGCCGATCCCGCGCTGGACAACATCGCGCGCGGCATTGGCGCCGACGTTCCCTTCTTTTTGCATGCCAGCCCTGCATTTTACGTGGGTGGGGGAGACGTGCTGGCAACCGAGTACCCCGCACTACCCGCGACACCCGTCGTGCTGGTCAAGCCGCGCGAGGCAAGCGTTTCAACAATTGAAGCCTATCGACGTTTTGACGAGACCCCAGCGCCTGCGGACAAGCCCGGAGCGATCGCATCTGCCCTTCACTCGGGAGATGCAGAGGTGGCCTACGCGCTCGTCCACAACAACCTGGGTGTCATTTCCGCGCAGATGGAGCCGCGGATTCAAACGGTGCTTGACTGGCTTCGTTCACAGGACGGTACCATTGCCGTAAACGTGTGCGGTTCGGGTGCCTGCTCGTTTGCTCTCTGCGATACCGCCGCCACGGCAGTCAATCTTGCGGCAGACGCTCAACAAAACGGCTGGTGGGCTTATGCAACGGAGCTCGTTTCCGACACGGTTCGCATTGAAGCGCCAAAGAAGTAAAAATTTCTCTGGCACACGACGGAAATCTTTGTTACTATAGTCGAGCTAACGGGTTGTGGCTCAGTTTGGTAGAGCACTGCGTTCGGGACGCAGGGGTCGCTGGTTCAAATCCAGTCAACCCGACCAGAGCATGAGGAGGGACCGCTTCTTGCGGTCCCTTTTTTTAGCTATTGTTGTGATACCGCGATACCCGCGGTATACTCATTCGAGCTTGTCTCGCTGTATTGTGGAGGTCTACATGTTTGGACTGAGGGCTCCTGAGCTCATCATTATTCTCGTTGTTGTCCTGATTATCTTTGGGCCTAAGAACCTGCCGAAGCTCGGTAAGTCCCTCGGCTCTACCGTCAAGAATATCCGCGAGGGTATGGAGGGCGACGATAAGGGCGAAACCAAGCAGGCCGAGGACGTTGTGGTCGAGGAGTCCAAGGAGGACAAGGAGATCGCAGAGCTCGAGGCCAAGCTCGCTGCTGCCAAGCAAAAGAAGGCAGAGGACAGCGACGCGGACGCAGAGTAGTCCCATCCCTTTGGGGTGAGCACCTGACCGGCTTGCCCGCAGGCTAGCCGGTCTTTTTCGTTTTTGTTGACAGTTGATCGTTACATCATAGTTGGGGAGATATCCGTATGGACGCAAGCCAGATCGTACTGACCGCTGAGGGCCGCCAGAAGCTCGTCGAGGAGCTCGCTTGGCGTGAGGGCGATTACGCCAAGGAGATCGTCGAGGACATCAAGGAAGCTCGCGCGTTCGGCGACCTTTCGGAGAACTCCGAGTACGATGCCGCCAAGGACAAGCAGGCCCAGAATGCTGCTCGCATTGCCGAGATTCAGGCTATTCTCGCCAACGCCCAGGTTGCTGCCACCACGGGTGATCTGACCGTCTCCATCGGTTCCACCGTTTCGTTGATTGATCCCAACGGTGAGGTCATGGAGGTCACGCTTGTCGGTACCACCGAGACCAACTCGCTCGAGCACAAGATCTCCAACGAGTCTCCGGTCGGCCACGCCATCATTGGTCATGGCGAGGGCGACTCCGTCGAGGTCGTTACGCCTTCCGGCAAGACCCGCATCTACACCATCGCCAAGATCGCACGCTAGACCACGGTCCCGCGTAAAGGTATGTTTTCGCTCCCTGGGACCGAATCCTGGGGAGCGTTTTAGTTTGAGGAGCTAACTTATGGCAGAGAACCAGAACGCCGCCGATCAGGCATCGACGCTCAACGACGAGCGCGCCACCCGCCTGGCCAAGCGCGCCTCCCTGTTCGAGGCGGGCCAGAATCCGTACCCCGAGCACTCCGAGATCGAGGACTACGTTGCCGACATCGAGGCTAAGTATGCCGAGCTTGCCGATGGCGAGGACACCGAGGACGTCGTAAAGATCGGCGGCCGCGTGGTTGCCAAGCGCGGTCAGGGCAAGATCATGTTCATCGTCGTCCGCGACGCGACTGGCGAGATTCAGCTGTTCTGCCGTATTAACGACATGGACGAGGCAGCCTGGAGCACGCTTAAGGCCCTCGACTTGGGCGATATCCTGGGCGTGACCGGCGTGGTCGTGCGCACCAAGCGCGGCCAGCTTTCCGTCGCTCCCAAGAGCGCGACCCTGCTCTCCAAGGCCGTTCGCCCGCTGCCCGAGAAGTTCCACGGCCTCTCCGACAAGGAGACCCGTTATCGTCAGCGTTACGTCGACCTCATTGCTAACGACGACGTTCGCGAGACCTTCCGCAAGCGCTCGCAGATCCTCTCCACGTTCCGCCGCTTTATGGAGTCCGATGGCTACATGGAGGTTGAGACTCCTATCCTGCAGACCATCCAGGGCGGAGCTACTGCCAAGCCGTTCATCACGCACTTCAACGCTCTCGATCAGGAGTGCTACCTGCGTATCGCCACCGAGCTGCACCTCAAGCGCTGCATCGTCGGCGGCTTTGAGCGCGTGTTCGAAATCGGTCGTATCTTCCGCAACGAGGGTATGGACCTTACCCACAATCCCGAGTTCACCACGATGGAGGCCTACCGCGCCTTCTCCGATCTCGAGGGCATGAAGGCGCTCGCCCAGGGTGTCATTAAGGCCGCTAACAAGGCTATCGGCAACCCCGAGGTTATTGAGTACCAGGGCCAGACCATCGACCTGTCCGGCGAGTGGGCCAGTCGCTCCATGACCGATATCGTCTCTGACGTGATTGGTAAGCCGGTCACCATCGACACGCCGGTTGAGGAGCTCGCTGCCGCCGCACGTGAGAAGGGCCTGGAGATCAAGCCCGAGTGGACCGCCGGCAAGATCATCGCCGAGATCTATGACGAGCTGGGCGAGGACACCATCGTCAACCCCACCTTTGTGTGCGATTACCCCATCGAGGTTAGCCCGCTTGCCAAGCGCTTTGAGGATGACCCGCGCCTGACCCATCGCTTTGAGCTGGTCATCGCCGGCCACGAGTACGCCAACGCGTTCTCCGAGCTCAACGACCCGGTCGATCAGGCCGAGCGCTTCGCTGCCCAGATGGCCGAGAAAGCCGGCGGCGACGACGAGGCCATGGAGTACGACGAGGATTACGTGCGCGCCCTCGAGTACGGTATGCCTCCCGCGGGCGGCATCGGCATCGGTATCGACCGCGTGGTCATGCTGCTCACCAACCAGGCTTCCATCCGCGACGTGCTGCTGTTCCCGCACATGAAGCCCGAGAAGGGTTTCCAGTCCGGTGCCACTGCTGCCAAGGCTGCCGAGGCCGGCAACACCGCGAGCCCCTTCGTCAAGCCGCTCAAGCCCACGGTTGATTATTCCAAGATTGCCGTCGAGCCGCTGTTTGAGGAGTTCGTCGACTTTGATACCTTCTCCAAGAGCGACTTCCGCGCCGTGAAGGTCAAGGCATGCGAGGCCGTCAAGAAGTCCAAGAAGCTGCTGAACTTTACGCTCGATGACGGTACCGGCACCGACCGCACCATCCTCTCCGGTATTCACGATTATTACGAGCCCGAGGACCTGGTCGGCAAGACCCTGCTCGCCATCACCAACCTGCCTCCGCGCAAGATGATGGGTATCCCCAGCTGCGGCATGCTCATCAGCGCCATCCACGAGGAGGAGGGCGAGGAGCGTCTCAACCTGATCCAGCTCGACGCTTCCATCCCTGCCGGCGCAAAGATGTACTAGGGAGTTACGCGGTTCTACGAACCGCGTAACGGCTCGACGCTGCGCGGGCCGCATTTGGACAATCTGACGTTCAACTTCAAGGGCGCGACCAGAAGGTCAGCGCCCTTTCGTTTCACGTCACCTTGTCTCAAATGCGACCCGCTCGCTGGCGTTGCCAAAACATCGATGTAGTCATTGGGGACGTGGTTCGCATGACAGCCGTCTCTTTTATGTTTCCTTTAGCCGTTGCTGCCTAGGATGGGGTTAGTCGGTAGGAAGGGAGTGCCTGTATGGACGATGCGAGCGAGCGTGCTATCGAAGAGGACATGCTCGATCAGTTCAATTACTTTGATGATGAGGACGAGGAGCTGATCGACCGTCGCGAGCCAGCGCCGCTTGATTCCTTTGATCTGGTCGATGAAGAGCCCGACGAGGACGAGGGCGAATCGGCGGAGCCCTCACAGCCTTCGCGCCTTGACTCGCTGCTTTCGAGAGCCCCCATGCACCACGGTGTCCGTGCCGGCGCGCTCCATATGAAAACTGACTGGCACCAGATCGTGACGGCAGGCGATGAACTTGCCGTCGATGCGCCGCTCACCGATAAATCATCCATCATCTGCCGCACCGGTATGCTTATGCTCGCGAGCGGAACGGGTGCCTGGCGCGTGCGCGATACCATGAATCGAGTCGCCGCCGTACTCGGTGTGACCATCCACGTTGACTTAAGTCTCCTGTCGTTTGAGTGCACCTGCATCGAAGATGGCCACTGCTTTAATGAGGTCGTCAGCTTGCCCACAACGGGCGTCAATACCCATCGCATTTGGATGATGGAGAGTTTCCTCAAGGAAATCGAGACCTATGGTCGTCGCTTCACGGTGCACGAGTATCACGAGATGCTCAAGACCGTTGAGAGTTCAAAACCTGATTACGCGCCTTGGCAACAGGGCCTTGCGGCGGCCTGCGCCTGTGGCGCCTTTGTCTTTTTACTTGGTGGCGGTCCTATTGAGATGGCATGCGCGTTCGTAGGCGCGGGTGTCGGCAACTTTGCCCGCTCCCATATTCTTAAGCAGGGCCTTGGTCAGTTCAGCGCGCTGACGACCGGCGTTGCGCTCGCTTGCGTTTCGTATCTGCTGGCATTGCTCGGCCTTGGCCAGGTCATACCGGGGGCAATGTCGCACCAAGAAGGCTATATCGGCGCCATGCTCTTTGTGATTCCCGGCTTTCCGCTCATTACGGCAGGCCTCGACATCGCTAAGCTCGACATGCGAAGCGGTATCGAGCGCCTTTCATATGCCGTATCGATTATTGTGATGGCGACCCTCGTAGGTTGGATGGTTGCCGAGTGTGTTGGCCTAGCGCCGGACGACTTTGCCCCACTGGGCCTTTCGCCGCTTGCCCTTACGCTCCTGCGCGTGGTGATGAGCTTCGTTGGCGTATTCGGCTTCTCGGTGATGTTCAACAGCCCGGTAAAGATGGCCGCGGCAGCTGGGTTGATCGGCGCCGTGTCCAATACCCTGCGTCTGACCCTTGTCGATGCGCCGACGATGATTCCCTTCCTGGGCCTCAGCACGGGAATGCCTCCCGAGGCAGCAGCGTTTATCGGCGCGCTGGTATCGGGGTTGCTCGCAAGCTTGGCTGAAGTCAAGCTCACCTACCCGCGCATCGCCCTCACGGTGCCTTCGATTGTCATTATGGTGCCGGGCTTGTATCTCTATCGCTCTATGTATTACATGTGCACCTTCGACACGGTCAATATGCTCGGCTGGTTTGTGCGTGCAGTGCTCATCGTGGCGTTTCTGCCCGTTGGCTTGGGCGTGGCGAGAACCCTCACCGACCCCCGCTGGCGCCACACCAGCTAATTGGTGCAAGGGGGACATGTTACTTTGCACCAAATGAGTTGCGGTGAAATAGGGACTAAATTGCTGCTTAAAGGGTCAAAACAGTCCGTATTCCACCGCAACTTAGGGGGTCGGGGGATTATCGGTGCCCTGCATCTTCATAAACTCAACGCTTACGAAGCGCGGGGTTTTCGTGCTAGGCTGGTTCCACCACATAAGTAGTCGCAGACGCACGTATCACGGGCGGGCGAGATGAAGTCCCAACAGCTCCATCTTGCCCGCCCGTTTTTGTTGCGTGATGCCGCGGCGTAACACGGAAAGGACCATGCCCTTTATGCCTATCAACAAACGAGAGAGCCTGCTGTTCACCTTTATCATGTGCTTTTGCATGGTGCTCTGGATGAGCATCTACAACGTTGCCCTGCAGCACGGGGCCATCAACGGCGAGGTCGTTGCCGCTGCGTGGCTCGGCTTCCCCGTTGCCTACATTTTTGCCATGTGCTGCGACTGGTTCGTCGCCAGCCCGCTCGCCAAGGGTTTCGCCTTTAAGTACTTGGTCGCGCCGGGCAAGAGCTCGCCGCTCGCCATGACGCTCGCCGTTAGCTCCTGCATGGTCGTTCCCATGGTCATCATCATGTCGCTGTACGGTGCCTGCGAGGGTCTGACGCACATGCCCGGCGGCATCCTTGCGAACCTGTATTCCGTGCCCGCGATCTGGATGATCAACATCCCGCATAATTTTGTGATGGCGCTGCCGTGGAACCTTTTGGTAGCCGGTCCGATTTCCCACTTCGTCTTCCGTCGCGCCTTCCCTGTGGGGACGGTTTTCGAGGAGGAGCATGCCGAGCTCTTGGAGCAGGCTATGGCTCCTGAGTGCGAGTAGCTCGCTTAGGGATCTGCTGAGCGCGGGCGACTTGCTTGGTTGGAGCCCTAAGCGTGGATAGCTCTCTCGGCGACATCGCGGGCGTGAGCGGTGCGCATGACCGGAGGGCCCGTGCTGCTCCGTTGCCCGACGTGCTAGCGCGCAGAACAATCTGTTGGTGCATTCGGCGGCTGCTGAAGCGTTTCGGCAGCCGCTTTTTATACGGAGTTTAAATACAACAGTCTGTTGTATTACGTAGAGTGGTATATCTCTAGCAGGAAAAATGCGAGAGACGGAGCATTATGGCGTTGCTAGTAGGACTGGACGTAGGGTCGACGACGACCAAAGTTTACGCGATGCACGAGGATATGACCGAGGCGTGGTGGGGATATCGCCGCCACGGGGCGTGTCAGACAGCGAGCGTGCGCGCCATGCTCGGCGAGCTCGCCGAGCGCTTTCCCCATGAGTCGCTGCGCGTTGCGGTGACCGGCTCGGGTGCGCGCGATATCGCGACCGCGCTGGGCGCCTCGTACGTTCAGGAGGTGGTCGCCAACGCGCTCGCGATCAGCAGGTTCTATCCGCAGACGCGCTGCGCCATCGAGCTGGGCGGCCAAGACGCCAAGATGATCTTCTTCCGCACCAACGATAAGGGAGACATCGAGGTTGCCGACATGCGCATGAACGGCTCGTGCGCAGGCGGTACCGGTGCATTTATCGACGAGATGGCAAAGCTCATGGGGGTCGGCACCGAATCGGGCGAGTTCGAGCAGCTCGCAAGCCGGGGAACGACCGTCCACGAGGTCTCGGGCCGCTGCGGCGTGTACGCAAAGACCGATATCCAGCCGCTGCTCAACGAGGGCATTCCTACCACCGACCTGGCGCTTTCGGCACTTCACGCGGTCGCCCGCCAAACGATCGGCGGTCTGGCCCAGGGTATCGACATCGAGCCGCCGGTAATCTTCGAGGGCGGTACGCTCGCCTACAACCCCACGCTGGTCCGCGTGTTCCGGGAGCAACTGAATCTATCGGACGATCAGGTTATCGTCCCGCGCGATCCGCAGATCATGGTCGCGCGCGGTGCCGCCCTGTCGCTGACCGACATGTTCGCATCGTCCCAACCGATCGACCTTCCCGACGCTTTTGTCCGGCTGGATAAGCTCGAGACGGTCGCGCCCGCAAGCGGGGAGGGACGTCTTGCCCAGCCCTTTTTTGCCACACCTGCCGAGCAGGCGGATTTTACGGCACGCCATGGCAAAGAGACGCCGGCAAAGGGTCCGGATGCGTATGCGCCCGGAGAGACGGTGCGTGTGGCGCTCGGTATCGATTCGGGGAGCACGACGACCAAGTTCGCCCTGGTCGATGAGGCGGGTGAGCTTGTCGATTCGTTCTACGCGTCTAATAACGGCAGACCGCTCGACGTCGCCCAACAGGGTCTTGTCAGCTTGAAGAACCGCTGGGAGACAGCGGGAGTCACACTTGCGATCGATGCCGTGGGCACCACGGGATACGGCGAGGAGCTTTTCGCGCGCGCGTTCCACGCCGACTACCATACGGTCGAGACGGTCGCGCACGCCCGCGCCGCGTGCGCATGCGTTCCCGATGCGACCTTCGTGCTCGACATCGGCGGACAGGATATGAAGGCCATCTGGCTCAACCACGGCGTGCTGACCGATATCGTCGTCAACGAGGCGTGCTCTGCGGGCTGCGGCTCGTTCCTCGAGGGTTTTGCCAAAAACCTCGGAATAGCCGTTGAGGATATCGCGACCGAGGCATTTTCGTCCAAAGCCCCCGCCGTTCTCGGCAGCCGCTGCACGGTGTTCATGAACAGCAGCGTCGTTTCCGAGCAGCGGCGCGGTAAGGGTCCGGGCGACATCATGGCCGGTCTCTGCCGTTCGATTATCGAGAACGTGTTCACCAAGGTCATTCGCGTTTCAAATCTCAACCGTCTGGGCGACAAAGTCGTCGTCCAGGGCGGCACGTTCCGAAACGACGCGGTGCTGCGCGCATTCGAGCAGTATCTGGGCAAACCCGTCACGCGTGCGCCCCACCCGGGGCTGATGGGCGCTATCGGTATCGCCCTGCTCGCGCGCGAGGAATGCCGCAAGGGCGACGCCGGCACGTCGTTTATCGGGCTCGATGCCGTGGAGCGCTTCGAGCATCGCGAGTTCGGCGGCGTTACCTGCCGTCGGTGCAACAACCGCTGCCAGCGCGCGGTCGTGGCATTTGGCGACGGCTCGCTTTACGTCACGGGCAATCGCTGCCCGCGCGGCGGCGCCATCTCATGGGATGAGCTCGTGCGCGAGGTTCCCGCGGCGGAGGAGCTGCGTCCGCAGGGTGCTTGCGAGGCACAGGCACCCGGCACGGGGCGCGACCGGACCGCGGCTGCTCCCAATCTCTTTGTCGACCGCGAGAAGCTGCTGTTCGAGTCGTACCCCACGGTTCCCGTCTGCGGGGGGCGCGATGTCACGATCGGCATTCCCCGTGTGCTCGAGTTCTGGGACACCATGCCGTTCTGGTCGACGTTCTTCAGCACGCTCGGCTTTAAGGTGCGCGTCTCGGGACGCAGCACCAAGGCGATGTACGAGCGCGGTCTGGCGCACGTCACATCCGACACCGTGTGCTTCCCGGCCAAGCTCGTCCACGGGCACATCCGCAATCTCGTCGACGCCGGCGTCGACCGCATCTTCATGCCCATCATCACGACGGTGCCCACCGAAAACACCGCCTCTACCAGCGAGTGGATGTGCGCCGTCGTAAAGGGATACCCCTACGTGATGCGCAATTCCGATAACCCGGAGGAGCGTTTCGGCGTTCCGTTCGATACGCCGCTGTTCCACTGGTACGACGAGGGCGACCGAAACCGCCAGCTCAAGGCGTGGTGCAAGGAGACCTTCGATATCGATGCCGACCTGGTTGCCAAGGCGACCGAGCAGGCGGACCGCGCGCAGCAGACGTTTGAGAACCAGCTGCAGCTGCGCGGCAGGCAGGTGCTCGAGAACGTGCGCGAGGACGGCGGCTACGCGGTGGTGATCGCTTCGCGCCCGTACCACAACGACCCGCTGGTCAACCACGGGCTGCCCAAGCTCTTCTCTGAGCGCGGCATCCCCGTGCTGACGCCCGATGCGGTGCCGGGGGTCTGCAACGTCGATCTTTCCAACAGCCGCATCGACATCGTGAACAACTACCATGCGCGCATGCTGTCGTGCGCGGTCATCGTCGCATCGACGCCCGAGCTCGAGCTCGTGCAGATGGGCAGCTTCGGCTGCGGCCACGATGCGTATCTCACCGACGAGATCGCGCGCATGATGGGCGAGATGGGCTCCAAGGTTCCGATGATGATCAAGCTCGATGAGAGCGACGTCGCCGGTCCCATGGGCATTCGCGTGCGTTCGTTTATCGAGTCGGTCAACCGTCGTCGCGCGGAGGAGCGTGCCGAGGGCGCCCGGGTGCACGCGGTCCATCCGCTCGACGACCCGTATAAGGTCAAGTACACCAAGCGCGACCGGCACGACAAGATCGCGCTGGTCCCCAACACCTCCCATGCGTTCTGCAGGCTCATGACCGCGGCGATGCGCAATCAGGGCGTGCGCGCCGAGGCCCTTGATATCGGGCGCGAGGATGCCATCCGCCTGGGCAAACGCTATGTGCACAACGACATCTGCTTCCCCGCGCAAATCGTGATCGGCGAGGCGCTCGCGGCACTCGAGAGCGGTAAGTACGACCCGCACGACGTCGCCGTGGTGACTGGCAAGTATATCGGCGACTGCCGCCTGACGCACTACATGCCCCTGCTGCGCCGCGCGCTCGACGACGCGGGATACGACTATGTCCCGGTGCTCACCAACGACGACGTCGATGCCCACAATGCGCATCCGGGCTTCAAGCTCGGCCTTGGCCCGAGCATCCAGATCGCCTACGGTCTTCCCATGATCGATGCCCTCGAGGCCATGCTTAGGCGCATCCGTCCCTACGAGCTCGAGAAGGGCGCGGCGGACGCTGCGTTCGACCGCGCGCTCGATGAGGTTATCGAGGGCATGGAGCGCTCCGGGCTGAGAGGCCAGGCGACGGGCTTCAAACGCGCGCTTGCGATCATGGACGCCGTTCCGTACGACCGCTCGAACCCGCATCCGACCGTTCTCATCGTGGGCGAGTACCTGCTCAATTTCCATCTCGGCGCCGAGATCGAGCGCTACCTCGAGGACAACGGGCTCGAGGTCATCGAGGCGCGCATGACCGACGTGATCCGCAAGACCTATTTCTACAAGCATGCGCAGTCGCGCGAGTTCCACGTCGACCTGTCGCTGCCCGAAAAGGCCTGGTACGCCACGGCGGACAACCTGTTCGAGCTCGCGCACGACCGTTGCGACCGCCTGGGCGCGGCGAGCCCGCTCTACGAGCCGCCGACGCGCATGCCCGAGCTCGTGCGCGCGAGCGATAAGATCCTGCACCATACGTTCGATGCGGGCGAGGGCGTGCTGATTCCGGCGGAGATCCTCGAGCACGCCAAGCGCGGCTGCCGCAACTTCGTGATCCTGCAGCCGTTCGGGTGTCTGCCCAACCATGTCGTGGGGCGCGGGCTCATCCATGCGCTCAAGGAGCAGTATCCCACGGCGCAGTTCCTGCCGCTCGACTACGATCCCGACGTGAGCTTCGCCAACGTGGAGAACCGTCTTCAGATGCTCATCATGAACGCCAAGGCGCAGGGGTGCGGTGAGGCGCATGGCGAGACCGCGTAAGGACGCCGATGCGCCCGATGCACGCACCCGTATCATCGAGGCGTTTTGGGAGCTCATCGAGAACAACAGCATCTTCGAGCTGTCGGTTGGCGAGGTGACCCGCGCCGCCCAGTGCAATCGCGGAACGTTTTACTACTATTTTCACGATTTCGATGAACTCGTCGCCATCGCCATAGCCCAGCTGCTGCAGGATAACGAGCTCATCACCGATGTCCTCTGGCATTTTTCGAGCGAGGGCGACCTTTCGGCGTTCGACCGGCGCGACGTCCGCTGCCTGCTGCGGCGCATCGTCATCACCATGAGGGCGGGTGCCGCCGAGCAGGTCGTGCAGGGCATCCATACGATCATCATCGACCGCGTGAGAGAGATCGTCCACCCCGACGGAGAAGAGCTCAAGGCAGATTCGAGCTTTGCGGTGGGCTTTCTGGTCTCGGGCATCATGGGCTTTGTGATGGCGGTCGGCTTTGCCCGGGAGGGCGGCGAGGAGATAGACCTCGAGCAGCTGGGGGACAGCGCGTGCGCGTACCTGAGGGCGGTCGCCATGCAGACGGTGGAAACGGTCGCGCAAGTCGAGGGCGTCGATACATCCGAGCTGCTCGAACGCGTCTCCAAGGAGGCCGATGCCTATCGCGCATCGCGTGCGACGAGTCCCGACGTGGTGAAAGACGCCTAGGGTTTCTCTTGCGGGGCGCCTGTCGCGCATCGCGCGGTGAGTCCCGCGATGCGGTCATAACCTGCATTCATGTGAGCCGGGTTTATAGATATTCCTCCAGCTGTTAACATAGACAACCTGTGGGTAAAGAGACAAAAGCGCCGCCGACGGGCGGGCGTTTTGATTTCGATGAACTCATGTAAGGAAACGAGCATGTTAGATAGATTTACCGATCGTGCGCGCAAGGTCATGTCCATGGCCAAGCAAGAGGCGCTCGATCTTCATTCAAATAAGGTGGGTACCGAGCACCTGCTGCTCGCGCTTGCCAAGGAGGACGAGGGCATTGCCGCTGAAGCACTGCGTTCGCTCGACATCTCCTACGACGACATCATGGATACTCTCAAAGAGGTCCAGACCACCGTTCCCGAGCCCAGCGAGGAGACCGAGGCAGCCAAGCTCGCCTTTACACCGCTCGTCATTAGCGTGATGGAGCGTTCATTCCGTGTGGCGCGTGAGAACAACCAGACCTACGTGTCGACCGAGCACCTGCTCATCGGTATCGTCGAAGAGGGCAACGGCATGGCCATGGACATCCTCATGCGCCTGGGTGTGTCGTCCGCCTCCATCAAAAAGGCTATCGAGAAGCTCACCGCCAAGGACCAGGACAAGAAGCGTCCGCTCGCCGGCGCCGGTGCTGGTCGTCCCGGTGCGGGCCTGCCGTTCTTTAGCGGCTCGGATGCCTCTCAGCAAAAGGGGAGTGGCACCGACACGCTTAAGCAGTTCGCCACCAACCTTACGCAGAAGGCCCGCGACGGCGAGCTCGACCCCGTGATCGGTCGCGAAAAGGAAGTCCAGCGCATGATGGAGATCCTTTCGCGCCGCACCAAGAACAACCCGCTTATCTTGGGCGACCCCGGCGTGGGCAAGACGGCCATCGTCGAGGGCCTGGCGCAGCAGATCGCTGCCGGCAACGTGCCCGAGAACCTCATGAACCAGAACATCTGGACGCTCGACCTGCCGGGCCTCGTGGCGGGCGCCAAGTATCGCGGTGAGTTTGAGGAGCGTCTCAAGAACGTGATCCAGGAGGCCACCGAAGCCGACGACGTCATCCTGTTTATCGACGAGATGCACACCATCATCGGTGCCGGTTCTGCCGAGGGTTCCATCGACGCGAGCTCCATGCTCAAGCCCGTGCTCGCGCGCGGTGCCTTCCAGATTATCGGCGCCACCACGGCCGAGGAATTCCGCAAGTACCTCACCAAGGACCCGGCCTTTGAGCGTCGCTTCCAGACCATCGATGTCGAGGAGCCGAGCGTCGAGGACACGGTCAAGATCCTGACTGCGCTCAAGCCGCGCTACGAGGAGCACCACCATGTGCGCTATACGCAGGGTGCTATCGAGGCCGCCGCGAACCTTTCCAACCGCTACATCCAGGATCGCTTCCTGCCCGATAAGGCCATCGACCTCATCGACGAGGCCGGTGCCCGCGCTCGCATCGCTGCGAATCGCGCGCCCGAGCCGGTGCGCGAGGCCGAGCATCGCATCGAGGAGCTCAAGGCCGCCGCGCAGGAGGCCGCCGAGAGCGACGACATGAACAAGGCCGCCGAGATCACCGAGCAGCAGAAGGCCGCCGAGATTGAACTCGCCGAGGCCAAGGCCGCCTGGACCGCCGAGCTCGACGCCAGCCCGCTCACCATCGATGTGAGTCAGATCGCCGATATCGTGTCCGTGACTTCGGGCGTGCCGGTGTCCTCGCTTACCGAGAGCGAGAGCCGTCGCCTGCTGCAAGCCGAAAGCGTGCTCAAGACGCGCATCATCGGTCAGGATGAGGCTGTCGAGGCAGTTGCCAAGGCCGTGCGCCGCAGCCGTTCGCCGCTCAAGGACCCGCGTCGCCCCGGCGGCAGCTTTATCTTCCTGGGTCCCACCGGCACGGGCAAGACCGAGCTCGCCAAGACGCTCGCCGAGTACCTCTTTGGCAGCAAGGATGCACTCATCAGCTTCGACATGTCCGAGTTCGGTAGCGAGTTCGAGGTCTCCAAGCTCATCGGTAGCCCTCCGGGTTACGTCGGTCACGACGAGGGCGGCCAGCTCACCAAGGCCGTTCGTCGCCACCCGTACTCGGTCGTGCTGTTCGACGAGATCGAGAAGGCGCACCCCGATATCTTCAACATCTTGCTGCAGGTGCTGGAGGAGGGCCGCCTGACCGATAGCCAGGGCAAGACGGTCGACTTCCGCAACACCGTGATCATCATGACGTCCAACGTGGGCGCTCGCGAGATTGCGCAGGATGCGAGCGTTGGCTTTGGCACCACCGGCGAGCAAGGTCTCACGTCGAGTGAGATCCGTGGTCGCGCGATGGGCGAGCTCAAGCGCCTGTTCCGCCCCGAGCTGCTCAACCGTATCGACGACATCGTGGTGTTCCAGAAGCTCTCGGGCGAGAATCTCACCAAGATCGCGCACCTGCTGGTGGGCGACCTGCGTCAGCGTTTGATTGCCAACGGCATGAACATCAAGCTCACCGATGCGGCCTATGACAAGATCGTGGCCGAGGGCACCGACCTCACCAACGGTGCGCGTCCGCTGCGCCGTGCTATTCAAAAGCTTATCGAGGACCCGCTGTCCGAGGAGCTTCTGGCCGGCGAGTGGGGCGAGGGCGATACCGTCCTGTGCGACGTGGCCGATGGCAAGTTTGTCTTTAGCCACGGCACGGGCGAGATCCCGGCACCGCGTCCGGCGGGCACGCTCGGTGGCGATACCGCCCCGGCGGCACCGCACACCGGCAACGTTGCGCCCGTGAGCGGCGGCGTGACCTCGGGCCCCGGCGGCATGATGCAAGCCGGTTCCGGCGCGCTGTAGGGTGTGGCGACAATTTGATCTGTGCAATCGAGGCGCTCTGGCAAGGGCGCCTCGATTTGTAGAGCTGCGAAGTTGTGACCGTTACGCTATGCGGTCCGCCGTTAGCCGATGATGCGAGGGCGCTCGGCGTTTTCGACTGGTTTATGCACGCAAAGTCTGGGAATATACAAGTCGCATGTCTTACTGTCTAACCAGTTGCGCCAAGGAGGCACCATGGACTACAAGATTACCGGCTACGAGCCCGCCCAGCTGTTCCATTTCTTTGAGGAGATCAGCGCGATCCCCCGTGGGTCTGGCAACGAGAAGGGCATCAGCGATTTCCTGGTCGCGTTTGCCAAGGAGCGCGGCCTCGACGTGTATCAGGACGAGGTCTACAACGTCATCATTCGCAAGCCCGCATCTGCCGGCGCCGAGAATGCCCCGACCGTGATGCTGCAGGGCCACATCGATATGGTTTGCGACAAGTTGGGTTCCGTTGAGCACGACTTTGCGACCGACGGTATCGACCTGGTCGTCAAGGACGGCGTCCTCACCGCTAACGGCACCACGCTGGGCGCCGACAACGGTATCGCCGTCGCTCTGATGCTCACCGTGCTCAACGACGATTCGATTGCTCATCCGGCCCTCGAGTGCGTGTTCACCACCGACGAGGAGACTGGCCTGGTTGGCGCCGAGACGCTCGACAAGTCCCAGATTAGCGCCCGCACCATGATCAACCTCGATTCCGAGGAGGAGGGCGTGGCCACCGTCAGCTGCGCCGGCGGTGTCGTCGTTACCTACACCTGCCCGATCGTGCGCGAGCACAAGACTGGCAGCACCCTTACGCTCGAGATCTCCGGCCTGCTGGGTGGTCACTCCGGCGCCGACATCCACCTGGAGCGCGGCAACGGCAACCTCATCATGGCCCGCATCATCGACCGCCTGATGGTCGCCGGCGAGCCCGCCATCGTCAGCTTTAACGGCGGCACTAAGGACAACGCCATCAACCGTGAGTGCAAGGCCGAGCTGGTTTACGCCGACCACGCTGCCGCCGAGGCAGCGGCCGAGATCGCAAGGGGCATCATCGCCGACGTCACCGCCGAGCTCGAGGTCTTCGACCCCGGCTTTACCTGCACCGTCGAGATTGCCGACGACGCCGAGGTCGAGGCCATGGACCAGAAGTCCGCGCTTGCCCTCATCCGCGCCCTGCGTCTTGCCCCTAACGGCGTGATTCGCCGCAACGTCGCCACCGACGGCTCCGTCGAGGTTTCCTCCAACATCGGCGTGGTTGCCACCTCTGACGACCAGGTCAAGATTATGCTGTCCCCGCGCTCCTCGATCACCTCGCTGCAGAACGAGTTCAAGGACCGCCTGCAGACGCTGGCCGATGTCTTGGGCTTCGACGCCAAGTTTGAGTTCGAGTATCCCGGCTGGAGCTATGCCGAGCATTCGCCGGTCCGCGACATCTTTGTCGAGAGCTATCGCGAGCTCTTTGGCTCCGAGCTGCGCATCGAGTCCATCCATGCCGGCCTTGAGTGCGGCCTGTTCGCCGAGGCCCTGCACGGTCTGGACGCCATCGCCGTGGGCCCGACGCTCTCCGATGTCCACACCCCGGACGAGAGCATGGAGCTCGCTTCTGCTGAGCGCTTCTACGAGCTGCTCATCGACGTCCTCAAGCGCCTCGCTGCGTAAAGGTTGCGCTAGCAGCAGTCCGAGCCACGTGCTAGCGGATTGCAGATGACATTATGAGAGGGGGCACCCGAGCTTTTGCGATGGGTGCCCCCTCTCTTCTTTTAAGAAATGGGAAATTGATTGGCGTCTAGCCCATATCCGCCCTGATGAGGTTGAGGGTGCGCTGGCAGTTTTCGCGGACGGGGCCGAGCATATGCTCGCGCAGGTCCGCCATGCCGGGCAGGTCGGCGTATTCGTCCATGACCTCTTCCATGCAAATGGGTACCTCGTAGGCGAGGTCCATCATGGTCGCAAAGCAAAACTTCTCGGATAGCCCGGCATCGGTGAGCGCCGCCTCCAGCGCGGGGTTGCCCATACCGTGGTATCGGCGGATAGCGCCTGGACCGATGCGCCCCACACGATTTTCGCCGCCAACGCTCATGGCCAGGCGTGCCCGACGTCGCATGCGCTCATACGCCAAACCCGACGCGACATCGTACATTCGAGCCATCATGGCTGCGCCGTCGTTTCCAAGGAGCAGGGAATAGTTTTTCGCATGCGCATCCGGTGCGCCGATAATGGCGTTGAAGAACAGTATCTGCGTAAACAGATATAGGTTAAGTTGATGGTGGCTCGTATTTACGAGGAGCTCTTGAATGTCGCGGGTGGTCGGGCCGCCGTCTGCCGTGTACTTTTGGGAGGGCATCACCCCAAGTGCCTGACAGAGGTCTTCTTGATGTAGGCGCCTGATCGTTCCGTCTTCGACTTTCACGCGGTCATAGCGCTCAACAATGAGGGCAGGTTCGTCCTCAAACATACGATATTTGACGTTTGCCGTTGCGATACCGGCGCGCTGGGCGCTTTTCATGCAGACAAACTCATTGAGAGCCTCGAGTTTAAATCCGATAACGCCATTTTTGAAAATATGCGTTGTGGGCGAGGAGCCTATGCATTCGCACCAGCGGCCGTTTGTGAACGCGAGCGCGAATTTGCCCTGGTTGCCTCCAAGCGACCAACTTTCATCTAGGCCCATCCACGATGCATCGCGGTCATCTCTGATCGACTTGAGACGGAGAGCAATTTCGTGGTCGTCTATAGGGCGGTATTCGCCAGCGCGATGCAGGACGGCATCGGCATCTTCTTCGGCACAAAACTGCACTCCGCCCGGACAGTCGAGTCCGATATGGCTGAGCAACGCAACGGGATTGTTGGGCCTAACGTCGAATTCGGCGGCAATCGCTTTTCGCTGGTCCTCGCTGTCGGGTAGAAGGCCAAACAGGTACGGATTCATGACCTGTTGTCCGTATGTGCGATTCGATACGGGTATGTTGGTCGATAGGGCTGGCCCGTCATAGTCATGATCGTAGGTAAAGCTGATAAGACCGTTCTCATCTTGCGTGAGCGTTCCCGCAGGTACGCCGCAAATAATGGTCCGAAGTGATGTTCTGGCCATTGGCTATTTCCCTTCGGGCTTGGTTTGGTTAGATACGTTTGCGGCAATCGAGACTCCGAGATTGGACATGGCGAAATCGGCGAAGACCTCGTCGTAGAGTGCGGATGTAAAGGGGGCATCTGCAAGAGCCGGAATGGGGGTACTACGACGGTTGCGATGGTGAAAACGTTGAGCGTGATGGCACCTGGGGGTGCTGCGAGGCAGCGGATTGGCATGCGGGGCGTCGACTGGTCGCTCGTTTTTCGCTTCGCCGATATCCCCTTGAGCGGCGAGTGCCAGTCCAAGAGCATTGAAAATCGTCAGCAGCTTGTCGAGTCGAATGCCGGTGGCGTCTCCTAGCTCGAGCGATGCGAGCAGGCGCTCCGAAACACTGGCCGTTTTAGCGAGGGCGGCACGGGTGAGACCCTGAGCCTCGCGTGCCTGGCGCACGTAGATGCCAGCTTGGCGCGGTGTGGTGATGGGAAGGGTGTCCACGGCGATCTCCTAACGTGCAGACTTTTGCATATTAGTATGACATGCAAAAGTCTGCACGAAAAGGCCTCATGCAAAACTCTGCATAAGGCCTTGTGCTGGCGTTGAGTTTTGAGCGATTGTGCTTGGCGTTACAGCGCCAAAATCCCCAGATGCTCAAGCAAGATCTTAAGCCCGATGAGGATGAGCACGACGCCACCCACGATGGTGGCGGGTTTTTCGTAGCGCGCGCCAAAGGTGTGGCCGATCGCTACGCCGGCGACGGAGAAGATAAACGTTGTGACGCCGATAAGCGATACGGCGGGAACGATGTCAACCGAGAGCGCCGCAAACGAGATGCCTACGGCTAGGGCGTCGATTGAGGTGGCGATGGCGAGGATCAGGTATTCTACCAGGTCAATCTTTTCGGCATCCTTGTCGTCGCCTTCGTTCTCATCTTCGTCTTCGGAAAAGGCTTCCCACAGCATTTTGCCGCCGATAAAGGCCAAAAGGATAAAGGCGATCCAATGGTCGATGGGTCCGATGATGCCCATGAATTGACTGCCGAGCGCCCATCCGATTACGGGCATGCCGGCCTGAAAGCCGCCAAAGAACAGGCCGAGCACTACGGCGACTTTAAGGTTGATTTTCTTCATGCCAAGGCCCTTGCAGATGGAAACGGCAAAGGCGTCCATCGAAAGGCCAACGGCGAGCAACACGAGCTCTGCGAGTCCCATAGTCTGGCTTCCTCTCTGCGGGCGAGCCCGATTACGCGACTACTCCCTCATTAATATGAGACCCGATGCTACCACATGAGCAGTCAAGAGAGCCTCGTCCCAAATGAGCTACCTAAGCTGTGTTCGCTCATTCTGTAAGCATCGGATTTCGCAAGCAACGCAGGGACAAACCGTGAGAAACTATTTAGCGTCTATGGAGCGTATACGATGGGAGCGATGCCTTGGATAAGAACGAGCTGCAAAAGCGTATGGAACAGGCCATCCGCCTGACGGCACCTGGTCAGCCGATCCGCACCGCCCTCGACATGATCATCGCCGGTCACCTGGGCGCCCTTATCTGCGTCGGCGACACCGAAAACGTGCTCGCTGCCGGTAACGACGGCTTCCCGCTCAATATTTCGTTCACCTCGAACCGCCTGTTCGAGCTTTCCAAGATGGACGGCGCTATCGTTATCGATGGCGACCTCACCCAGATCCTGCGCGCCAACTTCCACCTCAATCCCGATCCCTCGCTCGCCACGAGTGAGACGGGCATGCGTCACCGCACCGCCGCTCGCATGTCGGTGCTCACCGATGCCATCGTGATCTCGGTCTCGGCCCGTCGTGCCGTCGTCAACGTGTACGTTCACGGCAAAAGCTACGAGATTCAGCCTGTCACCACCATCATGAGCTCGGTCAACCAGCTCGTCGCCACGCTCCAGACTACCCGTCAGTCGCTCGATCGCTCCCTGCTGCGCCTGACGGCCCTCGAGCTCGACGACTACGTTACGCTCGCCGACATTACCGGTATTTTCTCGAGCTTCGAGATCATGCAGCAGGCAAAGACTGAGCTTAAGGATTGCATTGTCAAGCTGGGCAACCAGGGCAAGCTCGTGCAGATGCAGCTCGAGCAGCTCGCGGGCTCCAGCATGGATACCGAATACGACCTGATGATCCGCGACTACGCGAGCGATTCCTCCGAGGCAAACGCCGAGAAGATTCGCGCCGAGCTCGCTCGCATGACACCTAAGGACCTGTCCGACCCACAGCATGTGGCGGCGGTTCTGGGCTATGACGACCTGGACGAGGACTCCGTCATGACGCCGCTGGGCCTGCGCACGCTTTCGCGTGTGTCCGTCGTGCGCGACGGCGTGGCCGAGAAGATCGTTGACGAGTACGGCTCGCTGCAGGAGCTCATGGACGACATTAGCGAGGATCCGGAGCGCCTGGGCGACTTTGGCGTCAACAACCCTGCCATTCTTGCGGACTCGCTGTACCGCATGAAGGGCACCAAACAGGGGAACGCATAATGGCGCCCGTATGCGCCGTGGTCGTTGCCGGTGGCAGCGGCCAGCGCTTTGGAAACCCCGGCGGCAAGCAGCTCGTTAACGTGGCGGGTCGTCCGCTCATGAGCTGGTCCATCCGCGCGTTTGATCGGAGCGACAAGGTCGGCCACATCGTCGTGGTTTGCCCTGCCGAGCGTCGTGCCGAGATGCGACGCCTGGCCATCGACCCGTTTGACTATGACACGCCCATCAGCTTTGCCGATGCCGGCGATACCCGTCAGGATTCCACCCGTGCCGGCGTGCATGCGGTTCCGGCGGGTTTCGAATATGTCGCCATTCACGACGGCGCTCGTCCGCTCATTACCACCGAGGCCATCGATCACGCTATCGACGTGCTTGTGGGCGACCGTTCGCTCGACGGTGTCGTGTGCGGTCAGCCCGCGATCGACACGCTCAAAATCGTCGACGGCGATAATATCGTCGAGACGCCGCCGCGCGAGCTCTATTGGGCTGCGCAGACGCCGCAGATCTTTAGCGTCGACGCCATGAAGCGCGCCCATACCGCAGCTATCGCCGAGGGCTTTATCGGTACCGATGATTCATCGCTGGTCGAGCGCATGGACGGGCGCGTCCGCTGTGTCCAGAGCCCGCGCGATAACCTTAAGGTGACGCTGCCCGAGGACCTGCGTCCCGTAACCGCGATTCTGCTTGGCCGCATGGCCGAGGGAGAGGACCTTCCCCATGTTCAGTAACCTGCGCATTGGCCACGGCTACGACGTCCACCGTTTGGTGGAGGGGCGTCGATGTATCATCGGCGGGGTCGACATCCCCTACGAGCGCGGCCTGCTGGGCCACTCGGATGCCGATGTGCTCGCGCACGCCTTGGCCGACGCCATTCTGGGCGCCTGCCGCGGGGGAGACATCGGCAAGCTATTCCCCGACACCGATCCCGCGTACGAGGGTGCCGATTCGATGGTGCTGCTCGCTCGCGTGATGGACTATGCGCGCGAGCTGGGCTTTGAGTTTGTCGATGCCGACTGCACCATTGCCTGTCAGCAACCCAAAATCACCCCGCACCGCGATGCCATGCGTGCCAACCTTGCCCATGCCCTGGGCGTTGACGTCGAAAATGTAGGCGTCGCCGCCACCACGACCGAAAAGCTCGGTTGGGAAGGCCAAGGCGAGGGAATCGGCGCCTGGGCCGTCTGCCTGCTACAGAAAACCGTTAAGGAGTAACGAATGCGTATCTACAACAGCGCTACCCATAAAAAGGAAGAGTTCCAGCCCATCGAGTCCGGCAAGGTCCGCATGTACGTGTGCGGCCCCACGGTCTACGACAACATCCACATCGGCAATGCCCGCACGTTCATCAGCTTCGATGTGATTCGTCGTTGGCTCATCGCGAGCGGCTACGAGGTCACGTTCGCCCAGAACCTCACCGATGTCGATGACAAGATCATCAAGCGCGCCAACGAGCAGGGCCGTACGGCTGCCGAAGTCGCGACGGAGTTCTCCGATAAGTTCATCGGCGTCATGCGCGCCGCCAACGTGCTCGATCCCGATGTGCGCCCCCGCGCCACCAAGGAGATCGGCCCCATGATCGCCATGATCAAGACGCTTATCGAGCAGGGCCACGCTTACGCCGCCGATAACGGCGACGTGTATTTTGCCGTGCGCAGCGATCCCAACTATGGTCAGGTCTCGGGCCGCAACATCGACGACCTTATGGTTGGCGCGCGCATCGAGGAGAACGAGGACAAGAACGACCCACTCGACTTTGCCCTGTGGAAGGCCGCTAAGCCCGGCGAGCCCAGCTGGCCGAGCCCCTGGGGCGAGGGCCGTCCCGGTTGGCACACCGAGTGCGCCGCCATGGTGCATCGCTACCTGGGCACTCCGATCGACATCCACGGCGGCGGCTCCGACCTTGCCTTCCCGCATCACGAGAACGAGTGCGCCCAGGCCACCTGCGCCTGGCACCAGGGCTTCTCCAACACTTGGATGCACACGGGCATGCTGCTGGTAGACGGCGAGAAGATGTCCAAGTCGCTCGGCAACTTCTTTACGCTGGCCGAGGTCCTCGAGCAGCACTCCGCTGCCGCCCTGCGCCTGCTGATGCTGCAGACGAGCTATCGCTCGCCGCTCGATTTTTCTTGGGAGCGCCTGGAGGGTGCCGAGAACTCGCTCACGCGTATCGCCGGTACGGTCGAGAACCTGCGCTGGGCCGCGAACCATGCGACGGCCGATGCCGATGCGGCTGCCGCCGAGGCGTTTGCCGCCAAGGCCGCCGAGACCCGTGCCACCTTTAAGGAGTGCATGGACGACGACTTTAACACCGCTGGTGCCATGGGTGCCGTCTTTGGCTTTGTGACCGAGTGCAACCAGTACCTGGAGCAGGCGGGCGACGCTGCCGACAAGGCCGCCGCGCTTGCCGCCGCCGACACGCTGGCCGAGCTGCTCGATACGCTTGGCGTCGAGCTTCCCGAGCCCAAGGTCGAGCTGCCGCTGGGCCTGCTGGGCGTTGCCGCCGGTTTGGTCGCCTATACGGGTGACGACGTGGACGAGGCCGCTGCCAAGATTCTCGAGGCCCGCGCCGAAGCCCGCGCCGCCAAGAACTGGGATCTGGCCGACGCCATCCGCGATCAGCTCAAGGACTTGGGCCTGACGATCGAGGATACTGCCGCCGGCACTCGTATCAAATCTCTCTAATCCCCGCGGGTTTCCCAAGCACCCGACCTTGCCGTTCAAACCGTCGCTCGCGTACTCAAGTACGCGTCGCTCCTCTTTCACGGCAATCTCGGGCACTTGGAAAACCCGTACCGACCGCTTGGGCTATTCGTCTTAAGCGGTCGCTTCTTTTGTCTTGTTTGAAATTTTTTTAAAGGAGGCCGTCCTATGGCTGACAATCGCAAGCGTACGCCTCGTAGCGGCAAGCAGGCTGCTTCTGGCTCGCGTCCGAGTCGCCGCAACGACCGCGCTGCCGCTCCCAAGGGCCAGCGCGAGCGCTCACGGGCTGCTCGCCCGCAGCGCGAGCGTAGCCGCGATAACGTCCAGGTTCCCAAGGGCGAGTTTATCGAAGGTCGCCGTGCTGCCGCCGAGGCGCTACGCACTGGTTTTCCCATCAAGTGCGCGCTTATTGCCGAGGGCGGGGAGCGCGATGCCGCCTTGTCGCGCCTGGTCGACGACCTCAACGCTGCAGGCGTCCGCATTAAGTATGTGCCGCGCGCGCAGCTCGATGCGCTGTCGAGCCATGGCGCTCACCAGGGCATTGCGCTCGAGGTTGGCAACTTCCCCTATGCCGATGTCGCCGATATTCTCGACCGCGCGGGTGACGGACCTGCGCTTGTCGTCGTGCTCGACCATGTGACCGACGATGGCAACTTTGGTGCGATCGTGCGCTCCGCCGAGGTCGTGGGCGCGGCGGGCGTCGTCGTCGCCAACAAGCGCGCCGCCGGTGTGACCGTCGGCAGCTATAAGACTTCTGCCGGCGCCGTCATGCACCTGCCCATCGCGCAGGTTCCCAACATTGCCCGTGCACTCGATGACCTCAAGGCCGCTGGCTTTTGGGTGGGCGGTGCTTCCGAGCATGCCGAGGGCAGTTGCTGGGACGCCCCCTTCGAGGGCCGCGTGGCGCTCGTCATGGGCTCCGAGGGCGACGGCATCTCGCGCCTGGTGCTCGAGAAATGCGACTTTTTGACCAAGCTTCCCCAGCGCGGCATGACCGAGAGTCTCAACGTGGCCCAGGCGACCACCGCGCTGTGCTTTGAGTGGCTGCGCCGCAATGCCGGCGAGCTCATGGGGGAGGAGTAGCGCATGTCCAAGAAGAACCGCGCCAAGTCCAAGGCCAAGCGCTTTGGCGAGGGCTCGGCCAAGCCGATTGTTTCGGCCGCAACCTATGGCGTGGGCGGCAATGCGTTTGCGCAGGCCATCGCCGATCCGGTCTCGACGGTGCACTCCAATAAGCCCGAGCTGCTGGTGGTCGACGGCTACAACGTGATTCACTGCACGCCGCGCTACGAAAAGCTCGTGTACGACCATTCCGACGATCCGTATTCCAGCGACGTTCACGATATGGCGCGCACCGCCCTCATCAACGACGTTGCCGCGTTTGCCCAGGGCCGCTACGAGGCCGTAATCGTGTTTGACGGTGCGGGCAATATCTCCAGCGAGCGCCCCAACCTGCCGGCCCGTGGCGTGCGTATCGAGTTTTCGCCGACGGGCGTATCGGCCGATACCGTGGTGCAAAAGCTCTGCATCGAGGCGCGCGAGGAAGGCCGCGCGTGCTCCGTGGTGTCGAGCGACGGCACAATTCAAGCCGTCGTCATGGGCAAGGGCGTCACGCGCATCTCGAGCCGTATGCTGGTGGACGAGATCAAACAGATCGATAACGACGTTCACGAGGCAGAGGAAGCTCCGCAGATCAAGATGACCCTGGGCAGCCGCTTGAGCCCCGATGCCCTGGCCAAGCTCAAGGCCCTGCGCGGGAGGTAGGGAAGTTGGCGGGGCAATGCTGCCTCGCTAACTCCATTCAGCGATGTCGATCATTCTTTCGAGGCGCCACGTTAGCGCCTCTTTTAGATATGGCAGCCTTGCCGTGAGCGCGTCGTTTCTGGAAAGAATCTCGATTGCCTCGTCAACGAAGCCTTCGAGTTTGTCGCAGTCAAACCAGCCCATGTCCTCGACGAGCAACATTTGTTTGGCGGGGCTTGAATGAAATTGTGCGCTGGTAAAACTGTGCTCTCCCGCCCTAAGCTCCTCTAGTGATATGTTGCACCAGAGCGATGAGCCCGAATCGAAGATGGGGGCAGGTCTGCAAGCTTGCGTGTTTACGTTTCGCACGAGGCCGAAGTTGCGCCAATGACGATCGTAGTTGGCAATGATGTCGTCACATACGATCATGCGGTCAAGGGCATCCTTGACGCCTGTCACCCCGAGCTCCTCGCAGTTTGCTACATATCGCTCGTAGTCGGTTAGCCGTTCATCTGCGTTTGCGTGCTGGTTTACATAGAACGCAGGGACATACTCTTCTTCATCAGTTAAGAAGACATCGCATGTGCTCAGGGCGGAAGTGCCCGTGCCCTCGAGCGAGTAAGGCACATAATCGCAGGCGTTTAGGATGCGACGGTGGAGCGCGGTCGCCACCAGCTCGTTATAAGGTTCCTGGTCCAGGTGCGCTCCTGCCTTATGCAGAATTCGACGTTCGCCCTCGCACGTCCAGTACTTTTGAAGATTGCCGTCCGAGGTGTTATCGGGCTTTGCGGCAGCCGCTTTTCCCTCTGGGGCAAAGGGTGCAATGGACAGCGAGACGTCATCAAAGGCGTTATTGAAGAAGTTGATATCCTCCCAGGTGAGACCGGAACCTTGGGGCCTAATCCAATACTGGTCGGATAAGGAGAGGCCGAGATTTCGCTGGACGAGTTCATCGGGAACATCGACTGCGGCTTCTGCAAGCAGGGAGGCTAGCCCAATGCGTGCGAGCGGGATACCGCGGCCGCGCCACCAGATGCGGAAGGAGTCTAGCGATATGGGGCTATTAGGGCCAAATACTCCAATAGGGGCGTGGGCGTAATCGATGTCGGCACCGATGTGGGTAAAGTCTTTTCGCGATGTACTGTAGACCAGCTGAGCGACTTCGTACGTGCGGTTCATGAGGGTGAACGCGATCTCGCTCTTACCGTGGCCGCGGCGGGGACGTCCCCCCGTTTTGGTCACGGAGCGGAGTCGCGTGTCGACGCTGTCTTTGTCGATGAGCCATACACCAGAAGCCTTGCGGGCCTCAAGTGCTCCGTTTTTTATGAGCTCCTGCACCCTGCGCGGAGTGATGCCGAGCAGCTCGGCGGCTTCTTTGGTAGTAAGCATCGCGAAACCCTTCGCCAGAACGAATAGTTTTATATATAGCAATTGTAATTAAAACTATTCGTTCTGGCGAATGGTTTTAAGATTGAGGGCGCACTGACAGAAATGAACGGGCCTGGTACGCGTTGTTGCTGGATTTTGCATATTTGTATAACGCCGTGCGGCCTGTTGCGCCCCGTCCGCAATTCCTTTATTCTTAACTCGCTTCGCGTGAAAGCGCCAAGTGTGCCAGTGTGGCGCAACGGTAGCGCAACTGATTTGTAATCAGTGGGTTGCAGGTTCGATTCCTGTCACTGGCTCCATGAGAGTTTCGGGCTCTGTTCCTTGTGGGACAGGGCCCGTTTCTATTTATGTTGATAAGTCAGTAGGTTTGGTGCTAACCAAGCTTCAGGTTTGTCTCAATCTGTAACACGAAGAGGCTGAAAACCCTCCTTATAGTTACAGATTGAGACAATGCCAAGGGATGGCCGATAGCATCTCGATCTGTAACACGAAGAAGCTGAAAACCGTTCATACTGTTACAGAATGAGACGTAAGCTGGGGTCTCTGCGTAATATCTCGATTTGTAACAGATAGGGGAGAAAATATTCTCTAGATGTTACAGATTGAGATAAAGGCCGGACCGGTCCCAGTCATCCTGGCTGAGCGAGGATTTCCGGACAAACGAGGGTGGAGAATCTCCCGCCTGGAGATTATCCACGCTCGATTTTGCCTGGGAAGAGCAATCTTCTGTCTGGGAAGCCCGATCTCGACCTATATATAGGTGCAAATGAGTAGCTATCGAAGTAATCATTCTGCAGGCGCACTCCACTACGCAAAAGTGTTTCCTCGGGAAATGTCACCGCTATATGCAAATTCACCGTCCTTCATATCCAAACTCAGCAAAACCGCAGGTCAAAAGCATATAGATACGCCCGGCACCGTGTATCTAGAGGTTTTCGTTGACAGCCCCCAAGGTGGCATCGTATTATCTTCTTCGTTCGCGGGGGCGGCGGTCCAAAAGACCAAAGGACCTGCGGATACTTGAACGATTGGGAGTTTGCCCGAGTGGTTAATGGGGACGGGCTGTAAACCCGTTGGCTCTGCCTACATAGGTTCGAATCCTATAGCTCCCACCCGTCAAGTGCCTGTATAGCTCAGTCGGTAGAGCACTTCGTTGGTAACGAAGAGGTCACCAGTTCAAGTCTGGTTGCAGGCTCCATCCGGCGGTGTAGCTCAGTTGGTTAGAGCACACGGTTCATACCCGTGGCGTCACTGGTTCGAATCCAGTCACCGCTACCATAGGTAACACGGTGGCTTCTCAATAGTATGTTGAGAGGCCACTATGGTATAAAGGCAAAGTCCCGTCCGGGGACGACCTGTTTAGAGGAGGGCTTTATGGCCAAAGAGAAGTTTGAGCGCACTAAGCCGCATGTTAACATCGGCACCATCGGTCACGTCGACCACGGCAAGACCACGCTGACCGCTGCCATCACCAAGGTTCTCTCCGAGACCGAGGGCTGCAAGGCTGACTTCACTGCGTTCGAGAACATCGACAAGGCTCCCGAGGAGCGCGAGCGCGGCATTACGATTTCCGTCTCCCACGTTGAGTACGAGACCGCTGCCCGTCACTACGCTCACGTTGACTGCCCGGGCCACGCTGACTACGTCAAGAACATGATCTCCGGTGCTGCTCAGATGGACGGCGCTATCCTGGTCATCGCCGCTACCGACGGCCCCATGGCTCAGACCCGCGAGCACATCCTGCTCGCCCGTCAGGTCGGCGTTCCTTACATCGTCGTCTTCCTGAACAAGTGCGACATGGTCGACGATGACGAGCTCATCGACCTCGTCGAGATGGAGACCCGTGAGCTCCTCTCCGAGTACGATTTCCCCGGCGACGACATCCCCGTCATCCGTGGTTCCGCTCTGGGCGCTCTCGAGGGCGACGCCAAGTGGATGGACGCCATCCGCGAGCTCATGAAGGCCGTCGACGAGTACATCCCGACGCCTGCTCGTAACAACGACCTCCCCTTCCTGATGGCCGTTGAGGACGTTATGACCATCTCCGGCCGTGGTACCGTTGCTACCGGCCGTGTCGAGCGCGGTGAGCTCAAGCTCAACGAGCCCGTCGAGATCGTCGGCATCAAGGATACCCAGAACACCGTCGTTACCGGTATCGAGATGTTCCGTAAGTCCATGGACTTCTGCGAGGCTGGCGACAACGTCGGTCTGCTGCTCCGCGGCATCAAGCGCGAGGACATCGAGCGCGGCCAGGTTCTCTGCAAGCCCGGTTCGGTTACCCCGCACACCAAGTTCACCGGCGAGATCTACGTTCTGACCAAGGAGGAGGGCGGCCGTCACACCCCGTTCTTCGATGGTTATCGTCCTCAGTTCTACTTCCGTACCACCGACGTTACCGGTACGGTCAAGCTCCCCGAGGGCACCGAGATGGCTATGCCTGGTGACCACATCACCATCGAGGGCGACCTCATCCACCCGATCGCCATGGAGGAGGGCCTGCGCTTCGCTATCCGCGAGGGTGGCCACACCGTCGGTTCGGGCATCGTCTCCACGATCATTGAGTAAATTAGCTCTTTGATATAGCTGACTTAGAGAACCCGGCACTTATATGGGTGCCGGGTTCTTTTCTGCAATGGATATTGAGCCGTTGCTGGTGTCGAGAGGATCGATAATGGTCCTGGGTGCACCGTCGATTAGATCTCGTTGGCTCCATTGATGTGTTCCAAATATGAATGGGTTCACCGAGAACCAATTGATTCGAGGTTTTCGTTGACAGCACTTACGTAGAGCTGATAAAGTATCAACTCGTGCCCGTACGGGGCGGAAATGAAAGGTTCAGGATACATGCGTACTCTAGTTACTCTTGCGTGCACTGAGTGCAAGCGCCGCAACTATACGACCACCAAGAACAAGTCGACCATGCCTGATCGTATGGAGATCAAGAAGTATTGCCCCTGGTGCCGTCACCACACGCTGCACAAAGAGACTCGCTAGTCTCTAGTCACATACGCCCGTAGTTCAATTGGTAGAGCATCGGTCTCCAAAACCGAGTGTTGAGGGTTCGAGTCCTTCCTGGCGTGCCAGTCATTATTCCGTAAGCTCCCAATTGGGGGCTTACGGTTTACTCATGTATAAGCGCATTGCGCGGAGGTAACCCAAATGGCCAACAAGAAGAACAAGAAGAAGGCTCAGCAGCAGGCGCCTGCCAACAACGCTGCCGCCAACTCCAAGGTTGAGGCCAAGAAGGCCGTTGCCAAGAAGAACGAGAAGGCTGCGAAGTCCAAGAAGAACGAGAAGCCTGGTTTCTTCGCCCGCACCAAGAAGTATTTCGCTTCGGTCAAGTCCGAGATGAAGCGTGTCACGTGGCCCGATAAGAAGGAGCTCGTGAACTACTCGGTCGTCGTTTGCGCTTCTCTGATCGTCGTCGGCGTCGTCATCGCTCTGCTCGATGCTGGCTTTGGCGAGGCTCTTGCTCTGTTCTCTGGATTGAGGGGCTAAACCATGTCTAAGCGTTGGTACGTCGTTCACACTTACTCTGGATACGAGAACCGCGTTAAGTCCGATCTCGAGCATCGCATCGAGACTATGGGCATGCAGGACCGTATCTTTGATATCGAGATTCCTATGGAGCGTGTCACCGAGATTAAAGAGGGTGGCAAGCGTGAGACCAAGGATTCCAAGATCTTCCCGGGTTATGTCCTGGTTCGCATGGAGATGGATGATGATGCTTGGACGTGCGTTCGTAACACGCCTGGCGTCACCGGTTTCCTGGGCGGCAACGGCAAGCCCGCTCCGCTTTCCCGCGACGAGTACAACAAGATGACTCGTCGTCCCGGTAAGGGCGATTCGCCCAAGCGCACTTCGGTTGATATTGAGGTCGGCACGTCCGTCCGCGTCACCGATGGCCCGCTTACCGACTTTGATGGCAAGGTCTCCGAGGTTAACACCGAGGCTGGCAAGCTCAAGGTCACGCTGATGATTTTTGGCCGCGAGACGCCGGTTGAGCTCGACTTTAACCAGGTCGCTGTCATCGCTTAAGTTTTCGTCCGTTCGCGCGAGCGTGCTTCTTCTGTGACTGCTCATCTCAGGAGTGCTTCTAACACGTGCGTGCTTACGATATAGCAAGTACTTCACACTCGTGATTCGAAAGGAATGACCATGGCTGAGAAGAAGGTTGCCAACGTCATTAAGCTCCAGATTCCTGCTGGTGCCGCTAACCCCGCTCCTCCCGTCGGCCCCGCCCTGGGCGCTGCTGGCGTGAACATCATGCAGTTCTGCCAGGCCTTTAACGCCGAGACGCAGGACAAGAAGGGCGACATCATCCCCGTTGAGATCTCTGTCTACGAGGACAAGTCCTTCTCCTTCATCACCAAGACCCCGCCGGCGGCTCACCTCATCAAGAAGGAGCTGAACCTCAAGTCTGGTTCCGCTAAGCCCCAGGCCGACAAGGTTGGTCAGCTCTCCCAGGAGCAGCTCACCAAGATCGCCGAGATCAAGATGCCGGACCTCAATGCCAACGACATTGACGCCGCCAAGAAGATCATCGCCGGTACCGCCCGCTCCATGGGCGTCACCATCGCTGAGTAGCGATTTCTTTAGGTAATGACGGGTGCTCCGACCGGGGCGCCCGTTATATGTGTGCAATAGGGCACACGATACGATGTGGGAGGGCTCACGCCCGTTTAACCACAGGAGGTAATGCACATGGCTAAGCATGGTAAGAGCTATAACGCCGCTGCCGAGAAGATCGACCGCGCCACGCTCTACACCCCCCTTCAGGCTGCCAAGCTCATCAAGGAGCTCGACACCGCCAAGTTCGACGAGACCGTCGAGGCCCACTTCCGTCTGGGCATCGATACTCGTAAGGCTGATCAGAACATCCGTGGTTCCATCTCCCTGCCCCACGGCACCGGCAAGACCGTTCGTGTTGCCGTCTTCGCCGAGGGCGAGAAGGCCCGCGAGGCCGAGGCTGCTGGCGCCGACATCATCGGTTCCGACGAGCTCGTCGCCCAGATCCAGAAGGGCGAGATTAACTTCGACGCCGCTATCGCTACGCCGAACATGATGGCCAAGGTTGGCCGCATCGGTAAGATCCTTGGTCCCCGTGGCCTCATGCCGAACCCCAAGCTCGGCACCGTGACCATGGACGTTGCCAAGATGGTCTCCGAGCTCAAGGCCGGCCGCGTTGAGTATCGCGCCGACCGCTACGGCATCTGCCACGTGCCCCTGGGCAAGAAGTCCTTCTCTGAGCAGCAGCTCGTCGAGAACTACGCTGCCCTGTACACCGAGATTCTGCGCGTCAAGCCCTCTTCTGCTAAGGGCAAGTACGTCAAGTCCATCTCTGTGTCTTCCACCATGGGCCCTGGCGTCAAGGTCGATCCCGCTGTCCAGCGTGACTTCCTGGCTGAGTAACTGCTAGTTACTACCTGAGCAAAGCAAGCATTGCTAAAGAAACCCGGTTCTGCCTCATACAGGACCGGGTTTCTTGCTATCTCGGGCCAAAACCACCACAAAGGGGACAGGCACCTACGTGGTGGTTTTGGCACTTTGGCGTCAATGTTATGGCATCGCAGCGAGCCGGTTCCAAGTGCCTCAGGTCGCCCCGAAAGAGGAGCGACGCGTACTTTGGTACGCGAGCGACGGCTTGAGGGGCGAGATGGGGTGCTTGGGGCCGGCGCAGCGTCAAGCCTTAAAGGTGGTTACCAGGGGGTTCTGGCGGTAGAGGACTCGATGGCCTCGTGGCGCTTGAGCTCGTGCCGCATGATTTGCGAGTTGAGCCAGGCTGCCTGCCATCCACGGATGGGGTAGCGCGCTTCGTCCAGCTCAAACTGCGTATAGCCGCAGGCATTGATAATCGTTGTCCCGCATGCATGCTGACGCTCACGTTGAAAGTCGCGACCATAGCATTGGTGCACATGCCCGTGCACCATATAGTCGGGATTCCAGGTCTCGAGCGCTGTGTTAAAGCATTCGAATCCTCGATGTGGCAGATCATCCAGATCGCCCACACCGGCGGCGGGTGCATGGGTGAGCAAGATGTCGCAGCCGCCGACCATCCTGATTTTACGCGACAGCTTGCGCACGCGCTTGGCCATCTCGCGCTCGCTATACATGTTGGCACCGTCTCGATAGCGCATGGAGCCGCCAAGCCCCGCAATGCGGACGCCGCGATACACGTACACGGTGTCTTCGACGCAGATACAGCCGCCCGGTGCATGACGTGCATAGCGGTCATCGTGATTGCCGCGCACGTAGATGAGCGGTTTATTGATGACGGTGACCAAAAACTCAAGATAGTCCGGGTCCAGATCGCCAGCTGACAAAATCAGGTCAACACCCTCAAAGCGTTCCTTGTGAAAGCATTCCCAAAGGCATCGTTCTTCGGTATCGGCTACGGCAAGGATTTTCATAGGGCGTGGACTTTCGACTCATCGTTGGACTGCGGAATGGTGCCCACCACGTTGTCGGCCAGCCAATTCATCTCGACAATCTGCGTGCTCGGCAGCGGGGGAAAGCCCTCGATCTGCACCACGCCGTCTTGGCTGTGGAGCTCGCCGCCAAACGGATTGATGGAGCCCTCGACGATGCCATTGCGGAGCAGCTGAACAAGCTTGCGCGTCTGATAAGGCAGGCCCGGAGCGTAGCGAATGTCGATAACGCCCGAGCTCATACCATACCAGTAGTTGACGGCGCGAACCTGGCTGTCGTCACTGGTCTCATCCCAGGTGCCATGCAGCAGGCTTCGCACGATAAGCTCGTAGTATCGGCCCCAGTTCCATACCGGCATGGCGATGCCGACGACCTTGCCATCGACCAGGCGGTGGAGTCCGTAAGCCGTGGGGTCTTCGAGCGACTTTGACATGTCGGCGCCGGTCATGACGCTCACGCCTTCGCGGCACATGGCCTCGGCAAGGCCGCCGGCGGGCACATCGCCCCAGGTGAGGATTACCTGCGCGCGAGGGTCGAGCAACGAGGCGCCGATGGCAAAGGCGTTGATCTCGCTAAGCGCACCCGACGCAAAGACCGACGCGTGGTAACCGATGCGGTGGTTGTCCGCCATGCTGGCAGCAAGGGCGCCCAGGAGGAACTTGGCCTCGTACATTTTGCCAAAATACGAGCGCACGCTTTGGTGGGGAAGGCCGATAGAGCAGTTGAGGAACCGAACCCGAGGATACTCAACGGCAGCCCTGAGCGTGTATTCCATCAGGCGGTGCGAGGTCGAGAAGATGACGTTTGCTCCATGTTTGACAGCCGTTTCCGCGGCGGCGTAGAACGCGTCCGGATCGTGGCAGTCCTCGAACGCCTCGGTGCGCACGATACCGCCAAAGTGCTCATCGAGATACTGACGCCCTTGGTCGTGCAAGCTGTCCCAGCTCGACGATGCACAGGGGAATTCATGGATAAAGGCGATGCGCAGGGGGTTGGCCGCCGAATAGACGGTCTTGCCCATAAAGAAGTTGAGCACGCCGGAGGTGGACTTGGCGGGCGCTATATCCTCATCGACGCTCGGCGCTTCGACAAGATTGACCTTCTCCTCGTCATTTTTGCCGGCGATGACCAGCTCGCGCCAAATCTTGCACAGGCGGTTTACGACGATATCCGTCGGCGTATCCAGCAGGCGGTCCTGGCTGTACACATTGAGGTAAACGAGCATAGCGTCGGCGGGCGTAATGTCCAGATGGTCGCCGCCGGCACGCAGGTAGGCGCGCTTAAAGAGTAGGAAGGTATGGCGCAGGTAGTCGACCTTTTTCTGCGGCCATTTTTCGATAAGGTTCTGGCCGAGCATTTTGGCGAGCGTTTCGTAGCTTCCCTCACGCGAGAACTCGATCTCGTATAGGGGGCAGACGCGCCAAAACGCGCAGAACTCGCCGTACAGGCGGCTTTCGACGGAATCCCATTTGCCGGGGTAGAGACGGGTGACCTTGGCCGAAACCGTCGGGGCGTCCAGGAATTTGAGGACGCTGACGCGCTTGTTGCCTTCCTGGACATAGAACCGATGCATGAACTCGGTGACGATGATGGGGTCGCGATAGCCCTCGGTCACCTGGATGTCGTAGAGGTTGGACCACTTGCGGGCGAACTCGGTGTTAAACGGCAGCAGGGGCATAAAGTTACACGAAAAGGCAGACTGACGGCCTTTGGTGACCGTGCCGACGACCATTTCGAGCGGAATGTCCCTCAGACCGACGCTCTCTCGCTGGCCTAAGGGGAGCTGGGAAACGAGGCCGTCGAGGTCCGTAAGGTACGGGTGCTCGCTTTGGCTGATGGCGCGACGGCGTCCCTGCTCGCCGCGCTTGCGTGCTTGACGATAGGCCTCTTCCATGGTGTTTGCTCCCTTAGTCGTTTAAACAACGATATAAACCATGGTACCACGATGCGAAACCACCACGAAGGTGCCTGTCCCCTTTGTGGTGGTTTTAGGCGATGATGGGGGCGATGGCGCGGATGCAGGCGTCGGCTGCCGTAAAGGTGGCGCTGTCGTCGCTGACGATAAAGATGATCTTGCCCTTGATGCCAAAGTCGCCGATCTCGCTAAAGAGCACATACGGCTCCTTGTCAAAGCCCGAGATGGGAAGCACGGCGGCCTTGGTGGCGTCGGTGAGCTCATCTGCCAGCGCGTTCAGTGAAGCCCACTTGGACGTGTCCTTCACCGCGACGGGGACGGCTACGCGCCCAAAGGGCATCAAATGCACGAGCGTGTTCTTGGAGATGTTGGAGTTGGGGACGATGATGGTCTGCCCACAGGCGTCCTCGATGGTCGTATGGCGCCAGGTGATGTCTTGGACCACGCCTGACACGCCGCCGACCTCGATATTATCGCCGGGCTTGATGATGCCCATAAAGGTCACCTGCATGCCACCGATAAGGTTTGACAGTGTGTCCTGAAAGCCGAGCGAGATGGCGATGCCGCCGACGCCAAGAGCGGCGACGAGGGCGTTTGCGTTAATGCCAAAGCAGTTGTCGAGGATAAAACTGCCGCCAATCATCCAGATGACGGCGCGCGCAATGTTGATGAAGATACTCGATGCCGGAAGCGGGTTATCGTCTCGGTTGAGCAGATGGTTCAGGGTCTTGGATACGACCTTGGCGGCGACGGCGGTGCCTATCGCCAAGATGACGGCCCAGATGATGTTGTGGACCCACCGTTGCTCAAAGAAATGAAGAATCGGCTCAAACAATTCCATGTAGGGAAAACCTCCTTATGATCGTCCAACCATGATACCCACCAGAAGCCCGTCCGATCACATCGAACGGGCCGATAACTTGAGATGGGGTGGCCGCGGTGGCGTAAGCTGGGGCGCCGGCGAGCACGCCGGCAAGGAGTGCGGCGGTCAAGCAAGACGGGGAAGAGGTCTTCTCATGGCAGTTTCCTTAGTTCTTAATCAAGGGTCCCTGCTGGCGCTGGATTATCAGCATAATATGCGAAAACCGCCGCAAGGGCGTCTGTCCCTTTGCGGCGGTTTTGACGTTTGCGCAGATAAAACCTACCAAAATAAACCTGTCCCTTTTTGGCAGGTTTTAGCTTAGCAGCATGCGGTCGTTGGCGAGCTCGCCGCCCGAGACCTCCTCGAACTTCTGTAGCAGGTCGGCCACGGTGAGCGACTTCTTCTCATCGCCCGCCACGTCGTAGATCACGTGGCCTTCGTGCATCATGATCAGACGGTTGCCCAGACGGATGGCGTCGTTCATGTTGTGCGTGACCATGAGCGTGGTCAGGTGGTTCTCGTCGACGATCTCCTCGGTCAGGTTAAGCACCTTAGAGGCCGTCTTGGGGTCGAGGGCCGCGGTGTGCTCGTCGAGCAGCAGCAGGCGCGGCTTGGTGAGCGTGGCCATCAGCAGGGTGAGCGCCTGGCGCTGGCCGCCCGAAAGCAGACCGACCTTGGCATTGAGGCGTGTGTCCAGGCCAAGGTCCAGGCGTTTGAGCAGCTCAATGTACTCGTCCTTCTCGGCCTTGGTGACGCCCCACGAAAGACCGCGACGCTGGCCGCGGCGCTTGGCGAGGGCCAGGTTCTCGGCAATCTGCATGTCGGCTGCGGTGCCGCGCATGGGGTCCTGGAACACTCGGCCCAGGTACTTGGCGCGCTGCGACTCGCTCAGACGCGAGATATCGTTGCCGTCGAGCTCGATAACGCCCGAATCGAGCGGATACACGCCGGCGATCATGTTGAGCAGCGTGGACTTGCCGGCGCCGTTGCCGCCGATCACGGTTACAAAGTCGCCGTCGTTAAGGGTGAGATCGACGCCGGTGAGTGCGCGCTTCTCGGTGACGGTGCCCTTGTTAAAGGTCTTTTTGACGTGCGAGAGCTTAAGCATCTGCCTCATCCCCCTTCGTGTAGGAGCTGCGGAGCTTATAGCGCTCCCAAACCACGGGCACGCACAGGGCCACGGCAACGATTACGGCGGAGAGCAGCTTCATGTCGTTGGCATCCATACCCAGCTGCAGCACGATGGCGCGGATGAGGAAGTAGACCACGGAGCCAAAGACGGCAGAGGCCAGGCGGACGGAGAACTGCGTGAGACCGCCGGGCAGCAGGCGGCCGAGCACCTCGCCGATGACGATGGCGGCAAGACCGATAACGATGGCGCCGGTGCCCATGCCAATGTCAGCGTACTTCTGGCTCTGGCAGATGAGCGCACCCGAAAGGCCGATAAGGGCGTTGGAGAGCACGAGGGCGATCATCTTGGTGGTGTTGGTGTTAACGCCCAGGGCGCGGATCATGTACTCGTTGTTACCGGTGGCACGCAACGCCGAGCCGATCTCGGTGCCAAAGAACCAGTACAGGATGGCGACGATGGCCACGGCCAGCACAATGCCCAGGATAATGGCAACAGTGGACTGCGGCAGGCCCGTCATGTTACTGACGGATGAGAAGATAGTGCCCTTGGCAAGGATGGGCGTGTTGGATTTGCCCATGATGCGCAGGTTGATGGACCACAGACTGATCTGCGTAAGGATTCCGGCGAGGATTGCGGGAATCTCAAAGACGGTGGTCAAGATGCCCGTGACGGCGCCGGCGATGGCACCGGCGCACATGCCGGCTAGCACGGCGAGCAAGGGGTCGACGTTATTGTTGACGATGAGCACGGCGCAAACACAGCCGCCGAGGGCAAAGCTGCCGTCGCAGGTCATATCGGGGATGTCGAGCAGGCGGAACGTGATAAACACGCCAAGCACCATAATGCCCCAGAGGACACCCTGGGAAACGGCGCCCTGCAATGCAATGAGCATGCTTCATACCTCCTAGGATAGGGTGGACACGTGATTTTCCATAATAGCGGTAACAATGCATAAAAGAGCTGCGGACGGATGTTTTGTCTCATCCGAAACAAGCAGGGCGAACGCCGGTCTTTAGCGTTCGCCCCTGTGGCTCAGATATTGAATAACGCGGCTATGGCACGAGCGCGGGCTCTAGATGCATTGCCACGCATGACGCTACGCGTCCAGAGCGGAAAGGTCGATACCCAGAGCCTCGGCCATCTCGTCGTTCTTGACGACGACCAGGTCCTTGCTCGAGAGGTGCTTGATCGGCATATCCTCGGGCTTGGCCTCGCCCTTCAGGATCTTGACGGCCATCTCGCCCGCGGCGTAGCCCAGGTCCTCGTAGTTGATGGAGAGGGTGAACAGGCCGCCGGCCTTGCACATGCCCTCCTCACCAGTTACGAAGGGGAGCTTATTCTCCTTGCAGATCTGGCCGACCTGCGAGGCACCCGCGGCGATGGTGTTGTCGGTGGGGGAGTACAGCGCGTCGACCTTGCCCACGGCAGACTCGACGACAGACTGAATCTCGTTGGAGCTCGAGACGGTGAAGTCAGTGTACTCGAGGCCCAGCTTGTCGAGCTCCTTCTTGGCGGCCTTGATCTGGACGTCGGAGTTGGACTCGGCGGTGCAGTAGAGCAAGCCGACCTTCTTAACGTCGGGCAGGACCTTCTGCATCATCTCGAGCTGCTCGGCGACCGGGGTGAGGTCGGAAGCGCCCGTGACGTTGGTACCGGGCTTGTCGTTGTCCTGGACCAGGCCGGAAGCGGCGTAGTCGGTGATGGCGCAGCCAACGATGGGGATATCGGCCGTGGCGCCGGCGGCAGCCTGCGCGGCGGGCGTAGCGATGGCATAGATCAAGTTGACGCCGTCGCCTACGAACTTGTCGGCAATGGACTTACACGTGGACTGGTCGTTCTGGGCGTTCTTCTGGTCGATCTTGACCTTGAGACCGCTCTTCTTGATGGCCTTGACGAAGCCGTCGTTGGCGGCATCGAGCGCGGAGTGCTCGGTGAGCTGCAGAACGCCGATGGTGTAGTCGGAACCGGCGGCAGCGGAGCCGGAACCAGAGTTGCCGCCGCATCCGGCGAGCGGAGCGAGCGCGAGCAGGCCAGCGGAGACAAGAAGGCTCCTGCGGCTGATGGTGATGTCCTTCATATCATTACCCCCAGTATAAAAATTGCTGGAAACACTGCACTAGAAAAAAGTGCAAGTGGGACTATAGTAACGCCGATGTCCATTTTTACAATAACCTGGCGGGTTTTTTAATACTGAACCGGATGGGCGGTGCTGAGGAACGACGGACGGTAACGGGGCTTATGCCGCGGGTGCGGGGCTGTCTTCTTCGTCTAGCGCGGCAAAGAGTTTCTTGCCGTCGAGCAAGCGCGTGCTGACGTTTCTCATGCGGCTGACCTCAACGGTGCGCAGAGTGTCGTCGGCGCCTCGGGTGTCGTAGACCGTTCCCAGCAGATACGAGACGCCATCGCGTTGCCTGATGGCAAAGGGCCGGACCGTCATCCGCACCACCTCGATTTCGCCCCGGGTCAGGACATTTGTGATATCAAAGCTGACAGTTGTTCCATGGTCGATGGCCTGTTCGACGAGCTCGCACGTGTCGATACGCTTGGCGTGCGGACGCGTTGCCTTGACGGGCGCGTCGTTGGCGGCCGGTGCCGGTTCGGGCATATCGAGATAGTCGCGAACATCGGCGCTCGCCATGGCGACCAGGTGCTGTGCCATGCTCTTTCGAATGGCTATGGGCGTCGATCGGTTGCGCATGACCATGCCGTGGAGCCGTATGATCTCTTCGTCAGCAAGCGGGCGGGTGAGGAGCCGATAGCCCACGCCGCGCTTATAGTCGATTTCGTATCCGGCGTGACGAAGTGCAGATATCGAGGTATAGATGCTGCGGCGTGCCGCCGAGATGGGCATGCGGGCGGGGTCGTCGGGATGGGCGAGGAGCTCGACCAACTCGTCGGAAAGCAGCGCCTTGTCCTCGCCGGTGTTCTCGCTCAAGAGCTGCAGGATGCGTACGGCACGATAGGCTGCCATCGAGGCGGAGCCCCTGGTCGTGGTCTCGTAGTTTTCAACAACGGCTTCGGTCATAGCGCCCACGTCCTTTCCGTTTTGGGTGGCGACGGTATGGAGCCTAGGATGCGTGGCTTTCCCAGGGGTGCAGGGCGCTCTGGGCGGTCAGTAGCCGTCGGCAAACGGCGGGTCGAGTTTTCAACAACCCTGCCTAACTGACCAAAACCTTGCCAAAAGCTTGACGGATGCTGTTGAAAAAAGCGCCTCTCGGCTTGCCGAGAGGCGCTGGCGTGAGGCACTGGAACGCGTTTGGTGGCGCTATGGCGATTAGAAGTCGGCGTTGCCCACGGTGCGCGGGTGCGGCAGGACGTCGCGGATGTTGCCCACGCCGGTCAGATACATGACCAAGCGCTCGAAGCCCAGACCGTAGCCGGCGTGCTTGCAAGAACCGTAGCGGCGCAGGTCAAGGTAGTACTTGTACTGCTCGGGATTCATGCCCAGGTCCTTGATGCGGGCCTCGAGCAGATCCAGGCGCTCCTCGCGCTGGGAGCCGCCGATAATCTCGCCGATACCGGGAACCAGGCAGTCGGCGGCGGCGACGGTCTTGCCGTCCTCGTTCATGCGCATGTAGAACGCCTTGATCTCGGCCGGGTAGTCGGTTACGAAGGTCGGGCGCTTAAAGTGCTCCTCGGTCAGGAAACGCTCGTGCTCGGTTTGCAGGTCGATGCCCCAGCTCACGGGATAGTCAAACTTGTGACCGGCGGCGACGGCCTGCTCCAGGATTTCAACGGCCTCGGTATAGGTGACGCGGGCAAAGTCGGAGTTGGCGACATGGTCCAGGCGCTCAAGCAGACCCTTGTCCACAAACTTGTTGAGCATATTGAGCTCGTCGGGGCAGGTGGCCATAACGTCCTTAAGAACGTACTTGAGCATGGCCTCGGCGTTGTCCATGTAGTCGTTGAGGTCGGCAAATGCCATCTCGGGCTCAATCATCCAAAACTCGGCGGCGTGGCGCGTGGTGTTGGAGTTTTCGGCGCGGAAGGTGGGGCCAAAGGTGTACACGTCGCCAAAGGCCATGGCAAAGTTCTCGGCATTGAGCTGGCCGGATACAGTAAGGCTTGCATGCTTGCCAAAGAAGTCCTGGCTCCAGTCGACCTCGCCGGACTCGGTGAGGGGCGGGTTTTTGGGGTCGAGCGTGGTCACGCGGAACATCTCGCCGGCGCCCTCGCAGTCACTCGTGGTGATGATGGGGGTGTTGACGTAGACAAAGCCCTGCTCCTGGAAGAAGCGGTGGATGGCGGCAGCCGCGACAGAGCGGATACGGAACACGGCGCGGAACAGGTTGGTGCGCGGGCGCAGGTGCTGCTGGGTGCGCAGGAACTCGACGGTGGCACGCTTCTTCTGCAGCGGGTAATCCGGGGCGCTGACGCCCTCGACCTCGATGGAGGTGGCAGAAAGCTCGAAGGGCTGGGGCGCATCGGGGGTCAGCTTGACGGTGCCGGTGCAGATGAGTGCGGCTGAGACGTTTTGGTGGGCGATCTCGTCGTAGTTGTCGAGCGCCTCGCGGTTCATGACGACCTGCAGGTCGCGGAAGCAGCTGCCGTCGTTGAGTGTAACGAAGCCAAAGTTCTTCATGTCGCGGACGGACTTGACCCAGCCGGCAACGGTGACGGTCTGGCCACCGAGCGACTCGGCATCGGCATAGAGCTGCGCGATTTTGGTGCGGTTCACGTATCCTCCCATAACGGTTGTACGGATTATTTCCAAACAGTTAACCATTCTAACCCGCGAGTGGGGGCGTAGCAAAACGTCAGGCGTGATGTATGGGCGTGACGTGGGCGCCGCGCAAGCGCCGATTTCGCGGTGTCTAGTGCCCGCAGATGGCTTGGCGTATGAGAGCAGCGTAGGTGTCGATTCCCGCCTGGGTGAGGTGTGTGCCGTCGTCGACAAGGTATTCGCTGTGGCCCTCTGAGGCACCGTTCCAGTCGATGACGCCGGCGTTGTCGTTTTGGGCGCAGACGTCACGAATCGTCTGGTTATTGCGGTCCTGTAGCTCGAGCGGTACGCGCACGGTCACAAAGTAGATGGGCTTGCCGCCCACGGCATTAATCACGTCCTGCACCTGCTGGGGGTCGCGGATGAGGCCGTTGGTGCCAAGCGCGCAGATGACCACGCTTGGATCGTAGTTGGCACTGTCCTGTGCATAGACATCCTGGAAGGTGTAGAACTGGCGGCTCACCATGCCGTCGATGTACGCGTTGGGAAGCGCCGCCTGAATACCGGACTGTGCGCCCGCAGTGACAGAGTCGCCGATCATGAGCACGCGGGCGTCGCAGGTCCCGGTCGCCTCGTCGTAGGTAAAGCTCTTCCAGTCCAAGTTCTTGGGGACCTTTTCGGCGATAGGACCTTCTTTGGGCTTTTGCTTGGTGGCGTCATCGGATGCGGTGTCGCTGGGCTGGGAGTTTTTACTGGATGCGGGCTCGGCGCCCTTGTCGTTGGCTCCGTTGTCCTGGGACGAGGTCGCGTTCTGGGCAAGTTCGGGACGGAGCTGCTCGGCGCGGGCGGTGGCGATGCCTGCCCAGTCAAGCGGCGCGAAGGCAAGTGCGGCGACGCATGCGGCGCCAAGTACGGGGAGTACCATGGCGGGCGCGAGGACGTGCTTTCTTGCCGTGCTGTCCTGTTGGGCCGGCTTGTGGGACCAAGGGCGTTCGACGAGGCGATAGAAAACCTCGGCTACCGCAAGGATCAGTACAAGCTGTAATGCCTGCTCCCACCAGGCGATGCGGGTAGTGCGGGTTGCGGGGTTCATAAGAAGCAGTAGGGGATAGTGCACCAAATAAACCGAGAACGAGCGCTGACCCAGCCAGACGAGCGGCTTGACCGACAACAGGCGACGCACGATGCACTCCGTATTCTGCACGCAGATGATGAGGAGTCCGGTGGCGAGGGCAAACAGCAAAAAGCCTCCGCGGTAGAGCCAGGCGCTCTCTCCGGTCAGCATGAGTGCGCCGGCTATAACGGCAACGAGCCACGCGATAGAAATCGCGTTAACCTTTGAGATGCCCTTGTTGGCGCCGGGGGTATGGATGTCACCGCTCAGCATCTCGCGCAGACGCGGCGCGGCGATGGCGGCTAAGGCTCCGCATAGAAGCTCGGCGGCACGGGCGTCGGTTCCGTAGTAGACGCGCGATGTGTCGGCGGTGGGATTAAACAAAAGGACCATGGCTGCCGTCGATACAAGCGCGAATGCGATCGTGATGCCGATGGCGGTGTTGCGCGACCTGGTTTTGCCGCACAGTGCCATAAGGATGACCGGCCATACCAGATAGAACTGCATGGTGACAGCGCAGAACCACAGGTGCGTGAGCGGCGAGGGGAGCCCCGCGGCGGCGAAATACGAGACGTTGCGGAAGATGTAGAACCAGTTGCTCAAAAAGAGTGCCGATGGCAGGGCGTCCTGCTGCACCTTAGGGAGTAGGCTCGGGGCCGCGATGTAGGTGGCAACGGCGGTAAGCGCGATGGTCACGACGATCGGCGGCATCATGCGCGCAATGCGGCGGCAGATATAGCGCGGGTACGAGAATCCGTCGCGTGCCGTGGCCCGCATAATGCTTTTGGTGGCGAGATAGCCACTCAGCGTAAAGAAGAGTGTAACGCCCAAAAAACCGCCGGTCAGGCGGCTGGGGCGAAGGTGATATAGGACGACGCCGGCGATGGCGAGGGCGCGGAGCCCGTCGAGCGCGACGATGCGTTGGTTGCGTTGAGGCGCGGCGTGTGCGGCGCCCGTGGGTGTGTTTTGCATCGATCTTCCTCCAATGTCGACCTAGCAGTCTAGCGCTCTGCGCGGACAAAGGAAGGGGGTTCGTGCGGTTGAACAACATGCCGCGGGACGATGCCTCGCTACGCAAAAGCCGCACCTGCGTTGATGCTCAGCTGCCTATATAGAAACGTTTCAGAACCTCTACATAGGCAAAAACAACAACACAGATGCGGCAAAGATGCACGGGTGGTTGACCCGTTATGTGACGGCAGTCTGCTACTTGGTCTTGGCAACCAGCAGCGGATCGCCAAGCTTGACGAGCGGGTTGCCGCCGATAAGCGTGCCGGACTCGCCGACGTGGTCGATGCTTTTGAGGCGGTCGAGCTCAGAGATGATGACGGTCACGATGTCCTCGTGACCAGCGGCCTTAATGGCCTCGCGGTCGAAGCTGATGAGCGGCTGGCCTGCCTTGACCACATCGCCCATCTCGACAAAGCGGGCAAAACCCTTGCCGTTCATTTCCACGGTGCCCAGGCCAACATGGATGAACACGCGCAGACCGTCCTCGGTGATCATGCCGATGGAGTGGTTGGTGACGGTGGTGGCGCCGATACGGCCGTTGGCGGGGGCGTAAATGGTGCCGGTAATGGGCTCGATGCCATAGCCCTGGCCGAGCATGCCCGAGGCGATGGTCTCGTCGGGAACCTCACTCAGATTGACGAGCACGCCGTTGACAGGAGCGTAGATGACGCCTTCGCGGGTGGCGAAGCTTGCTGCGGGCGGAACGGACGCCTCGCCCGACGAAGTGAACGTGGACTTGAGCGAATCGAGCAGACCCATAGTTGCCTCCAACGTATCAGGCGCGCATGTTGCACGCGTGTGGTTTGCCGGAAACGTTTCGTACGTGTTTCCCAGCACGGTCAGCGCCCCTATTTTACGCTGCCTAACGATAGCTCTGAACAGCGATTTTGTGATATATCAGTTGAAGGCCAACTTATTGCGGGGGTGTTTCTGCGCCGCGGGCTCAAGTGGGGTACGCTAAGGTGCGAAAAACGAGTGCGCACGAATCGCACGGAGGGAGCACCTATGATTATTGAGAACCATGCGCTGTGGGGCGAGGAGCCGACCGAGGAATACCCGGCGACGTTTACGTATCTGGGTGCCGAGCCGCTGCCCGACAAGCCCAATGGCCGCCGTCCCGCGGTAATTATCTGCGGCGGAGGCGGGTTTACGCATATCGCTCCGCACGAGCAGGACCCGGTGGCGTTTGCATTTTTGGACCGCGGCTACCAGGCCTTTGTGCTCAACTATGTGACGAGTGGCACGGGCGACGTGAGCTTTCCGCACCCGCAGGCGGACCTCGCCAAGATGGTCGCTACCGTGCGCGCCAACGCCGACGAGTGGCATGTCGATCCCAAGCGCGTGTGCATTGTGGGTTTCTCGGCGGGCGGCATGATCTGCGCCTCATTGGCAACGCAGTGGAAGACCGGACCCTTCGCGGGCCTTGCTGGGGCTCGTCCGGAGGATATTCGTCCCGACGCCGTGGTGCTGGGCTATCCGTTGCTCGACCTTGCCTATGTGCGCGATATGCAGACACGCGATCCGCGCATCGACCTGCGCGTGCCCAAGACGGGCGGCAAGACAGGACGCGATTTGCTCAACGACTATCTGTCGATGGTGACGGGCGGCGAGGCGACCGATGAGCACTTGACCGACATTTGCCCTACCACGCACGTTTCGCGCCAGATGCCCCCGACCTTTGTGTGGGGCGTTTCGGACGACAAGACGGCGCCGATCGCGCAGGTCTACCCGTTTGCGCAGCGCATGGCCGAGGAGGGTGTTGCATGCGAGATGCACGTCTTTGACCAGGGCGGCCACGGTCTTTCGCTCGGCAACGCCAATACCGCGGTCGACAACGAGGGCAAGCAGGTGGCAGTCCGTCCTTGGATTCGCCTAGCCTTCCGCTTCCTGGAGCGTCATCTGTAAGAGGACGGGCATCCCGGCCCTTCAATAACTTGCGGTGAAATAGTTCCTATCTGGGGCGTCAACCAGCCCAGGCAGGAACTATTCCACCGCAACTTTGGTTTTGATGCCCCGCCCGGAAACTGCGTCCCGGTTTGGGCGCGGATTCCGGGATGCAGTTTCCCCAAGAGGCCTCATCGGGAAACGGTATCCCGGAATCCGCCCGGATGGTGGGATGCGCTTTCCAGAAGGGCGCCGTTTGGGAAACTGTGACCCGTGATCCACCGGGGACGGAGGAGGGCTGACCATTTTGGGCGGCGGCAGTCGGCTATTTCAGCGTAATGCAGGATGCGAGGAGATCGCAGTACGTTTCTCCCGTGAAATCATAATTGATCCCAAGCGGGCGGTATCCATCCTGGACATATCCCCAGTAAGGTCCGCCGGACAGCACTACAGTCTTGCCCGATGACGTCTTTCCAATCGTCTTAGAGAAGGCGGTCTCTGCGCCGTGCGGCGATCCATCGGTTGCGTATACCGTAAAGTTCGCTTTCGAGGCAACATCTTGCGCTGTAACGTCATTGGCGGTAAGGGTGTCGGACGTCGTTTCGAATTCCAACCAATCCATGGGGAACCAGTCGGGGAGGACCATCGTAAAGTAGTCGGTCTCAAACGTCCTTGCCCGCCTCGCCTCCTCGGCCTTCCGGGCCTCTTCCTCCGCCTGGCGCCTTGCCTCCTCCTCGGCCTGCTTGGCTGCCACGGCGTCGTCGCGGCGCTTGGTCGCGGCGGTCGCGAGCGCATCGGCGTCAATATTGAAGCCGGCCTTCTTGGCGCCCTCGTCCTCCTCGGCGTACTTCTTTGCCGCGGCGATCTGGTCGTCGGTCACTTCGGCAGCCTCGACCGGCTCCAGCGCCACGTCGCCCGCGTCGACGGTCTTCTTCTCGGCAGTCTTCTCGCCCAGCTTGATGTCGAGCTTGTCGGCGGGGACGGCGTAGATCGTGCCGTCGGCGGCGATGGGGGAGGCGGCGACCTCTACCTCGTAGCTGCCGCGGCGGAGCTCGACGCCCCTGCCGTTGCTGTCAATGTAGCGCACGGCGTCGACCTTCTTGCCGCGCTCCTCCTTGCCTGTAATATGAACCGGCAGCCTGCTCGCTCCCGCCGAGGTGTCCCAGCCCTGGGCCGAGACGCTAAAGCGCACGGCGTGCTTTGCCGCGAGCGCCTCCTGCTCTGCCACCTCCCGTGCCTGCTCAGGGGCGTAGATGCCGAAGTAGTAGCCGGCGCCGCCGCCCGCGGCGAGCAGCGCGGCCACGACGGCGGCGATCAGGAGGGGTCTCTTTGAGCGCTTGGTCTTCGCCGGCGCCGGTGTCGTCGGCTGTGCCTCGGCTGCCGGGGCGGATTGAAAGCCGCCCTGCGATTCGGCCGGGGCTTCACATTCGGCGGCGACGGGCTCTCCGCACACGGGGCAGAACCTGGTCCCGTCCTCGACCTTCGACCCGCAATTTCGGCAGAACATGTGCAGACTCCCCTCGATCGGCGCCCGCGCGAATACCGGGCGCATCCTCATCCGCCTCTATCCTATGCGCGGACTTGCGCCCTTTGTTGCGCAACATTGCCGGGCTCTCGTCCGGGGAAGCCGTATCCCGTTCTGGCGCTCCAGAGTGGGACTCAGTTTCCCTGAGAGGCCCCATCGGGAAATCGGGGACCGGAATTCGCCTGAGTAGTGGGATGCGGTTTCCGCAGCAAGCCCGTCTGGGAAACCACGGCTCAGAATTCCCTTTGCACCGATCTTGCACCAATCTGTCGATTGAACGTTGTTGCATGTTCGCGCTATCATGCGTGGTTAAATGGTTAGCCATGGCAAACGGTTAGCCAAGATAAACAAAATGCAACGCCCTATGGGCACCGGGGGAGGAACACGGACGTGAAGCTCGATACGCTCGAGATTGGAAAGGACGCCGTTGTCGCATCGGTGGCATCGGACGACCAGGCACTCCGACAACATATTTTGGACATGGGCCTAACGCCGGGCACCGAAGTCACCATGATGAAGTACGCCCCCATGGGCGACCCGCTCGAGATTCGCCTGCGTGGCTACGAGTTGACGCTGCGCAAGGACGATGCCGCTCGCATTGAGCTCGTAGATGTCCACGACACAGATACAGGTCCGCGCGCTAACGCCGCAATCGGCACGACGGAGCACCCGGCGCTCGGCGAGGGGACGTATTCGCCCCGCGCGGCAAAGACGGCCGTGCCCGAGGGCGCGCCGCTGCATTTTGCCCTCGCTGGCAACCAAAACTGCGGCAAGACCACGCTGTTCAACCAGCTGACGGGCTCCAACCAACACGTCGGTAACTTTCCCGGCGTGACGGTCGACCGCAAAGATGGCACTATCCGCAACCATCCCGAGGCGAGTGTCACCGACCTGCCTGGCATCTATTCGCTGTCGCCGTACACGGGCGAGGAGATCGTGAGCCGTCAATTCATCCTTGACGAAAACCCCGATGCCATCATCGACATCATCGACGCTACCAACATCGAGCGTAACCTGTACCTGACGCTGCAGCTTATGGAGCTCGATCGCCCCATGGTCATCGCGCTCAACATGATGGACGAGGTGACGACCAACGGCGGCGCCGTGGACGTCAATCTGCTCGAGAGCCTGCTGGGCGTGCCGGTTGTCCCCATTAGCGCTGCCCGCAACGAGGGTATCGGCGAGCTGGTGGATCATGCCTTGCACGTCGCGCGGTTCCGCGAACGTCCCGGCCGCTTGGACTTTTGCGCACCCGATGGTCCGGACGGCGGCGCGCTGCATCGCTGCATCCACGGCATCGCCAACCTTATCGAGGACCATGCCGCGACGGCGCACATTCCCGTGCGTTTCGCGGCGACCAAGCTGGTTGAGGGCGACGAGCTGGTAACCGAGGCGCTTCACCTGGACCGTAACGAGCTTGATGCCATCGAGCACATCATTACCCAGATGGAGGGCGAGGCCGGCACCGACCGTCTGTCCGCGCTGGCCGATATGCGCTTTAGCTTCATCGGCGACGTGTGTGGGCGCTGCGTCGTCAAGCCGCACGAGAGCCGCGAGCACGTGCGCTCCGTCAAGATTGACCGCATCCTGACGGGTCGTTACACAGCCATTCCGGCGTTTTTGGTGATCATGGGCCTCGTCTTTTGGCTGACGTTTGGCGTGATCGGCGCGGCGTTGCAGGGACTCATGGAGGACGGTATCGCTGCCATCATCGCCTCGGCCGATGCGGGCCTCAAGGCGTTCGGCACCAACGACGTGGTGCGCTCGCTGGCTGTCGACGGCGTGCTTACGGGTGTGGGCAGCGTGCTGACCTTCCTGCCGATTATCGTCGTGCTCTTCTTGTTCCTCTCCATTTTGGAAGACTCCGGCTACATGGCGCGCGTTGCCTTTGTCATGGATAAGGTACTTCGTCGCTTTGGCCTGTCGGGCCGCAGCTTTGTGCCCATGCTCGTCGGTTTTGGCTGCACCGTGCCGGCTATCATGTCGACCCGTACGCTCCCATCCGAGCACGACCGCAAGATGACGGTCATGCTCACGCCGTTCATGAGCTGCTCGGCCAAGTTGCCGGTCTACGGCCTGCTGTGCGGGGCGTTTTTCCCGCAGGCGACGGTCCCCGCCATGGTCTCGCTCTATTTGATTGGCATTGCGGTCGGTTGCATCGCGGCTTTGGTGCTCAACCGCACGGCATTTAAGGGCGACCCGGTGCCGTTTATCATGGAGCTTCCCAATTACCGTCTGCCGAGCGTCAAGACGACAGTGATGCTGGCATGGGATAAAGCCAAGGATTTTATTACCAAGGCCTTTACCATTATCTTTGCCGCTACCGTGGTCATCTGGTTCCTTCAGACGTTCGATATCCGCTTTAATGTGGTCGCCGATCAGTCGCAGAGTCTGCTTGCGGGTCTCGGCAGCATCATCGCGCCGGCGCTGACGCCGCTTGGGTTTGGCGACTGGCGTGCATCCACGGCGCTCGTCACCGGACTTATCGCCAAGGAGAGTGTCATCTCGACTCTCACGGTACTTTTGGGCGCGACCTCGCCCGCGGCACTGTCGACCATGTTTTCGCCGTTTACTGCCTATGTGTTCCTGGTCTTTACGTTGCTGTACCCGCCGTGCGTGGCTGCGATCGGCGCCGTCAAGAGCGAGCTGGGCGCGCGCTACGCCGTTGCCGTATTCGCGTTTCAGGTGACGGTCGCCTGGATCGTAGCGTTTGTCGTGCATTCGGCGGGCATATTGCTGGGGTTGGCTTAGTTATTTATTGACGGTGCAACCTCTGTGTATCGAATTGTTTTCGGCCCCGCATCTGTTGCTGACGGATGCGGGGCCGTTGCTATATAATCGCCTCCGCTCAAAATGATTGGAGACGTTATATATGAGTCGGGCAAGGCAAGACGGCATCACGCTCAGGCAGTGGCTCCCGCTCGTCGGGCTCACCTGCTGTGCGTTCGTGTTCAACACGTCGGAGTTTATGCCCATCGGCCTTTTGACTGATATCGCCGCGTCGTTCTCGCTCACCGAGGCCCAGGCGGGCATCATGATCTCGGTCTATGCCTGGGGCGTCATGCTGCTGTCGTTGCCGCTCATGGTGTTCGCTTCGCGTTTCGAGTTTAAGCGGATGCTGCTGGGCGTGCTTGCCGTGTTCTCGCTCGGTCAGTTCCTGTCCGCTGTGGCGCCGACCTATCCCATCCTGGTCTGCGCGCGCCTGGTGGTCGCTTGCGCACATGCCGTGTTCTGGTCAGTCGCCTCGATCATGGCGTCGCGCCTGGTTGACACACGCCATGGGGCGCTCGCCATCAGCATGATCGCTACGGGCTCGTCCATCGCGCAGATCTTTGGCCTGCCGCTCGGCCGCGCCATTGGCTTGGCCGTGGGTTGGCGCATGACGTTTGCCGTGGTCGGGGGCCTCTCAGCCATCGCGGCCGTTTACCAGGCAGCGGTGTTCCCGGCCATGCCGGCGGGTGAGCGCTTTACCGTCAAACAGCTGCCCGAGCTGCTCAAGAACCCGTTCCTCATCGCGCTCTATGTGGTCACGGTGTTCATGGCGACCGGCTATTACGCGGGCTATAGCTATATCGAGCCTTTCCTGGCTCAGGTCGCGCATGTCGACGCAAGCGCCATCACCATGACGCTGACGGCGTTCGGCTGCTCTGGTCTGCTCGGAAGCTGGCTGTTCGGCCGGCTGTTCGATGGGCACCGGTTCCCGTTTCTCGCGATTACGCTCTCCGGCGTGCCGGTGGCCCTGCTGCTCATGGGCCCGGCCGCATCGTCGCTCGCCGCGGTTCTCGCTGTTTGCGCACTGTGGGGTTGCTGCGCCACGGCCTTTAACGTGGCGTTTCAGGCCGAGCTCATCAAGCACACGCCGGCGGACTCGTCGGCCGTCGCCATGTCGATCTTCTCGGGCCTGTTTAATCTGGGTATCGGCACGGGTACCGCGATCGGCGGCGCCGTGGTTTCGGGTCCCGGTATCGCCTGGATCGGCTGCGCAGGTGGCGCAATCGCCGCCGTGGGCGTCATCCTCGCTATCACGGTGATGTTCCCGGCCATTCGCCGCGCCAAGGTCGTCGCCTAGCCACGCCCCCTCATCAGTTGCGGTGGAATAGTTCCTGTTTAAGGCCTCTGAAGGCCCAAGCAGGAACTATTCCACCGCAACTTATTTTGGGGAAGAGGATACAAGCCGGGCATACAATGGATGTCGTTGTGTTGAGCTTACCGGGAGGTTGCTATGTGGGCATACGAGACGACGTTCTATCAGATCTATCCGCTGGGCTTTTGTGGAGCCCCGCGCGAGAATGCCGCGCCCGTTGCCGAGGATGAGCTTACCCAGGCCGCCAACGTTGCTCCTAACCCCGATGCGCCCATCATGAAGATGGCCCAGTGGGCCGACTACCTGCAGGAACTCGGCGTTGGCGCCGTGCTCATCAACCCGCCGCTCGAGTCCGATAGCCATGGCTACGACACGCGCAGTCTGCGCCATATCGACCGCCGCCTGGGTAGGGATGCCGACTTTGCCGCCGTGTGCGACACACTGCATGCCCACGGCATCCGCGTGGTACTCGACGCCGTCTTCAACCACGTCGGTCGCGGCTTTTGGGCCTTCCGCGATGTGCAGGAGCGCAAGTGGGACTCGCCCTACAAGGACTGGTTCCACATTAGCTTTGATGGCGACTCCTGCTACGGCGACGGCTTTTGGTACGAGGGTTGGGAAGGCCATTTTGAGCTCGTGAAGCTCAACTTGCAAAACCCCGCCGTGGTCGATTACCTGCTTGAGTCCGTGCGCCGCTGGGCCGATGTCTTTGGCGTCGACGGTCTGCGCCTGGACGTTGCCTACATGCTCGACCGCGATTTCATGCGTCGTCTGCATAACTTTGCCCGTGAGCTTAGGCCCGACTTTGTGCTGATTGGCGAGACGCTCCACGGTGACTACAACCAGATCGTCAACGACGAGATGCTCGACTCCTGCACCAACTACGAGTGCTACAAGGGCCTGTACTCCAGCTTTAACTCGGTCAACATGTTCGAGATTGCCCACTCGCTGCATCGCCAGTTTGGCGGTGACCCGTGGTGCATTTATCGCGGCAAGCATCTGCTGTCGTTTGTCGACAACCACGACGTGCCGCGTCTGGCGAGCATCCTGACGGACAAGTCCTGCCTGCGCCCCGCCTACGGCATGCTCTTTGGTATGCCGGGCATTCCGTGCGTCTACTACGGCAGCGAGTGGGGAATTGCTGGCGAAAAGGGCGGCCCCGATGGCGATTGGGCACTACGTCCTGCGCTTGACACCCCGGCACCTAACGAGCTGACGGCATTTGTCACGCAGCTCGCGCACCTGCGCTCGGCCGATGACGCGGCGGCCCGTGCCCTCAACTACGGTGCCTATCGCAACGTGGTGATCCAGAACAAGCAGCTGCTGTTCGAGCGCGCCTGCGACGATGCGACGGTGCTCGTGGCGGTCAATGCCGTGAACGAGCCCTACACCTTTGGAGCCGGCGAACTCAGCGGCTCCTTCGTCGACCTGCTTGCCGACGATGCGCCCACGGTCGAGCTGTCGGGCTCCCTTGAACTTGCGCCTTATGAGGTGCGCTATCTGCTGAGGGCCTAATTCATGACTGCGCCGGACGAGGGCTATCAGCATATTGAGCATGGGTTTGAGCCCGTGTTTGACGAGCGCTCGCGCGTTTTGGTGCTGGGGTCGTTTCCCTCGGTGCTCTCGCGTGCCAATGCCTTCTACTATGGCAATCCGCAGAACCGCTTTTGGCGCGTGATGGCCGCGTGCCTTGGTGCGCCCGTGCCGCCCAACGAGGGAGACTCTTTGGCGAGCGGCGAGCCCGCGACGCTCGACGCCTCGATTGCCACCAAGCGGGCTATGCTTCTGAACGGTGGCGTGGCCCTGTGGGACGTGATCGAGAGCTGCGACATTAAGGGTTCGAGTGATGCCAGCATCAAAAACGTCGTTCCGGCGCATGCCGAGCGTATTACCGGTGCAGCTCCTATCGAGGTCGTTGTCTGTAACGGTGGCACGGCAGGCCGGCTCTACAAGCGCTATCTACAAGAACGCACCGGGCTGCGCGCCGTCGTCCTGCCCTCGACAAGTCCCGCCAACGCCGCCTGGCGCCTGGAGCGTCTTGTTGAGCGCTGGCGCGAGGCCGTTGACTGGGGCACTCTGTAATTTAGATATCTGATTGGGCGCGGCTGCCGAGGTATTTCATGATGGCATGCCAGATCGGTGCGGGCAGCGCGGGCTTGGCGCGCACCATGCCGTCGGCATCGACGCTTTCGGCATTGCCACCGCCAAGCAGCTGCGCATGCTCTATGGAGCAGCCCATGCGCACAGCGCCCACAAGCTTGTCCATGGCTTCCGAAAACGGTCGACGCAAGAGGCCCATGCGTGGGGAGCGGCGAAGCGCCGCTATGCCGCTGCCGGTGCAGACGATGACGCCTCCACACCACGACAGCCCTCGACGCTCGCACGCTTCGTGCAGATGGCCAACGACCGCGTGCGCCTGCTCGGAACTCCTACAGTCGGCTTGAACAACCACATAGACGCGTGTTCCTGCGCCTTCAACACATTCGAGCGCCCGTTCAACGACGGTCATCGCCTCGTCATCGAGCACATCTTCAACAGCGAATACAATGCCGTCCACAACGCTGCCGGCATCATCCGCCTTCAAATCAACCGGGCGGGGGAGCGCGGTGCCAGAAAGCTGAGCATAGGCAGCGATGGCATCCTGCAGGTCCCAGAGCAAAAACTCAAGATCGGCGCTATTGGGAATGCTGATATACGCAATGGTTTGCAACGTTTTTGGTACATCGCCGCGTGCGGTCGTCTCCATGCCACCTCCTTTCCGGTTGGTTTCCGTTTAGGTTACACCGTCTGGTGGCGCTCCGCCGCGCTATCCTAGTGCAACCCTTACGAAAGGAACGCCATGCGTCTGCCCATGAATACCTCGCTTGCCACGCTCAAGCCCTCCGGCATCCGTCGGATCAATGCGCTCGCCGCCCAGCACCCGGGGTGCATCGCGCTTGCGCTTGGCGAGCCCGATTTTCCCACGCCCGATGTGGTTAGCGCCGAGGTGACGGCCTCGCTCGACCGCGGCGACACGCACTATCCGCCCAACAACGGCCGTCCCGCCCTGCGCGAGGCACTGTCCAAATATATGGGTGACGCGGGCCTGGCATTTTCCGCCGATGAGGTCATCCTGACCGATGGTGCGACCGAGGCCCTGTCGGCTACGTTTATGGCCATGCTCAACCCCGGCGACGAGGTCATCATCCCCACGCCGGCCTTTGGCCTGTACGAGAGCATCGTCGTGGCCAACCACGCCCAGGCGGTCTTTTTGGATACGGAGCCTGCGCAATTCCAGATTGACGAGGACGCACTACGTGCTTGCGTGACGCCGGCGACCAAGGCCATCGTCATCTGCACGCCCAACAATCCTACGGGCTGCATCCTCAACGCAGCATCGCTCGACGCCGTGGCGCGCGTGGCGGAGCAGGCGGGCATCTACGTAGTCTGCGACGACGTATACAACCGCCTCGTCTATGTGGACGGCTACGAGCGCTTCGCCCAGCGCCACCCGGAGCTACGCGAGCAGACGGTGGTCATCGAGAGCTTCTCCAAGCCCTGGGCCATGACCGGCTGGCGCCTGGGCTGGCTCGCAGCGGCAGCCCCCGTCATCGCCGAGATCGCAAAGGCTCATCAATACCTAGTATCGAGCGCCGTCTCCTTCGAAATGGACGCTGCCGCCCGAGCCCTCACCGTCGACCCCACCCCCATGCTCGAAGTCTACCGAGCCCGCCGCAAACGCGTGCTCGCAGCCTTAAACGCCATGGGCCTCGAAGTAGTAGAGCCCGCAGGAGCCTTCTACGCCTTCCCCAGCATCAAGCAATTCGGCCTAACAAGCGAAGCCTTCTGCATCAAAGCCATCAAAGAGGCAAACGTAGCCCTAGTCCCGGGCGACTGCTTCGGAACCGAAGGCCACATCCGCCTAAGCTACTGCGTCTCCGACCAAAATCTGGACGAAGGCCTAAATCGCCTGTCCACCTTCATTTCAACCTTATAGCCCAACGGGACGCAACACATCAGCCCACCGACACAAGGGTTATGCGTGGGGCGCGTCGCTCAACGGAAAACCGGGCTGCCCCATAGTTGACGCAGGCCGCGCCGCCGAAGGCCAGGCGCAAGGTTTTCGTAGATTCCGCACGAGCCGAAGAGCACTTAATGTGCTCTTCGTGCGAGCCAGGACTTGACCGAGCGAAAACCTTGCGCCTGGCCTTCGGCGGCGCGTGCCGGATGGTGGAATTGTGTGCAGCCCGGTTTTCCGTTGACCGACGCCGGGGTCCCCGCCATAATACTTTCGGTTCACGCACGAATCCGCTGCCAGAGACAGCCGGTGCAAACGGGCATCGCCCGCGAGCTTAATGGGATATCCCGCCAGCCGAGGTGGTCGAGTAGATATGTCTTCTCGCCCCCGTCGCTCATGCAGCGCGGGGGCTTTCTTTTTGGACATGCCCCCGTCACGTTCTTGTGGCGGACCGTGCCCGGAAAGAATTCGAGGAGGTGTAATTCATGCCCCAGCAGTACAAAATCGACAAGGTTGCAGAGATCGAGTCCCGTATCGCCGAGAACGCCGGTCTGTTCGTCGTCAACTACAACGGTCTGACGGTTAAGCAGGCTCAGGAGCTGCGTCATCAGCTTCGCGAGTGCGGCGCCGAGATGAAGGTCTACAAGAACAACCTGGTCAAAATCGCCCTCAAGAACCAGGAGCAGCCCGAGCTCGACGAGATCCTCGCCGGCCCCGTCGCTTATGTGTTCTACGAGACCGAGCCGGTCGAGGCCGCTAAGACCCTTAAGGACTTCTCCGCTAAGTCCAAGGGTGTCCTTGAGATCAAGGGCGGTATCTCCGACGGCAAGGCCGTTTCCGCTGATGATGTTAAGGCTATCGCCGAGCTGCCCACCAAGGATCAGCTTCTCGGCCAGATCGCCGGTCTCATCTCCGGTTTCGCTCGCGACATCGCTGTCTGCGTCAACGGCGTTTCCTCTGGTCTCGCTCGTTCGATCCAGCAGGTCTCCGAGCAGAAGGCAGCCTAGTCGCTGTTTTCACCCGCGGCGGCAACGCCGCACCCCTGGCGCATTCGCGTCGTGTTTTAACTGATCTCCGTGCATCCGCACGGAAACCGAAAGGACTTAGAAATGGCTAAGCTTACCACCGATGAGATCATCGATGCTCTTAAGGAAATGACCCTTCTCGAGGCTTCCGAGCTCGTCAAGGCTATCGAGGACACCTTCGGCGTTTCCGCCGCTGCTCCTGCCGCTGTTGTCGCCGCTCCCGCTGCTGGCGCTGCTGAGGCCGAGGAGAAGACCGAGTTTGACGTCGTGCTCGAGGGCTTCGGCGACAACAAGATCCAGGTCATCAAGGCCGTCCGTGAGCTCACCAACCTTGGCCTGAAGGAGGCCAAGGAGGTCGTCGAGGGCGCTCCCAAGGCTGTTCTCGAGGGTGCCAAGAAGGAGGACGCCGAGGCTGCCAAGGAGAAGCTCGAGGCTGCTGGCGCTGCTGTCACCCTCAAGTAATCAGGCTTTCTCGCCAGATTTCTTTGCAGACGGGGTTCGCATTGCGAGCCCCGTCTTTTTTGTTTTGGCCCCTCATTCCCATTGCTCGGCACGCAGAACACCGTTGTCTTCGCCGTGCCAATCCCGTTACCGCTGGGGCGTAAAATTGCACCATTCGAGCAATAATTTGCGTTGACCTGCTGAAGAATTGCGTTTGCCTTACGGCGACGTATGTCTCCGGCGGTAAGATATTTCGGTATCGCAATTTGGTCTGCGGCCGCCGTGTCGCACGCACAGGGCGCATTCTGCGCCTGCGAAAGGATCCTTGAATAACATGAAGGCAATCATCCCCGCCGCCGGTCTTGGCACGCGTTTTCTGCCTGGCACTAAGTGCACGCCCAAAGAGATGCTGCCGGTACTCGACAAGCCGGTCATCCAGTATGTCGTTGAGGAGGCGCTCGACCCCGAGGAGGTCGACGACGCCATCATCGTTACCTCTCCCGGTAAGCCCGAGCTGCTGAGCTACTTCCAGCCCGACCGTTCGCTCGAGAACCTGCTGCGCGAGCGCGGCAAGAACGCCTATGCCGATGCCGTCGCCCACGCTGGCGGTATGCCGGTCGATTTCCGCTATCAGTACGAGCCCAAGGGCCTCGGTCACGCCATTCGCTCTGCCGCCGATGCTGTGGCAGGGGAGAACTTCCTGGTTCTTCTGGGCGACTACGTTGTGCCCAACCGTGACATCTGCGACAAGATGCTTGCTGTCTCCAAGGAGCACGGTGGCGCTTCGGTTATCGCCGTCGCTGCTTGCTCGCCCGAGGAAGTCAGCCGCTACGGCGTTATCGCCGGCGAGCGCGTCGGTTCGCTCGAGGGCGCCGAGGGCGTTGCCGATGCCGAGCCGGGCGCTGTCTGGCGCATCGGCGGTCTGGTCGAGAAGCCTGCTCCCGAGGCGGCTCCTTCCAACCTGTACATCGTCGGTCGTTACCTGCTGAGCCCGCTGGTCATGGACCTGCTCGCCGATCAGCAGGCCGGCAAGGGCGGCGAGATCCAGCTCACCGACGCCATGGCCCGCTCGCTCGACCGCGAGGCCATGTACGCTGTCGTCATCGACCCGCTCTCGGGCTACGACACCGGCACCCCGTCTGGCTGGATGGCCACCAACGCCCTCATGGCCGCAAGCGATCCTCGCTTTGCCAGCGCCTTCTGGGACGCCATCGACGAGCGCGGTGGCTTGATGCGAAAGTAATCCTTCGGGCATCGACATTTACGGGTGCGGACTTCGGTCCGCACCCGTTTTTTATAAGAGCTGCGATTGCCGACTCTCTGTTCACAGAAAATATATGAACAGATGTTCGATTCACAGCTATCTACCTGCACCTTTTCTATCGAAAAACTTTGCTACTCCAAAAACTCAATCGCGTCAAGGCTTTTCTTGCCCAACGGTCGGTACCTGATAAACTATTAGGTTGCGATAACTGGCGAAGCTATGCCTCGCCAACCCACCGAGCATTTCCGTGAAGGAGGAAAAACCTGGTGACCTACGCATACACTGCCACTGAGCGCAAGCGCGTCAGCTTCGGGAAAATCCCGGAGGCCATGGAGCTCCCCAACCTTATCTCTGTTCAAAGGGAATCCTTTGAGCGTTTTAAGGACGAGGGCCTTCGTGAGGCGTTCAAGGAATCCAGCCCCATCCAGAGCCAGAACCATGTTCTCGAGGTTACCTTCGGCGAGCATCAGTTCGGCGACCCCGCGCACACCGTTGAGGAGTGCCGCGAGAAGGATATGACCTATCAGGCTCCGCTTCTGACCGACGTCCGTCTCACCAACAAGGAGACCGGCGAGATCAAGGAGCAGCTCGTCTTCATGGGCGACTTCCCCATGATGACTGATCAGGGCACCTTCATCATCAACGGTACCGAGCGTATCGTCGTCTCGCAGCTCGTCCGCTCCCCGGGCGTGTACTACAGCTCCGAGATGGATTCGGGCAAGCAGATCTACAAGGCCCAGATCATCCCGTCCCGCGGTGCCTGGCTTGAGTTTGAGGTCGACAAGCGCGACCAGCTCATGGTCTCCATCGACCGTAAGCGCAAGCAGAGCGCCACGATGTTCCTGCGCGCCCTTGGCATCGCCGTCACCAACGACGACATCATCGAGCTGCTCGGCAACTCCGATGTGATCAAGCGCACCCTGGAGCGCGACACCGCCCTCACCCGCGAGGACGCCCTCATCGAGATCTACCGTCGCCTGCGCCCGGGCGAGCCCCCCACCGTGGACGCTTCCCGCAGCCTGCTTGAGGGCCTGCTCTTCAACCCGCAGCGCTACGATCTGGCCCGCGTCGGTCGTTACAAGGTCAACAAGAAGCTCAACCTCACCACCGAGGAAGAGGTCACGGTGCTCACCGACGAGGATATCGTCGCGACGCTGCGCTACCTCCTGTCCCTCGCTGCCGGCGAGCAGGGCTTCAAGGTCGACGACATCGACCACTTCGGCAACCGCCGCATCCGTACCGTCGGCGAGCTTGTCGCCAACCAGTTCCGTATCGGCATGAGCCGTATGGAGCGCGTCGTCCGTGAGCGCATGAGCTCCCAGGACATCGACGAGATCACCCCGCAGTCGCTCATCAACATCCGCCCGATCGTGGCCTCCATCAAGGAGTTCTTCGGTTCCTCGCAGCTCTCGCAGTTCATGGACCAGGCGAACCCCCTGACCGGTCTGACCCACAAGCGCCGTCTGTCCGCGCTCGGCCCTGGCGGTCTTGCCGGCCACAAGTCGGGCTCCAGCCGCCGCACCAACGTGCCGACGGCCGTCCGCGACGTTCACAACTCGCACTACAGCCGCATGTGCCCGATCGAGACCCCCGAAGGCCCCAACATCGGCCTGATCGGCTCGCTCGCCCTCTACGCCCGCGTCAACGAGTACGGCTTCATCGAGGCTCCGTTCCGTCGCGTCGAGAACGGCGTTGCCACCGACCAGATCGACTGGATGACTGCTGACGAGGAAGAGAAGCACGTCATTGCGCCGGCTAACACGCCGCTCGATCCCAAGACCAACGAGTTCATCACGACCGATGCCGAGGGCAAGGTCGTCCGTCCGCACACCGTGATCGCCCGTACCCGCGACTTCGACGGCTCCTTCGGCGCTCCCGCCGACGTGCCCGTCGAGGACGTCGACTACATGGACGTCTCGCCGCGTCAGATGCTCTCCGTCGCAGCCACGCTGATTCCGTTCCTTGAGCACGACGACGCCAAGCGTACGCTGATGGGCGCCAACATGCAGCGTCAGGCCGTGCCGCTGGTTCACCCCGCCGCTCCCTATGTCGGTACCGGCATGGAGCGTCGCGCCGCTCTGGACTCCGGCGAGGTCACCCTGGCCAAGAACGCCGGCGAGGTCATCTTTGCCGACGCCGCCAAGATTATCGTCAAGCATGCCGGCGGCATGGATGAGTACCATCTGGCCAAGTACCAGCGCTCCAACCAGTCCACCTGCATCAACCACCGTCCGCTCGTGCGCGTTGGTGACACCGTTGAGCAAGGCGAGCCTCTGGCCGACGGTCCTTCGACCGATCACGGCGAGCTCGCACTGGGCCAGAACCTCACCGTGGCCTACATGCCGTGGGAAGGCTTTAACTACGAGGACGGTATCGTCGTGTCCGAGCGCCTGGTGGCCGAGGACCTGCTGACGACCATCAACATCACCCGTCACGAGATCGATGCCCGCGACACCAAGCTCGGCCCCGAGGAGATCACCCGCGAGATCCCGAACCTCTCCGAGGACATGCTTGCCAACCTCGACGAGGACGGCATCATCCGTATCGGCGCCGAGGTCGGCCCTGGCGACATCCTGGTCGGCAAGGTCACGCCTAAGGGCGAGAGCGCTCTGACTGCCGAGGAGCGCCTGCTGCGCGCCATCTTCGGTGCCAAGGCCCACGATGTCCGCGACACCTCCCTTAAGATGCCTCACGGCGCTTACGGCCGCGTCATCGACGTCGTCCGCTTTAGCCGCGAGAACGGCGACGACCTGGCCCCCGGTGTCAACGAGCAGGTGCGCGTCTACGTCGCCCAGCGTCGTAATATCCAGCAGGGCGACAAGATGGCCGGCCGCCACGGCAACAAGGGTGTTATTTGTAACGTTCTGCCGGTCGAGGACATGCCCTACATGGCTGACGGTACCCCGATCGACGTTATCCTCAACCCGCTGGGCGTTCCTTCGCGTATGAACGTCGGCCAGCTGCTCGAGTGCCACCTCGGCTGGGCCGCTGCCTGCGGTTGGGATACCGAGCAGGCCGACTCCGACAAGTACGTCCCCGGTCCGTTCTTCACCGCGACGCCCGTCTTCGACGGCGCCAAGGAGGACGAGATCGCCGAGGTCATCCGTCGTGCCAACAAGAACATGCTCAACAAGGCCACCGCTGCCTTTGGCGATCACATGCGCCCCGAGTTCGTCACCCAGCTTGATGAGCGCGGCAAGACCCGTCTGTTCGACGGCCGCACCGGCGAGGAGTTCCGCGAGCCCATTACCGTGGGTACGTCCTACATCCTCAAGCTCGGCCACATGGTCGACGACAAGATCCACGCCCGTTCGACTGGCCCTTACAGCCTGGTTACCCAGCAGCCTCTGGGCGGCAAGGCCCAGTTCGGCGGCCAGCGCTTCGGCGAGATGGAAGTTTGGGCACTGTACGCTTACGGTGCTTCCAACGTCCTGCAGGAGATCCTGACCGTCAAGTCCGACGATACCGTGGGCCGCGTCAAGACCTACGAGTCCATCGTCAAGGGCGAGAACGTTCCTGTCCCGGGTATCCCCGAGTCCTTCAAGGTTCTCGTCAAGGAGATTCGCTCCCTCGCACTGGACATCGAGCCCATGCACGATGCCGACGAGGACGCCTCCGCCCCTGTGACCGCCGAGGAGACCTCCGCTCTCGACGACCTGGCTGCGCTCGCCGGCGTTGACGCCGACGTCGAGGCCGAGGATGCCGAGACCGCCGAGGCACCCGAGGCTGTCGCCGCCACGACCACTGATAAGGAGTAGTTGACTGTGGCAGATTTCGAAGCTACTGATTTTGACTCGGTAAAGATCTCCCTTGCCTCCGCCGACCAGATCCGTTCCTGGTCGCACGGTGAGGTCAAGAAGCCGGAGACCATCAATTACCGTACCCTCAAGCCCGAGAAGGACGGCCTGTTCTGCGAGAAGATCTTCGGTCCCGCCAAGGACTGGGAGTGCTCCTGCGGCAAGTACAAGGGCATCCGCTTTAAGGGCATCGTCTGCGAGCGCTGCGGCGTCGAGGTCACCTCGGCCAAGGTGCGTCGCGACCGCATGGGTCACATCGAGCTCGCCGCTCCCGTGTCCCACATCTGGTACTTCAAGAGCCCCACGAGCTTCCCGATGAGCCGTATGCTCGACATCAAGTCCAAGGACCTCGAGAAGGTTCTGTACTTCGCCAGCTACATCATCACCGAGGTTGACTATGAGGCCCGCGAGGCCGACGCCGACGACCTGCGCGAGGAGCTCGCCGCCGATCTGGAAGAGATCGATGCCGAGTGCGCCCGCCAGATCGAGTCCCTCAAGGAGCAGGGCAACCCCGAGAACTTTGACGAGTTCTCCGACGAGGAGCCACTGACCCCCGAGGAGATCGCCTCTGGCATCGTCGACATCGAGGAAGAGTGCAAGGACGAGAAGCAGCTCCGCACGGACGCCTTCAACGCCTTCATGAAGCTCAGCGAGCGCGACCTCATTTCCGATGAGCCGCTGTTCCGTGAGATGACCCGTTACTACTCCATGTACTTCAAGGGCGGCATGGGTGCCGAGGCCGTCCGCGACCTGCTCGCTGCCATCGACCTCCCCTCCGAGGCCGAGAAGCTCAAGGCCATCATCGCCGACGAGGACTCCCAGAAGCAGAAGCGCGAGAAGGCCGTTAAGCGCCTCGAGGTCGTTGACGCCTTCCTGAAGGGCGGCAACAGCCCCGCGAACATGATCCTGGACGTCATTCCGGTCATTCCGCCCGATTTGCGCCCGATGGTCCAGCTTGACGGTGGCCGTTTCGCCGCGTCCGACCTCAACGACCTGTACCGTCGCGTGATCAACCGTAACAACCGACTCAAGCGCCTGCTCGACCTGGACGCCCCTGCGATCATCGTGAATAACGAGAAGCGCATGCTCCAGGAGTCCGTGGACGCCCTGTTCGACAACGGCCGTCGTGGTCGCCCGGTCTCTGGCCGTGGCGGTCGCCCGCTCAAGTCGCTCGCCGAGGCCCTCAAGGGCAAGCAGGGTCGTTTCCGTCAGAACCTGCTGGGCAAGCGTGTCGACTACTCCGGCCGTTCGGTAATCGTTACCGACCCCAAGCTGCTGCTGCACCAGTGCGGTCTGCCCAAGACCATGGCGCTGGAGCTCTTCAAGCCCTTCGTCATGAAGCGCCTGGTCGAGCTTGGCAAGGTCGAGAACATCAAGGGCGCCAAGCGCGCTATCGACCGCGGTGCCACCTTTGTGTGGGATATCCTCGAAGAGGTCATCGACGGCCGCGTCGTGCTGCTCAACCGTGCACCGACCCTGCACCGTCTGTCCATCCAGGCCTTTGAGCCGGTGCTGGTCGAGGGCAAGGCTATCCACCTGCACCCGCTGGTCTGCTCGCCCTTCAACGCCGACTTCGACGGCGACCAGATGTCTGTCCACGTGCCGCTGTCCAGCCAGGCTCAGGCCGAGGCCCGCGTGCTCATGCTCTCTGCGAACAACCTGCGCTCGCCGGCATCCGGCAAGCCGGTCAACATCCCCTCGCAGGACATGATCATCGGTGTGTACTACCTTACCCAGGTTCGCGAGGGTCTGCCGGGCGAGAACCACGTGTTCTCGAGCTTCGACGACGCGCTGCACGCCTATGACTGCCGCTCCGAGGTCGACATGCAGGCCAAGATCCAGGTCCGCGTGTCCGCTGCCGATGCCAACGTCATCAACGAGGACGGCACCCGTATCTTCCGCGTCAAGAACGGCAAGAACGAGTTTGTCGACTACGACGTCACCGGCAACAAGACCGCGCGCTTCGAGACCTCTATCGGCCGCATCATCTTCAACCGCCAGTGCCTGCCCGAAGACTATGAGTTCATGAACTACAAGATGGTCAAGGGCGACGTGGCCAAGCTGGTTGCCGATTGCTGCGATCGTTATCCCGAGGCCAAGGTCGGCCCGATTCTCGACGCCATCAAGTACTCCGGCTTCCACTACGCTACCCGCGCCGGCCTCACCATCTCGGTGTGGGACGCTCTCATCCCTGCCGAGAAGCAGGAACTGCTCGACCGCGCCCAGGCCAACGTCGACCAGATCAACGAGTACTTCGAGGAGGGCTTCATCAACGAGACGGAGCGCCACATCGAAGTCGTTAACGAGTGGACCGCTTGTACCGACAAGGTTGCAGCGCTCATGCTCGACATGTTCGACGAGGAGAACCCGCTCTACATGATGGCCGACTCCGGCGCCCGTGGTTCTAAGACCCAGCTGCGTCAGCTCGGTGGCATGCGTGGCCTGATGGCAGACATGTCCGGCGAGACGATCGACCTTCCCATTAAGGCGAACTTCCGCGAGGGTCTGCTGCCGCTCGAGTACTTCATTTCGACCTACGGCGCCCGTAAGGGCCTGGTCGATACCGCATCCCACACCTCGGACTCTGGTTATCTGACCCGTCGTCTGGTCGACGTGGCCCAGGACGTCATTGTCCGCGAGGAGGACTGCGGTACGCACGAGGGCGTCACCTACAACCTCATCATCCCCGGCACCACCGACCTCAACACCGACCTCGTCGGCCGTTGCTTCATTGAGGACGTCGTGGCTCCCGATGGCACCGTGCTCTTTGAGCAGGACGGCTACATCGAGAAGGTCGCCGACATCCAGAAGATGGTCGATGCGGGCCTTAAGAAGGTCAAGCTTCGCGCGCTGCTCACCTGCCGCTCCAAGTACGGCGTGTGCCAGAAGTGCTACGGCTGGGATCTTTCCACCCGTCGTCCGGTCGCCATCGGCACTGCCGTCGGCATTATTGCCGCCCAGTCCATCGGCGAGCCCGGTACGCAGCTTACGATGCGTACCATTCACTCCGGCGGCGTCGCTGGCGTCGACGATATTACGCAGGGTCTGCCTACGGTCAGCCGTATGTTCGATATCGTCGGCAACGTCAACGAGAAGATTCTGGGTCGCGAGGCCGAGCTGGCTCCGTACTCCGGTCACCTCTCGATTAAGCCCGAGAAGTCCGAGTACGTGCTGACGCTCACCGACTCCGAGGACCACACCCGTGTCCTCGACGAGCGTCGCGTCCCCGCTTCGGTGCGCTTTATGCCCGAGATCGAGGACGGCTGCGAGGTTCGCGCCGGCGATCAGATCACCAAGGGCTTCGTCAACTTCCGCAACCTGCGCAAGCTGACCGACATCGAGTCGACGATGCACACCTTCGTCGAGAGCGTCAAGGACGTCTACACCAGCCAGGGCGTCGACCTGAACGACAAGCACATCGAGGTGCTCGCACGTCAGATGCTGCGTCGCGTTCAGATCACCAACCCCGGCGATTCCAAGTACCTGCTCGGTCAGTACGTCGACCGCTACGAGTTCGCCGACGAGGTCGAGCGCGTTGCCCGTCTGGGCGGTCAGGCTCCCGTGGCCGAGCCCGTCATCCTGGGTACGCTCAAGGTCGCGTCCAACATCGACTCCTGGCTGTCGAGCGCTTCGTTCATCCGTACCGCCGGCGTCCTTACCGAGGCTGCCATCGAGGGCAAGGTCGACCATCTGCTCGACCTTAAGTCCAACGTCATCGTCGGTAAGAAGATCCCGGCTGGTACCGGCCTCAAGCCGTACGCCAACGCCAAGCTGACGTATCGCACGGCCGACGGCTACGTGGACATCGACGGCCCGGCTTCGCCCAACGCCAAGTCGCTGCCCGAGTGGGCTCCTGTGGAGCTCAAGGACCTGGACGAGCAGCTCCCGCAGCAGCTCGACTGGGCCGGCTACGACGAGTTTGGTGGTGCTGACGGTTCGTTCACCCGGAACGGCCACACCATCTCCGCCGAGAAGGCTCGCCTGTACCTGTTCGACGACCTGGGCGTGTCGCAGCGCTGGACCAACAAGTTCAGCGAGGTCGGCATCGAGACGGTCGGCGACCTGGTCGGCAAGTCCGAGGAGGATCTGCTGCGCATCGACGGCATCGGTGCCAAGGCGATCGAGGAGCTCCGTGACGGCCTGGAGGCCCACGACCTGCTCTACATCCTCGAGAACAACGACGACGTTGCCGACGAGGAAGACCTCTCGCAGCTGCTGCAGATGGTCTTTAGCCCCGACGGTCCGGACGACATCCTGCTGGGCACCTCCGCTGCGCCGACGCATCACGCCGACGCCGACGAGGAGCTCCTGGGCGCCCCGATCGACGACAAGAAGGCTCCCGCCAACGGTGCCATCAACGAGGACATGGCTTCTCTCGATGAGCTGCTCAACCAGCTCGTGGACACCGACGACGCCGAAGAGGCCAAGGACAACGACGAGGAGTAATTTCCTAGTACGTTAACCTCCCTTCCAAAGACCCGTTTCCCAACAGGGGAGCGGGTCTTTTTTGGTGAGGAACGTTGCCCCGACGAGCACGTCGGATTCCCGGGCCGGGCGGCACAGGGGTTAAGTTTGTCGCGAGTTCCGCACGAGCCGGAGGCCACTTAATGTGGCCTCCGTGCGAGCCAGGACTGTAGAGCAGCAAACTTAACCCCTGTGCCGCCTGGACCGGGAATCCGCCCATGCGCACAGGAAGGGATTCCTTTTGTGTAGGCTTTGCGGAAATATGCCCATTTTGGGATACGCCCGGCGGCGTGGACTGTTGACGGCACAGCTAACGCCACGTATCCTATCGAACTGCGTGTTTCGTAGGGGGATGCTGACCCCTCGATTCAAGCCGTTGCACTTTACAGAAAGCTGGAATCATTCGAGAAGGAGTACGCTTTGCCTACTATTAACCAGCTGGTTCGCCAGGGCCGTCGTTCCGTGCCCAAGAAGTCCAAGAACGCTGCTCTGCAGCACAACTCCCAGAAGCGCGGCGTGTGCACCCGCGTCTTCACCACGAGCCCCAAGAAGCCGAACTCGGCTCTTCGTAAGGTTGCCCGTGTTCGCCTCGTCAACGGCATCGAAGTTACTGCTTACATCCCGGGTGAGGGCCACAACCTGCAGGAGCACTCCATCGTGCTCGTCCGCGGCGGTCGTGTCCGTGACCTCCCTGGTGTCCGTTATCACGTCATCCGTGGCGCCTACGACGCTGCTCCGGTCCAGAACCGTATGCAGGCCCGTTCCAAGTACGGTGCTAAGCGCCCCAAGGCTAAATAAGCCAGATAACGTTTTGATACTTTCGCCGTGTGCCGCCTAAGCGCCGCACGGTAGACACTTAAGGAGATTTCACATGCCGCGTCGTGCAGCAGCTAATCGTCGTGAGGTTCAGCCTGACGCCGTTTACAACAACCGCCTGGTGACTCAGCTCATCAACAAGGTCCTTCTTGACGGCAAGAAGGCCACCGCTGAGCGCATCGTTTACACCGCTTTCGAGATCGTTGCCGAGAAGTCCGAGGGTGGCGACGCTCTCGCTACCTTCAAGAAGGCTATGGACAACGTCAAGCCCACGCTCGAGGTTAAGCCCAAGCGTGTCGGTGGCGCTACCTATCAGGTCCCGATGGAGGTCAACTCCCGTCGTTCCACCGCTCTGGGTATCCGCTGGATCGTCAACTTCTCCCGCGCTCGCAAGGAGAAGACCATGGCCGAGCGTCTCGCCAACGAGATCCTCGACGCTTCCAACGGCCTGGGCGCTTCCGTCAAGAAGCGTGAGGACGTCTTCAAGATGGCCGAGGCCAACCGCGCGTTCTCTCACTATCGTTGGTAAGTTAAGGTAAGGAACTAACATGGCTAAGCCTAAGTACAAGCTTTCCGATACCCGTAACATCGGCATCATGGCCCACATCGATGCCGGTAAGACCACCACGACCGAGCGTATTCTTTACTACACCGGTAAGACCCACAAGATCGGTGAGGTCCATGAGGGCGCTGCCACCATGGACTGGATGGTTCAGGAGCAGGAGCGCGGCGTAACCATTACCTCCGCTGCTACCACGTGCTTCTGGAACAAGGACGGTAAGGACTACCGCATCCAGATCATCGACACCCCGGGCCACGTTGACTTCACCGCTGAGGTCGAGCGCTGCCTGCGCGTCCTCGATGGCGCTGTCGCCGTCTTCGACGCCGTTGCCGGCGTTCAGCCCCAGTCTGAGACCGTTTGGCGTCAGGCTTCTACCTTCAACGTCCCCCGTATCGCCTTCATCAACAAGTATGACCGCGTGGGCGCTGACTTCTTCAACGCTATCGAAACCATGAAGGATCGTCTCGACGCTAACGCCGTGGCCGCTCAGGTCCCGATGGGCGCCGAGGACAACTTCTGGGGCGTCATCGACCTGGTCACCATGACTGCATGGGACTTCAAGGCCGACGAGAAGGGCATGACCTACCCCGAGCCGATGGACGAGATCCCGGCTGAGTTTGCCGACATCGCTGCCACCAAGCGCGAGGAGCTCCTCGACGCTGCTGCCAGCTTTGACGACGAGCTCATGGAGAAGATCCTCATGGAGGAGGACTTCACCGTCGAGGAGCTCAAGGCTGCTCTGCGCAAGGGCGTTCTGGCCAACGAGCTCAACCTCGTCTTCGTGGGCTCCGCCTACAAGAACAAGGGCGTCCAGGAGCTGCTCGACGCTGTCGTCGACTACCTGCCCAGCCCGCTCGACGTCGAGGCCGTCACCGGTACCGATCCGGACACCGGCGAGGAGATCCAGCGTCATCCTTCCTTCGACGAGCCCTTCTCCGGCCTGGTCTTCAAGATCATGACCGACCCGTTCGTCGGTAAGCTCACCTACGTCCGCGTTTACTCCGGCCGCGCCGAGTCCGGCTCCTACGTGGTCAACGCTTCCAACGGTCAGCGCGAGCGCCTCGGCCGCATCCTCGAGATGAACGCCGCCGAGCGTATCGACCGTGACGACGCTGCCGCCGGCGACATCGTCGCTTGCGTCGGCTTCAAGAACTCCACCACCGGCGACACCCTGTGCGCCGAGGGCAAGGAGATCGTCCTCGAGAAGATCGAGTTCGCTAAGCCCGTTATCGACGTTGCCATCGAGCCCAAGACCAAGGCCGAGCAGGACAAGATGTCCTTGGCTCTGACCAAGCTCGCCGAGGAGGACCCGACCTTCCAGGTGTCCACCAACCACGAGACCGGCCAGACCATCATCGCCGGCATGGGCGAGCTGCACCTCGAGATCATCGTTGACCGTCTGCTCCGTGAGTTCAAAGTTGACGCTAACGTTGGTAAGCCCCAGGTCGCCTACCGCGAGACCGCTGGTCACGACGTCGAGAAGGCTGAGGGCAAGTTCGTCCGTCAGTCCGGCGGTCGCGGTCAGTACGGCCACGCCGTCATCAAGCTCGAGAAGATGGAGGAGGGCTTCGGCTACGAGTTCGTCAACGCTATCGTCGGCGGCGTCGTGCCCAAGGAGTACATCCCGTCCATCGACAAGGGCATCCAGGAGGCCCTGAACACCGGTGTTATCGCCGGCTTCCCGGTCCTCGACGTCAAGGTCACCCTGTTCGACGGTTCTTACCACGAGGTCGACTCCTCCGAGGCCGCCTTCAAGATCGCCGGTTCCATGGCTATCAAGGACGCCCTCAAGAAGTCCGATCCGCAGCTGCTCGAGCCGATTATGGCTGTCGAGGTCGAGACCCCCGAGCAGTACATGGGCGACGTTATGGGCAACCTCTCCGGTCGCCGTGGCAAGATTGAGGGCATGGAGGATCGCAAGAACAGCAAGCTCATCCGTGCCAAGGTGCCGCTGGGCGAGATGTTCGGTTACGCTACCGACCTTCGCTCCCAGACCCAGGGCCGTGCATCCTACACGATGCAGTTCGACTCTTATGAGCCTGCGCCCAAGTCCATCGTGGACGAGGTCATGAGCAAGAACGCCTAAGTTCGAGCTCCCTGTTACGTAATCCTGCGAGAACATCTCTCGCACTCTTTGGAGGTTTAAGTTGGCTACCCAGAAGATCCGCATTCGCCTCAAGGGCTATGATCACGAGGTCGTCGATCAGTCCGCGAAGCTCATCGTCGAGACCGCTCAGAAGACCGGCGCTCGCGTTTCCGGTCCTGTCCCCCTGCCCACCGAGCGCAACCTGTACACGGTTATCCGCTCGCCGCACGTGAACAAGGACTCCCGTGAGCAGTTCGAGATGCGCACCCACAAGCGCCTCATCGACATCCTCGACCCCACCTCGGGCACCGTTGATTCGCTCATGCGTCTCGACCTCCCCGCTGGCGTCGACATCGACATCAAGCTCTAAGCGATATCGCTCATAGCTTAAAGGGCCCCGCTGCCGTTACGGTAGCGGGGCCCTTTTGTTTTGAGTTTAGATTTTGGGATAGCGAATTCGTCTGCCGAGCCGGCGGCTGCGGCGCCCTATTCGCTCAGGGGGCGCAAGGATGCTTCTTCGAAGTGGAAGACGCACAAGCCGCTCTCGGTCTCAATGCATGCGCGGCCGCAATCGTCGACCGTTCTAAATATGCCTCGTGCCAGCTCGTCTCCAGCGGGGGAGCGGGCGATAACGTGCTTCCCGATCCAATTGAGGTGAGCGATATATTCGTCGTGGACGGGCGCGAGCGGACCGGCGTCTTCTTCCTTGGCGTTGAGGCGCTCTGCCCAGGTATCTACAGCGTCTATAACTGCGTGATAGACCTCATCGAGGAGCATGTCGACGGCGGGAACGCTCTCGTTGAGGTCCGAGAGGCCAATTGCCGCCAGGCCGCCATCGGGCACCTCTTGGGGCGTGTAGTTTACGTTGACACCAATGCCGCAGACGGCGAAAGGTTTGCCTTCGTTATCGCGTGCGGCCTCGACCAGAATGCCGCCGAGTTTGCGTCCTCGCGCGACCAGGTCGTTGGGCCATTTGAGGCCAATCTCGTTTGCAAGACCCTGCTTTTCGAGTGCTTCGAGCACCGCTAGGCCGCTGACGGCGGCAAGACCAGAGTACTTTGCGGGATTAACGCATGGACGCAGGACAATCGAAAGCAATAGGTTGCCGGCGGTTGAATCCCACTTGTGGCCGCGCCGGCCGCGTCCTGCCGTTTGCGCGCGGGCGGCAAGTCCTGTGCCGTGCGGCGCACCCTGTTTTCCTGCCTCGAGCAGGTCATCGTTGGTCGATCCGGTTACGTCGACAATCGTTAATTGGGCATCCATAGCGGCTGCTACCTCCTTATTGAATAAGTGAATGACGCAATGGTGTCGAGAGATAGACACAATGTGAAGCCTTTGTCGCATTTGGACAATTTAATGTTAACACGTCAACAAAGACTGAAATGCGTTATCCTCTCTTGGTCGATGTAAACACGTCAACAACTCAAAGGAGGTTAGTGATGGGTTTCACGATTCTTGGAACAGGCTCGGCGCTTCCTGAACGCAGTGTTTCCAATGACGAGCTGTCTGAGTTCCTCGATACCTCGGATGAGTGGATTTTTACCCGCACGGGTATCAAGAGCCGCCACGTCTGCACCACCGAGTCACTTGACGACCTTGCCGTAGCGGCGAGTGAGCGGGCACTCCAGGTGTCCGGAATCGACGCGAGCCAGCTGGATCTGATCGTCTGTTCGACGACGACGGGTGACCATCTTGTTCCCGCCGAGGCGTGTGCCGTAGCCGAGCGTCTGGGCGCGACGTGTCCTGCCTTCGATGTATCGGCGGCCTGCGCCGGCTTCGTATTTGCGCTCGATGTCGCCGAGGGCTATATCGCCCGAGGACGAGCCGAGCATGCGCTTGTCGTTGCGGCCGAGCAGATGACGCGCGCGCTTGACTGGACAGACCGCGCCACCTGCGTGCTCTTTGGCGATGGGGCAGGCGCCGCTGTGATAGAGGCTGGGGGAGACAACCCCCTTGCCGTTGAGCTTTCGACGGCGCCCGACGTCGTGACGTTGCGCGTTCCCGGTCTGGTCGGTACGTCGCCGTTTAAGGCCTCCGCAGATAGCGCGAGTGTGCTGTCCATGAATGGCCGCCGCGTGTTCAAGTTCGGCGTCAACGCCATCTGCGACACGGTCCATAAGCTTGCGATCGATGCGGGCATTTCGGTCGAAGACATCGATCATTTTGTATTCCATCAGGCTAACGAACGAATCCTGAGCCAGGCGGTCAAGCGCCTGGGCGTGCCGGACGAGCGCGTGGTTCGCACGTTGCGCGAGACCGGCAACATTTCGAGCGCATGCATTCCGCTTGCCCTCGACCGGCTGGCAAACGCCGGTGCACTTCACACAGGCGACACCATCGCCTTGGTTGGATTTGGCGCCGGTCTGGATATAGGTGGCTATCTGCTTCGTTGGAAGTAGTCGCACATAGGAAATGAAAGCGCCCCTAGGGCACAAACAAAGGAGAACTACCATGGCAGATCAGAAGACCTTCGAGCGCGTTTGCGACGTTATCCGCGAGACCGCTGGCCTTGACGACGTTGAGATGAAGCCCGAGTCCACGCTCGAGGAGATTGGCCTCGACAGCCTGGGTACCGTCGAGATTCTCGTCGCCGTTGAGGACGAGTTTGGCATCCAGCTTGATACCGAGGAGAACCCCAAGACGGTCGGCGAGTTCGCCGATACGGTCGAGGCGGCATTGGAGAAGTAGAGATGCTCAAGACTCCTCTCTGCGATCTGCTCGGCATCGAAAAGCCCGTGTTCCAGGGTGGCATGGCCTGGATTGCCGACGCCTCACTGGCATCGGCCGTATCCGAGGCGGGCGGCCTAGGCATCATCGCGGCAATGAATGCCGACGCCGACTGGCTTCGCGACCAGATTCATGAGCTGCGCACCCAGACGGATAAGCCCTTTGGCGTTAACGTCATGCTCATGAGCCCATTTGCCGACGAGGTTGCACAGGTTGTGATCGATGAGCAGGTGCCCGTTGTGGTGACTGGTGCCGGTAATCCCACCAAGTACATGAAAGCTTGGAACGATGCGGGCATCAAGGGCATCCCCGTTGTGGCTTCGGTGGCGCTCGCCCGTCTCGTGGCGCGTCGTGGAGCCACAGCGGTTGTTGCCGAGGGCACCGAATCGGGCGGCCATATTGGCGAGACCTCGACGATGGCACTGGTGCCGCAGGTCGTCGATGCGGTCGACATTCCCGTTGTGGCCGCCGGCGGTATTGCCGACGGCCGCGGCGTGGCGGCCGCCTTTATGCTGGGCGCCGAAGGCGTGCAAGTGGGTACGCGCTTTCTGGTCGCAGACGAGTGCACCGTCTCGGAGCAGTATAAAGAGATGGTCCTGAAGGCCAACGACACTTCGACGCGTGCGACCGGTCGCTCGACGGGACATCCGGTGCGCGCCCTCAAGAGCCCCTTCACCAACGCCTATGCCAAGAGCGAGGGTTCCGGTGCGAGTGCCGAGGAGCTCGGTGCTTTGGGAACCGGTGCACTACGTAAGGCCGCCAAGGACGGCAACTACGAAGAGGGTTCGTTTTTGTGTGGACAGATTGCCGGCATGGTCAACGAGCGCAAGAGCGCACGCGAAATCGTTGACGATCTGGTCGATGGCGCCGAGCGCGTCCTGAAGGGTGCGTCCGCATGGGTAGCGTAGCGTTTCTGTTTGCCGGCCAGGGTGCCCAACACCCCGCGATGGCCGTCGACCTGGTCGAGGCATCGCCGGCGGCTGCCGAGGTGTTCGCCATTGCCGATGAGGTGCGCCCGGGGACGAGCGAGCAGTGCCGGAGCGCCTCCAAGGAGGAGCTCTCGCAGACCGAGAACACGCAACCGTGCGTGTTCGTGCACGACTTGGCTGTCGCCGTCGCCCTGCGCGAGCGCGGCGTGGTGCCTGCCGCCTGTGCGGGATTCTCGCTGGGCGAGGTCGCTGCACTCACTTTTGCGGGGGCATTCGATACGCGAGCGGGTTTTGAGCTCGTGTGTGAGCGCGCGGCATTGATGGCCACGGCGGCCGAGCGTCACCCCGGCGGCATGCGTGCCGTCATCAAACTTGATGCTGCGCAAGTCGAGAACCTGGCTGCGCAGACCGGCGAGGACTGCTGGCCGGTCAACTACAACAGTCCCCAGCAGACGGTTGTGGCCGGAGCGCCCGATGCGTTGCAGACCCTCGACGTCCTGGTAAAAGAGGCTGGTGGCCGGGCCATGAAGGTCGCGGTGTCGGGTGCATTCCATAGCCCCTATATGGCCGAGGCGACCTGTGGCCTTGCTGCATATATCGATGCCGGTCACGCGCCGTCCCCGTTGCTCATTCCTGTTATGGCAAATATGACGGCGGCGCCCTATCCGGCCGACCCGCAGGCGGCATCGGAGGTGCTGACCAACCAGGTGAGTCATGCCGTACGCTGGGTCGACACGCTGCATGCTCTGCAGGATCAAGGCATCGACACGTTTATTGAGGTCGGCCCCGGCAAAACGCTGTCGGGCCTGGTCAAGCGTACGCTGAGCGACGTTCGCGTGTATTCGTGCGAAACGGCCGAGCAGGTCGCAGCTATTGCCGACGAGCTCGCATAGCCCACAGGGCTGTAACCCGAAAGGAATGACATGGGCAACTTGAACAACGGCGCGCTCGAGCGCAACGACTCAGGTCGCGTGGCGCTTGTCACGGGCGGCTCGCGCGGCATCGGTCGCGCTTGTGCCGTGGGCCTGGCGGAGGACGGCTACGATATCGCCGTCGTCTATGCCGGTAGCGCAGATGCGGCGCGCGAGACGTGCGAAGCCTGTGAGGCGGCTGGCGCCACGGCGCGCTCATATCAATGTGACGTGGCCGACCCCGCTGCCGTCAACGCGTGCGTGGAAGCGGTCCTCAACGACTTTGGCTCCATTTGGGCGCTCGTCAACAACGCTGGCATCACCCGCGATGGCCTGCTCATGCGCATGGGCGATGACGCCTTCGATCGCGTGCTCGATGTCAATCTTAAAGGAACGTTTAACACGACGCGCGCGCTCACCAAGACCTTTATGCGCCAGCGCGGCGGTTGCGTCATCAACATGAGCTCGGTTGTGGGCCTGATGGGCAATGCCGGGCAGGCCAACTACGCCGCCTCCAAGGCGGGCGTGATCGGTCTGACCAAGGCGGTGGCGCGCGAGCTTGCGCCCCGCGGCGTACGAGTGAACGCGGTCGCCCCCGGGTTTGTCGAGACCGATATGACGGCAAAGCTCTCGGAGAAGGTTCGCGCGGCGTGCGAGGAACAGATTCCCCTAAAGCGCATGGCGCGCCCCGAGGAAGTGGCCGGCGTGGTGTGCTTTTTGGCGAGTGATGCGGCTGCCTACATTACGGGCGAAGTCGTGCGCGTCGACGGCGGAATGGCGATGTAGAAACCAGGGCCGAACAACGGCTTGAATGAGGAGACCATGATGGAACAGAGAGTTGCAATCACCGGTATCGGTGCCGTATCGCCGCTCGGTAACACGGCGCTTGCTACCTGGGCGGCCATGTGCGCCGGCACGTGCGGCATCGGCCCGATCACGCACTTCGATACCGATGCGTTTGCCGTTAAGGTGGCGGCCGAGGTCAAGGGTTTTGACGGCAACGAGTACTTTGGCAAGCGTGACGCCAAGCACCTGGACCCCTGCGTTCAGTTTGCCCTGGCAGCGTCGGACGAGGCCATGCACGATGCGGGCTTTGATGTCGAGGGCGCCATCGATCGCGAGCGCCTGGGCGTCTACGTGGGTTCGGGCGTGGGCGGCATGCAGACACTCGTCGACAACGTCCACACGATTGCCGACCGTGGGCCCCGCCGCGCATCGCCCTATATGATCGCGATGATGATCCCCAATATGGCTTCGGGCAATATCGCAATCCGCCACAAGGCAAAGGGCCCGACCCTGCCCGTGGTGACCGCCTGCGCGACCTCGGCCCATGCCGTGGGCGAGGCGTTCCGCGCCATCAAGCATGGCTATGCCGATGCGATTCTCGCCGGCGGTGCCGAGGCCGCAATCATCCCCGATGCCGTTGCGGGCTTTACATCCTGCCGTGCTCTCACCACTAATCCTGACCCGTCGACGGCTTGCCGCCCGTTCGATGCAGACCGCGACGGCTTTGTGATGGGCGAGGGCGCCTGCGTGCTGGTTCTCGAGAGCATGGAGCATGCGCAGGCGCGCGGTGCGCACATTTATGCCGAGGTCGTGGGCTACGGCAACACCGATGATGCCTATCACATCACGAGCCCCGATCCCGAGGCTGCCGGCATTGCCCGTGCGATATCGCTGGCGGTGGTCGAGGGCGACGTTAAGCCTTCCGAGGGCCTTTACATCAACGCTCACGGCACCTCGACCAAGCTCAACGATTCGTCCGAGACGGCGGGCATAAAGCGTGCGCTCGGCGAGGACGCGGCACGCGCCGCACACGTCTCGTCGACCAAGTCGATGACCGGCCACATGATCGGTGCCACGGGCGCCATCGAGGTCATGGCCTGTGCCATGGCGCTCGAGCAGGGCGTGGTGCCGCCGACCATTAACTACCACACACCCGATCCCGCCTGCGATCTTGATTACACGCCCAATCGCGCGGTTCGCGCCGACCTTACCTGGGCGCTTTCGACCAACCTGGGCTTTGGCGGGCACAACGCCGCCATCGCACTGCGTAGATATACGAGGAGCTAGAGCATGGATTCCAAAAGACTTGCCGAGATAGCCGATGTTATGGAGGACCGCGGCCTCACGCGCGTGCGCGTTGAGGAGCCCGATGGCACCGCGGTCGAACTCGAGCGCGCGAGTGCGGCACAGCCGGTTGCCGTGCCCATGCCTATGCCGGGTGCCGTGACTGCTCCGGCGGTGGCTCCTGTCGCCATGCCTGCCGCCGCGCCGGAGCCCGCCGCGCAGGCGCCTGCCGCCGCACCGGAGCCTAAGGGCACCGAGGTGACCGCTCCCATGGTCGGCGTTTTCTATGCTGCCCCGGCGCCGGGCGACGAACCGTTTGTGCACGTGGGCTCCAAGGTCAAGGCCGGCGAGACCCTCTGCATCATCGAGGCCATGAAGGTTCTCAACGAGGTGACGGCCGAGGCAGACGGCGAGGTGCTCGAGATCTGCGTGGCCGACGGCGACCTCGTGGAGTTTGGCAGCTGCCTCATGAGGATCGGATAGGTGATATCCATGAACAAAGAAGAGCTTAAAGAACTGTTGCCGCATCGTGAGCCGATGCTTTTGCTCGACGAAGCCGAGCTGGTGGGCGACGAGGCCCACGGCAAGATAACGATTACGGGCGACGAGTACTTTTTACAGGGGCATTTTCCGGGAAACCCGGTCGTCCCCGGCGTGATCCAGTGCGAGATGCTCGCCCAGAACTGCTGCGTGCTGCTGATGGGCGACGAGGAGGCGCGCGGCGCGACGCCGTTCTACACGAGTCTGGACAAGGTGCGCTTTAAGCGTCCGGTGCGCCCGGGCGACACGGTGGATCTAGTGTGCTCCATCACGCGTGCGCGCGGGCCGTTCCGCTTTGCGACGGGTACTGCGAGCGTCAACGGTGAGGTTTGCTGCCGCGCCGATATGTCTTTTGCACTCATGCACGAAAGTTAAGGAAGGCTTCATGTTCGACAAAGTGCTCATCGCCAACCGCGGCGAGGTCGCGGTCCGTGTTATCCGCGCGTGCCGCGATATGGGCATCAAGACCGTCGCCGTCTACTCCACGGCCGATGCGGACGCGCTGCACGTGCAGCTTGCCGACGAGGCGTATTGCATCGGCGGCCCGCGTCTTGCCGAGAGCTACCTCAACGACGATGCCGTGCTCACCTGTGCCGTAAAGTCGGGAGCTAAGGCAATTCATCCCGGTTATGGCTTCTTTTCCGAGAAGGCGAGCTTCGTGCGCGACTGCGACAAGTATGGCCTGGCGTTTGTCGGTCCTTCGGCCGAGGTAATCGACAGCATGGGCGACAAGGACGCCGCACGTCGAACGGCTGCCGCGGCGGGCGTGCCCATCGTTCCGGGCTGCGATTTGCTCAAAAGCCCCGAGGAGGCAACGGCCGAGGCCGAGCGCATTGGCTGCCCCGTGCTTATTAAGGCACGTGCCGGTGGTGGCGGTCGCGGCATTCGCAAGGTCGAGCGCGTGGAAGATGCGGCAAAGGCGTTTATCGAGGCGCGTGCCGAGGGCGAGGCCGTTTTTGGCGACGGCGAGTGCTACATGGAGAAGTTTGTCGCGCCGGCGCACCACGTCGAGGTGCAGATTATGGCCGATAAGCAGGGCCATGTGTTTTCGCTTGGCGAGCGTGAGTGCTCGGTGCAGCGCCGCAACCAAAAGCTGATCGAGGAGAGCCCCGCGCCGTGCCTCGACGGACACGACGACATTCGTGCTCGCATGCACAAGGCGGCGCGTGACCTGGCTCGTGCTGTCGGCTACGAAGGAGCCGGTACCATCGAGTTCCTGTATTCGGACGACGGCAATTTCTACTTTATGGAAATGAACACGCGCTTGCAGGTAGAGCATCCGGTTACGGAGTTTGTGACCGATACCGACTTGGTCAAGTGGCAGCTGCGCGTGGCGGCCGGCCAGCCTTTGCCCTTTGAGCAGGAGGACATGCCGGTCCGCAACCACGCCATGGAGTGCCGCATCAATGCCGAGACGCCGGACTTTCTGCCGTCATGCGGAACGGTCACCGCGTTGCGCGTGCCGGGCGGTCCGCGCGTGCGCTGGGATTCCGCCATGTTTACCGGCGCGAACGTTCCGCCGTACTACGACTCCATGCTCGGCAAGCTCATCGTGTGTGCGCCCACGCGCGACGGTGCCATTCGCAAGATGCGCTCGGCCCTGGGCGAGCTCGTGATTGAGGGCGTGAGCGAAAACAGCGAGCTTCAGCTCGACGTGCTGGCAAACGACGAGTTCTTGTCGGGCATGTATCACACCGATCTGATGGGGCATCTCTATGCTGATGAATAGAAAAGCGAAGACGGTCAATGTCCTCGAGGGGCCGATAACCGAGTCGTGCGCCGAGTTTCCCGCGCGCCACGTGTTTATCAAGTGCCCGGAGTGCCGCCGTGTGATCGATGAGGCACGCCTACACGACAACCTCGAGGTCTGCCCTCGTTGCGGCAAACACTTTCGCGTGAGCGGTCGCGCGCGCATGCGCATGACGGTCGACGAGGGCACGTTTGAGGAATGGGATGCCAATCTGGCGTCGGAGGACTTCCTCTCGTTTCCCGGCTATGCCGATAAGCTCAAGAGCGTGAGCGAGCGTTCGGGCGAGCGCGATGCCGTTGTGTGCGGCAGGGGCAAAATCTGCGGTTGCGATACGGCGCTCTTCTTTATGGACGCTAACTTTATGATGGGCTCGATGGGCTCCGTGGTGGGCGAGAAGATCTGTCGCGCATTTGAGCGTGCGACCGAGCTGGGATTGCCAGTTGTCGGCTTTACCGTTTCGGGCGGTGCGCGCATGCAAGAGGGCGTGACCTCGCTTATGCAGATGGCCAAGATTTCTGCGGCGGTTCGGCGCCACAGCGAGGCGGGCGGCCTGTATATCACGGTGCTCACCGATCCCACGACCGGAGGTGTAACCGCGAGCTTTGCCATGGAGGGCGACATTATCCTGGCCGAGCCCGATGCCCTGACGGCATTTGCCGGCCCGCGCGTGATCGAGCAGAACATGCACAAGCGCCTGCCCAAGGGATTCCAGCGTTCCGAGTTTTTGCTGGAGCACGGTTTTTGCGATGCCGTTGTTCCGCGTGGCGAGATTGCACTCACGGTAGGCGAGCTGCTGGCACTGCACGAAGGGCACACGCCCGGCCTGGGGGCTCCGCACGAGATTGTGCATACGGGTCGCCGCGGCAAGAAGCTGGGGCACTTGTTCAAGCGCGCGGCGGCGCCAAAAACCGCGCTCGAGATTGTCAAGCAGACCCGCTCGGCAGATCGCGCCACGGCGGGTGAGATGATCTCGCTGGGCCTGGATGGATTTGTGGAGCTGCACGGCGACCGTTACTTTGGCGACGACGCCGCCGTGGTGGGCGGCATTGGCTGGAAAGATGGACGCCCCGTAACGGTCATCGCCATCGAGCGCGGCACCACGACCAAAGAGCGCATGCGTCGCAACTTTGGTATGGCACATCCCGAGGGCTACCGTAAAGCGCGTCGCCTTATGCGCCAAGCCGAAAAGTTTGGTCGGCCGGTTCTGTGCCTGGTCGATACTTCGGGCGCGTTTTGCGGCATCGGTGCCGAGGAACGCGGTCAGGGCGAGGCCATCGCCCAGAATCTCATGGAGATGAGCGGCCTTAAGACGCCGATTGTCTCGGTGGTGACAGGCGAGGGCGGCTCTGGTGGCGCGCTGGCGCTGTCCGTGGCCGACCGCATCCTGATGCTCTCGAGCTCGGCCTATTCGGTCGTGAGCCCCGAGGCCTGTGCGTCGATTCTGTGGAAGGATACCGAGCGCGCGAATGAGGCCGCCGAGGCGCTTAAGCTCACGGCCCCCGATCTGTTGGCGCTCGGCATCATCGACGGCATTGTTGATGATAGGGGCCTGTCGCATGAGGAGATTGCCGGTGCCGTCATGTCCTCGGCATTTGATGCCTTCGATACGCTTGGGCGGCTCGACGACGCGACCCTCACAAACCTCCGCTACGAAAAGTACCGCGCAATCGGTCAGTATCGCACGATGTGACAAAGGGACAGTCCGCATGTCGCATTGGGAAAGGGTTCCTGTGTCACAAGTTTCTAACACCTCGTTTACAACGACGGTTTCATCAAACGCCATGGCCGTGGTGGACTATCTGTCCAAAAGCATGATGTCGGCGTTGCCGTATATTGTCTGCGCGGCGTTGTTCCGCACCGTCGCCGTCATTATGGGCGAAGGCATGCTGGGCCTGTGGTCTGCCGATTCCGAAATCTATCGCCTGTTCTACAGTTGGCTCTATAACGCCGGTTACTACTTTTTGCCCATTTATCTTGGTTGGGCGGCCGCCCGCCAGCTCGGTTGCTCGGAGCAGCTGGGCATGATGCTGGGCGGCGTATTGATTGCGCCCGATCTGCTTAAGCTCGTCGATGCCGCATCGACGACGGGGGCATCGATGACTTCCGTGTATGGCCTGCTTCCCGCGCCGGTCAACGATTACACGACGACTGTTATTCCGATTCTCATCTCGGTGCCCGTGCTTTGGCAAGTGGAGTGTTTCTTTCAGCGCGTTATCCCTAAGGCCGTGGCGTTTTCGTTTGTTCCGTTTGCGACCATGCTTGTTATGGTTCCGGTTTCGCTGTGTATTACGGCGCCGGCGGGCAGCTATTTGGGCATGCTGTTGGGCCAGCTTATGTTTATGCTTGGCAATTCCGGTGGCATCGTATCGTTGCTCACACTCATGGGGCTTGCCGCGGGCTGGGAGTTCCTTAAGATCGCGGGCGTCAGCAACGTCGTCCTATCGCTCGCCTATGCGCAGTTTATGAGTGTGGGAACGGATTCGTGCATCCTGATCGCCGCGACGATGGCAACGTTTGCCGTTTGGGGCATGCCCTTTGGCGCGTCGCTCCGCGTTGCGGATAAGGACGAGAAGACGCTCATGCTGGGCTATTCAATCTCGGGTGTTCTTGGCGGCGTAAGCGAGCCGGCGCTGTACGGTTGCGGCTTTAAATATGGCAGGTGCCTGACGTGCATGGCCATTGGCGGCGCCGTCGGAGGCCTTGTTGCGGCCGTGGGCCACGTTACGGCCTATACCATCGGCATGACGAATGTCCTTATGGTCATTGGCTTTGCCACGGGCGGCATCCCGAACCTGCTGTGGTGCTGCGTTGCCGGCGGCACGGCATTTGCGGTGTCTGTGGCGCTGAGCTACTGCTTTGGCGTGGTGCCGGCGAAGGGACAGACGATGGGGGACGGAGCCGATCCGTCCGAAACAGTGGCGAGTGCTGCTGAAGCAAGCGCATAAACCTGTGCGACAAAAGGACGATCCCTTTGTCGTGTTCCAAGGCCGCGGCCCGTGTGGGCTGCGGCCTTTTTGTATCTGGGGGACAAAGTGGCTACACTACAATCCGGTCAAGCAATAGATATATAAGTAGTACCGTGGGGGCGGATGCAGATGTTCGAGTGGATTGTTAAGCGCGCGCAGGGCGATCGTGCGCGTGTGGGCACGTTAGCGGGCATGGTGTGTATTGTCGCCAATGTGACGCTTTGTGCTGCAAAGGGTGCCATTGGTGTGGTTTCGGGATCGGTTTCGATTGTGGCGGATGCCATGAACAACCTGTCCGATGCCAGCTCGAATATCGTGAGCGTGCTGGGCTTTAAGCTGGCGAGCAAGCCGGCCGACCCCGAGCATCCTTACGGCCACGGCCGCTACGAGTATCTCTCGGGTCTGGTCGTGGCGGCGCTCGTGCTGCTGATTGGCGTTGAACTGGTGAAGTCCTCGGTTGAGCGCGTCATCCACCCCGAACCTGTCGAGTTCTCGCTTGCCCTGGTGGCAGTTCTAGTGCTTTCGATGGTCGTAAAGCTTTGGATGGCGGCCCTCAACCAAAAGCTCGGCGATCGCATTGAGTCCGAGACGCTGCATGCGACCGCGCAGGATTCCAAGAACGATGTTCTTGCCACGGGCGCCGTACTGGCGTGCGCAATTGTTTCGCAGGTGACGGGCATCAACCTTGACGCTTGGGTCGGCCTTGCCGTTGGTGCCTATATTGGCTGGAGCGGTTTTGAACTCATCCAGGATACGGTGAGCCCGCTTTTGGGCCAGACGCCCGATCCTAAGCTGGTCAAGCACATTCGAGACAAGATCATGAGCTATCCCGGCGTTTTGGGCGTTCACGATTTGATGGTTCACGACTACGGCCCGGGCAGGAAGTTCGCAAGCGCTCACGCCGAGATGGCAGCCGAGGCCAGCCCGCTGGAAAGTCACGACACGCTCGATAACATCGAGCAGTCGTTTAGGAACGAAGACGGCATGATTGTCACGCTCCATTACGACCCCATCGTGACCGACGATCCCAAGGTGGCGAGCATGCGTTTACGCATTAACGCCATGGCCCAACAGATCGATAGCCGCCTTTCGATTCACGATCTGCGCTGTGTGCCGGGTCCCACGCACACCAACGTGATCTTTGACTGCGTGCGTCCCTCGGATCTGCAGATGAGTGCCGAAGACGTAAAACACGCGCTGGCACAACGGGTCGAGTCGGAATACCCCAAGTCGATTGCCAAGATCACGATCGACGAAGACTACGTAGGCCATACCCACGAGTAGGGCTGCGCCGGTAAAGCTAGGTATACAGAAGGGGAGAGCATGAAGCGTCTATATCTACTCCGCCATGGTCAGACGGAATTCAACGTCAAAAAGCTCGTCCAGGGTCGCTGTGATTCACCGCTCACCGATTTAGGCCGTCAGCAAGCCGGGATGGCAGCCGCATGGCTCAAAGCCCACGGCGTCGTCCCCGACAAAGTGGTCTCATCACCCTTAGGCCGAGCCATGGACACGGCAAGTCTCGTCGCAACCGAGCTTCTCGGCGCAGACGCTGACGTTGAGCCCTGCGAAGGCATCATCGAGCGCTGCTACGGCACCTTCGAAGAAGGCCCCCACGACGCGCTGCCCACCGACGTCTGGGATCCAGGCGAAGATCTGGTCCCCTTTGGAGGAGAGGGAAGCAAAGCGTTGCAAGAGCGCATGGTAGACACTCTCACCAATATCATGGGCGCCGATGGTATCGAAACCCTTCTAGCAGTAAGCCACGGCAGCGCCAGCCGCCAATTCATCAAGGCTGCAGCTCCAGAGGGCTTCGAGCTCCCAACAAAACTCCCCAACTGCGCCATCATGATCTTCGATTTTGACGAGGAAAAACTACAAGCAGAGGGCGAGCCAATGCAATGCAAGTTCACCCTCCAGCAAATAGTGGACCCTCAACAAAGTAATTAGCTGAGCGAGCAGAGTTAAGCAGACATCAACGTGTCGTCTCCCGAGCTTTGGCGGAGGGGCGGGGCCGAGAGTAGTTAAGGTTGTCGCGAGTTCCGCACGAACAGGAGAGCACTTAATGTGCTCTCCGTCGTGAGCAGGACTGTAGAGCAGCAACCTTAACTACTCTCGGCCCCGCCCCTCCGCCAAAGCTCGGGAGACGTGCCACGCACTTTACCTGCGTAAACAATGTGAGTGAAATATGAATCTCGATGGATACGCCCGTAGCCGTGTATACTAAACAGCTGTGTGTAACCAGGGGAGTATTCTGGCTGGACAAAATGCCTGCTTAATAGGGTTGTCAGGTAGTCCGGACGCAATACAAGGCTGGGGAGCACGTCGTGTAAGTAGTGGTCCTCTAGGGGCGTACGCTCGGTGGTGTACGCATTGTCCCAAGACCACGCGAGAGTTGGGATCATATCTTGATCAGCATGATTCTCGGCCGCAAGATTGGCATGACCCAGGTTTGGGACGAGGACGACAACGTCGTTCCCGTCACGGTCATCCAGGCTGGCCCCTGCGCTGTCTCGCAGGTTAAAACTCAGGCAACCGACGGCTATGACGCCGTCCAGATCGGTTTCGGCGACATCAAGGCCAAGAACGTGAACAAGCCCATGGCTGGTCACTTCGCCAAGGCTGGCGTCGAGCCTGTCCGTTTCCTTCGTGAGGTCCGCGTCGAGAACGGCGAGGAGCACAAGGTCGGCGAGGTCGTCACCGTCGCTGATTTCGCTGATGTCGAGAAGGTCGACGTCATCGGTGCCTCCAAGGGTAAGGGCTTCCAGGGTCGCATCAAGCGCTGGGGTCAGCGCCGCGGTCCTATGACGCATGGTTCTCACTTCCAGCGTCACCCCGGTTCTATCGGTCAGTGCGCCTATCCTGCGCGCGTCCTCAAGGGCGTCAAGATGGCCGGTCACATGGGTAACGAGCGCGTTACCGTCAAGAACCTTTCCGTTGTCCGCATCGATGCCGAGCAGAACCTCATCTTGGTCAAGGGCGCTGTCCCGGGTGCCAAGAATGGTCTCGTCGCCATCCGTATGGCCTAAGGGCCCAGCCCATTTAGCCCAGCGTCATACCAAGGAGAACACTTAAATGGCAAAGTTTGAAGTAAAGAACAGCGAGGGCAAGAAGGTCGCCGAGGCCGAGCTCGCCGCTGAGGTGTACGGCATCGAGCCGAACATCCACGTTATGCACCACATCGTCAAGTGCCAGATGGCCTCTTGGCGTCAGGGCACCCAGTCCGCTAAGGGCCGCTCTGAGGTTTCCGGTGGCGGCAAGAAGCCTTGGCGTCAGAAGGGCACCGGCCGTGCCCGCCAGGGTTCCATCCGTGCTGCCCAGTGGCGTCACGGTGGCGTTGTCTTCGCCCCCAAGCCCCGTTCCTACGCTAAGCGTATGAACAACAAGGAGGTCAAGCTGGCTATGCGCTCCGCGCTGTCCGCCAAGCTGGCCGATGGCGAGCTCGTGCTCGTCGACGACTACGGCTTCGAGAAGCCTTCCACCAAGGCTGCCGTCGCCATGCTCAAGGCTCTCGGCCTTGAGGGCAAGCGTCTGACCATCATCGTTCGCGATGAGGACGTCAACGCCTACCTGTCGTTCCGCAACATTCCCAAGACGTTCATCATCACTGCCGACGAGGCCAACACCTACGATCTCGTCAACAACAACGCTGTGCTGATGCCCGCCGACATCGCCGCTCACTTCGGGGAGGTGCTTGCATAAATGACCGCCCACGAGATCATCATCCGTCCGATCGTGTCCGAGCGTTCCTTCTCCGGCATGGAGCTGAACAAGTACACGTTCGAGGTCGCCAAGGATGCTAACAAGTATCAGATCAAGGACGCTGTCGAGGAGATCTTCGGCGTCAAGGTCGTTCGCGTGAACACCCTGACGGTCAAGCCCAAGACCAAGCGCGTGCGCTATGTCGCCGGCAAGACCCGTTCTTGGAAGAAGGCCATCGTCACGCTGGCCGAGGGCGACACCATCGAGGTCTTTGGCAACCAGGCCTAAGACTCGCTGCTGTTGAGTGAGCTCATGCCTCCCAAATAGGGGAGGCGAGAGCTCAAGGTTTTGGGCGTATAAAATGGACACGCCCGGAACCGTGTATACGTCCGGTGTCATCGCACCCGAGGCAGAACCTCGAATCCCTGTCTGCGATGGCTAACGGATTCCTATTGAAAGGGATTGTAATGGCTGTAAAGCACCTTAAGCCGACCTCCGCTGGTAGGCGTTGGCAGACGATCTCCGATTTCTCCGAGATCACCTGCACCAAGCCCGAGAAGTCTCTTCTCGAGCCCCTGCCCAAGAAGGCCGGTCGTAACAACAACGGCCGCATCACCACCCGCCACCAGGGCGGCGGCGTGAAGCGTCGTTACCGCGTGATCGACTTCAAGCGCAACAAGGACGGCGTGCCCGCCAAGGTTGCCACGATCGAGTACGATCCGAACCGTTCCGCTCGCATCGCTCTGCTGCACTACGCTGACGGTGAGAAGCGCTACATCCTGGCCCCCAAGGGCCTCGAGGTCGGTCAGACCATCATGTCCGGTTCTGACGCCGACATCAAGCCGGGCAACGCTCTGCCCCTCGCCGACATCCCCGTCGGTACGCTCATCCACGCCGTCGAGTTCCAGCCGGGCAAGGGCGCTGCTATCGCCCGTTCCGCCGGTAACTCCTGCCAGCTGATGGGTAAGGAGGGCAAGTACGCTATCGTCCGTATGCCTTCCTCCGAGATGCGCCGCATCCTCGTTACCTGCCGCGCCACCGTCGGTGAGGTCGGCAACGCCGATCACTCCAACATCGTCATCGGCAAGGCCGGCCGTAAGCGTCACATGAACGTGCGCCCGACCGTCCGCGGTACCGTCATGAACCCTGTCGACCACCCGCACGGCGGTGGCGAGGGCAAGAACCACACCTCTGGTCGTCCCTCTGTTACCCCCTGGGGTAAGCCGACGAAGGGCCTTCGTACGCGCAAGAAGAAGAAGGTCTCGAACCAGCACATCATTCGTCGCCGTAAGAAGTAATTTCGGATACCGAGTTTTAGGAGAAAGCACTTATGAGCAGAAGTCTCAAAAAGGGCCCGTTCGTGGAGACTCGCCTTCTCTCGCGTATCACCGCGATGAACGAGTCTGGCAAGAAGGACGTCGTGAAGACCTGGTCCCGCGCGTCCACCATCTTCCCCGAGATGGTTGGTCACACCATCGCCGTCCACGACGGCCGCAAGCATGTGCCCGTGTATGTTACCGAGTCCATGGTTGGTCACAAGCTCGGCGAGTTCGCGCCGACTCGTACGTTCCGTGGCCACAAGGCCAAATAGGGGGTTAACCGTAAATGGCAACTAAGTCTATTGAAACTGAGGCCACCGAGGTTCGCGCCGTCGCTAAGTACGTGCGTGTTTCCCCCAGCAAGGCCCGCCTGGTGGTCGATCTGATCCGCCGCAAGCCTGTCGCTCAGGCCTTCGACATCCTCCACTTCTGCGACCGCGCCGTCGCCGTGGATGTCGAGAAGGTTCTCCGTTCCGCCGTTGCGAACGCCGAGAACAACAACGGTCTGCGTGCCGACAACCTGGTTGTCGCCGCTGCCTATGTTGACGAGGGTCCGACGCTTAAGCGCATCCGTCCCCGCGCCAAGGGTTCCGCTTCTCGCATTCTGAAGCGTACTTCCCACATCACCGTCGTCGTTGCTCCTCGAAAGGAGGCGTAAAGCTGTATGGGTCAGAAAGTCTACCCCACCGGCTTCCGTCTTGGCATTACCGAGAACTGGCGCTCCCGCTGGTTCGCAGAGAAGGATTACGCTAAGACCCTCGGTAACGATCTCGAGATCCGCAAGTACCTCGAGAAGCGTCTTTCCCGCGCAGCTGTCTCCCGCGTCGAGATCGAGCGCGCTGGCGACAAGGTGAAGGTCATCATCCTCACCGCTCGCCCCGGCGTTGTCATCGGTAAGAAGGGTGCCGAGATCGATACCCTCCGCACCGAGCTCGAGAAGGTCGCTGGCGTCTCCAAGGGCCAGCTCTCCGTCGACGTTGTCGAGATCAAGCGCCCCGAGCTCGACGCCAACCTCGTTGCTCAGTCTATCGCCGAGCAGCTCGAGGGCCGCGTTGCCTTCCGTCGCGCTATGCGCAAGGCTGTCCAGTCCGCCCGCAAGGCCGGCGCTAAGGGCATCCGTATCCAGTGCTCCGGTCGTCTCGGCGGCGCCGAGATGGGCCGTCGTGAGTGGTACCGCGAGGGTCGCGTGCCTCTGCACACCCTCCGTGCCAAGATCGACTACGGCACGGCTGTCGCCAGCACCACCATGGGCGCTTGCGGCGTGAAAGTCTGGATCTACCTGGGCGAGAAGCTCCCGGGCCAGCCTGTTCCCAACCCTGCACTCGAGGGCTCTTCCCGTCCTCGTCGTCGTAACTCCGAGAGGAGGGGTCAGTAGTGCTTGCCCCTAAGCGTATTCTTCACCGCAAGGTGCAGCGTGGCTCCATGAAGGGCCAGGCCAAGGGTAATACCGAGCTGCATTTCGGCGAGTTTGGTATCCAGGCTCTCGAGGCCCATTGGATCACCAACCGTCAGATCGAGGCCGCTCGTATTGCCATGACCCGCTACATGAAGCGTGGCGGTCGTGTCTACATCACGATCTTCCCCGATAAGCCCATCACCAAGAAGCCTGCCGAGACTCGCATGGGTTCTGGTAAGGGTAACCCCGAGGAGTGGGTGGCCGTCGTCAAGCCCGGCCGCATCATGTTCGAGGTCAAGGGCGTGCCCGAGGAGGTCGCTCGCGAGGCTCTGCGTCTTGCACAGCACAAGCTTCCCATCAAGACCAAGATTGTTGCTGCTAAGAACGCTGAGCAGCGCATCGAGAAGGAGATGGCTGAGGAGGCCGCTCTCGAGGCCAAGTGGGCTGCTGAGGACGCCGCCGCCGCCAAGGAGGAGAACTAATGAAGCCCGCAGAGATTCGTGAGTTCTCGGACGCTCAGCTCGTTGAGAAGCTGAAGGAAATGCGCGCCGAGCTCTTTAACCTTCGTTTCCAGATGGCCACCAGCCAGCTGGACAACACCGCTCGCGTCAACACCGTGAAGAAGGACATCGCTCGCGTCCTCACGGAGCAGCGCGCCCGCGAGATCGCAGCGGAGAAGTCCGCTGTCGCCGAGTAGGACCTAAGGAGAGAACATGACTGATTCGCGTAACTCGCGTAAGGTCCGTACGGGTGTCGTTACCTCCGTCTCCGGTGCCAAGACCATTGTTGTCACCATCACCGAGCGCAAGCGTCACCCCAAGTACGGCAAGATGATGACCAGCTCCAAGAAGCTGCACGCTCACGACGAGGAGTGCACGGCTGGCGTGGGCGACACCGTCCGCGTTATGGAGACCCGTCCTATGTCCAAGATGAAGCGTTGGCGCCTCATCGAGGTCGTCGAGCGCGCTAAATAAGCAGTCGCTCTTACGACTTGTACGTTTCCGAAGATGTGCGTATGCCTGGCTTGCATACCACAGGCCGTCTAAAGGCTGCGCACCTCTCTTCGGTTCTTAGTTCGGAGGAACATCTACCATGATTCAGATGCAAACCATGCTGAACGTCGCCGACAACTCCGGCGCTCGCAAGATTCGCTGCATCAAGGTGCTTGGCGGTTCCAAGCGTCGTTATGCAGGCATCGGCGATGTGTTCATCGGTGCTGTCCAGGAGGCTACCCCTGGCGCCAACGTCAAGAAGAAGGACGTTGTCCGTTGCGTCGTCGTTCGCACCGTTAAGGAGATCCGCCGCAAGGATGGCTCCTACATTCGCTTTGATGAGAACGCCTGCGTTGTCATCAACAACGATGGTTCGCCCGTCGGCACCCGTATCTTCGGGCCTGTCGCTCGCGAGCTTCGTGACAAGAAGTACATGAAGATCGTCTCGCTCGCTCCCGAGACCCTGTAGTTAGGGGAGATATATGTATATCAAGAAGGGCGATAAGGTCCAGGTTCTCTCTGGTAAGGATCGCGGCAAGCAGGGCGTTGTCCTGCGCGCTCTCCCCGCCGAGAACAAGGTCGTTGTCGAGGGCGTTTCGGTCGTTAAGAAGGCCGTCAAGCCCAACGCTGCCAACCAGCAGGGCGGCATCGTTTCGCAGGAGGCTCCCATCGACGCCTCCAACGTCAATCTCGTTTGCCCCGAGTGCGGTAAGGTTACCCGCGTCGGTCACGAGAAGGACGGCAAGAACAAGCTGCGCGTCTGCAAGAAGTGCGGCCACAAGTTCTAAGCTGCCCGCAACAACAAGTTGCCAGCAAAGGCCCGGATGCCCCACGGCATCCGGGCCTTTTTCTATCCCTACTCATTGGGGACAGACTTAAATGAGTGGCCGTTGATTGGCAGTCATTGGGGACAGACTTAAATGAGTGGCCGTTGCAACGAAAGCGGCACATAGGGACGGTCCTTTGATGTCTGCTGCCCCCAGAGGGGTGGAGTAATGCAGCCTGCTCTTTCCTTTAGGGCTTTGTAGTTCCGCCCCTTTATGCTTCAGGAGGATCCTCGCATGCGCATTTACGCGCATAGTCTTGCGCGACAATACGCTTAACCGCGCAAATATCTGCCAAATTTGGCTAAATAATGACCGATAAGCAAATAAACACGCAAACAAGAGCAGATACGCGCGCAATTGTGCGAATATAGGGCTGTTAGAAATGAAGGACTTCCGATGACTCAGGAGGCACTCATGGCAGATTACAAACAGGCTCCGCTCGACGCTGAGGCAGCCGCAAAGGCGGCGTTTGCCTCGGTCCAGGATCGACCGTTCCCCGATGATATCTTTACGGCCCCTGAGCTCCGCTGGGCCGTGATCGGGTGCGGCGTTATCGCCAACCAAATGGCCCAGTCCCTCGCTCTGGCCGGCCGCAAGCTCGCGGGTGTCGCCAACCGTACGCTGTCCAAGGCTCAGGCTTTTGCCGAGCAGTATGGCGTCGAGAAGGTCTATGAAACGGTTGAGGACCTCTACGCCGATCCGGACATCGACGCCGTCTATATCACCACGCCGCACAATACGCATATCACCTATCTGCGTGCCGCGCTGGCCGCCGGCAAGCACGTGCTCTGCGAGAAGGCCATTACCCTCAACTCTGCCGAGCTTGACGAGGCCCGCGCCATCGCCGATGAGCACAACGTGGTCCTTATGGACGCCACAACGGTGCTTCACATGCCGCTGTATCAGGAGCTGCGTCGTCGCATGGATGCGGGCGAGTTTGGCCGCATGAACCTTGCTCAGCTCAACTTTGGCAGTTACAAGGAGTACGGCGACCTGACAAACCGCTTCTACAACCGTAGCCTTGCCGGCGGCGCCATGCTCGACATTGGCGTGTATGCCCTGTCCGTCATGCGCCTCTTTATGGCAAGCCAGCCCGCTGAGGTCGTTTCGCTGGGCAACACCTGTGAGACTGGCGTTGACGTCGCAGGCGGCATTGTCTGCCGTAACGCCGAGCAGCAGCTGGGCGTGGTGAGTCTTACGCTTCACTCCAAGCAGCCCAAGCGCTCGGTCATCAGCTTCGACAAATGCTATATCGAGGTCAACGAGTATCCGCGCGCCGACCATGCGACCATCGTGTGGACTGCGGACGGTCACCGTGAGGAGGTCCACGCTGGCACCGAGGCTTACGCTCTGTGCTACGAGATGGCTGACCTCGAGCAGGCCGTCGCCGGCGACGATTCCAAGCGTGAGCTTCTGGATTATGCTTCTGATGTGATGGAGCTCATGACCAAGCTCCGCGCCGATTGGGGAGTCGTCTACCCCGAGGAGGAGTAAGCGATGCTTGCGGAAGATAGGCTCAACGCAATCGTGTCGATGGTGCAGCAGGCCGGCTCGGTCACTGTGCCGGAGCTTGCCGAGGCGCTGGGCGTGACACCGTCCACCATTCGCCGTGACTTGCAAACGCTCGACCGCGCACACCGTATCGCCAAGGTACACGGAGGCGCGACGAGTCTGGAGCGCGCGCACGTGACGCGCGACCTGACGATCAGCGAGCGCAGTGATCTTCATAACGATGACAAGGAGCGCATCTGCGCCCGTGCCGCGGCCCTGGTGGAGCCCGATAGCTTTGTGTATATCGATTCGGGCTCCACGACCCTCAAGCTCATCGAGCATCTTCCGCGCCTTGAGGGTGTCACCTATGTGACCGATTCCGTGCTCCATGCTCAGCATCTTGCTCTGCGCGGTATGCGCACCGTTGTGCTAGGCGGCGAGCTCAAGCCCGAGACCGAGGCGCTCGTCGGTCCCGATGCCTTGGCAACCCTGGACCGCTATAACTTCAACTGCGGCTTTTGGGGTTCCAATGGCATCGCCGCCGAGCAAGGTCTCACCACACCGGATATCGAGGAAGCGCAGGTCAAGCGTATCTCGATGCGCCATACCGCCAAACGCTACGTAATCTCGGACGCCAGTAAATTTGGCATGGTGGCGCCCGTTAAGTTCGCGGACTTCCGCGACGCAACGATTATTACTGCGGGCGAAGTACCCGCCAAGTACCAGTCGATGGACAACGTCATCACGGTCTAGCGACGGGACAAGGCCAAAACCACCACAAAGGTGCCTGTCCCCATTGTGGTGGTTACGCCGTTCCTTTGTCTCGATCTGTAACATCTGGGGCCGATTTTGCCGAGTTACTGTTACAGATCGAGACGTTTTGGGACCGCGGCTGAGCCATTGGGGCAAAACCACCACAAAGGTGCCTGTCCCCATTGTGGTGGTTTAGGGCTCCCAGGGGCAGGGGGCTTCGATGTGGATGTGCTCGCCGGTTACGGGATGCGTAAAGGACACGCTATGGGCATGGAGCATGAGGCCGCAGGGGCGCGGCGTTCCGTACAGGTCGTCGCCAACCAGGGGATGGCGCTCGCTTGCCAGATGCACACGGATTTGGTGCTTGCGGCCGGTGAGCAGCTCGACATCGATATACGAGCGCGTGGGCAGGCCACGACGGCTCTTAAGACGCTTGAGCACCTTCACGCGCGTCTGAGACGGCTTGCCGCTGGCACCGACGCGCATCTTGCGACTGTCGTGGCGGTCGCGGGCGATGGGCTTGTCGATGAGCTTTTCGTTCCAGTCGATTTTGCCCTCGGCAAGCGCCAGATAGTGCTTTTCGAAGGCGTGATCGATGACCATCTGATCAAAAGCAGGCTGCGTCTGTTTGTCGAGCGAAAACAGCACCACGCCGGTGGTGTTGCGGTCCAGGCGGTTGAGCGGCTGCATGTCAGTCGCGGCAAAACCGTCGCCCATGGCCAGCAGCAGGTCGCTGGCGTAGTCGGTAAGTGTACGCTCGCCGGTGCCGTCACCGTGGACGATCATGCCGGCGGGCTTATCGATGGCCATAAGCCAGGCGTCGCAGTAGAGGACTTGAGGCTCTTCGTTCACGTGTAAGCCTTTCGGTTAGCTAATTCCCACAAACATGCAGCCCGAGGTCGCCCCGCGCAGGCGGGCGGCGGGCTTGCGGCCGGCTTGAGCTGCCTCAATGGCGCGGCGGACGCGAGCGACGGCACGGCCAATCTCATCGGCCTCGAGCAAGGTTCCGTCGACCATAAGACGGCGCACGCCGGCATCGAGCAGTTGTGGAACCTGTGGCGTGAGGTCGATAGGGTAGGCATCGTACAGGCGCGAACGGCCGTGGATGTCGGTACGCACCGGCATGACCTTGCCGTCGATATTCTTGAGCGACAGCTTGCGGGCGCGCAGACGGCAGCTGGCACAATCGTGGATGCAACCGTTGGCCACCTGCAGGATGCAGTGCTCGCTCGTCATAACGCGCGGGCGGCCGAAAACGGTGATGCCCAGGGCTGCGGGCGCGGAGGTGCCAAGCGAGACGATCTCGTCGAGCGTGATCTCGGGCGAGAGCCAAAACGCCCCGGCCCCGCGCTCGGCGAGTGCCTCCATGCAAGGCGTGTTGTGCACGGGCAGGCAGGATCGAATTTCGGCCGTGGCACCAACTTGGGCGGCCAGGGCGAGCTCAGAGATGTTGCCAATAGCGACCGTGGCACCGGCAACAATCCACGGGTCGACGCGTACGTGGTCAGCGGCGCGGCAGACCTCGTCGAGTACGGGTACGATGCCCTGCTCAAACGCATCGGCGGGGGAGAGCTCGGCCGCATCGAGCGCGTCGGTAGTCATGTAGACGCGCGTTGCACCCTCGGCACGAGCTGCCTCGGCGGCCTCGAGTGAGGTGACGGTGGCGCAGATCTGCGGCTCATCGCGGTAGTGCTCGGGCGCGGGGCGGGAATCACTGGTGACAATCGCCGGCAGCTCGAGTGTGCGGGCGCGCTCGTCATACGGCGCCAGAATGGCCTCCTCGAGCGCCTTGCAAGCGGCGGCGCGCACTTTATGTACGGCGGAGAAACCCATGCCGCAGCCCTCATCGAGGGCCACGTCAAAGCTCGCGGCCTCAAAGGGAGAGGAGCCCATGCGGCCTACATGCTCAACCAGATCGGACGCCTCGACGGCGCGGGTCTTGGCACCCTCGACGGTAAAGCCCGTGGCTGTAGCCGTAAGCGAAGGGTCGTCGCAGCAGGTGAGCGTCACGGTAAACGGCTCGCCCAAACGCGCCGCAACGGTTACATCAACGGCGCGGCGGCGCAGCACATCGCGCTTGAGCGCGGCGCCGGCGGCGTCGATGGCACGCTGGCTGCGAATCACGCGGACGCGGCAGCCCTCGGGCATACTGCGGGGCACGCGGCACTCAATGATATCGCCGGCTGCGGCATCATCGGCGGCAATGGTGGTCAGGAATTGGTCGAACTCATCGTCGTGGCGAAGCTCCAGCAGGTCTCCCTTGCCCACGGGCTCAAACAGCTCAATGCGGGCGATGGCGGCACGGCGACGGCGGTCGTCGGGCTTGAGGCCGCGCACATCGCGGTTGGCCGGGCGGCTGCCCAGCACCGTGCCCACGATCTGGCCGCGGTTGTTGGAGCGCTCGTAACTCATCATCTCGTCGCCCGAGGTGCCGTCCTGATAGGCGTGCGTAAAGTCACGGTTGAAGCAGCGCTTGAGTTGGCGCTGGCGAGCAGCGTCCTCGTCCTTATCCACGGCGACCCCGGCCAGCATGTCATCAATCTGATGACGGTACACGTCGACGATGGAATACACGTAATCGGGGGCCTTCATGCGGCCCTCGAGCTTGAGTGATGCGGCGCCGGCGTCATACAGACGGCGAACGAGCTGCGACGTGTTGGTGTCGCGCGGGCACAGCGCGCGCTCGCGACCGGCAGGGGAGAGCGAGCGGCCGTTCTCGTCAATCAGCTCGTAGGGCAGGCGACAGGGCTGAGCGCACATGCCGCGGTTGGCCGAGCGGCCCGCCATGGCAAAGCTCGAGAGCAGGCACAGGCCCGAGTAGCAAAAGCAGATGGCGCCGTGGCTAAAGACCTCCAGGTCAACGTCGGGCGCGGCATTGTGAATGGCGGCGATCTCGTCGATGGAGAGCTCGCGCGAGAGGGTCACGCGGTCGGCGCCCTGCTCGCGGCACCAGATAGTCCCGCGGTCATCGTGGATGTTCGCCTGGGTCGAGATATGCGTCTCGATGCCGGGCATGGTGCGCTTGACCTCAAAGAACAGGCCCCAGTCCTGGATAATGAAGGCATCGGCGCCCAGCGTGGAGCAGCGGCGGATGAGTTGCAGCGCATCGCCCATCTCGGACTGCTTGATGACGATGTTGACCGTGACGTAGACGCGCGAGCCGGCCAGGTGCGCGGCGCGGCAGGCCTGCTCAAAGGCCTCATCGGTAAAGTTGGTTGCCTTGCGGCGGGCGTTGAAGCTGCCCATGCCGCAGTAGATGGCGTCTGCCCCGGCAGCGAGTGCGGCGGCAAAGGGCTCCGGGCCTCCGGCGGGCGCCAAAAGCTCGGGTCTGCGGTTGGTGGTTCGACTGGCGGTTGCGGTCATATCCTGCCTTTCAAAATGCTCAGATACTCAAAAGTATAGTGGTGCTGTTGCGGCGGACGAGCCCTGTGGCCCAAGCAGGATAAAGTTTTCAGCAGCCCTTGCAGCAAAAATGATCCGTTTCCCTCCGTCCCCTATGGATCACCTGATCCGATGGGAACGGAGGGAAACGGATCCTTTTGAGCTTCACTGTCCGGTCGTGCCGTTCAGCGGTCGATAGGCGCCGTTGGGCGATAAAATATTCTCGCAACGTGATAATAATCTTGCATCGCGCGGAAACCTTGAGTACTATCCCAAATCAAGCGCGGTGTTCAGACCGAACTGTGCCTCCCGGTGTGAACGCCGCGCTCACACTCTCTCAACTGATCGTAAGGAGAAAAACATGAGCAAGACCGTCGTGTCTTCCGATAACGCGCCCGCAGCCATCGGTCCGTATTCCCCCGGCATCCAGACCGGCAACATGGTGTTCCTGTCCGGCCAGCTGGGCATCGACCCCGCAACCGGCAAGATGCCTGAGGGCGTCGAGGCCCAGGCTAAGCAGTCCCTTGCTAACGTCGAGGCTCTGCTGACCGCTGCCGGCGCCACCTTTGCCGATGTCGTCAAGACCACGGTCTACCTGGCCGACATTGCCGACTTTGCCGCCGTGAACGAGATCTACGCTTCCAAGTTCGAGGCTCCGTTCCCCGCGCGCAGCGCTTTCCAGGTTGCCGCCCTTCCGGCCGGCGGTCTGGTCGAGATCGAGGTCGTCGCCGCTCTCTAAGTCGTTGGCGAAAACAAAACATGACATGCAAAAAGACCCTGCAGTGTGTGTGAACTGCAGGGTCTTTTGTCAAGCGATGCGACAAAAATGATCCGTTTTCCTCCGTCCCCAAGGAGTCAGCGGGTTAGCCTTCCTTGCGGACTTTTTGCAGGTAGCGGTAGACGCTGGGCTCCGAGATGCCCAGCGCGGTGGCGGCGCAGGCTACGGCGCCCTTGAGCATGAACACTCCGTTGCCGTTGAGGTGGCGAATGACGTCCACGCGGTCGCTTTGACCAAGCGACGTCACATCCAGCCCGCGAGCGCTCAGCAGCTCGGCAATGCTGCGGTCGATGAGCTCCTGTGTGGACTCCGAAAGGCTTTCGACCTCGATAGAGGCGGGCTCCGTGCGCGTCGGCGCCGCGTCGAAGCACGCCATGAGCTGCTGTGCCATGGCGTTGATGGAGCGCACGGTCGAGAGGTCGGTGTTGACGCAGAGCATGCCGACGATCTCGTCATTCTCGCGGATAAAGTACGTCGCTGACTCCAATGTCTTGCCACCGGCACCGCGGCCCTCGTAGCCCGTAATAAACGGCAGGTCGCGATACTTGGCGTCGTGCATGATCTTGAGCGCCAGATCGGTGGCGGGACCGCCGACCTGGCGGCCGCTCACGATACCGTTGCGGATATCGACGATGGCGTGGTCGGGATCCGAGAAATCGTGCAGGACGATCTCGCTGTTTTTGCCGAGTATCTGCTCCAGGAAATCGACCATCGGCAAAAAACGACGTACGGTCTCGTTCACGGGCAACTCCTTTGGGTTCTATCGAAGTGTTCATAACAATTTTTTATCATGGTAACACGCTGCTCATCATCTCGTATATCCGCAGGTACATTGCGTAATGCAGACGAACGGTAGGAATTTGGCGGTAAACGGTTGACCAAAAGAAAAGTTAGATGTTATTTTGAGCAGACACTTTCCTGACCTGCGGAAATGCATTATCTCAGCTGAAGAATAGTCTGATAACAAAAAATTATTATTGAGAATGAGAATCATCTTTAATACGATATGCAACGAAGGCACAACCTCAACCCCGCACTGCGTCACAATAGAGCGTTAGATGCGAAAACAACTATTTCGAGGATTGGTGGTCAAATGACCCAGGAGACGGTTAAGAACGGCACTGAAGCCCTGTTCACTCGTGAAGGCATGCCTCCCGTTAAGGAAATGATCCCGTGTGCCCTTCAGCACGTACTGGCTTCGTTTGCCGGTATCATCACCCCGGCTGTCATCATGGCCGGCGTCTACGGCTTTAATAGCCAGCAGAGCACCGACATCATCCAGGTCGCGCTCATTCTTTCGGCAATCGACACGGCCCTTCAGGCCTTCGCTCCCTTCCGTCGCATCGGCGGCGGCCTGCCCATCGTCATGGGCGTTTCGTTCGCGTTCCTCCCGGCCCTCCAGGCCATGGGTGCCTCGGGCTTTAGCTTTGGTGCGCTGCTGGGCGGCGAGATCGTCGGCGGCGCCGTCGCGGTCCTCTTTGGTCTGGCTTACAGCAAGATTAAGTGGCTATTCCCGCCCGTCGTGACCGGTACGGTCATCTTCTCCATTGGCGTCTCTCTCTATCCCACGGCTGTCAAGTATATGGCCGGCGGTATGGGTACGTCGCTGTGGGGCACCCCGCAGGCCTGGTGCGTCGCTCTTATCACCTTCGCCGTGGTCTTCGCGCTCGCCAACTTTGGCAAGGGCACGCTCAAGCTGGGATCCGTGTTCTTTGGCATGATCATTGGCATGATCGTTTCGATTCCCTTTGGCATGATCGACTTCTCCAGCGTCGCCACCGCTCAGGTCTTCGCCCTTCCCAAGCTCATGCCCTACGCGCTCGAGTTTGATCCCGAGGTCTGCATTACCCTCGCTGTCGTGTTCCCCATGGTTGCCATCCAAGTTATCGGTGACGTTTCCGCCGCCTGCCTGGGCTCCATCGACCGTATGCCCACCGAGCGCGAGCTCTCCGGCGCTATTGTGTCCCAGGGCCTCACCTCTATGGTCGGCGGCCTGCTGGGCGGTCTTCCCACCAGCGCCCTTGGCCAGAACGTGGGCATCATCTGCTCCAACAAGGTCGTCAACAAGTGGGTCTTTGTGATCATCGCGGCCGTCTTTGCCATCGCCGGTCTGTTCCCGCAGCTCTCTGCCGTCCTTTCCGCTATCCCGCAGCCCGTCATCGGCGGCGCGACCGTCGGCGTCTTTGGCACCATCACCATGAACGGTGTGCGCATGTTCACCCGCGAGGGCCTCACGCAGCGCACCACCACCATCGTCGGCACCTCTGTTGTCTTTGGCCTGGGTATTTGGATGGCCAGCGGCTGCCTCGCCGGCGAGGGCATGCCCACCTGGGTGTCCACCGTCATCGGCTCCAACGCCGTGACCCCCACCGCCATCATGGCCATCGTGCTCAACCTGATCCTTCCGCAGACGCCGGTCGTGGCTCAGCACATCGATGCCGCCAAGGATGCCGCTGTGGATCTGGTCCTGCCCGAGAGCAAGAAGTAACCAATTCGGTGCTATTCGCCGGCGGACGCATCGCCTCGTCCGCCGGCGCCATGCGGCGCCAAGCCGCACTTCAAAGGGCTTGTCCCTTTGGTGAAGCGTTGACGGGAGAGGGCCCGTTTCCGGTGTAGGCCGGCGCTTCGCACTTCCGCCATGTCAGAGGTGTCAAACCCCGCCTCTGATGTTGAAGGGAGCATTTATGCTTCTGGTCGCTAACGGTTCCGTCTTTACCCGCAACGCTCAGACTCCGTTCATTCCCAACGGTGCGGTCGCTATTGACGGAGATACGATCGTCGAAGTGGGCCCCGAGCGCGAGCTCAAGGCCAAGTACCCGGATGCCGAGTACGTCGACGCCCAGGGCAACCTCATCATGCCCGGACTTATCAACTGCCACACCCACATCTACTCGGGTCTGGCCCGCGGCCTCGCCATTAAGGGCTGCAACCCCACCAACTTCCTGGAGAATCTTGAGCAGCAGTGGTGGAAGATTGACGACAACCTAACGCTCGACGGCACCAAGGCCAGCGCCTATGCCACGATTCTGGATTCCATCCGCGACGGCGTCACCACGATCTTCGATCACCATGCGAGCTTCTGCGAGATTCCGGGCAGCCTCTTTACCATTAAGGACGCCGCTCAGGAGCTGGGCATGCGTTCATGCCTGTGCTACGAGGTTTCCGACCGCCGTGGCCAGGAAAAGTGCGATCAGGCTATTGCCGAGAACGCCGAGTTTGCCCAGTGGGCCGCCAAGGAGCGTCGCGATAACGATAACCACATGATCGCCGCCATGTTTGGCGGTCACGCCACCTTTACGCTGTCGGACGAGACCATGGATAAGATGGCCGAGGCCAACAATGGCCTGACCGGCTTCCACATCCACGTGTGCGAGGGCATGAACGATGTGTGGGACTCCCGCCTCAACCGCGGCGGCATCAGCCCCGTCGAGCGCCTGCTGCAGCACAACCTGCTCGGTCCCGACACCATGCTCGGCCACTGCATCCACGTGACGCCCGCCGAGATGGACATCGTCAAGGAGTCCGGCACCTGGCTCGTCAACAACCCCGAATCCAATATGGGAAACGCCGTGGGCTGTGCCCCCGTGCTCGAGTTCTTCCGCCGCGGCATTCCCGTGTGCATGGGCACCGACGCCTACACCCACGATATGCTCGAGAGCCTCAAGGTCTTCCTGATCATTCAGCGCCACAACGCCGCTATGCCCAACGTGGGCTGGTGCGAGGCCATGACCATGCTGTTCGAGAACAATGCCAAGATGGCGAGCAAGTACTTCGATCGCAAGCTTGGTGTGCTCGAGGCCGGCGCTGCCGCCGACGTCATCGTTATGGACTACAAGCCTTTTACGCCGTTGAGCGAGGAGAACATCGACGGCCACATGCTCTTTGGCATGATGGGCAAAAACTGCCGCACCACCATCATCAACGGCCGCGTCCTGTACAAGGATCGCGAGTTCGTTGGCATTGATGAGGACAAGATCAACGCGTGGACCATGGCCGAGTCCAAGAAGCTCTGGAGCACGCTCAACGATCGCGCCTACTAATTACAAGTAGATTCGCGCGCGTCGGATGTTTCGCCGCATCCGACGCGCGTATAGGCGACCTCCGCGGGGTCGCCGGCGCTGTGCTAGCGCTACACCGTATTTGCGCCCGCCGCGCGGTCTCGCCGGGCGTTACAGAGAGGAGCTCACTATGAGCGACATCATGAGGCCGATCCCGTTTTCGCAGCTGATGAACTGGATCATCGAGGAGCACAAGACTCAGGGCGCCGTCTTTGGCGTGCGCAAGATGGTCACGACCAACCAGGAGGGCGCGCTTCCCATTTTTGACGAGCGCATCGAGACTCCGTTTGGCCCGGCCGCCGGCCCCAGCACGCAGCTTGCCCAGAACATCGTGGCATCCTACGTGGCCGGTTCCCGCTTCTTTGAGCTCAAGACCGTTCAGGTTATGGACGGCGAGGAGCTCTCCAAGTGTGTGAACAAGCCCTGCATCGTGGCGCAGGACGAGTGCTACAACTGCGAGTGGTCGACCGAGCTCGAGGTTCCGCAGGCCTTTGCCGAGTACGTGAAGGCATGGTTTGCCTGCCACCTCATCGCTCGCGAGTACGGCCTGGGCAGCCCGGACGGCTTTGTCTTCAACATGTCCGTGGGCTATGACCTCGAGGGCATCAAGAGCCCCAAGGTCGACGCCTACATCGAGGGCATGAAGGACGCCAGCGGCTCCGAGGTTTGGAATGAGTGCCGCACGTGGGCGCTCGCTAACCTGGACAAGTTTGAGCATGTTGACGCCGCGTTTGTCGAGTCCATCCCGGCGCGCGTCTCCAACTCCATCACCGAGTCTACCCTGCACGGCTGCCCGCCGGCCGAGATCGAGCGCATCGCGACCTATCTGATCACCGAGAAGGGCCTCAACACCTACATCAAGTGCAACCCCACGCTGCTGGGCTATGAGTTTGCACGTCAGCGCCTCAACGAGCTGGGCTTTGACTACATCGTCTTCGATGACACGCACTTCCGCGAGGATTTGCAGTGGGCCGATGCCGTGCCTATGTTCGAGCGCCTGATTGCCCTGTGCGCCGAGCGCGGCCTGGAGTTTGGCGTCAAGCTGACCAACACCTTCCCCGTCGACGTGACGAGAAACGAGCTGCCCTCTACCGAGATGTACATGTCCGGCCGTTCGCTGTTCTCGCTGACCATCGAGGCTGCCCGTCGCATTACCGAGCAGTTCGATGGCAAGCTGCGCATCAGCTACTCCGGTGGCGCCACGGTCTACAACATCCGCGCCCTGTATGACGCCGGCATTTGGCCCGTCACCCTGGCGACCGACGTGCTCAAGCCCGGCGGTTACGAGCGCTTTAGCCAGATGGCTGGCGAGTTTACCGACCTGGATGGCAAGCCGTTCGCGGGCGTCTCGCTCGAGGCCGTGACCGCGATCCAGACCGACTCGCTCACCAACCCGCTCTACAAGAAGCCGCTGCGTCCGCTGCCCGACCGCAAGGTCGCCGGCAAGAGCCCGCTTTCCGACTGCTTTACCACGCCGTGCCGCACGAGCTGCCCCATCCAGCAGGATATTCCCGCCTACCTGGCGGCTGTTGACGAGGGTCGCTACGAGGACGCGCTCAACATCATCATCGAGCGCAACGCCCTGCCGTTCATTACCGGCACCATCTGCCCGCATCCCTGCGGCCGTGCCTGCGAGCGCGCATTCTACGAGCCCGAGGGCGCCCAGATTCGCGCCAGCAAGCTCAAGGCCGCCCGCGAGGCCATGACCGCCGTGCTGCCCAAGCTGCGTGCCCAGGCCATCGCCAACGACGGCGAGCGCAACGTTGCCGTTATCGGCGGCGGCCCGGCCGGTCTGGCGACGGCGTTCTTCCTGACGCGCGCCGGCGTGCCCGTCACCATCTTTGAGGCCCGCGATTCGCTCGGCGGCGTGGTCCGTCACGTGATCCCCGAGTTCCGTATTGCGAGCGACGATATCTCCCACGATGCCGAGCTCTGCCTGGCCTTTGGTGCCAAGGTGCAGCTTAACGCTCGCGTGGATTCCATTGACGAGCTCAAGGCCCAGGGCTTTACCGACGTGGTCGTGGCCACCGGTGCCTGGATGCCCGGCTCTGCGGGCCTGGGCGAGGGTGCCGAGCTCGATGTACTGGAGTTCCTCGAGACCGCCAAGAGGGGCGAGAAGCTCGAGCTGGGCGAGGACGTCGTAGTCATTGGCGCCGGCAACACCGCCATGGATGCTGCCCGCGTGGCCAAGCGCCTGGCTGGTGTGAAGAACGTGCGCCTGGTGTATCGCCGCACCAAGAAGCAGATGCCCGCCGACGAGGAAGAGCTTGATCTTGCTCTTGCCGACGGCGTTGAGTTCTGCGAGCTGCTGGCTCCCAAGGCACTCAACGGCGCCGTGCTGACCTGCGATGTTATGGAGCTTGGCGAGCCGGATGCAAGCGGCCGTCGCAGCCCCGTTGCCACGGGCGAGACCGTTGAGCTTCCCGCCACCACGGTGATCTGCGCCGTGGGTGAGGGTATCGATGCCAGCCTGTATGATGCCGCGGGCGTCGAGCACGACCGTCGTGGCCGTCTTGCCGCCACCTCCACCGGTGTCGAGGGCGTCTGGGCTGCGGGCGACTGCCGTCGCGGTCCTGCTACCGTGGTCGAGGCCATCGCCGACGCCGCCGAGGTCGCCCGCGCCATCGCCGGCGTGGACTTTAACAAGTACGCCGACTGCAACGAGCAGGCCGGCCGCGAGGACACCTGCTACGAACGCAAGGGGTCGCTGTGCCGCGACAAGCGCAACTGCACCAGGACCCGCTGCCTGGGCTGCGGCTCGGTGTGCGAGGTCTGCTGCGACGTGTGCCCCAACCGCGCCAACGTTGCCATTAAGGTGCCGGGCCTGGCCAAGCATCAGGTCGTCCATGTCGACGGCATGTGCAACGAGTGCGGCAACTGCGCCGTGTTCTGCCCCTACCAGGAGGGTCGTCCCTACAAGGACAAGCTCACCCTGTTCTGGAGCGAGCAGGACATGGAGAACTCCGAGAACGAGGGCTTCCTGGCCGTGGACGAGGATCACTTTAAGGTCCGCGTCGCCGGCACGGTCCGCACCGTCTCGGTCGATGCCGTCAACACCGGTCTTCCCGAGGCCGTCCGCCTGACCATCAGGGCCGTGCGCGACAACTATTCGTACCTTCTTAAGAAATAGGCGAGTCTCTTATGGCCAAATCCATTCAACATAACGTGGCCTACGTTGCCTGCGGAAGCGGCTGTGCTTCCGCAGGCGGCGACGCCCGCTGCAGCGAAGGCTGCATTGGCTGTGGTGCCTGTGTCGCGGCCTGCCCCCACGGTGCCATCGTACTGGTCGACGGCGTCGCCCGCGTGGACCGCTCCAAGTGCACGGGCTGTGGCCTGTGCGGCATGGCGTGCCCGCAGCGCGTGATTGCCTTCGTTCCCGGCTACCAGAACATCCTGGTGCGCTGCAACAACACCGATAAGGGCGCCATTGCCCGCAAGATCTGCGACACGAGCTGCATCGGTTGCGGAATGTGCGCTAAAAAGTGCCCCGCCGGCGCTATCCGCATCGAGGACAACTGCGCCCATATCGATGGCGCGGATTGCCTGTCGTGCGGCATGTGTGCGGTTGTGTGCCCGCATGGCGCCATCCACGACCGCACCGGCATCGCCGCCGGCGTGTAGAAGGGAATCACCATGGCACAGGAATTCACTTTTACCGTTAACGGCGTCGAGCGCACGACGACCCAAAATAAACCGCTGCTGCGCTACCTGCGCGACGACCTGCACATTCACTCCGCCAAGGACGGCTGCTCCGAGGGCGCCTGCGGTACCTGCACCATCCACGTGGACGGTGCGGCCGTCAAGGCGTGCGTACTGACCACCGCTCTTGCCGCCGGCCGCAACATCGTGACCGTCGAGGGCCTGCCCGAGGACGTGCGCGAGGCCTTTGTGTACGCCTTTGGCGCCGTGGGCGCCGTGCAGTGCGGCTTTTGCATCCCCGGCATGGTCATGGCGGGTGCAGCGCTCATCGCCGAGGACCCCGAGCCCACCGAGGAGCAGATCAAGTACGCCATCCGCGGCAATGTCTGCCGTTGCACCGGCTACAAGAAGATTATCGAGGGCATCTCGCTGGCAGCTGCGGTGCTCCGTGGCGAAAAGCAGATCGACGAGGATCTGGAGCGCGGCGATGACTACGGCGTGGGCAAGCGCGCCTTCCGTATCGACGTGCGCAAGAAGGTGCTCGGCGAGGGCAAGTATCCCGACGACATCGACGAGATCGACCAGCCGGGCCTGACCTACGCCAGCGCCGTGCGCTCCAAGTATCCGCGCGCCCGCGTGCTCTCCATCGATACCTCCAAGGCCGAGGCCCTGCCCGGTGTGGTGGGCATCCTGCGCGCCGAGGACGTGCCGGTCAACCAGGTCGGCCACCTTATCCAGGACTGGGACGTCATGATCGCCCCGGGCGATATCACCCGCTGCGTGGGTGACGCCATCGTGCTGGTGGTTGCCGAGGACGAGGCGACGCTCGAGAAGGCCAAGAAGCTCGTAAAGATCGATTACGAGCCGCTGGAGCCCGTGCGCAACATCGCCGAGGCCAAGGCCGCCGACGCCCCGCGCCTGCATGACAGTTTCTTTGCCTTCGGCAACACGGTGGAGCTCAAGGACAACGTGTGCCAGAGCCGTCACGTGACGCGCGGCGACGCCGCCAAGGCGCTAGCGGAGAGCGCATTCACCGTGACGCAGCGCTTTACCACGCCCTTTACCGAGCACGCCTTCTTGGAGCCCGAGTGCGCCGTCGCCTTCCCGTACAAGAACGGCGTCAAGGTGCAGTCGACCGACCAGGGCGCCTACGATACGCGCAAAGAGTGTGCCCACATGTTTGGCTGGGACAACGAGCCCGAGCGCGTGGTCGTCGAGACCATGCTCGTGGGTGGCGGCTTTGGCGGCAAGGAGGACGTGTCCATCCAGCACCTGGCCGCGCTCGCCGCATACAAGTTCCAGCGTCCTGTGAAGTGCAAGCTCACACGTGCCGAGTCGCTCGCGTTCCATCCCAAGCGCCATGCCATGGACGGCACCTTTACGCTGGGCTGCGACGCCGAGGGCAACTTTACCGGTCTGGACTGCGAGATCAACTTTGACACCGGCGCCTACGCGTCGCTGTGCGGTCCGGTGCTCGAGCGCGCCTGTACGCATGCCGTCGGTCCCTACAAGTACCAGAACACCGACATTCGCGGCTTTGGCTACTACACCAACAACCCGCCCGCCGGCGCGTACCGCGGCTTTGGCGTGTGCCAGTCCGAGTTTGCGCTCGAGAGCCTGATTGACCTGCTGGCCGAGAAGGTCGGCCTGGATCCGTGGGAGATCCGCTACCGTAACGCCATCGAGCCGGGCGAGGTTTTGCCCAACGGCCAGATTGCCGACTGCTCTACGGCGCTTAAGGAGACGCTGCTCGAAGTCAAGGATGCCTACTACGCGCATCCCGGCCACGCCGGCATTGCCTGCGCCATGAAGAACGCCGGCGTGGGCGTGGGCCTGCCCGACGCCGGCCGCTGCAAGATTCGCGTCGAGAACGGCGTGGCCGTGGTCTATGCTGCCACGTCCGACATCGGCCAGGGCTGCAACACGGTCTTTTTGCAGGACGTTGCCGAGGCCTGCGGTCTGCCGCTGAGCTGCATTGCCAATGGCGAGTGCTCCACCGAGAACGCTCCCGACTCCGGCACCACGTCTGGCTCACGTCAGACGGTCGTGACCGGCGAGGCCGTGCGCGGCGCTGCCTTCCTGCTGCGCGATGCCATGGTTGGCATCGAGGCTGGCAAGCCTGCGCCCGATGCTCCCGTGAGCGCGCATGGCGACGGCGTCAAGATCGAGTACGACGACGGTCGCGCCTACCAGTTGCGCACGCAGGAACTCGTTGCCGGCCAGGGTATGCATCCTCAGGATCCTGCGGCCGCCATCAAGGCGCTCGAGGGGTGCGAGTTTGGCTACGTGTATCTGGAGCCGACCGACAAGCTGGGCGCCGACGTTCCCAACCCCAAGAGCCACATCTGCTACGGTTTTGCCACGCATGTGGTCATTCTGGACGATGACGGCCGCGTGAGCGAGGTCTATGCTGCGCACGATTCCGGCAAGGTGGTCAACCCCATCTCCATCCAGGGCCAGATCGAAGGCGGCGTGCTCATGGGTATGGGCTATGCGCTTACCGAGGACTGGCCGCTCAAGGACTGCGTGCCCCAGGCAAGGTACGGTACGCTCGGGTTGTTCCGTGCGCCCGAGATTCCGGATATCCACGCCATCTACGTGGAGAAGGACGAGCTGCTGCCCGTGGCATACGGCGGCAAGGGCATCGGCGAGATCGCAACGATCCCCACGGCGCCCGCCGTACAGAACGCCTACCGCGCGTTTGACGGCAAGCTGCGTCCAGATCTGCCCATGGTGGATACGCCGTACAGCCGCGCCCGTCACCGCGGGTAGGGTAGGACGCGCACGGCCATTGCTGACGGGCTGTTCGCGCTCAGCATCAACTACATACGCTGCGCCTTTGGCCCCGGCTCCATCGCGAGCTGGGGCCTTTTGTTTGGAGCGGAGACAGCATCCCGGAATTCGGGCAATCCGATGGTCAGGGGTTGAGCGAGCGTCGCGCTAAGGATGCCAAGCGTAAAACCTTCAATGAAAATGGCGTAAAAACTACATGGTTGATTTCCGATCTCAGCCGAACACATTGAGCAAATAGGCCATTCCCGCAG
>CALKBP010000081.1:0-21672 GCA_937989885.1 uncultured Collinsella sp.
AACGCGCAGACGGGCGAGTGGGAGGACTACCCCAACTTCGTCGACTGCACCATGTTCGGCAACCGCGCCGAGGCCGTGGGCCGTTTCATCGCCAAGGGCATGAAGGTCGCCATCGAGGGCAAGCTGCGCTACAGCTCTTGGGAGCGCGACGGGCAGAAGCGCTCGAAGCTCGAGGTGATCGTCGACGAGATCGAGGTCATGGTGCGCCGCGAGGGGCAGACGCAGGCCCAGCCGCAGCAGAGCCTCGCGGACACGGTGCCCGCACAGCCCCGGGCGCAGGCCGCGCCGCAGTGGAGCGCCCAGCAGGCCTACGCCGCGGTCCCGCAGCCCGAGTTCTACGACGAGGACGTGCCGTTCTGATGAGGCACGTACCCGACATCATCCGCGACCACTGGGAGGCGGCCCTGTTCGCCGCCTCCTTCGCCGCGGGGTTCCTATTCTTCTCTTCGCTTCTATGGGGGTGGTTCTGATGGCCAACAAGTTCACGTGGTTCCCGAAGTTTACCAAGGCCCTGGAGAGAATGCCGGAGGGGCCACGCGCCCAGATGCTCTGGGCCATCGTCCAGTACGGGGCGAACGGCGTCGAGCCCGAGTTCAACAGCGACAACTGCTCGGTCGAGGTCGGCATTGATGCCGATGGAGAACCAATCACCGTCGATTACTCCTGGAATATGGAAACCATCTTCGAGACCATCCGAGAGGACATCGACAACTCGGTCGAGGCGCGGGCTAGAAACAAGGGCGGTAGGCCCCGTAAGGCCAAGCCCGAGCCGGAACCGCGAAACGGAAACGGCGGTTTCGAGGTTTCGGAAACCGATAAAACGGGGGTTTCGGAAAGTGAAAACGGGGGTTTCGAGGTTTCAGAAACCCAAGAAACCCCTCCTTATATACCAGACCATACCAAGCCAGACCAAACCATAGACAGTCCAATCCAGGGCAGGGTAGATGCAATGCCCGCCGCGCCCGAGGGCTTCGAGCCGCCGACCCTGGACGAGTGCCGCGCGTACTTCGCCGCCAACTGCATCAGCGGCGACCCCGACAAGTTCTGGGCGCACTACGAGTCGCAGGGCTGGATCCGCTCGAACGGGATGCCCGTGGCCTCGCTCAAGGCCGCGGCGATGCTGTGGAACGGCAACCAGAAGCGCCTCGACGCCGAGGCCCACGCCCGCGGCAAGCCGACCGATGCCGAGATTCAGGCCGCCACGTTCAAGCCGACGAGGACGCCCGAGCAGACGAGGGCGGAGCTCGAGCGCAGGTGGCGCGAGGAACATCCGGGCATCGACCCGGCGAAGGTGAAGGCCCCGAGGGGGACGACCGCCGACCCGGCGGCGCTCAAGGCGTACCGGGACGCGCGGCGCCTGCTGGACGCGAGGGCCGCATGCGAGAGGAGGGCGTCATGAGCTTGGACGACGAGAGGAGAGAGGACATGGGCAGACCGAAGGGGTCAGCGAGCATCTACGACGAGGGGCCGCGCAGCGCCCGCTGCGAGACATGCGGGTTCTGCGCCGTGAGCGAGGCGGTCATGTCGGCGTCGGGCGAGGGCCGCAAGCGGTACACGTGCATGCGCTGCCCCGACTTCGTGCACGCCACGCAGGGGCTCGCGAGGTGCAACTACTGGGAGGCGCGACATGAGGGCTGAGTCGTGGGACAGGCGCGGGGGCTACGTGCTCGAGTGCAGGCAGTGCGGCAGGCGGTTCCGTGCGGTTGGCAGGAACCAGAGGTACTGCTGCGGCTGGTGCGAGAACGTGGCGCGCAGGAACGAGAGCAAGCGGCCCGTGGACGTGTACCTCGGCGCGAGGAGCGAGAGGGGCCGCGAGATCAACGCCATGCGCGCGGCGCTGGCGGAAGGGAGGTGCGTCTGATGCGGGACGGCTACCTGCTCAACATTCGGACGTTCCACGAAGTGAGGGACGACAAAGCGCAGGCGCTCAAGCCGCTCGAGGAGGCGGCCGAGGTGTTCGGCGCCTGGCAGGATTGCGACGACATGCGCCTCAGCCCGATCATGACGGCGCGCAGGGCGTACCGCGACGACCTCATCGACGAGTGCCTGGACACCGTGCAGGCGACTGTGAACCTGCTGGCCGCCGTCGGCGCCACGCAGGGCGAGGTCGACGCTGCCATCCGGCGCATGGACGAGAGGAATCGAGAGAGGGGACGTTTGTGATGGAGACTTTGGATCAGATCAAGGCAGACGCGGTCGAGGTGTTCCATTTCGACCGCGAGTGCAGGCCGCAGGACAGGGCGCACGCCTACCTGGGGAAGTATCGCGTCAGGCGCGGCTACAACGACACAGCGATGCAGGTCGCGGTGACCGACATGATCGAGCGCGCCTACGAGGCGGGAAGGGCGGAGGTCGCCGGCGCGAACCTCGTGCAGAACCTGCGCCGCCAGCTGACGAGCATCGAGGCGACCGTCGGGGATGCCATCGACCTGCTCGACGAGAGCGTAGGGGGGGGCGGACTGCGATGAGTGACTCGAGGGTCGGCGGCTACCCGATGGGGGTGACCGACGCCACGATAGAACGCTGCTACGGCGGGGCCTGCGAGCCTAGGATGTGCGGGAACTGCAGGCACTTCTGCGGCAGCGACATCCACGTCGACTACGGCTACTGCCACCTCGGGTTCGAGCGTGCCTACGACGCGGAGGCGCCTGACCGCAAGGAAGGGTTCTGGCGCCTGGCGAAGTGGGCCGTGGCGTGGCTCATGGAGAACCTGCTGTACTGCGAGGACGAGTGCGGCGAGTGCCGCGACTACGAGGAGGTTGAGTGATGAGCGTCGAATTGCCGAGAGATGCCGAGGGACGAGAGATACCTCTAGATACCGTTGCGCTGTTCAACCGTGACGGGAACGTATATAGCATCGTGCGCTGGACGTTCACCACGGACTTTGATTTGAGTGACGGATGGTCGAACAAATGGCGTGCGATTACCGACCGTGGATTTGCACTCGACCCAGCACTCGTGTACCTCACCACGCCCGAGCCCGACACATGGGAGAAATTGGAGGATGACTTGGACAGGTGCATCGAGGCGGACGGCCTTTGTTCGTACCACAACCCGTCCGGAGTGTGTTTCAAATGCATCTTGGACGGCGACGGCCCATGTCATGGTGACTCGCTGGCACTCAAGGACATAAAGGAGCGTATCCGCAAGCTGAGAGGCGAGGACTGATGAAGCGTCAAAAGACCGTAAAGCCATACTGCGACCGAGTGAGCGAACGAGAGCGGCGAGATATCGTGACTGCGCTACGGAACATCGTGTTTCTCGAAGATGACGAGACGGGTGAGGAGTACTGCGAGGTCAACGACATTCTTGATGCTCTCGACGTGCACACTGACGTCGATTGGACTCTTGGCCGCGATGAAGTAGAGCGCCTTATCGACATAGTGAACGTTCCACAGAACGGACCGAGGAAGTACAAGCTCAATGTCAAGGCGCTGATCGAATGGATGAAAAGGACGCATACGACGCAGGCCGAGCTGGCGAAGTTGGCTGGCGTCGCGGCCTGTATGCCGAACCAATGGCTCAACGGCATGAAGGAGCCACGAATGAGCTCGATGCTCAATCTCGCGGACGCGACCGGGATGAGCGTTTATGACCTTATAGAGGTGGATGAATGATAACCGATGAAGAGCGCCGCGAGGTGGCGAAGAGGTTACGCGAGATCTCATACAAGCCCGGGTGGTCACTTGGCGATTGGTGGTTGCGTGTTCATGGGGCCGTGGTCGGTTCCGAACACTGCATGTGTCCCCAAGAGGACGTGGCTGTAATCGCCGACCTAATCGACCGTCCGGTGTGCCACGACCTTGTCGAGCACAAGCAGGATCCGTTCATCCCGGGCAAGCGGATGACAGACGGCTACTTCCACTGCTCTAGCTGCGATTGGAGTGGACAGCTCTGGGAGTACACCGGCTTCGGAGGCATGTTGGCCTATGAGCCGGTTCACTGCCCGAAGTGCGGGGAGGAGATCAAGCGTCGTCGGTGAGTTGGTCCCCGGCGCCTGATAAGGTTCTGCCGTGGCGGGCGAGCTTTAGGGGGTATGCGAATGGCGTGTAGGCCACCTGTAGGAGATGGGCCAAAAGGCCCATCTACAAAGTCAACACATCCGTTGAGGGACGAGTGGGCGCTCCGGAAGGGGCGCTCCTCTTACGTCCTGTGGACGGACGAGATGATAAGGCGGATGCAGGCGCACCCGGAGCGGACGGCGGCGGAGATTGCGGCGGAGCTCAGGGTGACGCCGAGCGCCGTGAGGCACGCGCGGCAGCGGTACGGGCGCTTCTCGACCGGAACGGACGGCCTGTGCATCGCGTGCGACGCGCGGCCCGTGTTCGACACTTCGGCGCAGGCGAAGAAGTGGAGGCTGTGCAAGGGGTGCTATCTGGCGGAGCGGAAGAGGCGGCTCGAGGAAGAGGCGGAGAGCAACCGCATACGACAGGCCGCGCACAGACGGCAGAAGCTGGACGGAGACGTTTGAGAGGCTGGCCGAGGTAATCAGAATCAAGTCGACCAAGGTCGAGTAGCCGAAAGGCCCCGGTTTCCCGGGGCCTTTTCTTTAAACGTTACCCCCTTTTTACGCTCGTGGGCAAACGCACGCGCTTGTCCGCGTGCGTAAAAAGGTGGGAACGTTCGCGTTTCCATATGGCTATCTACCAGCGGAAATGTGATTTTGTGGCGGGAAAAGGGCGTGAAAAACTGACCAAGGAGGGCATCGAGGATGCCGTCCGCCTGTGCCGTGCCGGAATGACCGACAGGGACATCGCCGCGTATCTCGGGGTCGCACGTGAGACATACAGCCGCTGGATCAACCACCCCAGAACAGACAATCAGCGTCAACTGTGTCACGTTCTAAAAAAGGCCGAGGTCGAGCGCAAGGCGACGCTCGTGGGCCGCATCATGGACGCGAGCGGCGACAGCTGGCAGGCGGCGGCGTGGCTTTTGGAGCGCAAGTACCCGCAGGAGTACGCCAAGGCGCAGCGCATCATGGATACCACCGACACGGCGGTGCTCAAGGCCGCCAAGGAGCTGGTGCTGTCCGTGCCGTCCTCAATCGGCGGGGACGAGTAGCCGATGCCGCTCACGAGGATGCAGCGCGAGTACCTCGCCAACTGCACGCACCGCTACAACGTGAAGTGCGGGGCGACGGGCTCGGGCAAGAGCTACGTCGACATAGCCGTGACCATACCGCAGAGGCTTCTCGCCATGAGGGGCGAGGGGCTGGCGGTGATGATCGGGAACACCCGCTCGACGCTCGAGCGCAACATCCTCGAGCCGATGCGCTCACTCTACAGCGAAGACGTCGTCAGCCAGATTGGGCGGGACAACACGGCCCAGATATTCGGGCGCAAGGTCTACTGCCTCGGGGCGGATAAGAAGACAAGCGTATCCAAGATTCAGGGCGCCACGTTCGAGTGGGTCTACGGCGACGAGGTCGCCACGTGGAGCGAAGACGTGTTCCAGATGCTCAAGAGCCGCCTGCGCTGCGAGCACAGCCGCTTCGACGGCACCTGCAACCCCGATTCCCCGAACCACTGGTTCAAGCGGTTCCTCGACGGCGACAGCGACATCTACAGGCAGGACTACACGATCTGGGACGGCGCGCTGGCACCGGATGTCATCGAGGCCCTCATCAAGGACTACGGCAGCGGCGTGTACTACGACCGCTACATCTTGGGCAAGTGGACGCTGGCCGAGGGCCTGGTCTACCCCGACTGGGAGGGCGCCCTCGAGAGCCGGTATACGGGCGGCGCCGTCAAGTACGCGGTGTCTTGCGACTACGGCACGCAGAACGCCTTCGCGGCGCTGCTGTGGGCGTTTGACGGCAAGGTGTGGCACGTGGCGGACGAGTACCGCTACTCGGGCCGCGACACGGGGCACCAGAAGACGGACGCCGACTACGTGGCCGACATGGCCGACTTCGTTCGCGGGCTGGGCAAGCCGCCCACGTTCATCATCGACCCGAGCGCCACGAGCTTCATCGCGGCGATGCGGCAGGCCGGGTTCAAGACCAAGAAGGGTCGCAACGACGTCGCTGACGGCATTCGAGAGACGGGGGTGTGCCTGGGCAACGGCACGGTGCGCATCTCCGACGCCTGCACGGGGCTGATAGGCGAGCTCGGCGGCTACTGCTGGGACGCCAAGGCCGACGGCGACAGGCCCGTCAAGGTCGAGGACCACAGCTGCGACGCACTCCGTTACGGGGTGGCGACCATGCGCATGTACAAGCCTGCGAAACGGCAGGTAAACCCATTCTTTGAACGGAGGTAGCGGCTTTGTCTAAGGGTCCTTTGGTGACAGATGGCGACCTCAAGGCGGCGGCGTCGGCGACGGCGTTTGCGGCCGATGCCATCGAGCGGCACATGTCGAGCGAGATGTACCGCAACGCCGTCACCGCGAACGAGTACTACCGACAGCACAACGTCACGATCAACCGTTTCGTGCAGAAGATCTACTCGTGCTCCGGTGCCGAGGCCGAGGACTTCACGGCCTCGAAGCTGAGGCTGGCGAGTAACCTGTTCAAGCGCCTGAACGTCCAGCGCTGCACGTACTCGCTCGGTAAGGGCGTGAGCTTCGTGGACGTCTCGGCGGGCGGCAAGGACACGACCAAGGAGGGGCTTGGCGACCGCTTCGACGACGACGTCATGGAGATGGGGCTCAAGGCGCTCATCCACGGTGTGTCATTCCCGTTCTGGAACCTCGACCACATCGACGTGTTCACCGCCGACGAGTTCTGTCCGGTGTGGGATGAGTACTCGGGGGCGCTATACGCCGGCGTGAGGTTCTGGCGGCTCGACTCCGACCACCCGTGGCACGCGACCCTCTACGAGCAGGACGGCTACACGGAGATGGTGTCGGGCGGCAGCGGCTTCGACTTCGAGGTGGCCGAGGCCAAGCGTGCCTACAAGGTCACGTATCAGGAGATACCGGCGGACGGGATGAAGCTGGCCGTCGATGCGGAGAACTACTCCCGCCTGCCCATCGTGGCGGTCTGGGGCAGCGATGCGCACCAGAGCACGCTCGTCGGCATGCGCGAGAGCATCGACGCCTACGACCTCATCAAGAGCGGACTGGTGAACGACACGCGCGACTGCGCGCAGATCTACTGGCTCATCAACGGAGCCGGCGGCATGGACGACAGGGACCTCGACCTGTGGCGGGCGAAGCTCAAGCTGACGCACGTGGCCGAGGTCGACGCCGAGCAGGGGCAGTCCGTGACGCCGTACACGCAGGAGGTGCCCGTCGAGGGCCGCAAGGAGACGCTAGCGCAGATCAAGGCCGACATCTACGAGGACTTCGGCGCGCTGGACGTCCACACCATCGCGGCGGGGGCGACCAACGACCATATCGACGCGGCATACCAGCCGATGGACGAGGAGGCCGCCGAGTTCGAGCGCCACATCCGCGAGGGCATCATGGACATCCTCGCATTGCAGGGCATCGAGGACACGCCCGTGTTCACGCACACTCGCATCAGCAACACCAAGGAGCAGGTCGAGACCGTGTGCCTGGAGGCCGAGTGGCTGGACGACGAGACCATCCTGCGCAAGCTGCCGAACATCACGCCCGACGAGAGGGCGAAGATTTTGGAGCGAAAGCAGCGGGAGCAGGAGGAGCGCATGGCTGCGCTGCCGCCCGCGCTCGCGGCAAACGCCGGCGGTGCGGGCGCAGGCGACGAGGATGACGAGGACGAGGAGGGCGAGGAATGACGCTGGACATCATGGATGGCGACCTGTGGCAGTGGGACACGGGCGCGAGGTCGAGGCTGCCGGCTGCGAGCAGGTGCATTTCGCCAAGTCGACCGCGGGGACGTGCTACACGGTCGAGGTGGCCGGCAACAAGGCGAAGATTCCCGACGAGCTGCTCCAGGCGGCCGGTCGCGTGTACGCATGGGCCTACATCACGGACGAGACATACGGCGGGCGCACGCGCATCGAGGCGCTCTGGGACGTGAAGAGGCGAGCCAAGCCCGCCGAGTACGTCTACGAGCCGAGCGACCAGCGCACCATCAAGGACGCGGAGACGGCGCGAGACGAGGCCAAGGCCGCGCAGAAGGCCGCGGAGGCCGCGCGCGACAGGGCCATCGCAGCCGAGGTCAAGGGGGCGCGCGCCACGACGCTTGCCTCGGGCTCGGAGGCAACGGCGGCGATGGAGGGCAACATCCTGGTCGTCGGCGTGCCGAAGGGCGACGCGCTCAGGTACAGCGACCTCACCGACGAGCAGGTGGCGGAGCTCAAGAAGCCCGCAACGGACGCGGCGGCCGAGATCGGCAAGACAAACGAGGAGTACAAGGCCATGCTCACCGAGCAGGCCAAGGCCTTCGGCGACGCGCAGCAGGCGCGCGCCGAGTCATATACGGACGCCGAGCGCGCCCGCGACAAGGCGTACACGAAGGCGGAGACGGACCGCAACGCCGCCTACAACGAGGCCGAGGGAAAGCGCCAGGCCGCCGAGCGCGTGCGCGGCGAGAACGAGGGGGGGCGCAAGAGCGCCGAGACGGAGCGCGATACGGCCGAGAAGGCACGTGTGGAGGCCGAGGCCAAGCGCGAGCAGGGCTGGACCGACCTCAAGGCCGAGGCGGAGAAGAGCGTGAGCGACGCGGTCGAGCGTGCCGACGCCGCCAGCAAGGCAGCCACCAAGGCCGTTGCCGACGTCAAGGCCACGGAAGCCAAGCTGTACCCCGTGGCCGAGAACACGCTAAAGGGCACGACCAAGGGCACCTTCGTCCACTTTGACGACGCTTTCCCTGCGCCCTTGTGCGGCCTGACAGTGTACGGTCGGAGCACGCATGATGGCACGCCCAGCCCGGATAACCATGTGTCTATCGTGAGCGCAGGCGATGGCGGGAGCGTAGCGGTGAAGGTGACGGGGAAAAATCGGTTGTCGTCCAACCTGAAATATCAAGATATTGTCGAGTGCTATGTCGAGAAAAACACGCCGATAACTTTAGTGTTCAAGGAAGGTACAGTCTCGCAAGGCGGGAACATCAGATTCTTTGACGAGAATGACAATGAATACTGGTTTGGTATTGATGCAAATAAGACTGAACACCATGTGACGTTTCCAGCGGACTTAGTAAAGTTCCAGTATCTTCTGACACCGGGGACTAACAGTGAAAACCTGTGCATGACATGGAACGCATCGTCTCCCGATTATGAACCCTACCGCGAACAGCTCCTCACGCTCCCCACTCCCAACGGCTTACCCGGCATCCCTGTCACCTTTGGCGGCAACTACACTGACTCGCAGGGCCAGCAGTGGGTGTGCGACGAGGTGGACTTGGAAAGGGGTGTGAAGGTGCAGAGGGTGAATCAGCTGAAACTGGACGCCTTGCAGTGGCGATATGAGCTCACACCGACAAACAAAAATGACACTTTTATTTCCGTCACTCATGCATCGCAATACGGCACAACGCAAGGATTTTCCTTGTGCCAGTATGCTGTTTTCGACGGTGCCGCTTATGACATCGAAATGAAAGAAGCTTGCAGATGCTATGTGTGGGTTCAAAGCGTAACGCTGCAGTTTAAGGCAGGTTCGGGCGTTGACTCGGTCGATGCCTTTTCTGAATGGCTCAAAGCGCGCCCAGACGCGAGCATTTTTTACTGTCTCGCCACCCCCATCGAAACCCCGCTCACCTCTGCCGAAATCGCCGCCTACAAAGCCCTCACCACTTACGGCCCCGACACTGTGGTGCAGGCTGGGGACGGTGCGGGGGTCAAGCTGAAGTATCAGAGGGATGTGAACATCGTCGTGGCGAATCTGGAATCGGCAATCGCATCCATCAGTTAGGAGACACCCATGGCAGTTAAGAGCAAGTCCCGCCACGACCTTACGCTTCGCAGCATCAAGCGCGAGATCCAGGCCGGCCGCGACGTGGCGTACTGGCTTGACAAGGCCTACGCGCACCTCGACAGCGGCCTTTTCGACGAGAGCGACATCACCGAGGTCGAGGAGCTTGCGGCGGCGTACTACGACGCGCTCGACCGCGCGGAGGAGCCGACCGAGCAGGTAGGCGAGTAAGGAAGGGCCCCGGCTTCGGTCGGGGCCCTTTTCCGTTATGTGCGGGCGACCATGCGTGCCGACGATTGGAGGCGGCGCATGGCGAAGGATAGCGCTCACGAGTTCTCAGACGCCGAGATTCAGGCGTTCGAGCGCGAGGTGGCGGGAGTGTACGGCGAGGCGGGCAAGACGGCCTACGCCGACCTCAAGCGCTATCTGGCGCAGTTCGAGGCCGACGACGAGAAAATGCGCGAGCGGCTTGAGGCCGGCGAGATCACCAAGGCGCAATACAGGTCTTGGCGAAGCCGGAAGATCGCGGCGGGCAGGCGCTACCGAATCGTCCTCAAGCAGTGCGCCGAGGCCATGACCCACGCGAACGTCGTCGCTGCCGCCGCCATCGAGGGCAGGCTGCCCGAGGTCTACGCCGAGAACTACAACTACGGAACGTGGCAGGTCGAGAGCGCCGTTGGCATGGACACGTCCTACGCGCTGCAGGACGCGTCGACCGTGCAGAGGCTGCTCGCCGACCACGACAGCTATCTGCCCAAGCCCTCCGTCAACGTCGCCAAGGACGTGGCGTGGAACCGACGGCTCATCGCCAACCAGATCACGCAGGGCGTGCTGCTCGGCGAGTCCATGGCCAAGATAGCCAAGCGCATGCAGGACGTGACGGGGGTTAACCGCGCGGCGGCAGTGCGCTTGGCGCGCACCTCGACGACGGCGGCGGAGAACGCCGGGCGCGTCGACAGCTACAGGCGCGCGCAGTCGCTCGGCATCGAGCTCAAGCAGGAGTGGCTGGCGACGATGGACGGCCGCACACGCTCGAGCCACAGGAAGCTCGACGGCGAGAAGGTCGATGTCGGGGAGAAGTTCAGCAACGGGTGCCGCTATCCCGGCGACCCGGAGGCGCCGTATGCCGAGGCGTGCAACTGCCGCTGCACGCTCATCGCGGCCGTCGAGGGCGTCGACTACTCCGACGGCAAGCGCTGGAGCAAGCTGCCCGAGGGCATGACCTACGAGGAGTGGAAGGCGGGCAAGCCCGCCGTCACCGGCACCAAACCCGCGAACCGCACCATCTCCGAGTTCATGGAGATGCCCGGCACCAAGCGCAAGCTGGACGTGGCGGGCGTATCCAAGACCGAGGCGCGAAAGCGGCTCTCGCGGCAGCTCGGGGACTACGGTATACCGTCGAGCGGGTTCAGGAAGATGTCTGCGGGCGACCAGCAGAAGGTGCTCGACACGGTGCTTGCGCCCGGTTCGACGCCCATTGTCAACGGCCGGCGCGTTTTCAAGGAGATCAAGGGCGAGCATTCCGCAGGCTCCGACCTTGCCAAGGTAAACCCGAACTTTAAGACAAAGAAGGACAAAAACGGCAGGTACTCGTACAACTGCCAAAGGTGCGTTCCGGCGTATGAGGCGAGACGGCGTGGGCTCGACGTCGTTGCGAAGCCGGTTAAGATGAACAAGTGGGGGAAAATATCGGCATATGACCCCTTCGCGCGCGCCGAGTCGTACAAAAAGGTGTTTCCGGGGGCCACATGGAAACGTGGCGGCGATAAGCCGGAGAAAGAGATAACGTCATTCCTCCTTGCGGTAAACGGGGACGCGAGGGCCGAGGTCTCCGTTTCCTGGGACCACGCGCTTTGCGGCAAGAGCGGACGACACGTTTTCGTTGCGGAAAAGACGGGAAACGCTATCAAGTTCATAGACCCACAGAGCGGCGATGAGGACGTGAGCTGGTATTTTGGTATAATCAAGGCCGAGGAGACGGAGTTCGCGCGAGTTGACGACGCCGAGTTTGGCGATCTTATCGACGAGTGCCTGACGACAAGAGGTTGACATGCTCACATTGGAAGAGGCCATAAAGCCGATTCTGGAAGAGGAGGCCGTAGACGGATACGGCCCGGTGTGCGCATACGAGGGCAAATACCATTGGTTCGTCGGTTTCGGTTTCGATGGAAAGATGGCCCCGGGCGACACTCCGTACGCCATCGACAAGGAAACGGGGAAGATTGACTTCTTCCCGATTCCATTTTTCCTCAGAGGCGAGAGCCCATCCGCTATCGAGCTTGAGATGGACAGGGCCAACGAGATAAAAGTCAAATAGACCACAGCCAGCCCCGCCACGGCGGGGCTTTTTTCATGCCGCGTGACCGTACCGCGACACTGCCCGCAGAGAGATTGGGGCAGGCATGAAAGAGCTATTCACATGTGCGAGCTGCGGCGACTGCGCCGTGAGGCTCGGTTTCGGCTTTACGTTCCCGGACACCTACATCTGCACGCAGCGCGGCGACGAGGTCGAGCCCGACGACGGCTGCACGCTCGGGTGCGCCGGCGTGCCGGTGCAGGCCGTCGAGGCGTGCGAGGTGGACGTGTCCGGTCGCGTGGGCTACGGCACGGAGGTGCTGGACTGATGGCCACACCGCGAAAGGTCGGCAAGGAGAAGTGGAGCGCCAAGAACGACACGTGGACCGACCGCAACGGCGACACCGTCAGCGGGATGAGGGAGAAGGGCTTCACGCGCGGTAGCGCCAAGGGCCTGACCGCCTCAGACATCTCCGGGCTTGTCGAGGTGCGCGCCGACAACCGCGAGGCCATCGCCAACGCCATCGACCGCGCGCTCGTAGCCGCGCTCGAGGAGGTCGGCCTCGTCGCGGAGGGCTACGCAAAGCGCGCCTGCCCGGTCGACACGGGACGGTTGCGCAACTCCATCACCCATATCGTCGACGAGGACGGCAAGTGCGCCATCATCGGCACGAACGTCGAGTACGCGCCATATGTCGAACTGGGGACGAGGCACCAGAAGCCGCAGCCCTACCTCAAGCCGGCGGCCGAGGACCACGAATCCACATACCGCTCAATCTTCCGTAAACACTTGGGCGGCTAGTGCCGCGTTACGCCGTTTGGATACTCACCCTTGCCGCGAGGTATTGCGGCGCGGGCCCTGCCGAGGCAACAGGCTGGGACCCGCCCATTCCGAAGCAAGGGAGATTCTGTTGGCACTCACACGAAAGATGCTCAAGGCAATGGGCATCGAGGACGAGAAGATCGACCAGATCATCGAGGAGCATGCCGAGAGCGTGGACGCGCTCAAGGCGCAGCGCGACGAGCTCAAGGAGGCCGCGGGCAAGGCGGACGGCTACAAGAAGGAGCTGGACGCGCTCAAGGCCAAGGGCGAGGGCGCGGGCGAGTACGAGGAAAAGTACAAGGCCGCCGTCAAGAACCTAGAGGACTACAAGGCCAAGGTCGAGGGCGAGAAAGCCGCAGCCGAGAAGCGCAGCCTGTACCGAGAGCTGCTCAAGTCGGCGGGCGTCGACCCCAAGCGCATCGACACCGTTCTCAAGGTCTCCGACCTCGAGGGCGTGACCGTCAAGGACGGCGCCATCGAGGACGCGGACAAGCTCACCGAGGGCATCAAGGCCGACTGGGCCGACTTCATCGCCACCACGACCGTCAAGGGCGCCGACGTGGCCCACGCCCCCAGGGGCGAGGGCGGCAAGGACATCAACGAAATGAGCACCGCCGAGTACATGAAGTACAAGGCGGAGCAGAGAGGCTAAGGGGTTTCTATGGCAAACACCATCCTTACACCCAACATCATCGCCAACGAGGCGCTGGACGTTCTGCGCACCAACGCCGTCATGGCAAACCTCGTCCACCGCGACTACTCCGCCGAGTTCGTCGCGGGAGTGGGCGACACCATCACCGTCCGCAAGCCCGCCACCTTCGAGGCCAAGGAGTTCACTACCGAGGTCGAGGTGCAGGACGCCACGGAGGGCAAGGTCCCCGTCAAGATGGACAAGCTGCTCGACGTGACGTTCGCCGTCACGTCCAAGGAGCTGACGATGGGCATCGTCGACTTCTCCGCGCAGTTCCTCGTCCCCGCCATGCAGGCCTTCGCCGACAAGATCGACGGCTACCTGCTCGCGCTCGAGAAGGACGTCACGAACCGCGTCGACCACACCAAGGGCGCCATCGCCGTGGCGGACATCGTCGCCGCCCGCAAGTTCCTCGTGGACGCCAAGGCGCCCTCCACGGAGCGCCGCTTCGTCTACGGCTCCCAGGCCGAGGCCGACCTGCTCAACACCGAGGCGTTCACCAACGCCTCCGCCGTCGGCGACAACGGCACCGCCCTCAAGGAGGCGTCGCTGGGCCGCAAGTACGGCCTCGACTTCTACTGCGACCAGAACGTGCAGAAGACCACGGCCGAGACTGCCAACTACACGCCGTCCATCGCGTTCCACAAGAACGCCTTCGCGCTCGTGACCCGCCAGCTCGAGATGCCGCTCGGCGCCCCCAAGGCGTACTCCACCTCCTACGACGGCTTCGGCCTGCGCGTCGTGCAGGGCTACGACCAGAAGACCAAGACCGACACCGTCTCCATCGACATGCTCTGCGGCGTCAAGACCCTCAGCCCCGAGCTCGCCGCCGTCATCACCGATAAGCGTTAGGCGAAGAGATGCTCGAGCAGGTGCTTCTATCGCTGCGCAACTGGTTCGTCGCAGAAGAGCGCACGGGGCGCGTCCGCATCGAAGGCGGCCGCCTCGTGCCGCCCGCGGGGCTCGACCTCAAGGAGGGCCAGTACATCCGCATCACGGGCTCGACGTTCAACGACGGGCTGCACTCATGGCCCTACAACGGCCTCACGGACGAGGTGTTCGTCGGCACGGTCTGGTCGCTCGCGATACCGCAGGCCGTGGTCGACCTCGCGGACGAGATCGCGGCATGGCAGGCCGAGCACGCCGAGGAGCTGGACAGCCCGTATGCGAGCGAGAGCTTCGGCGGCTACAGCTACACGCGCGTCGGCAGTGACGGCCGACCGCTGACGTGGCGCCAGCAGTTCAAGGCGCGTCTCGACCCTTGGAGAAAGCTATGAGCCGCCTGTACGAGCGCATGCGCGTGCCGTGCGCCCATGTGGTCCGCAGGAGCGTGCCGGACGGCGAGGGCGGCTGGACCGAGACGTGGGCCACGGGCCGCGCCTTCTCCGCCTCCATCGTCCGCGACACCTCGGCCGAGGCCCGCGTCGCCGAGGCGGCCGGAGTGGCCAACACCTACACGGTGACGTGCTCCGAGGAGCTGTCCCACGGCGACGTGTTCAGGCGCGTGTCAGACGGTCAGGTCTTCCGCGTCACGTCCAACGCCGACGACGGACGCCCGCCCGCGTGCGCGACGTTCAGCTTCACCCAGTGCACGGCCGAGGAATGGAGGCTGCCCGATGCCGACTAGGACCGCGGCGCTCGCCGCATGGCTCGGCCGGTTCGGCATGCCCGCCCACGCGGCGCAGGCCGTTCCCGACAACGCCGAGCCGCCGTACATCACGTTCACGCCCGTGTCGGGCGCCTGGGGCGACGGCGAGCAGAACGTCACCGTGGAGATATGGCGCCGCACCGAGTCCGAGGCGAGGGCCAACGCCGACGCCGAGGCCATCGGACGCGCGCTGGGGCTCGGCGGCGTGATGCTGCCCTGCGACGGCGGCGGCCTGTGGGTCAAGCGCGGCTCGCCGTTCTGGCAGGCCGTCGACTCGGGCGAGCCGGGCGTCAAGCGGCGCTACGTAAACCTCTCCATCGAGAACATCACGACCTTTTAGGGAGGTCCAATGAAATTCACACAGATCCCGAAGAACACATTCAAGAACTTGCAGATGGGCGCCGGCGTCCTGCTCAAGGACTTCGACCCGGAACAGGGAACGCTCACGGCCGACGGCATCGTCGGCGCGACGAGCGGCGGCGTCAACTTCACCGCCGTCCCGACCTACAGCGACCTCGGCGAGGACATCGACAACTGCCCGAAGAACATGAAGGAGTTGAAGCGCGTCGACAGCTGGGAGGTCAAGATGTCGGGCACCTTCGTGACCGTCACCCCGGCCACCGCCGGCATGCTGACCGGCCCGGCGGACGTCGATGGCAACAAGGCCACCCCGCGCAACGACCTCAAGGCTTCCGACTTCACCGACCTGTGGTGGGTCGGCGACTACAGCGAGGTCAACGAGGACGGCACGAAGGCCGGCAAGGCGGGCTTCGTCGCCGTGCACATGATGAACTCCCTGAGCACCGGCGGCTTCGCCATCCAGTCCGGCGACAAGACCAAGGGCCAGTTCGCCTTCGAGTTCACCGGCCACTACTCCATGGACGCGCCCGACACGGTGCCCTTCGAGATCTACGTCAAGGCCGGCACGGCGGATGAGGTGGCGGCCTGATGAGAATCAACGAGTTGACGGCGGACGAGTTCGCCGAGTCCATGGCGCTCATCGGCGAGGCCGTCGAGCACATCGCCAACGGCGAGTTGGGGAAGTCCCTGCTCGCCGAGGTCAAGGCGGGGGCCGGCAAGGCATCCAGCGAGGAGGACGCGGCCGAGTGGGGCATGGGCATCATCGCCAAGTACCTCCCGCGCGTGCTCAAGGAGAACGTCACGGACGCCTACATGGTCCTCGCGGCCCTCGACGGCCAGACGTTCGAGGAGTACAAGGCCTGCTTCACGCCGGCCAAGTTCGCCGCGGACACGCGCGCGCTCGTGAAGGCGTGCGGGAAGGACGGCGACCTCCGCGCGCTGTTCGGCTCTTTTTTCGCCTAGCCCTGGACGGCGAGGGGCGGCAATGGCTCTACATGGGTGCGTACGCGGGACCCCCGCGCATGCACCCTTTCTTTTGCTACCTCGACGCCCGAGACAGGGCGCACTCGCGTGACGAGGCCTTCCGGGCATACGTCGCGGAATCGCTCAGGCTGGCCCCGCAGGGCAGGGCGCTGGCCAAGCCGTACGCGGAGGTCGTCGCCTCGCTCGGGGAGAGGCCCGACACGAGGACCGGCGAGGAGATCGCGGCGGACGTCATCACTAGGCTCGGATTGGAGGTAACCGGATGAACCTCTTGGATTTGATGATCAAGGTCGGCGTCGACGACCGGGCGACGTCGAAGCTGGGCGAGATCGGCGGCAGGGCGGCCGGCGTCGTGGGCGGCGCTGCCAAGGTGGTCGCGGGCGGCGTCGCCGCCGCGGCGGCGGGGGTGGCGGCCGTCACCAAGGCGTCGCTGGACGGCTACTCGGCCTACGAGCAGGCCGTGGGCGGCGTCAAGAAGCTGTACGGCAACATGGGCCAGACCCTCGAGGAGTACGCGGCGAGCGTCGGCCAGACCACGGACCAGGCGCGCGCCAAGTGGCAGGCGCTCGGCAACGCGCAGGCCACGATGCTCAAGCAGGCGCAGGGGGCCTTCGCCACGTGCGGCATGAGCGCGAACGCCTACATGGAGCAGGCCACGAGCTTCTCGGCGGCGCTCATCAACAGCCTCGGCGGCGACACCGAGAGGGCCGCGGCGCAGACGCAGAAGGCCATGGTCGCCATGGCCGACAACGTCAACACCTTCGGCACGTCGATGCAGGACGTGCAGAACGCCTACCAGGGCTTCGCCAAGCAGAACTACACGATGCTGGACAACTTGAAGCTCGGCTACGGCGGCACGCAGTCGGAGATGAAGCGCCTCATCGACGACGCCAACGAGTACGCCAAGAGCATCGGCAAGGCCGGCGACCTGAGCATCGACAGCTTCTCCGACATCGTCGACGCTATCGACCTGATTCAGCAGAAGCAGCAGATAGCGGGCACGACGTGGCGCGAGTCGGCGAACACCATCGAGGGCTCCGTCAACATGATGAAGGCGGCCTGGGAGAACTGGCTCACGTCGCTGGGCGCCGAGGACTGGGACGTCAGCGAGACCACGGAGGCGCTCGCCGAGTCGCTCGAGGCGGTCGCGTCCAACGTGTTCCCGCGCGTCTCGGAGATCGTCACGACCGTTATCGAATCGCTCCCGGAGCTTGTCGGCACGCTCGCGCCGGAGGTGGCCTCGTTCTTCAGCGAGCTGTTCACCGCGGCGCTCGACACGCTGTGGCAGTCGCTCCCACCGGACATCCAGAACATGCTCCAGGCGGCATTCGATGCCGTCGACGAGAGCGGCCTGTCCGGTTCGGTGAAGGGCCTGCTCGACGGCGCATTCTCCGGCGCGACGCCCGACCTCTCGGGCATCACGTCGGCGCTGACCGACGTGTTCAAGTCGGACGCCTTCTCCTCGACGCTCGGTGCGATCTCGACGGCGCTCGAGACGGCGGAGTCCTTCATGACGGGCCTCGGGCAGGCGGCGGAGTCGTACCTCGCGCCGGCGCTCGACCTGCTGTCGTCGGCGTGGGCCGACCTCATGGACGCGGTCCAGGCGGCGCAGCCGTGGCTCGAGGCCATCGCCGAGCTGCTCGGCGCGGCGCTCGGGCTCGCCGTCGCGGCCGCCGTCGCGGTCGTCGCGGCGCTGGCGGAGACCATCGCGGCCGTCGTCGACGCCGTGGTTGCCTTCGCGGACGGGCTGCTCGACGGCATCAACGCGGCGCTCGGTTTTGTTCAAATCGTAGGCACGGCACTCATGGCGCTGCCGGGACTGATCGCGTCGTGGCTCTCGGGCGCCATCTCGGCCGTGGTGGGATGGGTGGCCAGCATGGCCTCGCAGGCCGTGAGCGCCGGCTCGCGGTTCATCTCCGGCCTGGCCGGGTTCATGTCGGGCCTCGCGGGCAACGTCGCGTCGTGGCTGTCGGGCGCCATCTCGACCGTCGTCGGCTGGGTGTCGCAGTTCGCGAGCAACGCTACATCCGCGGCGTCGCAGTTCGGCAGCAAGCTGCGCTCGGGCCTCGCGGCCATCCCGGGCACGCTCGGAAACATCGGAAGCAACATCATCCAGGGCATCGTGAACGGCATCACGGGCGCGGCCGGTAAGGTCAAGGACGCCATCTCCAACGCCATCGGCAACGCCGTCGACTTCGCCAAGCACATCCTCGGCATCGCGTCGCCGTCGAAGGTGTTCAAGAAGTTCGGCTACTACACGATGGAGGGCATGAGGCTCGGCATCGAGCAGAACGCCGGGCTGCCGCTGGGCGCCGCCGAGAAGGCCATGGCCGCCGTGGCGGAGGCGGGCAGCATCCAGATGGACGCGCCCGACGTCCGCAGCGCGGCGGCGACGGCGTCGGTCGTGGCGTGGCTCGACGCGAACCTGGGCGACGTGATCGCGAGCCGCACGCCGTACACCGGCATGAGGGACTTCGACCGACTCGCGAGGAAGGCGGTGGCATATGCGTAGCCTGGGCTACACGAGCGCCGTGACGGGGGCGCGCCACGACATGCAGTGCGCGCGCATCGTCGGCGGCGAGCCGGGCGCGGTGCGCGCGGACAGCTGGGACTACAAGGCCGGCTACCGGGACCTGTCCTACGCGGCGCGCAAGGCGCGCAAGGAGACCGTGACGGTCGCGATGCTCGACCTCGCGGCGGCCGACGCCCTGCGCCTTGCCGCCGACGCGGACCTCGCGTCCATGACGCCGGGCACGCTCGACTTCGACGGCTGGGAACAGCGCTGCTACATCGCGGGCGTCGAGGCCAAGGCTGTGACCGGGGGCGCGGCCGTCGTGAAGCTGGAGGCCGTGCTGCTTGACGGCGTCTGGCGCCGCAAGGAGTCCTACGAGTTCCGTCCGGGCGCGGGCTCGGGCACCGTCGGCGCGGGCCACGGCTACGACTACGGGTACGCCTACGGCTATCCCTACAGCGAGGAGACGAGCCGCGAGATCGAGGTGGGCAGCATCGTCGCGTCGCCCTTCCGCATCATCGTCTACGGGCCGGCCGTGCGCCCGTCCGTGACGGTGGGCGGCAACCGCTACCAGGTCTCGACCGACGTGCCGGACGGCGGCTACCTGCTCATCGACTCCATCGAGGGCACCGTGACCAAGGTCGCGAAGAACGGGTACCGCACCAACGCCCTGCCGGACGCCGTGCTCGGCGGCGGCGCGGGCAGCGGCTCGTACATCTTCGAGGACATCCCGGCGGGCACGTCGACCGTGAGCTACGACGGCAGCTTCGGCTGGGACCTCGAGGTCTACCGAGAGGACGGTGCGGTGCCATGGATCTCTTCGTGACGGACCCGCGGGGGCACACGGTCTCGCGCTTGCGCTCCTTCGAGCTGGACATGGCCTTCGGCGCGGACGAGAACGATTTCGAGCTCTCCGCGCCCGGGGCCTCCGGCATCGAGTCGGGGAGCCGCGTCTTCGTGCCCGGCACGGAGTACGGCGGCGTGGTCTCGGTCCTGTGCCCGGCGCGCACGCGCTACGGCGACACCATCGCGTACAAGGGCCGCACGTGGCACGGCATCCTCGAGGATCACGTCATCTGCCCGCCGTCGGGCAGGTCGCACCTCGCCGTGAGCGGCGACGCGAACGCGGTGCTGCGCCGGCTCGTGCAGGTGATGGGCCTCGGCGACCTCTTCGGGACCGGCAGCTACGCCGGCATAAACGTCACCGGGTCCTTCCGCTACCGGGCGGGCTACGCCGGCATCGTCGAGATGCTGGCCGCGTCCGGGGCGCGCCTCAGGGCGGCGTGGGACACGGCGGCCATGAGGTGCGTGCTGTCGGCGGTGCCGGTGCGCGACTGGGGCGACGTGCCGGGCGTCTCCGGCTCGACCGTGTACAGCGCGGAGCTGGACTACCGCAAGTACAACCACCTCATCGCGCTGGGCAAGGGCGAGGGCGCGTCACGCGCCGTCTACCATCTGTACAGCGACGCGGCGGGCAACATCTCCGAGCGCCAGACCATGACGGGCCTCGACGAGAGGTGCTACGTCTACGACTACAGCAACGCCGAGCTGGCGGACCTCAAGGTCAAGGCGCGCGAGAAGCTGGCCAAGCTGAGGCAGACCGACGCCATCGACGTCGACCTCGACTCGGGCGCGGGCGTGGCCGTGGGCGACACGGTCACGGCGTACTCGCCCGCCGTCGGCGTCTCGACGCGCGGCACGGTGACGAAGCTGACCGTCAAGGTGGCCGACGGCCACGCGACCGTCACGCCGGACTTCGCGGCGTGGAAGGACGAGAAGGAATTCGAGTGAAGGGGAGATCATGCCGGTAACCGAGAACATGAGCTGCTGGGAGTGCGACTGCTGCGGCGGCCAGAGGCAGAACGACCAGAAGAGGTACATGGCCATGGGCGCCGAGAGCGCCATCGGCTGGGAGCGCATCCGCTACGTCTTCGACGACGGGACCGAGCGCAACGTCGTGCTCGGCCCCGACTGCGCGCGCGAGTACCACGAGCAGCGCAAGATGGCCGACAGCATGGTCAGCGCGTTCTTCAACAGCTACAAGGACAACGAGAAGAAGGAGTAGCCCATGGGCGTGAAGCTAATGACCGGCGCGACCGGCGAGCAGAACATCCAGGCGGCGGACGACCGCGAGTGCCTGGCCGGAATCACCGGCCTCGACAACTACGTCTTCCCGACGGGGAGCCAGCTGAAGGCGACGCTCGTCGACGCCAACACCGTCACGATCGGCACGGGCGCGGGCAGCCTCCAGGGGTCCCGTTTCCGCTGCTCGACGACCACGACGGTCAACATCCAGAGCGGTACGCAGGGCCAGTTCCGGCACGATATCGTCGGCCTGCACTTCTCCCGCGAGACCAGCGGCCGCGAGGGCCTGGAGTTCCAGGTACTCACCGGCGAGCCGGCGGCGAGCGAGGGCGCGGCGGCGGACCCGGCGTACACGGCGGGCGACCTGCTCAAGGGCGACGCCGAGGCATTCATGCCGCTGTACCGCGTCAAGCTGAGCGGCATCAACGCCGCCGACCCGGAGCCGATGTTCTCGGTTCTTACCCCGCTCGCGACCCTCGGGGATTCCGTATCCC
>CALKBP010000082.1:0-21664 GCA_937989885.1 uncultured Collinsella sp.
ATGCGGACTCCCGCACGCCCACGACTACCCGACGGGGACTGTGTTTTCATCTCTGATGCCCGCATTGTAGCACGCGCGGATGCGCCCTTCATCGCTGCCGACATGACGTGGCTGGGATTCGTTCCTCGACACATCCTTTTGTATATTGCCTTCCCGGTTTCGAAACTTTAAATCAATTCGAGTTTCGAAACCGGGAAGGAGAGCGTATGTGAGAGGCGATATGAGCATCAACTTGATGCTTGAGGGGGAGCTCGCGTCGCTTCTGCCCATCGGGGACGTGTTCCCGAAGGTCCTCATCTCCCGCATAGGGCATGAGACCTGTACCCGGGAAGGCGTACTCGTGCTGGACCTCGCGCGGTGCTGCTCGGTGAGCAGGGGTTCTGAACACTGCGTAGGGATATAGCGCGACAGGGGGGTGCAGCACCGTTTGCGCCTTGTCTAGAGAACACGAACAAGAGATGTGGCCTGCAGACGACTGAATAGCTCCATCCGTTTTGGTTACAACAAAATGTGTGCCGCGCGCCTGTGGCATGAGGGAGGGAGATTTCTATGAATATCGTTGTATTGAGTGGTAGCCCGCGCAGGGGCGCCAATACCGACACCATGGTCGAGGCGTTTGCCGAGACCGCGCGTGAGGGCGGCAATACGGTCGAGGTCGTCCGTGTTGCCAGCAAGAAAATCGGTGGTTGCCTGGGGTGTCAGTATTGCTTCGCCCACGAGGGCACTTGCGTGCAGAAGGATGACATGGTCGACGTGATCGAGTCGCTGAAAGGCGCCGATATGGTTGTCTTCGCTTCGCCTATCTACTGGTTTGATATCACTGCGCAGGAGAAGGCCGCCATCGACCGCCTGTACGCCTTCGGTGCTACAGGCTTCCCGTTCACCAAGACGGCCCTTTTGCTCGATAGCCACAGCGAGGGCGTCTATGATGCGGCGATTGCTATGTACAGGGCCACATGCGCGTACTGCAAGTGGGAGGACCAGGGCATTGTCACCATCAGCGGCATGACCGAGCGCGACAGCATGGCATCGTCGCCCAAGTTGGAAGGGGTGCGAGAGCTCGCCCGCAAGCTCGCCTAAGGACAAGAGGGGCGCATGGCAATCAGCACTAGCGGAAATGCTTGCTGCCCTTACCAGGAGGAATGCTGATTGCCATGCAACGATGCTCCCGCGGACAATTCCGGTGTGCTAAAACGCCTTCTCGTTCAAGAATTCTCTGAACGCGGGGATGTCGAAGCCGACGAGGCCACGCCCACGTTCCCCGATAACGCCGTCCTCGAGGAGGCGGCGTTTGTATTGGCTTGCGTAGTTGCTGGCGACGCCCATGCGTTTGGCTATCTCCGAGATCCTGCTGGGGCCAGAATCGGGCAGCATCGCGAGCAAAAACTCAATGTCTTTATCGGAAAGCTCTCGATAGGTCGTTTCGAGAGAAGCCCGATGCCATGCTTCTCGAGTTGCCTGAAGATGCCATTCATGCACGTGCGCCAGTTGCCCTGGGCTTCTTGAACATATGTCCAATCGATGCCCACTGGACCAATTTGAACGCCGTTCATGCGCGCGTGAGACTGTGAAAGGTAGCTATCTGCCGCTTCTTTGGTTCGCTCGATAATATCTTCGAGCATGCCTGGCATGGCGGAGCCATTTGCTGTACTCCATGGTGGCTCCTTTGCAAGTTTTGCTAATTTTTGCAACTTTTGCTAACTTTTGCGAGTTTTGCTAACGGCTTAGGACGGTGCGGGAAGCCCCCGTATCGTCGACATTTCCGAGGATGACCTCCGCAACGAGCGGGGCCCGGGGCGCGATATTGCTGCGCTCCGGGCCCCGCTGCTTTGTAAAACCATGGCGGTTCTGCCGTCGTCCTAATCAAACAAACTCGGCATGTCGTTTTCTTTCATGAGGGCACCGGCTGAGGGGAGGCTCTGCGCGGTGAACTTCTCGGCCGAGACGCCGGCGCCAAGGATCTCTTCGGTTGTGCCGACGGTGGTGACCGAGCGGCCCTTCTTGGCGGTAAAGGCCTGGACGCCCTGCGTGTTGGTAGTCGTCTTGGTCTTGAGCAACGACGTGTTGAAGTTCATCAAACGATAGTCGCTCGAGACCAGTGCGATGTCGCGGTCTTCCTTGAGCACCTGGGCATACAGCAGCTTGCTGCCGCCGTAGATAGCGTTCTTGAGGCGCTTGCGGTTGGTCTTGGTGACGTATCCAGAAAGTGCGACACGCACCACGCGGCCGTTCTCAAAGACAAACAGCACGTCGGCCTTATAGTCCTCGGGGTCGATGACCCAGATGACGCTCTCGTCGGGTTCCATCTCAAGATCGGTCGGCAGGTACGAGCCCAGCTGGGCCGACTTGGTGTCCTCAAACGCCGCAACCTTGCATTTGTACACCTGGCTCTTGTTGGTAAAGACCAGCAGCTCGTGGGTGTTGGAGGACGGGAACTCGATAAAGGGTTTGTCGCCGTCCTTGTACTTGAGCGTGGTCGCCTTCTTGAGCACGCGGTCCGTCATCTTCTTAAGGTAGCCATCGCGCGAGAGCATGATGGTCACCGGGTACTCCTCGACCTCGGGCTCCAAGCTTACCTCGATAACCTCATGGGGCTCGATCCTGCCCGTGCGACGCGGCATCACATATTTCTTGTTGACCGCGGCCAGCTCGTCGCTGATGACCTTCTTGATGTTCTCCTCGCTGGAGAGGATCTCCTCAAGCTCGGCAATCTCGCTCTCAAGCTTGGCGATGTCCTTGGTGCGGTTGAGGATGTACTCTTCGTTAATGTTGCGGAGCTTGAGCTCGGCAACAAACTCGGCCTGGGTCTCGTCGATGTCGAAGCCGCGCATAAGGTTGGGCACGACCTCGGCCTCGAGCTTGGTGCCACGGATGATGGCGATGGCCTTGTCGATGTCGAGCAAGATTGCCTCGAGGCCGTGCAGCAGGTGCAGGCGCTCGGACTTTTTGCCCAGGTCAAAGTTAATGCGGCGACGCGTGGACTCAATTCGCCATTTGACCCACTCGTGCAGAATCTGGCGCACGCCCATAACACGGGGATAGCCGTCGACGAGCACGTTGAAGTTGCACGAGAACGAATCCTGCAGCGTGGTCGAGCGATAGAGCTTGGCCATGAGCTTGTCGGGGTCGACGCCGCGCTTAAGGTCGATGGCGATGCGCAAGCCCGAGAGGTCGGTTTCGTCGCGGATGTCAGCAATCTCCTTGACCTTGCCCTCCTTGGAGAGCTTGACGATGCGCTCGATGATGACATCGGTCTTGGTGGTGTAGGGAATCTCGTAGACCTCGATAATGCGCTCTTCGGGAATCCAGCGCCAGCGGGAGCGGATCTGGAAGCTGCCAAGGCCGGTCTCGATAATCTTTTCCATCTCCTCGCGGCGGTAGATGATCTCGCCGCCGGTCGAGAAGTCGGGCATGGGCATGTACTCGAGCAGATCGCAGTCGGGATCCTTGAGGTAATGCATCGTGGCAGTACAGACCTCGTTGAGGTTGAAACCGCAGATGTCGGACGCCATAGCGACGCCGATGCCCTTGTTGGCCGAGACAAGGATGTTGGGAAACGTGGTGGGCAGCAGGCGCGGCTCCTTCATGGCGCCGTCGTAGCTGTCGACGAAGTCGACCGGATCCTTGTCGATGTCCTTGAAGATCTCGGCGCTGATGGGGGAGAGCTTGGCCTCGGTATAACGCGAGGCGGCGTAGCTTAGATCGCCCGAATAGTACTTGCCAAAGTTGCCCTTCGACTCCACGAAGGGGGCGAGCAACGCCTCGTTGCCGGTTGCCAGACGCACCATCGTCTCGTAGATCGCGGCATCGCCGTGCGGGTTGAGCTTCATGGTCTGGCCCACGATGTTGGCGCTCTTCTGGCGCTCGCCCTTGAGCAGACCCATCTTGTACATGGTGTAGAGCAGCTTGCGGTGCGAGGGCTTAAAGCCGTCGATCTCGGGGAATGCACGCGAGACGTTGACGCTCATGGCGTAGGGCATGTAGTTGACCTCGAGCGTCTGCGTGATCGGCTGGTCGGTGACCTCGGAGTGCAGGCCGATGACGTTCTCGGCGTTGACCTGCTTTTTCTTTGGCTGGTTCTTCGTCTTCTTCTTTGCCACGATTTCCTCTTGAACTTCTTATGGGCCGTCGTTATCGATTTGCTGCTATTGCAGGTCCAGCTGGTCCAGATATTCCTTGCCGTGCTCGGAGATATGGCGCTTGCGGCCCGCTTCGTCGTTGCCCAGCAACAGGTTAAACATGGTCTCCATCTTGGTGACGTCCTCGGGCTCCACCTTGATCAGGCGACGCGTCTCGGGGTTCATGGTGGTGAGCCACATCATGTCCGGATCGTTCTCACCAAGACCCTTGGAGCGGTTGATGGAGCACTTTTGGTCGCCAATCTCCTTAAGGATGCCGTTCTTTTCGAGCTCGGTGTAGGCAAAGTAGGTCTTTTCTTTGCAATTGATCTCGTAGAGCGGCGACTCGGCGATATACACGTAACCCTCTTCGATGAGCGTGGGCACCAGGCGATAGAGCATGGTGAGCACAAGCGTGCGGATGTGGTAACCGTCGACGTCGGCGTCCGTACAGATAATGACCTTGTTCCAGTTGAGGTTGTCCAGGTCAAAGGCGCCAAGGTTCTTGATGCGCTTGTCTTTGATCTCCACGCCGCAGCCCAGCACGCGCATGAGGTCCATGATGATGTCGGACTTAAAGATACGCGGATAATCCTCCTTCAGGCAGTTGAGGATCTTGCCGCGGACGGGCATAACGCCCTGGAACTCGGCATCGCGCGACGTACGGATGGCGCCTGCTGCCGAGTCGCCCTCTACGATGTAGATCTCGCGACGGTTCTTATCTTTGGAGCGGCAGTCGATGAACTTCTGCACGCGGTTGGCCATGTCGGTCTTCTGCTGCAGGTTGGTTTTGATGCTCTGGCGCGTCTTCTCGGCATTCTCGCGCGAGCGCTTGTTGATGAGTACCTGCTCCATGATCTTGTTGGCGGCGTCCTTGTTCTCGATCAAGTAGGTCGAGAGGCGCTCTTTAAAGAAGGCCGTCATAGCCTGCTGGATAAAGCGGTTGTTGATGGCCTTCTTAGTCTGGTTTTCATAGGACGTCTGGGTGGAGAAGCAGTTGGTCACCAGCACCAGACAGTCCTGGACATCCTGCCACTTAATGCCGCTCTCGTTTTTGTTGTACTTGCCCTGTTGCTTAATGTAAGCATCGATGGCACTGGTCAGAGCGCTGCGGGCGGCCTTCTCGGGCGAACCGCCGTTCTCGAGCCACGATGAGTTGTGGTAGTACTCCTGCATCGTGAAGGTGCGCGAGAAGCACATGCACGCGGTGATCTTTACGTTGTAGTCGGGCAGGTCCTCGCGGTCGCGACCGCGACGGTCGGCCTCGATAAAGAAGGGCTCGGTGAGGTAGTCGGTACCGACCTTCTCGAGCACGTAGTCCTCGATGCCCTTGGGGTAGCAAAAATCCTCTTCGGTAAACTCGCCATCGTCGCCCTCGATGCGCAGGCGGAAGGTCACGTTGGCGTTGACCACGGCCTGGCGGCGCATGGTCTCGCGATACCAATCGTGGGGAATGCTGATTGAGGTAAAGACCTCAAGATCGGGACGCCATTTGATGGTGGTGCCGGTGCGATTCTCGTCGCTGGGCTCAATCTCGAGTGCCTTCTTTTTGGCGCCGACGACCTTGCCCTTCTTAAAGTGCAGGGAGTACCTGTTGCCGTCGCGCCAAACCGTGACGTCCATGTATTCGGAAGCGTACTGGGTCGCGCACGAGCCCAAGCCGTTGGTGCCGAGCGAGAAGTCGTAGTCGCCGCCCTGGTTGTTGTTGTATTTGCCACCTGCGTAGAGCTCGCAAAAGACGAGTTCCCAGTTAAAGCGCTTCTCGGAGGGGTTCCAGTCGAGCGGGCAGCCGCGGCCGTTGTCCTCTACCTGAATGGAACCATCGCGAAAGGCGGTAAGGGTGATGAGCTTGCCGTAGCCCTGGCGCGCCTCGTCAACGGCGTTGGACAGGATCTCGAAGGCGGCATGCGCGCAGCCGTCGAGTCCGTCCGAGCCAAAGATGACGGCGGGGCGCAGGCGTACGCGCTCCTCGTCCTTGAGCTGGCGGATACTGTCGTTACCATAGTTTGCGGTGTTTTTTGCCATACTCGCTCTCTCGGTGCTCCTTTGCTGCGTTTAAGTCATATAGATAGTCAAGGTAGCATAGCCCAGCCCATAGGCGATTCCAACCAACACGAAATCCATCGAACAATCGTTCGAGCTTAGGCTGAAAAGAGCTCACTCGCACAAAACCGAGTCGGTTTTGTCCGAGTAAGTTTGAAGACGGCCGAATGTGTCTTGCTGCGTTTGCGGTTGGATACGCTGGCGAAGACGTGTCGTGCGGATTGTTGGCGAAAAGACGCCGTGCCAAGCTCGAGGCAGAACTCGACTCCTCTGACGACATCTAATGCGTAATGGGCTGGCTCTGGGTATCCAAAACCAGCCCATTTTGATGTTCGATGAGCCGAGTCAGCGTCTCTCGTAAAAGCAACTAGGAGCTAGCGAGGCTCATCCGAATTGACCTCATCGGCGGTGTCTTTTTCGAGCGCCGTGCGGCGGGCGCTGTAGGCGACAAGGCCGGCACCAGCTGCGGCGAGTGCTGCTGCGGCTGCCGTAAGGGGAGCGTTGACATCGCCCGTGCCCGCAAGCGCGTCCGCTTTTCCGAAGCGCTTGTTAGTGCCGTGGTCCTTGCCACTGCCAGGGCCACTGCCGCCGCCGGAGCTGCTTCCGCCGGAGCCGCCTCCACTCGTGCCGCCATCGCCGTCGACCGTCATCGGGGCGTCGTGAAGTTCCGTCGTATCCGCGTTGTCGCATACGCCGACCTGAACTTCTGAGCGTTCGCATGCCGCGTCGGGCACATGAAGCTCGTGCAGCACGGCACCCAGCGCCGAGTTTGCGCCCGGTCGAATTTCCTCGAGCGTTACGGGATCGAGCGCCACCAGATTACGCGCCTTCGCATATAGCGTTACGCGTTTGCCCACCTCGTCGCTCCAACTCTCGGGGATGGCGAAGCTCATGCGGAACTGTGCCGTGCAACCCGGTGCCAGCACGGCGTTGCCACTGTCGGCTACCAGCGGGTGCGTTGCAAAATGTGCGCCCAGCGTCTCGAGCGTGTACTTCACGTGTGTCATGTCGTTGGCCGAAGCGTCCTCGGCAAGCTCTGGATCGTAGATCGATGCCATGCGTGCGTTCACTCCGAACCCGATGGATGCGCTGGAGAACGGCTGACTGGAGCCCTCTCGGTACAGATCGATCGTGCCGGCGGTCAGCAAGGTGTTGCCGTCGTTTCGCACCGTGACCATGAAGGATTCGCCTGCTGCTCCGGGCACCACCGCGCCCGAGGTAGCGACCGCGCCCGTCGGAGTGGCACACGCCACCAAGGGCACTTCGATGCCGTGTAGTTCTGCCTCGCTCTTCTCCGCGCTCACAATGTGCGTGGCGAGCGCGGAGAGCATGCTCCCCGACGTCAAAAATGTCGTTATCTGATCGACGGGATGGTCCAGCTCGCACATCACGAACGGCTCCGTGAACAGATCGCCTGCCAAGGTGCTGGCGAAGATGCGGAAGTGCTTGCCCATCACTGCTACCGGGTTGCCTTCTTCGTCGTAGGTTTGTCCCACTTTGCCATCGGTGTTCTCTACATAGAGCACGCACCTGCCGTTGTTGCTTACGCTAAACGATGCCGGGCCGCAGCCTGCGGCACCCACGGGCTGCGTTGCAAATACCGGTGCGCCTCGCGTCCAAGTAATATGCTGCAGTTGCTCGTTGACGGTAGCCAAAAAGCCCGTGTGCTGCGGCCACGGCACCGCGTGGGGTACTGTGGCATCTGGCGACATAACGCCCCAGCCCGCAATGGACTGGCCGATCACGGCGTACGATGCACAGCCACAACCGCCTGCGGTCTCGTATGCAACGGGCACCACCATTTTGCCGTTGATATTCTCGGGCGCGCCGAGCTCGATGCTCGACGGTGCCTGCGGAAAGCGGAGAACTTGGCGGAACGTCAGGCTGTCGCCCGAAACGTCCGACCACAGGGTAAAGCACTCCAGCGCAACCTCGGCCTCGCTGCCGAGCGCCTTTTCTGCGGTGGTTCCGCGGCGGTGGAGGTAGGCGCCCGACAGGCGCCCGTTGACAAGTGTCTTGCCCACCGTGATGCGTGGGCACTGCAGGCAATGGTAGCCATCCTCCTGAAGGCGGCCGCGCGAGATGCTGCGCCACGACGTGTGCGATACCACGCGAACTCCGTCGTTGCTTATGCGCAGGCGCACAACGGACAGTATGCCGGCTGTGCTTGCCATATCGAAAAGGGTGTCGTCGCCGGCGGGGCGCTCGCCCGAGACCAGCAGCACGTAGGCGTCCTGGTTTCCTCTTCCGTCCGTATATTCCACTACGTCGAAGTCGTAATCGTATATGCTGTCGCGCTCCACGTCGCCCTCGCCAAACCCAAGGGGAAAGTCCACAGGCGTGGGAGCGGACCACGTTCCGTTTGCCTTTGTGTGTACCACCAGGCGCGAGCGACCATTGTCGCCGTAGCGCACCGAGGCGATACGGAACAGGCATTCTACGCCGGCAATCATTGCCAGCTTCATGTGGGCTTCGCTGAGCACGCCAGCAAACAGCACGTTGTCGCTCGAGGGCTTGATGCCGCCACGCTCGTCCTCCGACACGCCGGCAGAATCGGCGTTCGGGTCGGCAGCGGTGTTCGTTGCCTGACCGATGTAGGTGTACTCATACATCGGCGCGGCGTTTTCGTCGTTCTCCATCAGCACGTGGACGAAATGCTCGATCTGTCCCGTGTCGTCGCTTTCTGCATCCGCCTCGAGCTCAATGCGCGTGACCGCTTGATCCCAATCGCGCACGACAGGCGCGGCGTTTACGGCAGTGGCCTTAACCTCGGCGCGTGCGAGCAGTTCGGCGTTGGTGACGATGGTGGCCGATGCGATAAATTGCGGCACGCCGCCCGCCTCAATGTTGCCGGCCGAGCCGAAGCAGGCATCCAGCGTATAAGGCGTATCTCCATCCAATGCGAGCTCAGAGCGCTGGAGCCCATACTGGTCGCCATTGTTCACCGACATATTCCACGAATCGATGAGTGTGGGCCACGACCCCGACCAAGCCTTGGTGGTCCACTTGAACATTACGAACTGGAGTATCACGTCGACATCGACGTCTGCACCTACACGCAGCCGCGGAAGCTGGTGTCCATCTGCCTTTTCGTACCCAATGAACAGCGTGAGGGATGCGGCGCCGCGCACGGCAGACGAAGCGACGCCTGCAACGCCGGCGCCAAAGGTGACGGCAAGCCCGATCTGGATGGTGAACGAGCCCGACGTGTTTGAATAGTCGAGCGAAATGTTTTTAAAAAACGCCGCGCCGCTGCCGTGCGTGTGGGCACCCACGGCGAGCGCCAGTTTTGCCAGCACCCAGGGGTTGACGTTTAGGAAAAATGGCACCGGTCCTAGGGTAAACTGCTCGGTCCAATTGAGGTCGGTTCTTACCTGGAAGAGGGCCTTAATATTGCCGTATGCGGGGTCGTTGTTGTTACCCCAGGTTTTGCCCACCCAATCGTAGGCGAGCGAGCCGTACAGCTGTGTGGCGATATCCATCGTGAACAGCGGCGTGCAATGGTGGCGAAGGAGCTTGGTGTTTCTTGGATCGGTGCCCGAACCGGCACTCATCCTCTTGTACTGATTCCACTTCCCCTCCATCTCGTCGAGGTAGCGGTTTGCCTGCTTGGCGCCCGACTCGCGCGGCGATTTCTTCCAGTATTCCGGATCAGGGTTGCCCGAATCGTTCATATAGCTAGCTGGTTTGTACCCTCCGCCAAACAGCACGTATCCAGCAAACGAGAAATCGAACAGAATGGGAAATGTGGGCATCCAGCACGTGAACTTATTGCCGCCGATACCGGGAAACGCCGCGGGGAAATCAAACGGAGTGATCTCTTGGTCCATGGTGGTGGGAATGATGGTGGTCGAGCCCGATTCCGCCTTTGCGGCCGGCGCGGTGACAACGGCCATAGGGGATGAGAGCGTGTAGGTTTTGCCCTGGTAGTCGAGCATAAAGCGCAGCTTGCACCCTTCCTCCAGAAGGCCCGAAGCTGCATCGAGGAACGTGTCTTCGAGCGTGAACGTCGCCAGATTATCCGCGCCCGATGCGCTGGCCTTGATCTGGCCGATCTGCGTGACGGTTTCGGTTGAGCTGCCCGCAGAGGGCATCACTTTATTGATATGCAACGTTGCCTGCCCGCCCTGCGGCAGATGAGCCTGCACGGTAAAAGCGTGCGTGTCGGGCTGGTCGTTTGCTGCTTCGTCCGCTGGCATTGCCATAAACGTGGCGTCGGCGTACTGGATGTCCCATTCGTCGAACGTGAGCTGTCGAAAGTACGGCTCGCCATCGGAGAGCGGACGTGTGGGTGCGGCAATAGCGGTGCCGCCCTGGATACGCGCAAGGGGAATCTCGACATCGCGGTAGCCCGCCATGCTAATGGAGATGCCGCCGTTAAAGTCGTACGCGTCGAGAAGCGTTGTCTCGTCCACGTAGCCTTCTGAAAGAGGGGCGACCTCAAAGATGGCCGTGCCTTCGTCATCGGTCGTGGCGGTGAGCTGCTTGCCTGCGGCATAGCGCGATATGAGCGTGACCTGGGCACCCGTGATGGGCGTATTCTTGTTGGCGACGTCGACCACGACCACACCGAACATGGTGCGCGAGAGAACGAGCACCCTGAAGGGGTCTTTTTCGTCGGCATGGGCTTCGGTGGGTGCGAACGGCAATATGAAGGCGTTTGCGCTTCCCGGCACGCGCGGCAACATAATGCTCGCCAGCGAGGACGCTCCGGCAACAAGTAACGAACGGCGATCAAGCATCTTTGGCTCCCATCCCGCAAACATCGGAGGAAATAATCCAATTTTGCGAGAAGGTGCCCCGTGGCGGTAGTGCCGTTCGATGGCCAAAATGTCCAATTTGAGTGCGCGAAAGCGTCAGGCCCCCGGAGCGCTTTCGATGCGCCGGGCAGTTTGGCCGCTAGCGCAACATGTGGGCAATCAGCTCGGCGCGAGTTCCGATACCAAGCTTGGCATACACTCCTGATAGGCGGTTTTTAACGGTGCCCGGCGATACTCCCATGTGGCGTGCGATTTCGGCGTTGGTCCATCCGCGGCAGGCAAGCATGGCCATGGTGAACTCCGTGGTCGTTAAATCGTCGGCTACGTCCTCGCCCGAATCGGGGTTGTGGATGCGCCGCCAGCCGTAGCTGAAGCGGTAAGTGATCTCGATGATGCGTGCGAAATCGTCAGGGTATTGCGATTTTAGGCATGCCTCGATGAGTCCCTGCAAAAGGCCGTGGTGTTCGCCGATGAGTTCGATAAGGCCGTCGGGACGCGCAATGTCCCAAGCGGCTCCGAAGTGCGTTTTTGCGGCGTCGATATCCTTGAGGCTCATGCATGCCATGGAAGCCGACAGGTGCAGGAACAGCTCCGAGATGGGATAGCTTCCCTGTTTCATGATCAGGGCGTTTTCCGCCATGCCCAGACTGCGGCCATATTCGCCGCGCAGGTACAGGGCATGCGCCATCACGTAGCTGGCGAACAGGCGCAGGCCTTCGGGCAGATGCGCCGCAAGCGGATAAAACTCTTCGGCGGAATACGGGGAAGGCAAGTGCAGCAGGACGCTCGCGGCCGAGGCGAACAGGATATGCGTGGCGTGGACGGCGGGCGATTCCTCGTCAGTTGGCGTATCGAGGATGCCAGCAAGGCACCGGCGGGCGTCGGCGATACGGTTGAGCGACAGACTGGCGTATCCGCAGATAAGGCATGCGGAATAGCGCAGCGCGGGATCGGTGGCGTCAAGATAGGGGCGCGCCGTCTTGGCGGCGAGGGTGGCCTGTCCGCGAAAGTACAGCGCTTCTGCCGTGGCAATGGCGCGCGAATCGGGGTCGGAAATGCCTGCAACCGCAGCGTCAATCTGCCCCGGCACAAAGGCAGTGCACATCAACGGCATGGGAATGCGCGGGTAGCCATTGCAGTCCATCTTCCATCTCCCATCAGGTGGCAACAATGCAGCAATTGTACTCCTGTTGCTCGGGACCCCTTTCGTTTTACTGTTCGGTTAACACTGCGGATCGTTTTGGAAGGCTTGCGAGCATGGTGGTCCCGTTCTCGGAACTTGCTTCGACCTCTACCGTGCCGCCGTGTAGGGCTGCAATCTCCCAAACAAGCGCTAGCCCGAGTCCTGCGCCGCCGTATGCTCTGCTGCGGGATTTGTCTAGACGAAAGAACGGCTGGAAGATGCTCTCTCGGTACTGCTTGGGTATTCCCGGGCCCTCATCTTTGACTCGCAGGAGCACGTGGCTGTTGCTGCCGCTGATGGAGACGTTGACAGTCGAGCCGGGACGGCTGTAACGGATGGCGTTTTCGACCAGGTTGAACACCAGCCGATAGAGGAGCGCATCGTTCCCGATTACTAAAGCGTCTCCAGCACAATTGAGGGCTATGCCCTTATTTTCGGCAAGCGGCGCAAGGTCGGTGAGGACCTCTTCGGACAAGGGACCAAGTTCAACATCGTCCCCGCAAGGAACGCTGCGGAGCTCACTCATCTCGAGCAATACCTTGGTCATTCGAGACATGCGCTCGGTTTGTTCTTGTAGCAGGCCGAGCAGCTCGGCTGTTTCGGGTTGCAGACCGGAGTGCTCGGAGATGAATAGTTCAATCTGTGCTTGCATAAGGGCGAGCGGGGTGCGCAGCTCGTGTGCGGCGTTGCCGGTAAACTGACGCTGTGCAGAGAACCCTTCGCCAAGACGGGCGATCATGTCGTTGAAAGAGGCGCTGCATCGTTGTAGCTCGGTGGGCACATCTTCACTGAGTCTGATTTCGCTTAGGTTGTCAGGCTGCACGCGCTCAACCTGGGCTGCAAAAGCTCGTAGCGGTTTGAGTGCACGGCCGCTCACAAAGTATGCCAGCACGCCGCCAAGGAGTGTGACTCCAGCCGTGATGTACCAAGCTGTCGTGCCAAAAGATTCCTGTGCGTCGTTTACGACGATCGTGACCTTGTCATCGGGGGTCGCTTTCGTTGGGTCGAACACCTGGGGCGAATCCGCGCCGGCAGCGTTAAAGGCCGAGATGTCACTGCCGATGGCATCCATATAGCGCATGCCCGTATAGCCGACCAGGCAGTTCGTCAGCACGCACGCCGCACACGTCAGCAGCGCCGTCATGATCGTTATGCGCCATTGCAGCGAAAGCCTTTTCATTCGCTATCCTCCATAACGTAGCCCTCTCCAATCCGATTGCGAATCGGGTCGTATCCCAAAGCGCTGCGCAACTTTTTTCGGAGCGACGAGATGTGAACGCGGGTTGCGTTGCTAAAGCTGTTCACGGTGCTATCCCAAACGTGCTCGATAAGCTCCTCTTGGCTTACCGGTCGCCCCTGATTAAGCATCAGGTATTCCAAGATTCCCGTTTCCTTGCGTGTAAGAGATAAGGCCTCGCTGCCCACGGAAGCGATGCGCGCCTTGGTGTCAAAGCTGAGTTTTCCGCAGGTTAATACTATGTCGCTTTGTGCGAAGCGCCTGAGGGTAAGGCTGCGGATCCTTGCCGCAAGTTCGTCCAGATGAAACGGCTTGGTGAGGTAATCGTTGGCGCCGGCATCGAGTCCGTCGACCTTATCGGATACTTCGCCACGCGCGGACAGAATCAGCACCTTGGTCTCGCAGTCGGTTTTCCTAAGTTCCCTGAGTACGGTCATGCCGTCGATACGGGGAAGGTTGAGGTCGAGTACCACGAGGTCAAAGACTTCGACGCCCAGCAGGTCGAGCGCCTCCCGTCCGTCGTGACAGCAGTCGACGCTGTATGCCAGGTTTCGCAAGCTGCGCGCGATTGCGTCACACAGCGCCCGCTCATCCTCGACGATCAAAATACGCATAACAGTCTCCTTGCACATTTCAAATCGCGCTTAACACGGATTTTATAGTCGATATGGTCCAATGGTCGCGTAACGAAAGGAGTGGTCGAGTTGTTCAAAGCGGTAAAACCCATGGTACAGGTCGCTTTGTTGATCGTCGGAATTGCCATGGTGTGCTTTGGTGTTATGCGTGGCGAGGCGGATGCCGTGCTGGCCAAAGCGATTAGGCTGTGCTTGGAGTGTATCGGAATTGGATAAAAGAGCAAACACCGCGTCGCATGTTTTGGCCCGATTTCGCGGATTCATTCAGGCGGCGGCGACGCTGGTCACCAACATTCACCTGCCAAACTTTGCCAAAGGCGGCATCTATCAGGGCGCGGGAAAAACAGTCTGCGTACCTGGACTTAATTGCTATTCGTGCCCCGCGGCATCGGGTGCGTGCCCCATCGGGTCGTTCCAGTCGGTGGTAGGTTCATCCAAGTTCAACTTTTCTTACTATGTCACCGGTACGCTCATTTTGCTCGGCGTGCTGCTGGGACGCTTTGTATGCGGCTTTCTGTGCCCGTTTGGCTGGCTGCAGGAGCTGCTTCATAAGATTCCCGGCAAAAAGCTTTCCACGAAAAAGCTTGAGCCGCTCACGTACATCAAATACGTCGTGCTGCTGTTTGCCGTGGTGCTGCTGCCCGTCTTGGTGGTCAACGATGTGGGGATGGGGGACCCGTTCTTTTGCAAGTACATCTGTCCACAGGGTGTGCTCGAGGGCGCCATTCCGCTGGCCATTGCCAATGCCGGCATTCGATCTGCGTTGGGACATCTCTTTACTTGGAAACTTGTCGTTCTCATTGCCGTGGTAGTGCTGAGCGTTTTGTTCTACCGCCCCTTCTGCAAATGGATTTGCCCGCTCGGCGCATTCTATGCGCTCATGAATAGGGTGTCCCTACTGGGGATCCGGGTCGATGCATGCAAATGCGTCTCGTGCGGCAAGTGTTCAAAGGTTTGTCAGATGGACGTTGATGTGGTCCGCGCGCCCAATCATGCCGAATGCATCCGGTGCGGAAAGTGCATCGGGGCCTGTCCCGTCGATGCCATCAGCTATCGCTATGGCCTGGATGTGTCGGCGGAAAAGCTCCCCTTGACCGCCGATAAAAAGTAAACAAGCTTCGACAAAACGGAGGAATGACCATGAAGCTTTCTAAGATTGCGGCCCTGTTTATGGTGCCGGTATTGGCCTTGTGCCTTGTGGCTTGTTCGGCGCCCGGTGGCAATGCGAGCGAATCTGCGAGCTCCGATCCTAAGATCGCAGAACTCACTGCGCAGAAGCCGACCAATGCCGACGAGGCCGCCGAGCTGTATGCGAAGCTCATGAAAAAGGAGAACGATATCCTTTCGAGTGATAACGCGCTGTGGGAAAAGGTATTCAATGCGGCAAATAAAGAATCGGCAATGATTGAGGACGGTAGCAATTACGGCGATTTCCTGCTCAAGACCATCGACGGTGCCAAGGATGAGTTCGCGGCGGATGAGCTCAAGACGCTCAAAGCCGGTGCACAGCAGATCAAGGAGATCGAGGACAAGCTCGAGAGCTTGGAGAAGGAGTTCCCCGGCTGTGGAAGCACGCCGAGCGAAGGCGAGAGCGTCGACGCTTCGGCCGCTGGCATGACGGCTGGTGCCAATGCTTCGAGCGAGGCGACGAAGTTCCCCAGCTTTACGGGCAAGGACCTGGATGGCAACGACGTGAGCAGCGACGAGCTGTTCTCTAAGAATAAGGTCACCGTCATGAACTTCTGGTTCACCACGTGCAAGCCGTGCGTGGGCGAGCTGGGCGATCTTGAGAAACTGAATCAGGAGCTTGCCGAGAAGGGCGGCCAGGTCGTGGGCGTCAATTCCTTTACGCTCGATGGCAACAAGGGCGAGATTGCAGATGCCAAGGACGTGCTGAGCAAGAAGGGCGTGACATATAAGAACATCTGGTTCAAGTCGGATAGCGAGGCCGGTAAGTTTACGTCAAATTTGTTCTCGTTCCCGACAACGTATGTCATCGATCAGAATGGCAACATCGTAGGGGATCCAATCGTGGGAGCCATCAGCTCCGCCGAGCAGCGCGCAGCGCTCGACAAGCTTATCGACCAGGCGATTGCGAATAGCGAGCGGTAGAAAACGCGTAAAGCACAGCGAGGATCGTGCGCCGCTGTACGAAGTAGCCCGCTCCCTTTCAAGATAATCTCCACCATAAAGAGGTCCCGCTCGGGACCTCTTTTTTAGGCGCCGTCCCGTTCGTTTTTTTTGGTGCGGTTCCCTACATTCTTCACTGGTGCCGGCAAAAAATGGGGATAGAGTAGGACAAACGCGTCGAATACGAACGGCGGGTGAGAGCGGGCAGAGTGCCTGTGCAGGAGAGGTTGCCGTCCATGTTGGAGCTCAAAGGTATTTGCAAAAGGTACGTTACCCAGTCGTTTACGCAGGTGGCGCTCGACGACGTAAGCCTGTCTTTTCGCGATAACGAGTTCGTGGCCATTCTGGGCCCCTCGGGCTCGGGCAAAACTACGATGCTCAACGTAATCGGTGGACTCGATCATTTCGATTCCGGCGACCTGCTCATCGACGGCATCTCGACCAAGGACTTTCGCGATCGCGATTGGGATGCCTACCGTAACAACCGCATCGGCTTTGTGTTCCAGAGCTATAACCTCATTCCGCATCAGACCATTTTGGAAAACGTGGAGCTGGCGCTTACGCTCACGGGCGTGGGGCATGCCGAGCGCTGCCAGCGTGCACGCGAGGCGTTGGAGAAAGTCGGCTTGGGGGAGCATGTTAACAAGCGCCCGAGCCAGCTTTCGGGTGGACAGATGCAACGCGTGGCCATCGCCCGCGCCCTGATCAATGATCCCGAGATCGTGCTGGCCGACGAGCCGACCGGCGCCTTGGATTCAACGACATCCGTACAGGTCATGGACTTGCTTAAGGACGTGGCGCGCGACCGCCTGGTCATCATGGTCACGCATAATCCCGAGCTGGCGTACCAATATGCCACGCGCATCGTCAACCTGGCGGACGGCAGGATTACCGACGATTCCGATCCCTTTGATGTTGCCAAGGCCGCGCGTCGTGAGGCCAAGCCTACGCGCAAAACCTCGATGAGCTTTGTGACGGCGCTGGGGCTTTCTGCCCGAAACCTCATGACCAAGAAGGGTCGTACGGCCATGACTGCCTTTGCGGGCTCGATTGGCATTATCGGTATCGCGGCGATTCTGGCGCTGTCCAACGGCGTAAACGGCTACATCAAAAAGGTCGAGGAGGATACGCTCTCGAGCTACCCGCTCACCATTTCCAAACAGGATTACGACCTGTCGTCCATGATGGGCGGACAGGGGGCCACGGATGATGACTCGCCTGAAAACGTGGATTCGTCCGACGACAGTGCCGGCGGCAAGGCTCAGGGGACCGATAGGATCCCTGTGGTCACGGCCGTAAAGGATATGTTTGCGAGCGTTAAGTCCAACGACATGACGAGCTTTAAGGCATGGCTCGATGCCGGTGGCGACGGCATCGATAAAGAGGTCAACGCCATTCAGTACGGCTACGGTGTATCGCCGGTTGTCTATCGTGCCGGCAAGGGCGATGAGAAGCCTGTCCGGCTGGTGCCCAACGCCATGACCGAGGCCATGAGCGGCGGCGCGAGCTCAGCAGCAACGGTGAGCATGGAATCCATGGGAACCTCGGTCTTTAACGAGATGATTGACGACCAGAGCCTGCTCGACAGCCAGTACGATGTCGTCGCCGGTCATTGGCCCACGTCTGCCAGCGAAGCCGTGATGGTGCTTTCGAGCCGTGGCACGGTGGGCGATTACACGCTCTACAGTATCGGTGCGTTGGATATCGATGAGCTCAACGACCTGGTTAACAGTGCTATGACGGCTAACGGTAAGATCGAGACGTCCGAGGCCGGTACTGATTTTACCTACGACGATGCGCTGTCCACGACGTTTAAAGTGCTGTCGCCGGCCGATGCGTATCGCAAAAACGAAGAGACCGGCATGTGGACCGATATGTCTGGCGACACCGACTTTATGGCCGCCAAGGTTGCCGACGGTATCGACGTACACATTGTGGGCGTGGTGCGGCCCAATGAGACGGCCAACGCGAGCGCATTGACCCCGGGCATCGCCTATACGCATGCACTGACTCGTCAGCTTATGGAACGCGCCGCAAATTCGCAGATTGTGCAGGAGCAGCTTGCTCACCCCGAGACGGATGTCTTTACGGGCAAGTCTTTCGATGAACTGCAAGGCGAGGCCAAGCAAGGCGTGGATCTGGGCAGCATGTTTAGTGTGGACGAGGCGGCGCTCAAGAGTGCGTTTTCGTTCGATACATCTGCGCTCTCGGGTGCGGCCGGCGGTATGGACCTGTCTGGTCTTGACTTGTCCGGGATGGACATTGACCTTTCGGGCGTTGGGGAGGATATCGACTTTAGTGACATCATCGCCAAAGCGCCAACCCCAGATTTCTCGGGCGTCTTTGACGGTCTGGAGCTCACGCCCGAGCAAATGCAGCAGGTGGGAACGCTTGCCAACCAACTGTTTGAGGGCTTTTTGCAGTCTGATCAGTTTAAGGCGCTGACGCCCGAAGAACTTAAGGATGCCTCAAAGCTTGCTGCTGCATTTTCGACGTATCTTGAGAGCGATGCCACGGCGCAGCAAATCCTGGCTCAGCTCAAGGCACTCGGTGGCGATGCCCTGGCCGAGCGCCTGCAACAGGCGATGACCGACTATGTGCAAAAGCAGCTGGCTCCGTATCTGCAACAGGCTATGGATCAGGTGATGAAGGCGATCAGCGAGCAGATAGCATCGACGGTATCGTCCCAGCTCAAGGCGGGCGCGGCAGGGCTCATGGGACAGATGGCTACGCAGATGTCATCGAGTTTTGCCAACCTGGCGAGCGCTATGCGTGTGGATGCGAGCGCTTTTGCTCGTGCCATCCATTTCAACATGGATGCCGAGGATCTGAGTTCGCTCATGATGAGCTATGCCAAGGCGTCGAAGCTCACCTACGACAACAATCTGACCACGTTGGGCTATGCGGATGAGGCCGACCCCATCTCGGTCAAGATTTTCCCGCGCGACTTTGAGGCCAAGGAGCGTGTGCTCGATCACATCGATGCGTACAACAAGCAGGTCAAAGCCGCCGGCCACGATGAACAGGCGATCTCGTACACCGACTACATGGGCATCATCATGGGTTCGGTGACCGACATCGTGAACACCATCAGCTTGGTGCTCATCGCATTCGTGAGCATCAGCCTGGTGGTGAGCTCCATCATGATCGGCATCATCACCTACATCAGCGTGCTGGAGCGAAAAAAGGAGATTGGCATCCTGCGCGCGATCGGCGCGTCAAAGCGCAACGTGGCCAACGTATTCAATGCCGAGACCTTTATCGAGGGCCTCATTGCCGGCGTCTTTGCTGTTGTCGTCGTGGTGGCCGTGAGCTTTCCGGTTAATGCCTGGGCGCTTACTGCCAAACAGGTACCCAATCTGATGAGCCTGCCCGTGCAGGATGCGCTGGTGCTCATTGCAATTTCGGTGCTGCTGACGGTTGTCGCTGGCCTGCTGCCGGCCCGTAGCGCATCCAAAAAGGATCCCGTGGAAGCCCTGCGCTCCGAATAATGCGACAAAAGGGTTGTTCCTTCGTCACATTGAGACCATTGCGAAATCGGGGTCTAATACTTTTCCGAGAAGTGAGCGAGTCAAAATGGACCCCCGAAGCGCTAACACTTATTGAAGGCGGTTTCCTGCGGTTTTGATTGTTAAATCCTGCGGTTTTGGCGTCAGAAAATGTCGATGTTTCGGGGGTCAAAAAACGGTCGTTCACTTCTTGGAAAAGTATTAGACCTCGAGATATAGACGATGTTCGCGAGCGGCAATTAGAGCGTAAGCCTTTAGTTCTTCTTTGCAGAGAGCATGAGCCTAATTTCCGGATGGGTGTATTCGTCGAACTCTTCTTTGGGCTCGGTGTCAAAGGTGTAGTACGACCTGATAGATTCGTCTTCCGTCTTGATGCTGATTTCTTCATATAGGGAGCCGGCTAAAAATGCCTGTTTAAATTCATCCGACAGGCTGCATGGCGTGAGGAGGCCCGGTGTGGCAACGGAAATGTCCAACCCGTTGAGCGGGGCGCAGAGCGTCGCGATGTCCTGCTCGGCGCGGGCGAGGTTGTCTGCAAGGCTTGCTTCGGGATCGATCTGGCTGGTGTAATCGACGTCCGTGAGCATGCCGTCTGCATCGAAAGAAAGGTAGATATAGGCTGCTTGAGCGCCGAGGTCATTATCGCGTAGATAGCCGATTATGCGGTAGCCGTAGTCGTGATACGACTCGTATGGGTTGTCTGCTGCGACGCGTTCGCACACGGGCTCCAAGGCATCTTGCGCGATGGCGAGCTGCTCGGCGGCTGCAGCCTTTCTTACCTGAAACGCGTTATTTCCCTGGACAAACTGCGGGATGTAGACGCCAAGCAGCACAATGGCGGGCACCACCGCGAGAGCTATGATCTGCTTCTTGACGCTTGGAATCGTCACACCGTATGCGTTTGCCATGGCCTCGGCATTGCTCGAGGTCTCGGCCAGCACGTCTGCCGCCGTGGTGACTGCCCCCACGGCGCTGGCGACCTCGGCGGCACCGCCCAGGTTGCGCGCGAGATCGTTGTCGCTGTTCTTGAGCAGGCGGCCGGCAGCTTGCGTGGCAAGTACGCCGGCGACCTCCGCGGAACGGTCCTTGTTGGTCTGGGCTACCGCAAGCCTGCCCTGCAGCTCCTTCCACTGTTTGCCCTGCATCCCAAAGCGTGGTGCAAGGGCGCAATAGCAAAAGATGGCGAGCTCGATTACGGTGAGTGCGATGACGGTATATATGCCCGCGGGTTGGAATTCCTTTTGGTGGAACGCGATATCGTTGATCATTTGGAGCGGCAACATCAACAGGCATGCTACGAACGACATGATGAGTGCGGTCGCTGCGATCTTGGGGTACATGCAGTACCGCTGGATGCGTTTCTTTTCTCGTTCGGCGAGCTGCTGCATGGGGGCCTCGACTCTCATCGTTTTTGGGCGATGCGCACACGCTCTTGAGTATAGATGAGTGGAGGGTGTCTGTTGTTCAGACATAGCGGTCAACAGCGTGCTGTTGGTGCTCGCTTGATCGTGGGCGCCATTCACCTTCGTTGCACAGCGACGACTGGTTGGCTGGTTGGCGTCAAGTAACCGCCTCCGCCTTGTGGGCCGCCTCAAGGACAAGGCATAATGCATGTGACAAAGGGGCGATTCCTTTGTCACGTTCGTTGATCTGAGAGTAGATGTTGATGATTCTATCGTTGGCCCCCATGGAGGGGATTACCGGGCATGTGTTCCGTCGCGTGCATGCGGAGTGCTTTGGCGCGCTCGATTGTTATTACACGCCGTTTTTGCCGCCGCCGCGGGTGGGAAACCGCTTTGGCGGCAAGGCGTTTAAGGAGATCGATCCTGCCAATAACCAGGGGCTCAACGTAGTGCCTCAGCTGATGTCCAAGAACGCGGACGAGTTTGTGTGGGCGGCGCAAGTGCTTGCCGACATGGGCTATCGCGAGGTCAATCTCAACTTGGGTTGCCCCTCGGGGACGGTTGTTGCCAAGGGCAAAGGATCGGGCTTTTTGCGCAACTTGGACGAGCTTGAGGTGTTCTTGAGTGACGTGTGTGAGCGCTCTCC
>CALKBP010000083.1:0-13483 GCA_937989885.1 uncultured Collinsella sp.
CAGGCACAACAAGGCGCCCGCCCAGTTACTCGATACGAGCAGCCTAGACGGGCGTCACAAAGTGGCAGAGGGGCACGACTCTAATGCCAGGCATCTGCTGGTATCATTAGAGTGCAGCATTGGTTATGGGAGAGGGCTTCACATCCCACAGCCAGTCAGACCTAAGTTGGCTTCGTCCTGCTATAGATTGAGGTGAAGGCGATTGACTGATCAACAAAGTGAGACGATCGAGATTTCCGAACAGATTCGCGACAAGAAAAAGGATGTGCGATTCAGCACTCGCGAATACGTTGCGGAATACCTCATCAATAAGTTCAATGCTGATGCATTCTACATTCCGCTTGACTATCAACGGAACTTCGTCTGGACAGACGTTGACTGCAGCTACTTTATTGAGTCTGTGCTAATTGGCCTGCCCATTCCCTACATGTTCTTTGCCGATGCTGAAGATGGCAGAACGGAAATCGTTGATGGAGCGCAAAGGATGAACGCCTTGGTGAACTTTGCCAGAGGCGATTTAACCTTGTGCAATCTAGACATCCTTACATCTGTCAACGGAAAGACCTATTCAGAACTTCCCATAGAAGTACAAAGAAGATTCGATAACGCGAGCTTTCGAGTGGTTTACCTTGAGGAAGGGACCACCTTTGACGTCCGACAGGAGATTTTTCGTCGTATCAATTCATCGGGCAAGCAGCTCAAATCGCAAGAAATTCGCCGTGGCTCCATGGGCGGCGATTTTACAAAACTAGTAAGCGAGCTCTCCAAAGATCCGCTCTTTATAAAACTTGCCCCGTTAAGCGAGACGGCGCGCAAACACTACGATGACATGGAACTTGTCACTCGTTTCTTCGCCTATGCAGACGGCTACCCAGATTTCGAGGGTTACAAAGACCGCGTTGCTAGTTACCTGGATGAATACACGAATCGCATGAACATCGAGCTTGCCGAGTCACCTGACAAGCGCAATGAACTCGTCGCTCGCTTCAAAGAAATGTTGGAATACGTTGAGAAGTGCTTGGGAGACAGGGGTTTCAAAAAGACACCGACAGGAAAAACGACTCCTCATGCGCGTTTCGAAGCTATTGCGGTCGGCGTTGCCGTGGCGTTGTCGGAGGACAAGGACCTTTCGCGCAAAGACATGTCTTGGGTTGATTGCGAAGAGTTCCAGACCCTTGTGCGGTCAGACTCGGCAAACGTAAAGGCCAAGTTGAAAGCTCGCATTGATTTCGTTGCCAACAAGCTGAAGGCGGAGCGGTAAACCTTATGGATTCCAATGACTTTAACTTGGGGTACGAAGAGGTCTACAACGACCGCCTTGGTGAGACCAAGAGCATGATTACGCTCGCGACCCTGCTCGATTCGCTTGACCAAGGTGCAGAGGGCGTGCGCTACAATGCTGTAATGCGAGGAGCGTACGAAATCGCTGAAAAGGCAAATCCCAGTGGCCTGCCCTCATCGACACCAGATGTGACCCTCGTTTCCAGTGTCATCCGCTCCAACGTCAAGCTTATGATCTACAACATCATTGAGTACTCAGTCACTAATCTCATGCAGGCGATTTACGACAGAGTAAAGGACGAGGGTTGCGGCTACGCTGAGGTTTCCGAAAAGCTTCAATCGATTTGGCATCATACCCAAATGTATAACGGGTTGAGCGACCCAAAAGCCAGCAATAGTACTGCCGAGTCCATAAGCAAGAGGTTGCTTGATCATGCTGTTAAAAATAACGTACTTCAATTCAGCGTTCGGAACACCATCGCCGGTGGAAATCTAGATGCAGACAAAATCCTCAAGCTCTTTGATGACCACGGAATATCGATTCATGATGATATAGCGAACTGCAAGAGGGATGAGATTAAGAGCGAGCTTAAAGACATCAAGAATCGACGTAATGACCTAGCTCATGGATCAATTTCGTTTGCAGAAGCAAGCAATCAGGTGACAACATCGGAGCTTGCGGAGCTAGTCAATCATGTTGACTCATTTTTGATGCAGCTCCGCAAGGATGTTTCGACCTACCTCAACGCCGGTGAATATCGGCGCGGTATGACCGAATCAGAAGAGGGCTAGTGTACGCAAGCGGCAATTATGCTTTTGCCAACCGCTTCGCCGAGCTTTGGTGGCACGGCGTTTCCAATATGCCGTGCCACAGCTTTCTTGCTGATCTTCTCGCCAGGCCTAATGAACTTGTAATCCTGCGGGAAGCTCTGCAAGACGGCACCCTCACGCAAGGTTAGGGCTCGATTTTGCTCTGGATGCCCAAACCGGCCCGTACCGTACATATAGAACTGCGTAGTTATAGTTGGGGACGTCTCGTCCCAAGCCATCCTCCCGTAGACCGCAGGGTACGTTTGGCCAGCAGCCTTTTTATGACAATCAAGCCTCAGATCCTCAGGCCAATCTCGCCACGTGCCATTAGGCGTCGAAGCCTTAATGCGCTTCAAGTTTAGTTCTGATAGCGCCGACGCCGTTTGCAGAGAGTCCCCCCTGCAAGAGCCGCCAGCGCTCACGGCAGGCAGCGCACCTATTGCCTGCCGAACCGTAACAGCATGAGCGTTATCATTCGTAGGGTCAATCAAGCTGATGGACCCATTTCTAGAAGCTAGCAGAATCAATCGCCGCCGATGCTGGGGCACACCGTACTCCTCAGCCTTTACGACGCTGTATTCCACCGAGTATCCGGACTCCTTAAGCGTGTTCAAGAAACCAGAGAAGATGCTCTCCTTCTCGAGCTCGGGCACGTTCTCCATGGACACGTAATCTGGCTGCACTTCACGTACAAGCCTCCCAAACTGCGCAAGCAACCCCCAGTCTTTGTGCTTCTCGCGATGCTTCTTGTCCTTGCGGTGCTTCGAGAAGGGCTGGCAAGGAGCGCACCCTACCAAGACTTTGATGTCAAAGTCCTTCAGGAGCTCCTTGACTTCCTCCCCGGTGACCTCGGCGATGTTCTTGCAGATGAACTTGTCCTTGCCGTTGTTCGCATCGTAGGCGTACTGGCAAGAGGAATCGAGGTCAAACCCAGCCACCACATCGATGCCAGCGGTGCGTAAACCGTAGGTCAGGCCCCCGACCCCGCAAAACAAATCCACAGCACCAATGGAGGCGCTCTGAGCCTTATCCTCCGTGGAACTATCAACGCTCATCGCAATCACCCCTTCGGCGTCCTAGAATGACCGTATGCGAGCGTCACAAACTCGAAAAGAATTCAACTCGCTAACTTTATAGATTAGCAGCAATCAGAGGGATTGGAGACCTAAGCTTGAAAACGTCACCGAACGGCTGTTTGCTTCCCGTAAACAGCAGAAGTGCAGGTAAAACGCCTTGGCCTCGATTTGCTTGATCGCCTGCTCCAAGTACGGCAATCCGGAGAGGTCCTGGCCGCCGGAGGCCGTGCAAAGCGCTCCGCTTGTATGGTCGCCCGTACTCTTTCAGCCTGCGTTCGCCGCATGCCAGAAGAGCGTGCCCGCCGTGATCCTACCGCCCTCGTCCACATGCTTGAAGAGCTTGCGGGTAACGGCCTCGTCGTACTTCTCGGGGTCGTGGGAGCACCAGCTAAGGAACGTGTCGTGGTCGCCTCCAGCGGCCTCGTAGCTGATGCCGATGTTCTTCCAAGTCTCGTAGTTCTTGGGCGGCTCCATAGAGAGGAACGCCAAGTCGGCCTTCTCCTTATCGTTCATGCTGGCTCACCCCGCAATCGAGCTGCGAGGCGGCGCTCCCCGTGACCGAGCTGTAAGATGCAGCCACGACAGGCCCCCGGCCTGTCCACTCGCCGCCGGTGGCCCCGCCGCCAAGTATACGGCCACCGGTGTCATTTTCCTTGAATGCTTCCATAGGCATCGCTAGTCCTCAATGCCGAGCATGTCGCAGATTTTCTGCCCGCTGATCGCCCAGGTGCCGCCGATCATCATCGCGGGGAGCGTCCCGTCCGCGCACCACTTCTGGACTTGGCGCAGGCTCCACCCGCCAATCTCGGCCACGTGCTTAGGGGGTCTCGCACACCTTCACGTCCGCGCGCCGGATTTGCGAGCAGCCGAGCGGCTCCTTCCCATGCCCTGTTCTCGCCTTTGTACCGAGCCATTCAGTCACCGCCCTAACCTCTGAGCTACTAATGACGTGTGATCACGGTTAAGACTGTACAAGAGCGAATTGCCGCGTTTAACTGTGGTTATGTAGTGCAGCAGTGGCAAAACTGCTTGACGGCGCGGGACTTCCATTTTGCTTTGCGACTGCTTGGACGGCCAAATTGCTCATTTGCTGACTTATAGCAATGCCCCAACGGCACCGTCGCGTTTGCAACCAGCCGCGGCCAACAGCAAGAACATCAGCAATTCCGTCGGCATGCATCGGACGTCCGCCGCTGGGGTATCCTTGGAGCACATGCACCGCAAGCCGCACAAAGGAGCCGCCATGCGCACCGAGCTCGATGTTCCCTTTTCGCACAAAGACCAGGCCAAGGCCCTGGGCGCCAAGTGGGACCGGGTCAAGAAGATCTGGTACGTGCCCGATGGCGTCAACCCCGAGCCCTTTGCCGCGTGGCTGCCCGGCGTGGATCGTTCCGACCCCAGCGCGCCCTACATCTATCTGGTGCTTGGCAAGCGCGAATGTTGGAAGTGCCACGAGCAGACGACGGTCGCGGCCTTTGGCATTCCGTATCGGGTGGCCGAGGACTCGGGCAGCAAGGCCGCGCCCGGCGCTGCGCCCGCCATGGACGACGCGGGCCACATCGCAATCGACACCGCCCGCGCCAACGCCATAGCCATCGTTCCCGCGCTGGGCTGCGTGCCGGCCGAGATCCGCGACTACCTGCGCGAGCGCTGCGGCTACAAGCCCGTAACGTCGCGCACCACCAAAACCGTATCGCTCGCCAGCACCTGCACCGCCTGTGGCGCGCTGCAAGGCAGCCGCTATCTGTTCGAGGAGCCCTCGTCCCCGTTTGCCCTCACTGCCATCAACAAGCTGCCGGCACTGGAGTTTGTGCGCGTCGAGGTTGCCGGCGTCTTTGGCGTCCCGGCCACGCGCACCGACTTTGACCAGGCGCTCTTTACCTGGGCACGCGACCATCACGCCGAGTTCCATAAGCAGCTTGGTGAGGGGATTTATTTGTAGGGGCAACATCGAGGTATCGAGGAGCAGGGGTTGATTGTTAAATAATCTCGAAACGCTACAGCCCCAGAATATGCTCCAGGTAGCCCTTGTTGAACCAGAACGATTGCTTCGTCATCCAGCGCCCGTCGGGCAGTTCGTAAGCATTCCTTGCGATGTCACCGATCTCTGTTCCATCGGCAAACTTGTAAGCCGCTTTTGACGTATGCGGGCGAACGTGAACAATTGGATTGTCCGCCATACCGGGCAGATTGTTAGTCACTTTGAGCTTTCCGCTCGCATCCCGATACGGATTGAGCTCAACGCCCTCACGTATTACCTTTCGCGTCTCATCCCAACAAGCTTTCGCTGGGCCTTCGATTTCGTTTTCTCCCATTGCCCAGAACAAACAACGATCGAGACGCAGCACGCCATCGTGGTCCTCACGGAACACAACGAAGAAAAAGCGATTGGTCTCAAGGCACGCATGAAGAGGCGACGTCTCCCAGTCTTCTTCAATCAAACGCTTGAACTCAAACGGTGGGAACGACATAGCCTGTTCGGTGTGCCCCCTGTTGTTAACTCGAACAGTTCGGACGGAAATGCCTGCCTTGACGAATTCCTCGGCAGCATTGTTTTTGATTCCGAGCATACGATAAACGAGCGTTGTCCACTGCGCCTTATTGCCCGTGTACTCCAGTCCATACTGTTCGGCAATTTGACGATCGGTCTCACCGTAATGGCGCTCGATAAGTCCAGTTACGTAACTTTCGAAATCGATAGACTTGCCATCGTCCTGAACAATGCTCTCCCCGACTCGCGGAGCACCGAGGACATAAGTATGGAGCACATAGTCCATATACGAGCGCTTGAGGGAAAAGGCGCGACGCTTTGCGCGATGGCGCTCAATCTCGCCCGTATCGGTATTGAAGTATTCATAATACTGGTCCGCCCACATCGTGGCCTCAGTTGCGCCCTTCGTGCAAGCACCCAGATAAGTCGTCATGCCTTCTGAAAGCTCGTCCGCACGGCCATCCTGAATATAGGAAATGATCTTCTCGTAGTCGGCGCGAATGATTTTCATGTCCTCTTCGGGCAGACGAACCATGACCGCACGCTCAATGCGTTGGTCGTATTTATCGATGGAACGATCTCGGCCGTAGTAAATCAACAGGATATTGCTGAGCTTGGTCTTGAGGTGAGAACTGTCGTAGTCGAGCGAAACAGGTCGGTCATAAGGAATCATGGTCAGGACAAGGCGCTCGCCAGCAGACTTCCGGCCGTTCTTGAGCACATCAAAACACGTTGCCTTGAGCTCAACGCCCGCCTCGGGAAAGTCGGGGCGATCGTCACTATTGGCCTTGTAGCCAAAGTAACGTTCTTCGATAAGAGTGCCCATACCGCCTTTGTACTTCTTGGAGCCAAAGTCCTTGGGCGCACTCTCCCCCTCCGGAGCAATACCGAGCTCGAGAATATCGCGGAACGTCATGCCATCGAGATTGGCAGCATAGCGCTCAATACTTGAGGGGTCAGAAAAATCAGTATCGTCAAGCATGCGCTTGAAATCGAGGCGCTTCTTAGACACGGGATACCTCCGAAACTCGCAACTAACCTCATGGTAGTTCAGAGCAACTACTAACGCCCAGAAAATTGAGGTCTTGATTGTCCCCTCGATCGGTTATTGTTGTGACCACCATAACCGGACACAGCAGCGATTGGAGAAACGTGTCTGAGATTAATATTGCCGAGCTTTTTGCGGGCGTCGGTGGATTTCGTTTGGGTCTCGAAGGCTATGCCGACCCTCGCCATCCCGAGTTTTATATGAAGCCCGCCGGCCCCTTCCGCACCATTTGGGCCAATCAGTGGGAGCCGCCCGGAACCAAGGCGCGTCAGTTCGCGGCCCGTTGCTACATGGATCGCTTCGGCAATGATTCCGTCGTCAACGAAGACATCAATAAGGTCCTGGAGCAGGCCGAGGCGAAAGAAATCGAAATCCCCGATGTCCAAATGGTTGTTGGCGGTTTCCCCTGCCAAGACTACTCTGTCGCGCGTCCGCTCAATCAGGCACACGGCATCGAGGGCAAGAAGGGCGTCCTTTGGTGGGACATCTATCACTTCCTCGAAATGAAGAAGCCCAAGTTCGGTCTCTTTGAGAACGTCGACCGCCTGCTCAAGTCGCCCGCGTCTCAACGCGGTCGCGACTTCGCCATCATTCTAAGCTGTCTTGCCGACCTCGACTACACGGTCGAATGGCGCGTGGTCAACTCTGCCGAATACGGTTTCCCCCAGCGTCGCAAGCGTGTTTATATCTTCTGCGAAAAGGACGCTGGCAAGGTTGATCTCGTTAATCGCATGCACAACGGCGTCATGGCTAAAGCCTTCCCCGCCATCTATCCCGACGAGATGTCCGAGCTCGACGTTTTGCCCGACCCCTACGAGAACTCAACTCGTTTTGGCGTCGGCCAAAAGACCTCTCAATTCAAGAATGCTGGCGTCATGCAGGGCTGTCATGTTCTGACCTGCGACTTTGCCGAGGACTATCACGGTGAGCGCCACGTGCTTGGCGACGTGCTTGTCGACGAGGCTGATGTCCCGGAGCAGTTCTACATCTCCGACGAAAAGCTTCCCGACTGGCGCTACCTTAAGGGCAGCAAGCGCGAAGAGCGCACTAACAAAAAGACAGGCTTTACGTACACGTATTCCGAGGGAGCCATGAGCTTCCCGGATGCCACCGACAAGCCGAGCCGCACCATCCTCACAGGAGAAGGCGGCACGGGAGCGAGCCGCTTCAAGCACGTCATCGAATGTCCCGATGGCCGTTTCCGCCGTCTTGTTCCCGACGAGCTCGATCAGCTTCAGGGATTCCCGAAAGGTTGGACCGATACGGGCATGACCGACGGCCATCGGGCCTTCTGCATGGGCAACGCACTCGTCACCGGCGTGCCCCATCGCATTGGCGAAGCTATGGTCGAAGTGTACGGCCTCTAAGGCAAGCAATCCGGAGCCGGCAGTTCACGCTGTCGACTCCGTTTTTCCACCCCACTTCCCCGTATACTGATGTAACACGTGTTTCATCCGGGCTTGTTGGGCCGGATTGTTCATGGGAGGGTCTTATGGCTGCTTCGAATCCGCCTAAGGGGAGCGTTTCTTCTTCGTCCATCAAGCCGGTTACGCGCAAGGCCGTGCGTTGCCAGCGCGAGGTCGCTTGGCTTGTCACGCAGGCGGCGGGCAGGCTTGTGGCGACCACTCAGGACGTCAATGCGCCTACGCCGAGCTTTGTGTTAGCGGCGGCGCTGGATTTTGTGCGCCAATTGGAGCTTGCCGCGCAGGATGCCAACGGCCACCTCGACTACCAGAACGTTATGGCGCCCGACCTGCAAACGTTCTGTCACATGGCCAAGTTGCCTGCCGCGCCCAATGCGCTTTCGGACGCAGGCTACATGTTTACGCTCTCGGGCGCGGACCTTATCCGCGACATCTATGCATACTGCAGCGAGCTCGCCGAGCGCCACGTCTTTGACGCGGCAAGAGTCAAACCGGGAAATGTCATCAAGCTGGTTCTCAGGCTGTTCCTGATAGACGGGTTCGGGGCCATGCCGGCGTAAGCCGAGTCTTTAGCATCACCGTCGACTGGGCAACAACCGCTTTACCTTAATGGACGCCAATCGAGGGTCGATTATTGGGTCGCCTCGTCCACTAACGCATCTATCCCACGCGCTCCGACAGTCGATACTTGCGGTTGCGGCTCGTCGCCGACGCCGTAGGTTCAAGCTCGCCCTGTGCGATGAGCGCATTGACGCGTACCCTAACCTGGGAGACGGTGAGTCCCGTGCATTCTGCCAGCTCGCGCGTTCCCAACTCGTCATAGCGCTTTAGGGCCGCCATGATTAGGTCCCCACCATGATCGACCTGCTCAACCTTGGAGCGATAGAGGACAACCTTGAATCGATCGAAACCAGGGCAAAACAGGGGCTCGGCCAGACCGTGCGCACGCATGGCATCGAGCATCATTGGAATGCCCGACCCGTTGCCTTCGGCAGGAGAGCCCGCACCGTCGGGCAATGGGACAAGCGACATGAGCTTCACAAGCGTCGCATTGCGACATCGGGAGCTGCCGTCAAACAGGTTCTCGCGAGTCTTTCCTCCGTATAGGCCGCCGGGGTTCGTCACTTCGATACGGTCATCAAAGACGTCAACGGCGATCGACTGCCCACAGAACCGATCTCCGTATTCTCGGTGGATTACGGCGTTGGCGATTGCCTCGCGCAGGACCTCCTCGGGAATCTCCAGCGAGTCGACACGCGAGACGCCTTGGATCGTCGAGGTTCGCCGCAAATTCTTGGCGATTGCCGCGACGGCATCCGAGATCATTTCGCCCAACGTTCCCTCGCAGATCGTACGGTCCATGAACCTCAACGACCCCGCCGCGCCCTTCTGCGTTCCGGCATAGACCGCCACATCGATAAAGAGCTTGGGATAGAACTGCTGAGGATAGGCACCCGCGGCCAGGAGCCCGGCCTTAGTAACATTGCCCTGGGAGTCGAGGAAATTCAGGCGCTCCAGCTTCGTTTTCTTGTCCGGCGCGCCGCGCATTGCACGGGGTGTCAGCGAGAAAGCACGCTCTATCGTGCGGTCGACCAGGGCCTCGTCAAGATCGCCTGCGACCGCGCCGGGTACTGCATCGCGATCACTGGGGCTCGTCCGTTCATACGATGACAAGGACAGGACCTCGGTCGACGAAAGCGGGACATCTTTGTCATCGATGCGTTTGTAGCTGCCGCCTTGAGCGCCCCGCTCTATGACATAACAAGGCTTGCTCGACGGGTCGAGCTCCTCAATCGTGATGACCAGAACCACGGTGCCCTGGAGCTCCACGCGTTCAATGGTGTATTTGGGCGGATTGGCCAGTTTTCCGCGACCGCCGGCATCACCCATGCCCGCTACGAATTGGTTGAGCACCTTCTCGGTCTCAAAGTTCTCAACCGGGACAAAGCCCGCGCGCTCGCTCACGCCGAGCACGATAATTCCGCCAGCGGTATTCGCGAATGCGCTAACTGTTTCCCATACGTCGCGGGAAAGCGTCGTGGCGCTCTCCTTGACCTCGACGTTAAGATCGTCCGAGCCCATGCGCCTTAAAGACTCGAGCAGACCGGTCAGCTCGTTTTCGTTCATCTGCATGTCCTTTCGCTCGGCCCGGCGGAGAATGCCGCGAATAGATTTCCTTCGTCTCTCAGTTATCTCTCGTAATTATCTCTCATCTTACTGCTATCTCTCATATTAGAGATAATTGAGAGATGAAAGATAAGATGTCTGCCATCTGTTTCATGTAAACATGTTTTTGCTGGTAGAACAATCAGTATTGAGACAATACCATGATTGCTTGTCTCTTTGCTGCTCAGTTATCTCTCATATTTATCTCTCGTCTTTCTGTTATCTCTCGTATTAGTGACTAATGAGAGATGAGAGATACGTGGGTGATGGGCGAGCGTGGATTTTTGGACGGTCGGAAAATCCCTCAAACAAAAAACGGGGCCGGCCTTACGCCGAGCCCCGTTTTCAAACGGTTAGTTAGTTATCCAACGCGCGAGCATAGCAGTCAACATTACGCCGCCGCGAACACTCCCAAGCCCGTTCCGATGATGCAGATCGCGAAGATGCCAATAATAATCCAAATGGTCTTGACACCCTTTTTGTACAGGGCAACGCAAGCGAACGTTGCCAGCAGGGGCAGAAGGCCAGGGAAGATCGAATCGAACAGATCCTGCAGGACAATCTCCGAACCACCCACATCAAAGGTCAAAGCTGTGGACAGCGAGACCTGTGCCGCAATCATCGCGCCAATGACGGTCATTCCGAGAACACCGGCAGCATGCGTCATGCGAGACATAAGGTTGTTCTCTTCGGACTGCTGCAGGAACTTGGTTCCCAGGTCGTATCCCAGATGGGCTGCGACGATACGCGTTGCAAAGTTAATCACGGAGTAGATGAGCGCGTACACGATGGGGCCGAGCGGGTTGCCCGTCGACGCGATGCCAATACCAATGCCGGCGGCGACCACGCGGAACGTACCCCAGTAGAACGAATCGCCGATGCCGGAAAGCGGTCCCATGAGGCCGACCTTCATGGCGTTAATCGAGGACGTGTCGAAGTTCTTATCGGCAGCCGCCTGCTCTTCCATTGAAACCGTTAAGCCGGCTACAAACGGAAGCACATGAGGCGTGATGTTAAAGAACTCGGTATGGCGATCGAGCGCCGCATAGTAATCGTCGTCGTTGGGATAGATCTTTCGCAAGGGCTTCTGAATGGTGTACATGAAGCCCATTGCCATCATCTTGTCGTACGACTGCGAGCACTGGCTCGTAAACTGGCGAAGGAACATGCTCCGATACATATCGGGGCTCATAATCGCGTCCTTCTTGGCCTCTTTGAGATCGGTGTTCTGGGTAGCCATTAGAAGTCCTCCTCTTCATCTGCAGCAACCGTCTGCGGACCGGACGAGCCCTCGCGGAAGGCCAGGAGCAGCGCGACGCAAATGGCAGCTGCGGCGACGCCGATAACGTCCATCTTGAGGTAAATGACCATAATGAATCCCAGGAACAGCCAAGGAAGCAGCTTGTTATCGCCCATGGTCCTAATAAGAAGTGCGAAGCCGATGCAGACCATGACGCCGGATGCAACGTTGAGGCCGTCCATCACAAACTGCGGAATCGCGTTAAGCGCATTGTTGATGAGGTCGGCACCAAAGAACAGCGAGCAAAACACCAGCAGTGCAGACGGAATGCCAATCGACAGCGGCACGATGGTCAGATGGTACAGATTCGCCTTGGCAAGATCACGATTTGCCAGAGCGGTCTCAATCTTCTTGCAGGCAAAGGCACCCGGAACGGCGTAGCAGAAGTTGCGCCACACCTGAAGGAAGACGGAGACGGGAAGGGCGAGTGCGACGGCAGTTGCCGTGCCCGTACCCGTAATGACGGCAAACGCGCAGCCAAGCACGCCGGAAGCATAGACCTCGGGAGGAACCGCCGCGCCGACCATGATGGCGCCCATGAACATGGACTCCAAAGCAGCGCCGACGATAACGCCCTGCTGGACATCGCCAAGGATCAAGCCGACAAACAGGCTCGTAAACAGCGGACGACCAAGCATCGTAATGCCAAATAATTGCTCGTCCATGGACGCAATAAATGCGACCAGTGCAACTAGAAGATACTGGACAACCATTTCGATCAACCCCAGAAACAGGTCTGCAGGCGAGGCATTCTGCGCAGCTCGCCTGCAGACAACCGCAGCAATTTGAGAGGATTAGTAGTTCATCTGGTGATAGTAACGACGCGTGGTGAGCGGGTGGTTACGGACGTGCTCGAGATGGCAGCTCAGACGCTCGGTGATGGTGTAGGTGACCATCGGGGAGACGATCTTGCGGAACTCGGGGTCGCTGAACGGCAGCTCGACCTCGGCGGTGTCGAACTTGTTCACGCGGACATGGACGCCCTTCTCGTCGGCGAGCATGTGGGTGAAGTTGTCCACGCGGTCCATGAGCTTACGGGTGTCGTCCTCGCCGTAGAGCATGATGAGGCTCGTGCCCTCCTCGCACAGTTCGATGGTGCCGTGGAAGAACTCGGCGGCGTGGATGGACTTGGTCTTGATCCACTGCATCTCCTCGAGGATGCACATGGCGTAGTCGTAGGCCTCACCCCAGAGCATGCCGGAGCCAATCACCATGTGGTAATCGGTGTCCTTGAAGTCCTCGGCCATGGCGGCGCAGCGCTCGTCCTGAGCGTCCTTGGCCTTGATGAGGTACGGAGCGATGTTGCCGAACTCCTCCATGAAGGTGTCGTACTTGGGGAAGGCGCCGGCGTTCTTGAGGAAGCGGGCGACCAGCGTGATCTGGTAGGTGTAGATGGCCTCGCACAGAACGTCGTCCTCGGCGAAGCTGAAGAACTTGTAATCGGCGTACTCAGTGGCCGGGGTGTTGTCGTTGGAGACATACATCAGCGTGCGGGCACCCTGCTCCTGGCAGAACTTGGCGGCCTCGATGATCTCGGGGGTGGTGCCGGTACGGGTGGAGAAGACGCAGACCGAGTCCTTGTTGAAGGTCTTGGGCGGGCATGCGAGGAACTCAGCGGCAATCTCGCAGTGGACGTCGACGTCGGCCGTGGTGGTCTCGACCCAATACTTCATCGGGAGCGTGTGGGCCCAGGTGCCGCCACAGCCGATGAAGAAGATGTTGGAATAACCCTGCTCGCAGACCTTGTCCACGGCAGCCTCAATCTGAGGACGGAGAGCGAGGGCATCGCTCACAACCTTCTCGTAACGAGGCTCATCGAAATTGAACATCCCTGGTTGATTTCCGATCTCAGCCGAACACATTGAGCAAATAGGCCATTCCCGCAGT